>NZ_JBZDPU010000029.1:0-35695 GCF_058270075.1 Mycobacterium shunyiense | reverse complement strand
GTCTACCGGGCAGCAGCTGTCCTACGCGCCGTCACCCTCTGGCTTCTAGTTTTGTCAGACACGCCCTAGCCGCTGATCAGCCGCTCAGTTGTGCAACGCGCCGGTCGGACTCCACGAACGGGAGCAGGCCGTCGACCGTGACCGGCGCGTCCCAGGACGTCATCGCCCCCTGCATCAGGCCCAGGTGAATCGGGCAGATCACCTCGGGGCGTTCCCGTGCAATTTCCAGAAATGGGCAGTGCCGCAAGGAGATTTCGGAGCCTGCGGCGTCGGCCTCGGGGGCGAAGCCGAGGTCGTCGAGCAGGTCGACCAACTTCTCGACGGCTGTTCCATCGGCCGCATCGGAACGGGAGGCCGCCAACTGGGCACCCATCTTGCGCCCGGCCTCACCGGTGCCCGCGCCCGGCGCTTGCGCGGCCACCGACTCGGCCAATGCCTCGGCGAGCAACCGGTAGTGGCGCGGACCGCCAGGGTCCATGCCGCGGACCGCGGCGAACAGCTGTGGCGGTCGCCCAGGCTTGTCGCGTGCCCCGGTGACGCGGCGGATCTGTTCCTGCTCGAGCAGCGCGTCGAGGTGGAATCGCACGGTGTTGACGTGCACATCGAGTTTTTCCGCGATGGCCGCGATGCTCATCGGCGCATCGCTGTCGCGCAGCAGCATCAGGACATCGCGGCGCCTTCCCCGCGGCGCGTTCATGGCTGTTGCGGCGGCAGGCTCGCCACCAGCGGCGCGTCGGCGGCCACCGGCCCCAGTTTGGCCGCCCCGCCGGGCGAACCCAACGGCTCGTCCCGTCCCGGCAGCGTCTCGGAGAAGAACGCGTCGTTGTCCTCCTTGTAGGCCTCGAACTCGTCGGGCAGGTCGTCCTCGTAATAGATGGCCTCGACCGGGCAGACGGGTTCGCAGGCGCCGCAGTCCACACACTCGTCGGGATGGATGTAGAGCGCACGGGCGCCCTCGTAGATGCAGTCGACCGGGCATTCCTCGACGCACGCGCGGTCCATCACATCGACACATGGCTTGCCGATCACGTATGTCATGGCCCATAGTTTATACAAGGTTTGTTTGTAAAAACTGGAGCAACGCGATGACGGCACACACAACCTCATCCATCGGCACCGACCTCGTCAGTACGCGGCCTTTCCCGCCGCGCCTGGGGCCTCGCGGAAACCTGGTCTACAAGCTCATCACGACCACCGATCACAAGCTGATCGGAATCATGTACATGGTCGCCTGCTACGTCTTCTTCTTCACCGGTGGATTGATGGCGTTGTTCATCCGCACCGAACTTGCCGAACCCGGGCTCCAGTTCCTGTCCACCGAGCAGTACAACCAGTTGTTCACCATGCACGGCACCGTGATGCTGCTGTTCTACGCCACCCCGATCGTGTTCGGGTTCGCCAACCTCGTGCTGCCCCTACAGATCGGTGCGCCCGACGTCGCGTTCCCGCGGCTCAACGCGCTTTCGTTCTGGCTGTTCGTGTTCGGCGCGCTCATTGCGCTCGCGGGTTTCATCACCCCTGGAGGCGCCGCAGACTTCGGCTGGACCGGCTACGCACCACTCAGTAACGCCATCCACTCCCCCGGCGCCGGCGGCGACCTGTGGATCCTGGGCCTGGCCGTGGCCGGGCTGGGGACCATCCTCGGCGCGGTCAACATGATCACCACCGTGGTGTGTATGCGCGCGCCCGGCATGGTGATGTTCCGGATGCCGATCTTCACCTGGAACATCCTCGTCACCAGCATTCTGGTGCTGATGGTGTTCCCGCTGCTGACCGCGGCATTGTTCGGCCTGGCCGCCGACCGGCACCTCGGTGCCCACATCTACGACCCCGCCAACGGCGGAGCCATCCTGTGGCAGCACCTGTTCTGGTTCTTCGGCCATCCCGAGGTCTACGTGGTGGCGTTGCCGTTCTTCGGCATCGTCACCGAGATCATCCCGGTGTTCTCCCGCAAGCCGCTGTTCGGCTACACCACGCTGGTCTATGCGACGATCAGCATCGGCGCCTTGTCGATGGCGGTCTGGGCCCACCACATGTTCGCAACGGGAGCCGTTCTACTGCCGTTCTTTTCGCTGATGTCGTACTTCATCGCAGTGCCGACAGGTATCAAGTTCTTCAACTGGATCGGCACGATGTGGAAGGGGCAGTTGACCTTTGAAACACCCATGCTGTTCTCCGTGGGCTTCATGGTCACCTTCCTGCTCGGTGGACTGTCCGGAGTCATGCTGGCCAGCCCGCCGATCGACTTCCACGTCACCGACACCTACTTCCTGATCGCACACTTCCACTACGTGCTGTTCGGCACCATCGTGTTCGCCTCGTTCGGAGGGGTGTACTTCTGGTTCCCGAAGATGACCGGCCGGTTGCTCGACGAGCGCCTGGGCAAGATCCATTTCTGGTTGACGTTCATCGGTTTTCACACCACATTCCTGGTGCAGCACTGGCTGGGCAACGAGGGCATGCCCCGCCGTTATGCCGACTACCTGCCGTCGGACGGTTTCACCACGCTCAATGTGGTTTCGAGCATCGGCGCCTTCACCCTGGGCGTGTCGATGTTGCCGTTCGTATGGAACGTCTTCAAGAGCTGGCGCTACGGCGAACCTGTCGTCGTCGACGACCCGTGGGGCTACGGCAACTCACTGGAGTGGGCCACCAGTTGCCCGCCCCCGCGGCACAACTTCACCGAGTTGCCCCGGATCCGTTCCGAGCGGCCGGCTTTCGAACTGCACTACCCGCATATGGTCGAAAGGATGAGGGCCGAGTCCCACGTGGGCCGGCACTGAAACGACGGCGCCACTCCCGACGCACCACTCCCGACGTACCACTCCCGACGCACCATTGTCACGCTGGAGTGGCCCTCGTTTCCGAGAACCACTCCAGCGTGACAAAGCGGTCGGTCGAGCGGCGGATCACGCCTGCTTGAGAGCCTCGATTTCGAGGGTGATGGTGACCTTGTCGCCGACGACGGTGCCGCCGGTCTCCAGCGGCATGTCGATGTCGATGCCGAAGTCCTTGCGGTTCAACACGACCGAAGCCTCGAAACCGGCGACCGGACCCTGGCCCATGCCGGGGTTGACACCGTTGTACTCGAGCTTGAGGGAAACTGGCTTGGTCACTCCCTTGAGGGTGAAGTCGCCGTCGACGATGTAGTCGTCACCGTCGGGGCGCACGCCGGTGGAGACGAAGGTGGCAGTCGGGTGATTGTCGGCGTCGAAGAAGTCTGCGGACCGCACGTGCGCGTCGCGCTGCTCGTTGCGGGTGTCGATGGAGTTGACGTCGATGGTGGCGCTTACCGACGGCGTGCCGTCCTCGGCGACGGTGATCGCGCCACTGAACGTCTCAAAGCTGCCGCGGACCTTGCTCACCATGAGGTGGCGGACGGAAAAGTTGATCGACGAGTGCACGGGGTCGATGGCCCAGGTGCCTGCGGTCAGGTCGGTAGCTACTGCGACGGTCATGGTGTCTCCTTGGGTTGTGCGGCCCGGTCGTTCCGGCACCTTCAGCAGAAATAACCGGACCGTGGTCCGATTCAATTCCCCATTTTCGGGATTTTTCTGCCGATCCTCGGACGCAGGGCGCATCATTCTCTGATCCGCAATTTGCGTCACAGTCAATTTCAAGATCGGATCCCCAGGTATGCGCACTCTTATCGCCGCCACGGCATGTGCCGCAGCAACGACCGGCCTCGTCACAGCGCCAGTCGCCGGCGCCTATCCAAACTGCGCTGCGGCTCGCGCCGCCGGTGCCGCACCCCTCTACGCGGGGCAGCCCGGTTACAGCTCGAAGCTGGACCGCGATGGCGATGGTGTGGCCTGCGAGACCGGTGGAGGTGGCGGCGCATCAGTATCTGGCGGCGGCGGACTCCCGCTCTACGGCGGCGCGCCGGTCACGACGGGCCCGGCCAACCAAGCCCCGATGGCTCCGGTTATTACGGGCTCCGGCTACACCACCGTCGTCACCTGGACGGGCGCGAATTGCATCGACATCACGGCGCCATCCGGTGCGGCGGGCACCCTACAGACCGCCTCCCATTGTGGCGGCCGAGCCCAGTTGGTCAGCAGTGGCGTCGGTGACCAGATGGTCGGTGCCGATCCGGTAATCGGCGACGCATCCAGCCTCACCTGCGAGATCCTCGATGGGCGGCTGATGGACTCCGGAACCTCGGGCGACGGGCACGATGTCAACTGCCTGACGCGGGCAAGCGCGCTTTCGTAGTTTCGGTGGCGAGCGTCAGGCCGCCAGCGGCGAGTAATCCGTGGTGCGTTGACGGGCAGGGCGGCCGATGCCCTCGGCGATCGCGACGAGCTCGGCCACAGTTTTGGCCGAGCCGTTCTCGGAACCGGCCATCCGGGAGATGGTCTCCTCCATCAACGTGCCGCCGAGATCGTTGGCACCGCCGCGCAGCATCACCTGGGTGCGTTCGACACCGAGCTTGACCCAACTCGTCTGAATCGACGGGATCCGGCCGTGCAACATGATCCGGGCCAGTGCGTGGACCGCGCGGTTGTCGCGGTGTGTCGGCCCGGGGCGGGAGCCGCCGGCCAGGTACAGCGGCGAAGACTGATGCACGAACGGCAGCGGCACGAACTCGGTGAAGCCGCCGGTCTGGTCCTGGATGCCGCGGAGCACGTTGAGGTGGCCCACCCAGTGCTTGGGCGTATCGACGTGGCCGTACATCATCGTCGACGACGAGCGCAGCCCAACCTCGTGCGCGGTCGTCACCACGTTGATCCACTCCGAGGCCGGCAGCTTGCCCTTGGTGAGCACCCAACGCACCTCGTCGTCGAGGATCTCGGCGGCCGTGCCGGGGATCGATCCCAGCCCGGCCTCGCGCAGCGACGTCAGCCATTCGCGTACGGACAACCCGCTGCGAGTGACGCCGTTGGCGATCTCCATGGGCGAGAACGCGTGCACGTGCATCGAGGGCACGCGGGCCTTGACGGCCCGCACCAGGTCGGCGTAACCGGTGACGGGAAGCTCGGGGTCGATGCCGCCCTGCATGCAGACTTCGGTGGCACCGGCGACGTGCGCTTCCCAGGCCCGGTCGGCCACCTCGGCGGTGGACAGGGAGTAGGCGTCGGCGTCGCCCTTGCGTTGCGCGAAGGCGCAGAACCGGCAGCCGGTGTAGCAGATGTTGGTGAAGTTGATGTTGCGGTTGACGACGTAGGTGACGTCGTCGCCTACGACATCGCGGCGCAGCGAATCCGCCAGGGCGGCAACCGCGTCCAGCGCCGGACCGTCCGCGGTGGCCAACGCGAGGTACTCGTCGTCGCTGCAGCCGCCCGGATCACGTTCGGCGGAACGCAATGCGGCCAGCACGTCGGTGTCGACGCGTTCGGGCGCGCGGGCGGCCAGTTCGTGCACCTTGGCGCGGATCGACTCCCAGTCGCCGAACGCGCTGTCGAGGTCGCTTCGGGTCTCGGTGAGCCTGCCTTCGGAGTCGATCGCGGAGTGCAGATCGGTGCGGCCCAACGATTCTGATGCTTCGTCGGGTTCCTGCCACGGCCGCCCTACCGGGTTGACGTCGAGGGCGAACCCGGTGTCGGGGTCGGCGAGCGCGTCGACGTGCCCGCGCACCCGCGGATCGATCCAGGCCGCACCGGCCTGCACGTACTGCGGTTGGGCGGTGAGTCGCTGCACCAGGTCGTAGCCGGCCTCGCCGGTGACGTCGGCGAGATCGTCCAGTGCCGGCCAGGGCCGTTCGGGGTTGACGTGATCGGGGGTCAGCGGTGACACACCGCCCCAGTCGTCGACACCGGCGCCGATGAGCGCCAGGCATTCGTCGCGCGACACCAGATTCGGCGGTGCCTGGATACGCATCTTCGGCCCCAGCACCAGGCGGGTCACCGCGATCGTCGCGATGAAGTCGTCGATCCCGGCATCGGGCGTCGACGCCATGGCGGTGTGGTCCTTGGCCCGGAAGTTCTGCACGATCACTTCCTGAACGTGCCCGAACTCCTTGTGGGACTTGCGGATTGCGTGCATCGTCTCGGCACGTTCGGTCAGGGTCTCGCCGATTCCGACCAGCAGGCCGGTGGTGAACGGGATGGACAACCGGCCGGCGTCGTCCAGGGTGCGCAGCCGCACCGCTGGGTCCTTGTCGGGACTGCCGTAATGCGCCTCGCCCTTGACCTCGAACAGGCGCCGGGAGGTGGTCTCCAGCATCATGCCCATCGACGGTGCGACGGGCTTCAGCCGAGACAGCTCGGACCAGCTCATCACGCCCGGATTGAGATGCGGCAGCAGGCCGGTCTCCTCGAGCACGCGGATGGCCATGGCCCGCACGTAGTCCAGCGTGGAGTCGTAGCCGCGCTCGTCGAGCCACTGCCGGGCCTCGTCCCAGCGTTCCTCGGGACGGTCGCCCAAGGTGAACAACGCCTCCTTGCAGCCCAGCTCGGCGCCCCGGCGGGCGACATCGAGAATCTCGTCGGGCTCCATGTACATGCCCATGCCCTGGGCGCGCAGCTTGCCGGGCACGGTCACGAAGGTGCAGTAGTGGCAGGTGTCGCGGCACAGATGCGTGACGGGGATGAAGACCTTGCGCGAATAACTGACCGGAAGCCGACCGCTGGCTCCACGCCGGCCCGCCGATTCCAGGCCCGCATCGCGCACCCGGGCGGCACTGGCACACAGATCGGCCAGATCCTCGCCACGGGCGGTCATGGCGATCGCGGCCTCGTCCACATTGAGGGTCACGCCGTCACGGGCCCGGCGCAACACCCGGCGCAGAGCTGCCGAAGTGGGCGGCGCGCTGGGCGCAGCAGACTTCGGTGGGACGGCCGGGGTGGGCAGATCGGCGCCGTGCTGGGGGTTCAGAGCCACTTCCGTGTAACCCCGTCGTTGTGCACGATCATCCACGCGTCTCACATTCTGAAACCAATGCGCCCGGCATACCGGCCACAGTAGACCGTGCAAGTCACTGCAATGCGGGGCCCTTACTGGACACACAACTTAAAGGTGCGACGAATGGGTTGCCGACCGCGTAAGTTGTTTCCGTCGGGAAGGGGATACCGAGGGAGTCGTGATGTCCACAAGTGTTCGTACGTATCTCGTAGCGGGAGCCGCCGCAGCCACCGCCACCGCCATCGCACTCACCCCGGTACAGGCCGCCCCGGCCGACATTGCAGTCCCTGCACACCCGACATCGACTCAGCCGCAGCTGACGCAGGCGATGGTGGATCTGCTCGCCGCGGCGAGCCGGATGACCGCCGCGGTGGCGCCGAATCTCTCGGGTCAGACAGGCTCGGCTCCGGCTTTCGGCGCGGCGCCAGCCGCCGCGGCGACCGGCAATGTCACCGCGGCACCGACCGCGATCGCGATCGCCCCCAACCTGGCCAACACGATCGACCAGGTCTATGGGACGGTCGAGCCCTGGGTGCAGTGGGGATTCGAAGTCGGCGCATACGCACTCGGATGGATTCCGTGGGTTGGTGGATGGGCCGGCGGCCTGCTCATGGACGCCTACACATTTGGCCAATCCCTCGTCGCCAGCGGGGTCTACAACTTCACCGACTGGTTGCGCGGTGACGGCGGCATCATCCAGAACCTCGCCGACTTCGGCGTGGATGCCGTCCTGGCTGTCGCGTGGCTGGGCATCGACGTCGTCGGCACGTTCATCCCGCTGCCGCCAATCCCCCTGCCGCCGCGTCCGCCGCTGCAGGGACCGTTCCTGGCCAGCACGCTCGCCGCACCGACAGCAGCCCTCGAAGGCGCCGCCCAGAACCCGCTCACCCACCTCACCGATGCGATCACCAAGGCCCGCGACGACTTCGCCACGGCAGTCAAGTCACTGACCGAGGGGACCGGTCTCGCGACCCTCGCCGACCGGCTCAAAGAGCAAGCGGCGGCGACCGAAAAGACGCCGGTCACAGAAGTTGCCGGAAGCTCGGTCGACCAGGCCGTCGAAGGCGCCATCGATAACATCGAGAACGCTTCAGAGAACCTCGCGACCGGCCTGAACGAGACCGTCAACGATGTTGCGGGCAACGTCGGTCAGCAGTTCAAGCAGGTCACCGACGAGATCGGCGTGGTCCCGCGCTCGGTCCGTCAGTCGCTGCGGAACACCGTTGCCGACACGGCTGTCACCGACGCTGACACAGAAGAAGCCGTCAAGACCGACACCGACCAGGTCTCGGCCGGCAAGCCGGCGGCCCGTTCGGTGCGACAAGGCGTCCGCGCAGCGGTCGACAAGGCCACAACGGACGCGACGAAGGCCGGCGACGACGCACGTGACGCGGTGACGACGGCCGTGAAGAACGTGGCGCCGAAGCCGAAGACCAAGGCGGACAAGACGGATAAGACAGCTGCACCCAAGGACGCAAAGCCCAAGGATGCCAAGCAGTCCAAGAACTCCGGCGACACCGGCAAGGCGAAGAAGGACCGCAACAAGTAGGTCAGGGGCGGAGACGCCGTCGCAGCATCGCCACCGGTGGTAGCGCACCGGCGGCGATGAATATCAGCGAGCTGTAGGCCATCAGTCCTGGGCCGGCGAAGATGATGTCGCCGCCGGGCCCACCGAAGGTCATCGCGACGACGGCGGCCAGCCAGGTCCACAGTGGCAGCGCCGCCATCCGCATGGAGTCGGTCCAGTACATGGCTGCCCATACGAGCGCGGTGTTGACCGCTCCGGCCGCCAGCGCGCTCACCGGGAACGGGATCGGTCCAAGAAACGTAGGCAGCAGAAGTGCGCCTACGACGGCAGAGATGATGCCGTCAACCGCGAGCAGTGCCAGGACGATACGACCCAGCACAAGGTCCGAGGGCGGGGTCAGGTGGGAATGCTGTCGAGCAGTCCGACCATCGAACCCACCACCCACTGGTAGTTGTCAAAACGGTCCTGCCAGTGCTGCAGATTCGGATCCAGATCGGGGTCCATGAATGTCCCTTCGACGCTTCTGAGTGGCGAGCTTACCTCGTCCGGTTTTGGCTATTGCACGTTCAGTCCGGTCAGCAGGTCGGTTTCCCACCCGCGTGCGTCGCGCTCGCCCGCGTCGCCCGAAACCAGCACATAGTGCTCCTCACCGAGCAGTGGCAGGGCGAGGTTGTTGGACAGGGCGAAGGCGCTGCCGTCGGCGGCGACGGTGACCTGGGTGGCGTGCGCGCGCATCGCGGCGATCTTGGCGGGCAACTGGGCGGCGGCGTCGACGACGGCGTCGATCCGGTCGTCGGCGTATCCGAAGGGAACATCTCCGACATCGATCCGGATCCAGTCGGTCGGCACGTCCCGCAGGCTCTGGAGGCCGGCCCGCATCGCGGAGCTGGCCATGACCGTCCAATAGAACTTGGGCACGGCCCATCCGGCGGCCGCGACGGCCGCGGTGGTGACGCGGTGGGCTTGCTTGTGGTCGGGGTGCCCATACCCGCCGTCCGGGTCGTAGGTGACGACGACGTGCGGTCGCATCTCCTCGATGATGCGCACGAGTTCGCTCACGGCTTCGTCGAAATCGGCGTCGATGAAGCGCTGCTGCTTGCGCGCCGGTGAGCCCTCCATGCCCGAGTCCCGCCATCGGCCGGGGCCGCCCAGGAAGTGCGGTGCCCCGATGCCGAGTGCGCTCAGGGCCTTGGTCAGCTCGCTGATCCGGTATCCGCCGAGTTGATCGGCTTGGTCGACGGCCAACAGGGCGTAGCGGTCGCCGATGACCTCCCCCTCCTCTCCGAGGGTGCACGTGACCACCCGGACGTCGGCACCGCGCGCTGCGTAGTGCGCGATCGTGGCGCCGGTGGTGAGGGTCTCGTCGTCCGGGTGGGCGTGAACGAACAACAGTCGGGGCGTTTCGCTGGGCATCGTGACTGACGATAGCGACGGGCCGTGGGCGGCGCAGAAAGTCGAGCGCTGCCCCACCTCCGCGCCTACATTCACTCGAGTGACCCGGCGCGAGCTTGAGTTCGGCTGCAGCATCGTCGTGATCGGGCTGTTGGCGGGCGTCGCGGGGATGGCGACGACGGTCCTTCTGCACTTCGTCGAGCACCTCACCTATGACTTCACGTTCGGCTCGCTGCTCGACGGTGTCACCGGCAGCAGCCCGGTGCGACGCACGGTCGGACCGATGATCGGTGGCGCACTGGCCGGTTTCGGCTGGTGGATTCTGCGCCGGCACTACGTGGTACCCGGACTCGCCTCGACCATCGCCGATCACCGACCCATCCCCCGGGTAGCGATGACGGTCGATGCCGGGCTGCAGGTTCTGGTCGTCGGCGCGGGCGCGTCCCTGGGCCGTGAGGGCGCGCCGCGTCAGATGGCTGCGGTGCTCGGTGACGTCGGAACGTCCCGGTGGGCACTGACGCCCCACGACCGCGAGATTCTGCTCGCCTGCGCCGCAGGGGCCGGACTCGGCGCGGTGTACAGCGTCCCGGTCGGTGGCGCCCTGTTCACGATCCGGATCATGATGCACACGTGGCACCCGCGAGCCGTCGGCGCCGCGTTGATCACCTCGGCGCTCGCTGTGGCAGTTGCATCGCCGGTGACCCATGTGCGGGCTCCGCTCGATTGGCCGAAGCCTGAATTGTCCTATCTACTCACCGCTTTCGCCTTGGTGATGGCACCGCTGGCATTCGCGGTGGGGGCCGCCTTCAACCGGATCATGGCGATCGCGCGACCCGCCGCGCCGGTCACGTCGTGGCTGATAATCCCCGGCATTGCCCTCGCCGGGCTGTTGGTGGGCCTGGGTTCGGTGTGGTTGCCGGAGCTGCCGGGCAACGGCAAGAGCATTCTCACGGTCAGCCTGAACAGCGCCCTGACGGTGGGCTCGGCCGCGGCGATCCTGCTGCTGAAGCCGCTCCTGACGGCGATCTTTCTACGTGCGGGCGCGGTGGGCGGCATGCTGACGCCGTCGCTCGCGACCGGTGCGGCCCTCGGGTCCGTGATCGCTCTGTCGATCAACACCTGGACCGAACACACCGTGAGCATCGCCGCGGTGTCGCTGACTTGTGCCGCCGGCGTGCTTGCGGTGACGCAGCGGGCTCCCATCTGGGCGGCACTTTTTGTCTGGGAGTTGGCCCGTCCGCCGTACTGGGTACTGCTGCCGTTCCTCGCCGCCGCGCTCGCGGCCCACGGGCTGCAATCGCTTGCCGAGAAGCACCACGAGGTAATGGTCGACTGATTAGACCAGGCAAACTCGGCAACGAAATCCGTAGATTTTGAAACTGACCGAGCCTGCCACATAGTTGCCGACGCAAGCACGGTGCGAATACCGAGACCGCTGGTCCCATTAGTGGGCGGCGCCGCATCGATGGTGGCCGTGTTTTACAGATCACACCGCAATGTCCACTGTGTGCGCGCTAACTTTCCAGCCGCCACCCCGGCGACATTACTGCTGGGTAACCTGGCCGGACTCGTCGATCACACCTTCGCTGGCAACCTAGTGACATGACCAGCCAACTGTTTGCTACAACAGGCCGATGTCATGCCCCATAACGCTACGACCAGTTTCGTAATGGACTGGTACGACCACGGGAAATCCCGACTACCAGCAATATCTCAGATACCCGGGGTTCATTTGCGGAGCCCCACGAGGGTTCCTGCGAGCTGAAAATTAGTTAAGAAAATTTGCAGACAACCCAACTTACTTTGGGGTAACTTCTGCGCCGACGTTAGTTACGCTCCCGTAAGGAGATTCAATGCAGCTCGCTTCACGGTCATACCTGGCCGCCGGCGTGGCACTCGTGGGTGCCAGCGCCATCGCAGTCAGCCCGATGGCCCCGTCCGTGCCGACCCTCTCACCGGTACACATGCCGGTCGCCCTGACCGCCGGCGTGGACAACCCGCTGACGGTTTTCGAGCCCGCGTTCGCCGCCACGCAGACGATGATCAGCAACATCATCGAGCGCCAGACCACCAACCCGGCACCGATCGCAAAGCAGCTCGTCGAGAACGCGGTCGCCGGTTACCAGGTGGCGCTGTCCACTCCGCCGGCGTGGCAGATCGCGAAGGTACTGGCCGACGCTGTCATCGCGGCCCAGAATTTCGGCCCCAACCTCGCAGCACTCGGTGAAACCACGTCTGCGGCCGGGACCGCTCTCAGTGAAGCCTTGAGCGACTTGGGCGCCGGCCTGCCCGCCGGACTCGAGGCCGCGATGGCGAAGATCGCCGCCGGTGATCCCGGCGGTGCGCTCGACGGCTTGGTGTTGGACGGGATGCAGCCCATCATCAACATCTTGATCTTCGCGGTGTCCCCCGAGATCAACGCGGTCGGGCATGTACTCAACATTCCGCAACCGCTCATCGACGCTGCATCGGAGGCCGCACTCGGTGTCGTGATCGGACTGGCCGCCGCCACCGTCGGTGTCGGGTACGACCTGGACGGTCAGCCGCGCGCCATTCTGAAGCAGGCTCTCGTCGGAGCTCAGGACGTGGTGAACGCCGTCACCACCGGCGATCCGGTCAAGGTGATCAACGCGCTCCAACACGGCATCGCCGATTTCGCCGAGAGTGTGGTCTTCCAGACCGATGCGACGATCTCCATGGGCAACTACATCGAGGACACCTTCGCCAACGCCTTCAAGCAGCTCAAGCCCAAGCCGTTCGACCCACCGATCGAGCTCCCGACCGCCAAGGCCCTGACTGCCCAGGCACCCGCGACGATCGAGGTCTCGACCCTGAAGGAAGAGACGCCCGCATCGGCCCCAGTTACCAACGCGGGCAATGCCTCTGACGCCGTCGATGGTGCCGCCCCTGACACCGTCTCGGACGCCGCCGATGGTGCGGCTGCGCCGAGCGCCGACGCCGCAGACTCCGCCGGCACCGGTACGGACGCGAGCGACAGTGACGACACCACCAAGGCCGTCACCAAGCTGTCGACGAAGGCATCGCCGAAGGCCGCCAAGGGGCAGGAAAAGGCGAACTCCGCCAAGGCCGTCCGCACCCAGGTGAAGTCCGCCGTCAAGAAGCTGACCGACGGGCTGAAGAAGGACAAGGCCGGCGCCCAGAAGGGCGCTCAGAAGAAGTCTGAGTCGTCCAGCGGCTCTGACAAGGGCTCCGACAAGTAACCCCAGCACCAGCGCCAGGCCCTCTCCATCGACCCGATGGAGAGGGCCTTTCGCTTCTTCGGAAGTTCTCAGCCTCCACTCAGCTGTGCGCCCCGCCGGGGCGCTGCGGACCCGCTTGACGCAAAATGTGCGCCTCCGACTTTTCATTGCCCCAGCAACGGCATGGCGAACTCGCCGGTGCGGTCTGCAGCTCAGCGGGCAACCCGCCCCCAATCCCGCTCGAGAGCCCGGGAGACGGCCGCCGCGCGGCGCCTGGAACCGTTGATTTCGCAAACATCAAGATCGCCCCGCTCGCGCGGTGTTTCACATGACTTTCTCCAGTGAACGACGGAACCAGCGAACTCGTTATATTCAACGGCCATTGGCGACAGCTACCGGCCTCCTCGGCAGGCCAGGCCTCGCGGCATTTTCAAGAACACCTAACCACCGCCATCTAGCAGCTAGTTCACCTTGCTCACGACTCCATTGGCCGCCCCGGGCTCGTCGGCGGCAACTTTTCAAAACTGCAAATTTGTAAAGTTACTCTCAGGTAGCTTCAGCCTCGTCGGGGATTGGATCCATCTAGAGGAGAAGCAATGCAAGTCGCAGCTCGTCCCTATCTCGCCGCTGGCGTCGCGTTGTTCGGAGCCAGTGCCATCGCGATGAGTCCGGTCGCTCCGCCGATGCCCGACATCGCGGTTCCGGCAGTCTCGTCGGCCGCGGTGAGCCTGTCTGCAGCAACCGATCCAATCCAGGCCTATGCGGACCTGTTCGCGAACACGATCGCCAACGTGTCAGCCCTGATCGGCACGGAGGTGACCGATCCCGCGCCCATCCTGCTGCAGGTGATCACGAATCAGCTCACCACGGCGGGATCGCTCTTCACGGCCTTGCAGGGCTCCGCGACCGCACTGGGCAACGCGCTGGACCCGTCGAATCCCTGGAGCATCCCGTCGCTGCTGCAGGCCTCGATGACCGATCTCCTCGCGGGCAATATCAACGGCGCGGTGTCCAACCTCTGGAGCGCATTCCTCACCCCGGTGGCCGGGGCGGTGCTTCCGTTGCTCGAACCTGCCATCAATGCCATCAGGCAGCCGGTGCAGAACCTGGCCAACGTGCTGAGCAACCCGGCGATTGTGGCACTGCCCGCACTGGGCCTGCTCAACGTCGCCTACCGGACAGTCACGGTGGCGGGAAACGTCGGCCAGGACATCGTTGACTCTGCCACGGCGGGCGATGCGCTGGGTGTCGTCAACGCGATGCTCGGCGGTCCTGCCGTCGTCGCGGATGCGTTCCTCAACGGCGACGCGCTCGGCGGCGGCGTGTTCGGTCCCAGCCTCGGCCTGCTGAGCACCCTGCGACAGGCCCGCGAGCTCATCGCTGCCGCGATCACACCACCACCAGCCGCTGACGCCGCGCGCACGGCAGCGGACGCAACCCTGACGTCCGCGGCGAAGGTCGTGACACTGGATGTCAGCCCGAAGGCCGCCGTTGTGTCACCGGCACCTGCCGCCGCGCCGGTCGAGGCGGCTCCGGTTGTGGCCGCACCTGCTGAAACCGAAACTGCTGCAGGTGATTCCGCTGCGACGAAATCACCGTCCAGCGTCTCCACTCCGGTGGTGAAGGACAGTCTCAAGGCCGAACCCGGCAAGGCGCTGTCGACCAACCGGTCCGGCTCGGCCAAACAGGTCCGTGAGGGCCTTCAGGGGTCCGTCAAGAGCGTGACGGACGGGCTGAAGAAGGCCACCGAGGGGCTGAGCGGCAAGAGCGCCAAGGCCGGCAAGCACCGCGCGGCGAACTCCGGCGGTGGCTCGTCATCGTCAGGATCGGGCGACGCATCCTGATTCACACCAGTCAGTGGGCCTCCTCGCATGAGGAGGCCCACTGCACGCCTGCTATCGCCCCTTGGTCCAGCTTCCCGCGTCGCCGACGATGCCGACGGGCACGGCACCGGTCAGACTGACGTTCTGCACACTCGGTCCTGCGGCAACGATCGTCGTGTCCTGCAGGATCGGAAGAACTGTCGACATGTTCCACAGGCGCGGCTCGACAGCCTGGATCACCTCGGCGATATTCTGCGAACCATCCAGTGCTGCATCAATTTTCGGCTGAATGCTGTGATCACAGATCCCGGTGATGTTGCTGGGCGCCTGCACCAGATCACCTGACTCCGGAGCCGGAATGGGCTGAGCGGGCGTCGGTGTGGTGCTCGGCGCCGGGGGTGCCACCGTGGTGGTGGGCTTCGGTGACGACGAGGGAGTGACCCCGGGGACCGCGGTCGAGACGGCGGTCGCCTCCAACGCCCGGCAGCCGTAGCGCGATGCGAGGCTGGTGGCCAGGTCCCCTCCGGCCTGATGCCAGCCGACTACGGCGTCGATCCGGTTGTTGGTCAGCGCATCTCCATAGAGTGCAACCGGGTCCAGGGCCAGCACCGAGGCGTCGATTCCGACGTTGCGCAGCTGATCGGCCGCGGTGTTGGCGACGGCGACCGACGTCGGATCGTTGGACGCCACACCGAGCACCAGCGTCAGCGCGGCGCCGTCCTTGGTGATGCGCTGCCTGCCGTTGTCCGGCGCCGGCGGCGCGCCCGGAGCGGGCGGCTCAGCCGCGGGCTCGATCTGGTAACCCGCGCCGCGCAACAGATCAAGCGCAGCCTCCCGCGACATCGCCGGAGGAGCTGTCGGTACGTAGCCGGGATCCGATGGTGAGCGTACCTGCGCCTGCGCCAACGTCACCGTGTTGTCGTCGCCCGCGCCAACCGAGGCCAACAGGTCGACATCGATCAGACCCAGGATTGCCTTGCGCACCTGGGCTTCGGCCAGGGTGGGCTGCCCTCCGCGAAGCGTCAACTGCATCACCCGCGGTGTCACGATCCTGGCGGTGCGAACATCGGGGATCGCGCTCAGCTGCGCGAAAGTGGCTGCGCCACCGTGAACCTGGGCCACCTGGGTGTCGCCGTTGCGGATGGAGTCGGCGAGGGCAGCCGGTGCTCCACCACGCCGGAACAACACCAGGTCAGGCTTGGCCGGCGCGCTCCAATATCTGTCGTTGCGGGCGAGCAGGATCTCATCGCGTTGCGGGTCGATGCTTTCCACCCGGAACTGCCCGCCGGTGACCGGCATCGCACGGGCCAGACCGGCGCCGAAGCCACCGGGAATGTCCTTGACGATGTGGGCCGGAAGGATGTCGTTGAACAGCTCCCGCCACGCGGGATAGGGCTGGGAGAAGGTGACCACCGCCTGCTTGCCGCCCTCCACCGACTGCACACCGGTGATCAGGTCATAGCCGGCCGGGTCGACGACTCCCGGTTGGCTGACCATCTGGCGCCAGAGGTACCAGTAGTCGTCGGCGGCGATGGGCGCGTTGTCGGTCCATTGCGCTTCCGGACGGATCTTGTAGGTGACCGTGAACGGGTTCTGGTTGGTCACCTCGGCCGATTCGAGCAGAGTCGGATCGAGCTCCCAGTGCGAGCCCGTCGGAGACTTCGGGTCGGGTACCGGCCGGAAGGAACTCGGCAGCACCATCGAGGCGACCGCGGCGTTCACCGGAGACTGGTCCGACAACAGGTGCGGGTTGAACCCCGGGCCTATCGAATCGATGGCCATGATGATCTGCGTCGCCTTCATCGGGGGCGGCGGAGTCGTCTCGGTCGTCTCGGTGCTCTGCGGAGCCGGCGGCGGGCTCACGGTGCAACCGCTGAACAGGAGCGCCGGCACCGATATGAGCGCCCCGATCGTCAACTGGGCGCGGCGGAGGGGTGTCGGCACGCCACTCAGCGTATCGACCGTCCGGAAGCTCACTTGGCCCCACACCGACCGCGCGACGCACCCCCTCGGCCCGCAAATGGTGACGGGCATGCATCGCGAGGGTGAACCCGCGGCGAAAATATGCGCGAAAAAGCGCAATGGATTCAAATTTGGCGCTAAAACCCGGCCGATCGGGACACGTGAAACAAGATCAAATCTGATTGCTGCCGCACATTGCAGGCCGGCACGAGCCGGCATTTGACGCGACGCTGCAAACAGGGGGCGAAGGACGAGCGCGCCGCTCTCCGCGTCGACGTTACCGTCGCAACCCGCTCGGCGTCGTCGAAATGCAGATCTTCCAGCTTATTTGGCGGGACACCGCGGACGTCACGATGACCGGCCCGCCACCCCTGAAAGATGGTTCCGGCCTACTCCCCCTCCTCAGCTAAACCATTCACAGATTGGCCCGCGACATTCGCTTGCATGACACAACTTGCCAGAAAACTCCGACGCTCGGACGGTATTTGTGTGTGCAAGATTTGAAATTCACCTGAGAAATTCTCAGGTTGACGATATCGTCGACGACGTCAGTTTCGACCAGAGCAACCAAAAACAGGGGGAGGCACCCATGCACGTCGGTGTGAAGCAATCGATGACAGGAGCCACAGCACTACTCGCGGCAGGCGCGATTGCCATCGGCCCGGCCATCGGACCGGTCGGCGCACAGGCGCCGGAGGCTCTCCGAGCCGCGCATGTTGCGGATATCAACCTCATGGCGACACCGGATCCGATTGCGGCACTCGAGGGTTTCACCGAATCCGGGTTGCGTCTCGTCCAAGGCATCGCTGAACTGCCGGTGGCCGCCATCGCCGCTGCCCTCGCCATCGCCGACGGCGACCCCCAGGCGTTCTACAACTCGATCCGCCAGGTCATCGATGCCCCGCTGTGGGTCATCGACCCCGCCCTCGGAATCAACCAGACGTCACTCACCGGCAAGGGCCTGGCGGCGCTGTTCCCCGACCACGCCGACGACATCCAGGCCTTCCGCAACAACGTGCTGTGGGCAGCAACCGATAGTTTCCGATCATCGATCGCCGACCTCCTCGGGGTCGAGGACACCAGCACTCCCCTCGACGTGCTCACCCCGCTCGCCGGTTTCGCTGCGGGCGCCCTCGACTCCGGCTATCGACTGGTGGAGGGCCTCGCTCTGGCCCCGTTCGGACCGCTCAAGGCGATCATCGACATCGCCGGCGGCATGGAGCCCAACGTCGCCGTCTACCACATGCTCGACAGTTACATCAGCGCACCACTTTGGGTGGCCGACTCCTTCATGGGCACCGGTCCGACCCAGCAGGCAATCCCCATCGGACTGAAGGCGCTGTTGCCCAACCGGGCCGACGGTATTCAGGACTTCCGCAACGACGTGTTGTGGAAGGCGACGAACTCCGTCCGTGAAGTCGTCCGCGAGGCGCTCGGCGTGGATCCGAGTGAGAATCCGAACAACCCGCAGAACACGTTGGTCACCAGCAATGTGAGCAAGCTTCCCGCTCCGAAGACGTTGGTCAGCCTGGACGTCGAAACGGCACCGCCGGCGCCGGAGAAGGTCCCGGCGGAAACGGTGGAGGTCAAGAAGCCCGCGGTCGAGAAGACGACGCCCCTCGTGAAGGCACGGAGCCAGCTTCGCGAGAGCCTCAACTTCAGCACGCGCCAGACCGGAACCAAGGTGTCCGAGGGCTCGGCCCCGTCGGCACCGACCAAGCCCGACACCACCGATCTCCGAACCAGCGTCAATCAGCTCAAGGAGAAGTTCGGCTTCAAGGGTGGCGGCGACAGCCCGACCCCGGGCAAAGCCACCACCAAAACCACCACCGGCAACACCACCGGTTCCGCCACCACTGATGACGGCGCCGGCAAGAAGTCCGCTTCCAAGAGCGACGCGGCCTGAGAACTGGTGCGCCGGTGGCGATATCGCGGGGGATATCGCTACCGGCGCATCTCAGCTCTGAGGCGCACCGCCGCAGCCCCCACCGCGAGTGGCCAGTTAACGCACATCAAGCCCGAAAAGCGGTGCAATAACTGGCCGTTCGCCGACCGAAACGGAAGTTAGCCGCGCGCCTTGGCCCGTGCCTTGGCCCGAGCCCGCAGCGAGGCGGTCAACTCGACCTTGCGGACCCGGACGACCTCGGGGGTCACCTCGACACACTCGTCCTCGGCGCAGAACTCCATGGCCTGCTCGAGTCCGAGGTCCAGGGGCCGGGCCAGGGTTTCCATCACGTCGGCGGTCGAGGACCGCATGTTCGTCAGCTTCTTCTCGCGGGTGATGTTGATGTCGAGATCCTCGGCGCGCGGGTTGATCCCGACGACCTGGCCTTCGTAGGTGTCCTCGCCCGGCTCGACGAAGAACTGTCCGCGGTCGGCCAGCTGGATCATCGCGAACGGGGTGATCGACCCGGACCGGTCGCTCACCAGCGAGCCGGTGTGGCGGGCCCGGATCTCCCCGGCCCACGGCCGGTAGCCCTCGAACACCGCGTTGGCGATGCCGGTGCCACGCGTCTCGGTCAGGAAGTCGGTGCGGAAGCCGATCAGTCCCCGGCTGGGCACCACGAAGTCCATGCGCACCCAGCCGGCGGCATGGTTGGTCATCTGTTCCATCCGCCCCTTGCGGTTGGCCATCAGCTGGGTGATGGAGCCGACAAACTCCTCGGGACAGTCGATGGTCAGCTCTTCGAACGGCTCGTGCAGCTTGCCGTCGATGTTCTTGGTGACCACCTGCGGCTTGCCGACGGTCAGCTCGAAGCCCTCGCGGCGCATCTGCTCGACGAGGATGGCCAGCGCCAGCTCACCACGGCCCTGCACCTCCCAGGCGTCAGGGCGGCCGATGTCGACGATGCGGATCGACACGTTGCCGACGAGTTCGGCGTCGAGACGGTTCTTCACCATGCGGGCGGTCAGCTTGTGACCCGACACCCGGCCGGCCAGCGGCGAGGTGTTGGTGCCGATAGTGACCGAGATGGCGGGCTCGTCGACGGTGATGCGCGGCAGCGCGTGCGAGTTGTCGGGGTCGGCGAGGGTGTCGCCGATCATGATCTCGGGAATCCCGGCGACCGCCACGATATCCCCAGCCGCCGCTTCCTCCGTCGGATTGCGGTCGACGCCCTCAGTGGCCAGCAACTCGGTGATCTTGGCGTTGGTGATCACCGGCGAGCCGTCGACCTCGCGCATCCACGCGACCTGCTGGCCCTTCTTGAGCCGGCCGTTGTAGATGCGGATGAGGGCGAGGCGGCCGAGGAAGGCCGAGGCGTCGAGGTTGGTGACGAGCGCCTGCAGCGGCGCCTCCGGGTCACCCGAGGGTGCCGGGATGTGCTCCATGAGCACGTCGAACAGCGGGTCCAGGTTCTCGCCGTCAGGGTTCTCACCGTTTTCGGGCTGCGTCGTCGACGCGATGCCGGCCCGGCCCGAGGCGTACAGGGTGGGCAGATCCAGTGCCTTCTCGGCGGCCGCCTGGGCCTCGTCGTCGAGGTCGGAGGCGACGTCGAGCAGCAGGTCGTGGCTTTCCTCGACGACCTCGGCGATGCGGGCGTCGGGCCGGTCGGTCTTGTTGACCACCAGGATCACCGGAAGGTGCGCGGCCAGCGCCTTGCGCAGCACGAACCGGGTCTGCGGCAGCGGCCCCTCCGAGGCGTCCACCAGCAGGACCACACCGTCGACCATGGACAGGCCACGCTCCACCTCGCCACCGAAATCAGCGTGACCAGGGGTGTCGATGACGTTGATCACCGTCATGGTGCCGTCGGCATGGTGCCGGTGTACCGCGGTGTTCTTGGCCAGGATGGTGATGCCCTTTTCCTTCTCAAGGTCACCGGAGTCCATCAGGCGCTCGACTGCGTCGTCGCCGCGGTGCGTCAAGGCACCGGACTGTCGCAGCATCGCGTCGACTAGGGTCGTCTTGCCGTGGTCGACGTGGGCGACGATGGCGACATTGCGAAAGCTCGGGCGTGAATCCACACCGACATTCTCGCAGGCTGGCCGGTCGATCACGAAAACGAGAGAGCCCCGTCACGTTGAAGTCCGCAAAAATCGCCGGCCTGAAGCCCAAGAAAAAGTGCTGCAAGAGCAAGCCGCGCTGCAAACGCTGCCCGCTGGTTCTGCACAAAGTCCGTAAGGCCGAGAACAACGGATTGCACGGTAAAGAACTGGACAAGGTCTTCAAACGGGCCAGGAAGTCCTAGGTTTCGCGAGTACCGTTTCAGGTATCCGTCACGTTGCGATAGGCGAGCTTGGAGGTGCCGGTCATGACGGTTTATGAAGCGCTCACGGTCGCGTTGATCATGGTGCTCGCTGCGGGAACCACAGTCGCGATCTACGTGGGTATGGCCAACTGGATCGGCGCCTGCTACATGGTCCGCTGCAGCGAATGCCACCACCTGACCTTCGCGTCGGCGAACCAGCCGCAGGCCTCCTGCGCGCACTGCCGTCACCCGATGCTGATGCACCCGCTGTACGCGACGCAGCATCCGGGCCACGCCGTGCGGGTCGTCGACGACCGGCTTCGGTACTAACCGCCGCCCGCCGCACCGTAGTGCGGCATCGCATGGTTCCGGAGCTGACGCCCGGTGACCTTCTCCGACCGTATCCGCACGAAATGATCGCGCCGCCCCTCCGCCCACGGCTGCACGAACGTCCCGGCGACCTGCACCTGCTCGTCCACGTCGGTGATGTGCTCGGCATGCCCGACGATCGTCACGCTCCAGCCGGTGCGTAGGTCGGGGTCGAGCTCGTCGGCCTCGAACGCCACCACCTGACGATCGGTCGCGGCGATCAGCTTGGGCCCGCCGGCCACCCGGATCACCACATCGTCATGCCACACCCGGAAATTGACGGGCTGCACGGCCGGCAGGGCGTCCTCGGTGAACACCAACCTGCCGACGCGTACCCCCTCCAGCAGATCCAGGCACTGCCTGCGGGTGAGAACGCCGAGTTCAGATCCCTTCATCGGTCAACCTCCCTGTACGAGTTGCAGAGTACCCACGGGGGTGGCCCGCCAGTGGCCTATGCCGATATCGACCAGACGGGCGACCGCGCGTTCGATGCCACGGGCCAATTCGGACACATCGGGCGCCGCGTCGTAATCACCGATCACCCCGAAGACCAGGCGGTCGGCGTAGCTCATGATGGCCACACCGGTGCGTAGCTGCAACGCCAGCGGCGGAATCGGGAGCAGCCGGACGATGTCGCAACCCATGACACGCAATCGATTCCGCGGACCCGGCACATTCGTGGCCACGGTGACGACGCCGCGCTGCGGCAACCGGGTCAGCGCCCGCACCGTCCACGCGGTGAGCGGGAACGGGATCGCGTTGGCCGCCGACACCAGGATGTTTCCCGCTTCGCGCTGCCCGCTGGCTTTGGCCCGGGACAGCCGCGAATGCACGGCGCGCAACTGCTGGAGCGGATCGGCCTTGTCGACCGGGAGGTACGGCAACATCACCGACACGCGGTTGTCGGTCCGATCGTCCGCATCCGCGGTGCGCACCGAGACCGGCACCAAGGTGCGGAGCGCATCCCGGCTGGGCTTCTCGCCGCGACGGATGAGGGTGCTGCGAAAGCTGTCGGTGATCGCAGCCAGCGCAACATCGTTGACGGTCACACCGAATTCCCGGCATACCGTGTCGACGTCGTCCATCGACACCTCGCCGGCGGCGTAGCGTCGCATGCTGGTCACCGGGCCGGTCAACGAGGTGGCGGCCGCCGGACGCAGCAGGCCGGTGACGATGCCTACCGCACCCTGGACGGCCTGCATCGCGGCCACGGGCAGCCCAGTCGAAATGCGCCACGCCTTACCGATCCACTCGACGGGGTTGAAAACAGCGGTCCCCCCGGCGGTTTGTTGCTTCAGGGCATGGCCGGTCAGGTCGCCGTCGTCACACAGGCGGCTGAGCAGCCGGGTGGCCGCGATCCCGTCGGCGACGCAGTGGTGGACCTTCAACAGGATCGCCCATCTGTTGCCGGCCAGACCGTCGACGACCCAGCATTCCCACAGCGGTCGGTCCCGGTCCAGGCGCCGTTCCATGATGTCGGCTGCCCACCGGTACAGCGCCGCATCGTCGCCGGGTTGGGGCAGCGCCGCATACCGGATGTGGTGTGCCGCGTCGAAATTGGTGTCTTCGACCCATCGCGGCGCCCCGAGGTCGAGGGGCTGGGTGTGCAGCAGCTGATGCAGGCGGGGCGCGGTCATGGCCCGTTCGGCAAGCGAGGCCACGACGGTGTCGGCGCCGGGCATCGGTCCGTCCAGCACGGCGATCGCCCCGATCGCCAGGCTCGCGTGCCGGTCGGAGTCCTCTGCTTCCAGGAACCCCGCGTCCAGGGCGGTCAACTGCTCCATACCGTTGATCCTCCGCCTGACGGGGATCCGCACAGCAGGGCCGAAGGTCCCTAGTTCGGGATCACCAACCCCGACGCTGCGGGCGAGATCCGACCAGTTCACTCTCCTTGGCGACGTCGCGGCTGCGGTACACGACGTAGGGCCGGAACAGGTAGCCGATCGGCGCGCTGAACACGTGCACCAGCCGGGTGAACGGCCACAGGCAGAACAGCACGAGCGCGATCATCACGTGGATGTGGAAGTACACCGGAGCCTGGACCATCAAGTCGCCGCGGGGCTGGAAGATCCAGATCGAGCGGAACCACGGCGAAACAGTCTCGCGGTAGTCGTGCTCGGCGCCTTCGGGCGTCACCCCGATCGCCGTACAGGCGAACCCGGCCACCATCGCGGCCACCAGGACGACGTACATCGTCTTGTCGTTGACAGTTGTGGCCATGAACACCGGGCCGGTGGCGCGGCGGCGGTAGATCAGCAGTGCGATGCCGACCAGGGCTGCAATTCCGGCGATGCCGCCGAGGATCACCGCCTGCAGGTGATAGATGTGGTCACTCATCACCAGATCCATCCACGATTCGGGGATGAACAGGCCGATGACGTGTCCGACGAACACCACGAGCATGCCGAAGTGGAACATCGGGCTGGCGATGCGCAACAACCGCGACTCATAGAGCTGGGACGAGCGGGTGGTCCAGCCGAACTTGTCATAGCGGTACCGCCACCAGGTGCCCACGGCCACCATCGCCAAGGTCACATACGGCACCACGTCCCAGAAGATCTCCCAGCCCGACATCAGAGCACCTCCTGTACCCGGCGGGGCGGAACGGTCAGCTGAAATGGCTGCAGTCCCACCGATTCCGCAGGCGGTCCGGACATCATCAGACGCGACACGTCATCGACCGAAGCCAGCGACGGCAGGGTTCGGGCCACCGCCGCGACAACCGGCGAGTACGGTGACCCTGCGTCGGCCAACGCGCGCGCAACCACACCGATGGGCACCCGGTATTTGGCGAGCAGCCGTCGTCCCGCCTCCGGGTCGACAGTGGCCGCGAATTCCAGCACCACCGGAAGATGGTCGGGTGCCTCACCTTTCGGGATCTCGACGCCTGCGGCCCGGTAGGTCTGAGTGAATTCGACCATGTCCGCGCCTCGGTTGCGGGTATCGCCCGAGGTCCAGTACGTCAGCAGCATGGTGCACCGCTTCTGGAGGTCGAAGGTGTCGACGTACTCCTGCTGCAGCTCCATGGTGGGGCGCAGGCTCAACCCGACGACGGTTTCGCCGAGCAACGCCCTGGCGTCACCGGTGACGTGGTCCAGCATGCGTGCCGCGGCCTGCAGCCGGTCGGTATGCCCGTCGTCCGGGTAGGCCAGCATCAGCGACGCCGCCTGCCACACCAAGCGGTCCTGCATGGTGTTGTCGCGGGTGCGACGAGTCAGGCCGCTGTCGCGGGTTCGGTTGCGACGCTTCATCACCGATCACCACCTGGGAACATCCCGGACGGCACTCCCCTGCCGTCCCAGTTGAGCAGATTGACGCGCGAGGGCCGGTCGGCGTTGGCGGCCATGCCGTCGCTGGTCTGCCGGTGTTGCAACGCGTGGAACGTCTCCACCGCCACCGGGACGGGCCCACCGCTGGCCTCACCGAAAGGACCCGACTCGTACATTCCGGGGCCGCCTTCGAAGGACAGCGAGCAACCGGGCTCCTCCGTCCCGGGAATGCCCTCGGTGCTGTACGCAGTCGGAATGACGTAGCGCTCCTCGTATTTCGCGAGCGCCAGCAGCCGATACATCTCGTACATCTGTTCCTCGGTCATCCCCACCGCGGCCGGGATGTGCGGCTGGGTGTCGCGCCCGAGGTTGATGTCACGCATGTACGAGCGCATCGCCGCGAGACGGCGCAGCACTCCCTCGACGACCGCGGTGTCTCCCGCGGTGAACAACCCCGCGAGGTATTCGATCGGGATCCGCAGTGCCTCCAGGGCTCCGAACAGATTGCCGACGTCCTCGCCGTCGTGCCCGTCGCGGCTGACCGCGTCGACCACCGGCGACAGCGGCGGGATGTACCACACCATCGGCACCGTCCGGAATTCCGGATGCAGCGGTAGCGCGACACCATAGGTGTGGATCAACTTGTACACCGGGGAACGTTGGGCGGCCTCGATCCATTCATCGGAGATGCCCTCGGCCCGGGCCCCGGCGATC
The DNA here is from genome assembly GCF_058270075.1 of Mycobacterium shunyiense. NCBI lineage: Bacteria > Bacillati > Actinomycetota > Actinomycetes > Mycobacteriales > Mycobacteriaceae > Mycobacterium > Mycobacterium shunyiense. Next base: position 10,405 of record NZ_JBZDPU010000029.1, on the reverse strand, counting down.
ACCTCGGGGTCGGTCGGGTCGAGCAGGATCTGCCGCTGCGCCTCGTAGAGGTCCTTGTCGTCGGGCACCGAGGCCGCCTCCAGCACCCGGTCGACGTCGTAGAGCACCAGACCGAGGTAGCGCAACCGGCCCACGCAGGTCTCGGAGCACACCGTGGGTAACCCGACCTCGATCCGCGGGTAGCACAGCGTGCACTTCTCGGCCTTGCCGGTTTTGTGGTTGAAATACACCTTCTTGTACGGACATCCGGAGACACACATGCGCCAGCCGCGGCAACGGTCCTGATCGACCAGCACGATGCCGTCCTCGGAACGCTTGTACATCGCGCCCGACGGGCAGGACGCCACACATGCCGGGTTCAGGCAGTGCTCGCAGATCCGGGGCAGATAGAACATGAAGGTCTGCTCGAGTTCCAGCTTGATCTGTTCGCTGACCTGTTTGAGGACCGGATCCCCTGGCACGATCTCCGGCGACCCGGCCAGGTCGTCGTCCCAGTTCGCCGACCACGACACCTTCATGGGCTTGCCGGTGATCAGGCTGCGCGGCGGCGCGGTCGGGATGTGCTCACCCAGCGGCGCCGAGGTCAGGTTCTCGTAGTCGTAGGTCCACGGCTCGTAGTAGTCGTCGATCGAGGGCAGCTTCGGGTTCGCGAAGATCCTGGCCAGCTTGGCCAGCCGACCGCCGTCACGCAGTCGCAGCCGGCCACGCCGGTCCAGCTTCCACCCCCCGCGCCACTTCTCCTGGTCCTGATAGGTGCGCGGATAACCCTGCCCTGGACGGGTTTCGACGTTGTTGAACCAGACGTACTCGGTGCCGGCCCGGTTGGTCCAGGCCTGTTTGCAGGTCACCGAACACGTTTGACACCCGATGCACTTGTCGAGGTTCATCACCATCGCCATCTGGGCCATGACCTTCACTGGTACTTCACCTCCTGCGAGCGGCGGCGGACCACCGTCACTTCGTCACGCTGATTTCCGGTGGGGCCGAGATAGTTCCAGGCGAACGAGTGCTGGGCGTACCCACCGGCAAGATGGCTGGGCTTGACCAACAGCCGGGTCAGTGAGTTGTGGATACCGCCGCGGGTTCCGGTGGTTTCGCTCAGCGGTACGTCGATGGTCCGTTCCTGGGCGTGGTAGACGTACACCACTCCCTCTGGCATGCGGTGGCTGACCACGGCGCGGCACACCAGTACGCCGTTGCGGTTCACCGCCTCGATCCAATCGTTGTCCTTCACATCGATCTTGTCGGCATCCAACGGACTCATCCACATGGTCGGGCCGCCGCGCGACAGTGACAGCATGAACAGGTTGTCCTGGTACTCCGAGTGGATCGACCACTTGGAGTGCGGGGTCAGATACCGCACGGTCAGGCCGATACCGTCGCGGCCCAGCTTCGATTCGCCGAACAGCCGCGCCATGTCCAACGGTGGCCGGTAGATCGGCAACTGTTCGCCGAGTTCCTCCAACCAGTCGTGGTCGACGTAGAAATGCATTCGGCCGGTGAGGGTGTGGAAGGGCTTGAGCTCCTCGATGTTCACCGTGAACGGCGCGTAGCGCCTGCCGCCGGTCTCACTGCCCGACCACTCGGGGCTGGTGATCACCGGGACCGGTCTGGCCTGGGTGTCGGCGTAGGTGATCCGGCGTTCCTCGTTGCCGATGGCCAGGTGAATGAGCTTGCGACCGGTACGTCGTTCGAGTTCCCGGAAGCCTTCCACCGCGAGCCGGCCGTTGGACGTGCCCGACAGTGCGAGGATCACATCGGACATCCGCTCAGCCGTGGTGATCGCCGGGCGGCCCTGGCCGGCACCCGAATCCATCACCCCGAACTTGGCGGCGAGTTCGGCCACCTCCTGGTCGGGATGGGTGGTGACGCCCTTGGTGGTCAGGCCCAAGCTCTCGACCAGTGGGCCCAGTGTTGCCCACTTCTCGGCGATTGCCGTGTAGTCGCGCTCGACCACCACCAGCGGACCCATCGTCTTGCCCGGCACCGGCGTCTCACCGGTGACCCGCCAATCATGTTCGGTGCCACCGGGATACGCCATCGCACCCGGGGTGTCGTGCTGCAGTGTGCCCATCACCACGTCGGTGCGGGTGCCCAGGTGCCGGGCCGCGAGCGCGCTGAAGGTCCGGGCGATCGCACCGAAAGCTTCGAAATCCGAACGGGTTTCCCACGGCGGGTCGACCGCCGGACTGAAGGCGTGAATATAGGGGTGCATATCGGTGCTGGACAGGTCGGACTTCTCGTACCAGGTCGCCGCGGGCAGCACCACATCGGAGAGCAACGTCGTCGACGTCATACGGAAGTCGATCGACATCAGCAGGTCGAGCTTGCCCTCGGGAATGTCCTCGGTCCAGGCCACGTCCTTGGGCCGCAACTCCGCCCCGGCCGGCTCGGCCTGCACGTTCGACGTCGTGCCCAACAGGTGCCGCAGGAAGTACTCGTTGCCCTTGCTGGACGAGCCCAACAGGTTGGCCCGCCAGACGTTGAGTACACGAGGCCAGTTCGCCGGATTGTCGGGATCGGTGACCGCGAGTTTCAGCCCACCACTTGCCAATTGGCCGGCCACATAGGCGGGCACTTCCTGGCCGGCAGCCTTGGCCTCGTCGACCACATCCAGGCTTGAGCGGTCGAACTGCGGGAAGAACGGTGTCCACCCCATGGCCACCGCCGAACTCATCACATCCATCGTGTGCTTGTCGCGGAATCGGCCCCGCCCGACCGGACTGGACAGCGCGTCGGCCCGGTATCCGTCGTAGCGCCACTGGTCGGTATGGGCGTACCAGTACGACGTGCCGGCCATCTGCCGCGGTGGGCGCGACCAGTCGGTGCCCATCGCCATGGCGGCCCACCCGGTGACGGGACGGCACTTCTCCTGGCCGACGTAGTGTGCCCAGCCACCGCCGTTGCGGCCCATCGAACCGGTGAGCAGCAGCAGTGCCAGCACGGCCCGGTAGGTGGCATCGCCGTGGAACCACTGGCAGATCCCGGCGCCCATGATGATCATCGACCGGCCGCCGGATTCCTCGGCGTTGCGGGCGAATTCGCGTGCCACCCGGATGGCCTGGCCCGCCGAGACTCCGGTGATCTGCTCCTGCCAGGCCGGGGTGTACGGCTGGGTGGCGTCGTCGTATCCGGTGGGCCAGTCACCGGGCAGTCCGGGCCGATGCACGCCGTACTGGGCCAACATCAGGTCGAACACCGTGCACACCAGGTGCTCACCGACCCGTCGCACCGGCACCCCGCGCTGCATGGTCGCGCCGCTGCCGTCGACGGTGTCGAACCGCGGCAACGTGATCTCGGCGGTCTCGAAGATGTCCCCCGACACCGTCAGCGCGGGAACCAGGTCCTCCAGATCGAGATTCCACTTACCGACACCATCGGCGCCGTACCGGAACCCGAGCGAGCCCTGCGGGACTGCGACACTGTTGCTCGCACCGTCGAGCAGCACCGGCTTGAACGCCGCGTTCTCCTGCTCGGCGGTCGGGCCGCCGAGATCTGCTGCGGTGAGGTTTTTCCCGGGAACCAGCACACCGTCGCGCTCTTCGAGCTTGACCAGGAACGGCAGATCGGTGAACTTGCGAACGTAATCGACGAAATAGGGAATCCGCTTCTGCACAAAGCATTCGTCGAGGATGACGTGGCCCATCGCCATCGCCAGCGCCCCGTCGGTGCCCGCCGCGCACGGCATCCACTCGTCGGCGAACTTGGTGTTGTCGGCGTAATCCGGGCTGACCGTCACCACTTTGGTTCCGCGGTAGCGGACCTCGGCCATCCAGTGCGCATCGGGCGTACGCGTCACCGGGACGTTCGAGCCCCACATCATCAGATACGACGCGTCCCACCAATCGCCGGACTCCGGCACATCGGTCTGATCGCCGAACACCTGCGGAGAGGCCACCGGCAGATCGGCGTACCAGTCGTAGAACGACGTCATCACCCCGCCGATGAGCTCCACGAATCGGGAACCGGCCGCGAACGACACCATCGACATCGCCGGGATCGGTGAGAAACCCGCCACCCGGTCCGGCCCGTAGGTCTTGATGGTGTGCACATGCGCGGCGGCGATCATCTCGGTGGCCTCGGTCCAGTTGACCCGGACCAGGCCGCCTTTACCGCGCGCCCGGTGATAGCGCTTGCGGCGTTCCGGATCGCCCTGAATGTCGGCCCAGGCGAGCACCGGATCCTTCAGGCGCGCCTTCGCTTCCCGATACATCTCCACCAGCACGCCACGCGCGTACGGGTACCGCACCCGCGTCGGCGAGTAGGTGTACCAGGAGAACGCCGCACCGCGCGGGCATCCGCGTGGCTCGTACTCAGGTCGGTCCGCCCCCACCGACGGGTAGTCGGTCTCCTGGGTTTCCCAGGTGATGATCCCGTCCTTGACATAGATCTTCCAGGAGCAGGAACCCGTGCAGTTGACCCCGTGGGTGGAGCGCACCACCTTGTCGTGGCTCCACCGGTCGCGGTAGAACACGTCGCCCTGACGGCCCCCCTGGCGTGTGACCGTACGCAGGTCGTCGGAGAACTCACCGGCGGTGAAGAACCTCCCACTGCGCTCGAGCAATTCCTCGATCGATCCGCCGACGTGGGGCTTGCTCATCGATGGGCCTCCTTGGCCTGCTGAGGTTCGTGGGCGTGCAGTCGTAGAGCGGTGTAGCCGAACGCCACCAATGCCGTCGCCACCAACAGCACAAGCCCGACGGAGTAGTCGTGATCCACAGCGTCGTACGTAGCGCCCATCACCAGCGGCGGGAAGTAGCCGCCCAAACCACCTGCGGCGGCCACGATTCCGGTGACCGAGCCCACCTCTTTGGCCGGTGAACGACGCGCCACCCAGGCGAACACGCCGCCGGTACCGATGCCCAGGAAGATCGCCAGGCCGATGAAGGTCGCCGCCGACCACACGTCCGGGGGCGGCTGGAACATCGCGATGAAGGCGAGTACCGCGGTTCCGGCGAAGGACGTGAGCACGACGTACTTGGGCGGTATCCGATCCGATAGCGCACCGCCGATCGGCCGGGCCAGCACCGCGGCCAGTGCGAAGCCCGCTGTGCGGGAACCTGCTTCGACGGAGGAGAACTCGTACACGTTCTTGATGTAGGTGGGCAGGTAGTTGCTGAATGCGACGAACCCACCGAAGACCACCGCGTACAGAAACGACATCTCCCACGTCACCGGAAGTTTCAGCGCCGACTTGAGCTTCGGCAGCACCGGGTCGGTGTTCGGCTGGAATGCCGGTGAATTGCGCATCACCACAATGCACAGCACCGCCGTCAGCGCCAGGGCCGCCGCGATGATGAGATGCGTCGGGAACAATCCGAACCACCGCACAAATCGCGGTGTGAAGAATGCCGACAGCGCGGTGCCGACCATTCCCATGCCGAATACGCCGGTGGCATATCCGCGGCGGGACGGCTCGTACCAATTGTTCGCGAACGGGATTCCGACCGCGAATATGGTGCCCGCGATTCCCAGGAAGAAACCGCACACCAACAACATCGGATAGGACCGGGCCTCACCCGCCGCCCCGACGGCCAGCACCGGCACGATCGATGCCAGCGTCACCGCGAGGAACATGGTGCGACCGCCGTACCTGTCGGTCAGTGCGCCGACCGCTATGCGGCCCAGCGATCCGACCAGTATCGGCGTGGCGACGAGCATCGAAGCCTGCGTGGCACTGAGCTTCATGTCGCCGGCGTAGGTAGTGGAGAGGGGGCCGATCATGTTCCAGGCCCAGAAATTGATGGCCGAGACCCAGGTGGCCAGCACAAGATTCATGCCCTGCCCTTGGCCCAGGTACGGCGTACTTGCCGTGGTCACCCGAACAGCAAAACATCATGTTCGGCGCGGTCGCGTCATTTTCCCGGAAACGTTGTGGGTGGTTTCACGGAAATGTAATCCGCAACATCGATATGCCCAAATAAATCTCATGCGGCCCGAGGCCCGCGGTCGGCTCGTTGTGCGAGCATGCGCGGCGGCACTCGAAATCCCGTCGTGTCAGGTACTTTCACGACCGCTGGCCAGGGTAAGCGCTGCGGTCAGATCCGCAAGCCAAGCCCGATCGGCCGGTACCCATGGCAGTTCGTCGAGTTCGTCGGCGGTGACCCATCGCAGCGCCCGGTGATCGTGCGGTTGCGGGCTGCCCGCGGTCAGTGTGGCCCGGTAGGCGCGCAGGGTCATGCCTGCCTTGAGCGTGACATCCACGCCGAGGCGGGCGCCGACACTCACCTCGACCCCCAGTTCCTCTCGCAGCTCGCGGGTCAGCGCATCGGCGTCGCTCTCGCCGGCGGCCACTTTGCCACCGGGCAGTTCCCACAATCCGGCAAGCTCCGGCGGCCGCCGGCGTTGGGCGACCAACAGCCCGGCCTCGGAGAACAATGCACCGGCCACGACGATCTGTTCATCCATCGCGCCCGACGGTATACCGTCGGGTATGGCCGTGTTATCGAACGATCAGGTCGACGCCGCACTGCCCGATCTGCCGGGCTGGGAACGCGCGGCGGGTGCCCTGCGCAGATCCACCAAATTCCCGACGTTCCTCGACGGCATCGACGCCGTGCGCCGTGTCGCCGAATTCGCCGAGGAAAAAGATCATCACCCTGACATCGACATCCGCTGGCGCACAGTCACATTCGCACTGGTGACGCATTCTGCCGGCGGTATCACCGAGAAGGACCTCCAGATGGCTACGGAGATCAACCGGATTCTGGCCGACCAGCCGAGCTAGACGCGCTTGGCGTAGTCGTCGCGATCCAGGCCAGCGTCGCCAGCGTCGCGACGATGTAGACCAGCCCGGCCCAGGCCAGATACCAGGGTCGGCCGATCTCCCAGATCGTCGGCTGGGCGAAGCTGAGCAACCACGGCACGCCGACCAGTGTGAGCGCCAGCCAACCCCAGCCCAGCACCCGCGCGCCCAGCCGGTTCGCCAGCGGCCCGTGCAGCAACCAGATCATCAGTGGAATCAGCCAGACCCAGTGGTGCGTCCACGAAATCGGCGAAAGCAGCAACCCGAACAGGCTCACGATCACGATCGCGCCCAGCCGGTCGGCGCTGCCGCCGATAGCCCGCCAGGCCAGCACGGCAAGGACCGCGGTGACGGCGATGCCGAGCAGGACGGCCGGACCGTATCCCGCGTCATGGCCAAGGATCCGGGAGATCCCGCCCCGCCAGGACTGGTTGAACGACGTGCCGATCGGCCCGATCCGGTCTGCGTCACCGAGAAGCTCGGTGAAATACCGGCGCGCCTCGTCGCCGATCACCAGCACCGAGAACGCGACCGTCCCGAAGAACACCACAGCCGAGAACACCGCAGCGCCCCACCGACGCGCACCGAGGAAGTAGAGCCCCGAGACCGCAGGCGTCAGTTTCACGCCCGCGGCCAGACCGACCAGCAGCCCCGACAGCCACCAGCGGTTGCTGTAGACGGCGCACATCACCGCCAGCACCAGGACGACATTGACCTGCCCATAGTCGAACGTGCTGCGCAGCGGCTCCGTCCAGATACCGACGGCCGTCCACAACATCGCGACACGCCGGGGCGCCGGGCCGCCGAGCAACAGCTGACTGACCCTCACCACGCCGTACAGAGCGGCGATGATGCCGATCTGCCAACAGAACGCCACCAACCCGAACGGCAGCAGATGCAGCGGGTAGAACACCACCGCCGCGAACGGCGGGTAGGTGAAAGGCAGTGGGAAATCCGGTGTCTGGTCCGCGTAGACGTAGTCGTAGAGCGGGCCGGCGTGACCGTCCAGGGTGGCGGCGCCGCCGACATAGACGTGCAGGTCGACGAAGTTCGCGCCGTTGGGGACGAGATAGGTCCAGGCCAGGCGCGCCGCAATGCTGAGGACCAGCAACGCAGGCGCCAGACGGTAGAGCCGCGCGGTTGCTGAGACGTGGGTGGCCGGTTCGGTGTTAACGGACACGACTTTAGCGACCCGCCCGGCTCGTCTCGTCGGCGGTTTGTCACGCCAGCGCGGCTCTCGCCGCCGAGGGTCACGCTGGAGTGACGGGCGACCCGCGGCCTGACCCCGATTGTCACGCTGGAGTGGCTGTCGGCGCCGGGCGTCACTCCAGCGTGACAATCGCCGAGAGTGAGGTTCCCGATCCCGACGCATCACGCCCAAGGCACTGCGAGATAACGAATTCGGTCAGGGCAGTAACGGTTGAATAACCGCCACACGTGTCACTTGAGTCCCATCAGTAACTCGATAGTTTTCCCTTCAGACGTGCAAGCAACCGATTGGGAGAACCATGATCTTCACCTGGAAAGCACTTTCCACCAGCATGATCGCGGCCGCCGGCGCAGTCCCGGTCGCGTTGGCCCTCAGCGCCTCAGCGAACGCCGAACCGGTGGCCCCGGCGCCGGTCCCGGCACCGAACCTGCCGATCGTCAACCAACTCGCCGGCGTGCCGGCTGCCGCGCCGCAACTGCTGCAGGGCGTGAGCTCCGCGTTGACCGGCACCCCTGCCGCCGCACCGGCTCCGGTTCCGGGCGCTACCGCCTCGGTGACGCTGCCGCAGGCACCGACGGCTGCCGCACCCGCTGCCGCCTCACCGCTCGGGTCGTTGCTGCCCGGCGCCACCGCACCGGCCGCGGCACCCGCGGTTCCGGCCGCGACGGCTCCGGTCTCCGGTCCGGCATCCCTGATCCCCTCTGCGGAGCTGACGATCCCGCAGGTGCCCGGGATGCCCATCCCGCTGCCCCAAAAGGTGAACATCCCGGGCGATCTGGCCTCGCTGGCTCCGGTTGCCGCTCAGACGGCGCTGCCCGCCGCGGCGTCGCCGTTGGCCCCGGCAGCGGCGGCAGCTCCTGCGGTTGCGGCTCCGGCCGCCGCCGCTCCGGCTGCCCTCAACCCCGAGGTCGCGGCGCTGGCTCCACTGCTGACCGCCGGCCTGCCCTGATCCCCGAACTGGTCTGACCGCCCGAAACGATTGGGAAAACCATGTCACCGCGTATGTCTCTGAAAACGATGTTCGGCACCGCCGCCGCAATCGGGTCCACCACCCTGTTGCTGTTCAGCAGCGCCGTAGCGAACGCCGATCCGGCACCGCTGCCGATCGACGCGGTACAGGCACCCGGTCTGCCGGCGATGGAGAATCTCAGTCCGATCATCCAGCAGGCTGCAGCCGATCCCGGCGGCGCCGTGCAACTGCTGATGGCAGCCGCGCAGGCATTCGCTGCCAACAAATCGGAATCGGCTGAATCCCGCAACGTCGCCACGGCGGTCAACCATTTCGCGGCGCAGCCCGTCGCCGCACCCGAGCATGTTCCTGCTCTGGGCGCCGGCGGCGACGCTCACCTGCCGATGGGTGTCGACCCGGCCCATGCGGCCGGGCCGGCCCCTGAGGCGCTGCCCGCACCGGCACCCGCGCCCGCTCCCGAGGCCGCACCCGCTCCCGCGCCGGCACCGGCTGCACCCGCTGCCCCGGCGGCACAGGCGGCGGCACCCGCACCCGAAGCTGCACCCGCGCCCGCCCCGACTCCCGGGGCAGTCCCGGTCGCGGCCACCATTCCCGCGCCGGCCCCTGAAGCTGCGCCTGCACCGGCACCCGCGCCTGAAGCCGCCCCGGCGGGTGCCCCGGCTCCGCCCCCTGGCTTCGGGCCGGACACGCCGACGACGCAGGACTTCATGTACCCGTCGATCAGCAATGGCTGCCTCAAGGACGGCGGAAACGTTCTGGCGACGGCGATCTCGGTGGCCGGCCCGGCCACGATCCCGCTGCCCGGTCCGAAGGCCGGTCAGACCGCGTACGTGTTCACCGCGATCGGCACTCCGGGCCCGGCCGCCGAGCAGAAGCTGCCGCTGAACGCCACGTGGGTGAACCTGACCACCGGCAAGTCCGGCAGCGTGACGCTGCAGCCGCGCTCGGACATCAACCCCGAAGGACCGACCACGCTGACCGCGATCGCCGACACCGGATCGGGCAGCATCATGACGACGGTCTTCGGCCAGGTCACCACGACCGAGAAGCAGTGCCAGTTCATGCCCACCATCGGATCCACGGTGGTGCCCTGACCACACCATATGAATGGGGAAACGAAATTCCCGGTCGCTTGCCTCACGGCTGGCGACCGGGAATTTTGTGTAGGGCTGTTTTCGGTTGAGTCTGGAGGCCTCAGTAGGCCATGAAGAGGATCATTTCGCGGTCGTACTCACGCCCGGGGTGCTGCTGGGCCAGATGCGCCTGAGCCTTCTCGACCAGGTCGTCCTCATCGGTCCCGCTGATCGCTTCTCCACACGGGCAGTTCAGATGTGTCTTCGCCATATGTTCACCATTGCATAGGTAGTCGAGCTTTCAACCCCGAGTGTGCACCCAGATCGCGATTTCGCCACTCAGACTCAATCGGTGGTTGCAACACCTGATTCGTTGAGGGGTGTTGTTGATGGGGTTTCGCAAGCAT
>NZ_JBZDPU010000028.1:0-4449 GCF_058270075.1 Mycobacterium shunyiense | reverse complement strand
GGCTCGGTAATCAGCTTCACCCGACCAGACCACTACCGGCCGCAGACTCGCTGATCAATTCCCATTAGGTGTCCCGCCTGCCCAACAACTTTCGGGTGCGTGCCGGCGCTGCGGCCGGGATGTCGGCGAGGATGTCGGCAAGCGTGACGCCGTCGAGGCTGGCCCGCCAAGCCTGGTGGGCGTCAGCCATTTTCACCGCCAGGATGCACTCATGACGGCACCAGGCCGCAGGTAGGGCACCGCGGCCCTGCCTGCGGATCTCGCGGCATTCGTAGGGAGCGGCCGCGCCGTCGACGGCTTCGACGATCTGCAGCAGCGTGATGTCGGCCGGTGTCCGCCCGAGCCGGAACCCGCCGCGCGGGCCGGTCGTCGCGGTCAGCACGCCCGCCCGGGTGAGCGCCTGCAGCTGCTTGGCGAGGTAGGCCGCGGGAAGGTCGAAGTACTCCGCGAGATCGGCGGCCGATGCGGTGGTCCCGGACTCGAGCTGCGCCAGCGACGTCGCGCAGTGCAGCGCCCACTCGGTGGCCACGGGAAGTTTCACAGCCCGTAGTTTATTACAGATATTAAGGACCTATATAGTCCGAGATATCTATCGGCCAGGACAGGAGTCGTCATGCGGATCGCAGTTGCCGGGGCTACGGGGAACATCGGGGCGCGCGTGGTCGCGGCGTTGCAGGGCGCCGGACACGACGTGGTGGCTATCAGCCGCTCGAACGGGGTGGATCTGTCCACCGGAGAGGGCCTCGATGCGGCGCTGGCCGGGGTGCAGGCTGTCGTCGACGCGATCAGTGCTCCGCCCGCCGACCGCGACAGCACCGTGGACTATCTGGGCACCGCCACCCGCAACCTGCTGGCGGCCGAAGCGCGTGCGGGCGTGGCGCATCATGTGCTGCTGTCCATCGTGGGGATCCACGACATCGAGGGCAATCCGCACTACGCCGGAAAACGCGAGCAGGAGAGGCTGATCGAGGCCGGGGCCGTGCCGTGGACGATCGTGCCGGCCACCCAGTTCCACGATTTCGCCGAGATGGTGGTGAGTTGGACCGAGCAGTCCGGCCCCGAAGGTGCCAGCGCCGAAATCGCCCCGCTGCTGGTTCAGCCCATCGATCCCGACGACGTGGCGGCCGTGCTCGCGGAGGTGGTGGTGGGCGACCCGCAGGGCCGCCACGTCGACGTGGCGGGTCCGCAGACCCAGGATCTGGTGGACCTGGCCCGCCGGACCCTGGCGGTGCGCGGCCGTGAGGTGACGCTGGTGCCGACGTGGTCGTCGATCTTCGGGCTGTCGATGTCGGGCAATGCCTTGCTGCCCGGTGAGAACGCCCGCATCGCGCCCACCACCTTCGACCAGTGGCTGAGCCGGCAGCGGTAGGTCGGGGGCACGCCGGGCCCGGTGATGTCACAGGTTCCTGCCATCATGGACGGCATGCCGTTGGAGGCTCCCTCGCCCGCCCTGGGCGATCTGGACGATGAGCAGCGGGAGGCAGTCCTGGCCGCCCGCGGTCCGGTGTGCGTGCTCGCCGGTGCAGGCACCGGCAAGACCCGCACCATCACTCGCCGGATCGCGCATCTGGTGGCCGGTGGCCACGTGGCGCCCAGCCAGGTGCTGGCGGTGACGTTCACCGCGCGCGCGGCCGGGGAGATGCGCAGCCGGTTGCGCGTGCTGGGCCAGGAGTCGGGGGTGAACACCGCTGCAGTGCAGGCGGTGACGTTTCACGCCGCGGCGCGCAGGCAGCTGCAGTACTTCTGGCCGCGGCTGGTCGGCGACACGGGATGGGAGTTGCTCGACAGCAAGTTCTCCGTCGTCGCACAGGCCGCCAACCGGGCCGGGATGCAGACCAGCACCGACGATGTCCGTGACCTGGCCGGCGAAATCGAATGGGCCAAGGCATCTTTGATCACCCCCGAGGCCTACAGCACGGCGGTCGCGAAGACGGGGCGAGACATCCCGTTCGACGCCTCGAAGGTGGCGGCGGTCTATTCGGGCTACGAGGCGCTCAAGGCTCGGCGCGACGGCTCAGCACTGCTGGACTTCGACGACCTGCTGCTGCACACCGCCGCGGCCATCGAAAACGACGCCGCGGTCGCGCAGGAGTTCCGCGACCGCTACCGCTGCTTCGTCGTCGACGAGTACCAGGACGTCACGCCCCTGCAGCAACGGGTGCTCGACGCATGGCTGGGGGAGCGCGACGACCTCACCGTGGTCGGGGATGCCAACCAGACGATCTACTCGTTCACCGGGGCCACCCCGCGGTTCCTGCTGGATTTCTCGCGACGTTTCCCCGATGCCGCGGTGGTGCGGCTGGAGCGCGACTACCGCTCGACGCCGCAGGTGGTGTCGCTGGCCAACCGGGTGATCGCCGCCGCACGCGGCCGGATGGCCGGCAGCAAGCTGCATCTGGTGGGGCAGCGCGATCCTGGTCCCGAGCCGACGTTCTCCGAATATCCCGACGAGGTCGCCGAGGCCAATGCCGTCGCCCGCTCCATCAAGAAGCTGATCGAAAACGGAACGGAGCCGGCCGAAATCGCGGTGCTCTACCGGATCAATGCGCAGTCCGAGGTCTACGAGGAGGCGCTCACCGAGGCGGGGGTCGCATTCCAGGTGCGCGGCGGCGAGGGCTTCTTCAGCCGCCAGGAGATCCGCCAGTCACTGGTGGCGATGCAACGCTTCGCCGAACGGGACATTCCCGAGGACAACCTGCCCGCCCTCGTGCGTGAGCTTTTGGAACCGCTGGGGCTGACGGCCGAGCCGCCGGCCGGCACCAAGGCGCGGGAACGCTGGGAAGCGTTGACGGCGTTGGCCGAACTGGTCGACGAAGAGGTTGCGGTGCGCCCGGAACTGGATCTGCGGGCATTGGTCGCCGAATTGCGCCAGCGGGCCGACTCGCGCCACCCACCGGTGGTGCAGGGCGTGACGCTGGCGTCGCTGCACGCCGCCAAAGGGCTGGAGTGGGATGCGGTGTACCTGGTCGGCCTGGCCGACAACACTCTGCCGATCTCCCATGCGCTCGCGCACGGACCCGACAGTGAACCGGTGGAGGAGGAGCGTCGGCTGCTCTATGTCGGCGTCACCCGCGCCCGGGTACACCTGGGGCTGAGCTGGGCGCTCGCCCGGACCCCGGGCGGGCGGCAGGGCCGCCGGCCGTCCCGGTTCCTCAACGGCATCGCGCCGCAGCTGCAGAACGGGGCCGGCTCAAGCCCGGACCGGTCGCGTCGTCAGCGCGGGCCTGCGCCGCGCTGCCGGGTCTGCAATGCCGCGCTGACAACTCCACCCGCGATCATGTTGCGTCGCTGCGAAACGTGCCCGTCGGACTTGGACGAGGAGCTGCTCACCGAGCTCAAGGAATGGCGGCTACGCGTCTCCAAGGAGATGAAAGTGCCGGCGTATGTGGTGTTCACCGACAACACTCTGATCGCGATCGCCGAGTCCCTGCCGACCGACGAAGCCGCACTGGTGGCGCTTCCCGGGATCGGTGCGCGCAAGCTCGAGCAGTACGGCCCGGACGTCCTCGAGTTGGTACGCGGCCGCCAAGATTCGTAAAGATCGTGCCAAAACCGCAGGTAGAAAATAGGTTGTGCGATCTGGCTGTTAGGCTTTAGCCTCGTAACACAGCTCTGGTGACGAGACGGAAGGAGGGTGCCCGCAATGGATAACAACATCGAATCCAGCGGTGTAGCGGTTGCAGGCATGCCGTCGTCCGTGCTCGCTGTCGTCGTTTCCCCGGTTGCCCCGGAGGCACGTCGGCATGCCGCACCCGCTGCCCCCGCCGCCGCTGGATGGCTGGCCGCCGCTGCTGCTATTGCACCGCAGCACAAGCGCCGCCCCGCCGCCGCGACTGGCGCGTCCGTGGATCGGAGCCCCTACTAGGTAGAGCTCCCATCACAGCCAAATGGCCACGGACCCGCAGTCAACCGGATCCGTGGCCAATGTTTTTGGGAGTTGTTCCAACCCTCGAAACCTGGTCGCAGATCCCTCGAAGAGACAGATCGCCGACAACAACGACCAGGAAGCAGGGGGACAAACACATGTCCATTGCGATGACCGCTCCGGAGATGAGCGTCGCGCCGATGACATGCGAAGAGCGGCTGCCGGCGGTGCCATGCCACATCGGGAATCCCGATCTGTGGTTCGCCGAGAGCCCAGTCGATCTGGAGCAGGCCAAGGCACTGTGCGCGGATTGCCCGATCCGTAACGAGTGCCTGGCCGCCGCGCTGGAACGGCAGGAGCCGTGGGGCGTCTGGGGCGGCGAGATCCTCGACCGCGGAACCATTGTGGCCCGCAAGCGGCCGCGTGGCCGTCCGCGGAAGAACGCCGCAGGTAACCCGGCCGCCGCGTGAAGCCGGCCGCCGACATCGATTCTGCGCTCAGGGTGCGAAAGTTCGCTCAGACTCAATCGGTGGTTGCAACACCTGATTCGTTGAGGGGTGTTGTTGATGGGGTTTCGCAAGCAT
>NZ_JBZDPU010000027.1:0-98105 GCF_058270075.1 Mycobacterium shunyiense | reverse complement strand
CTACCGGGCAGCAGCTGTCCTACGCGCCGTCACCCTCTGGCTTCTAGTTTTGTCAGACACGCCCTAGTCGGCGGTGAGCGCGGCCAGCGTCATCCGGCGCAGTACCGCGCGGGAATGTGTCTTGGGGACAGCGGGTCTCACGCTGTAGGGGGTCGAGTTCAGCAGGCCGAACGCGGCGTGAGCCATCACGCGGGCGTCGTCCTCGGCCAGATCCGGGTTCACCTGGGTCAGGACCGCCACCCAGATCTCGACATACTGCCGCTGGGACCGCCGCACCTGACGCTTGGCGGTGTCGGGCAGATGTGCCAGGTCGCGGTCCTGGATACGGATCAGGTCGGGCTCGCCGAAGACGAAGTCGAGATGGAAGTCCACGAGGCCGTTCAGGGTGTCGGCGGGCGGGGCGCTGCGGGCGGTGACCTCCTGCGCTCCGGCGAGCAGGCGGGTACTGATCCCGACCAGCAGTTCGACCAGCAGGGCCTCTTTGTTGGGGAAGTGCCGATAGATGGCCGGCCCGGAGATGCCGACCGCAGAGCAGATGTCCTCCAGGCGTACCGCGAGGTAACCGCGTTCGGCCACAAGCCGTTCGGCGGCAGCGATCAGTTGACTGCGGCGGTCGGACTTCGCCTTGCTGCGACGGGTGACGGCGCTGTCGGACATGGCGCCTCCGGGGGTAGACAACTCAGTTAATGAAAACTAACCTAGCACGAGTTAGTCGTCATTAACCGAAATGGGAGCTGCCTTGTCATCGCACCGCGAGGAGCATCTGGCGCTGGTTGGGCAGTTGCGCGCCAAGCTCGCCACCGCCGCACTCGGCGGCCCCGAGCGGGCCCGTCAACGCCACGTCGACCGGGGCAAGTTGCTGCCCCGCGATCGGGTCGACGGGCTGCTGGACCCGGGCAGCCCGTTCCTGGAGATCGCCGCACTGGCTGCCGACGGGATGTACGACGACGAGTGTCCCGGTGCCGGGATGATCGCGGGCATCGGCCGGGTGTCGGGCCGGGAATGCCTGATCGTCGCGAACGACGCGACCGTCAAAGGCGGCACGTATTACCCGGTCACGGTCAAGAAGCACCTGCGTGCGCAGGAGATCGCGCTGCAGAACAAGCTGCCGTGCATCTATCTCGTCGACTCCGGCGGTGCCTTCCTGCCGCGTCAGGACGAGGTGTTCCCCGACCGCGAGCACTTCGGCCGGATCTTCTACAACCAGGCCACGATGAGCGCGCAGGGCATCGCCCAGATCGCCGCGGTGCTCGGCTCGTGCACTGCGGGTGGCGCCTATGTGCCCGCGATGAGCGATGAGGCCGTCATCGTGCGCAACCAGGGCACGATCTTTCTGGGAGGTCCGCCGCTGGTGAAGGCCGCGACCGGTGAGGTCGTGACCGCCGAGGACCTCGGCGGCGGTGACCTGCATTCCAAGACCTCCGGTGTCACCGACCATCTGGCCCACGACGACCGTGATGCGCTGCGGATCGTGCGCAACATCGTCGCCACCCTCGGGCCGGCCGAGGCCCCGCCCTGGGCCGTGACACCCACCGTGGACGCCGTCGCCGACCAGAGCGAGCTCTACGACGTGGTCCCGGTCGACTCCCGCGTGCCGTATGACGTGCACGAGGTGATCACCCGGATCGTCGACGGCGGCGAGTTCAGCGAGTTCAAGGCCGAGTACGGCACCACCCTGGTCACCGGGTTCGCCCGCATCCACGGCCACCCGGTCGGCATCGTCGCCAACAACGGTGTGCTGTTCGGCGAATCCGCGCTCAAGGGAGCGCATTTCATCGAGCTGTGCGACAAACGCAAGACCCCGTTGTTGTTCCTGCAGAACATCGCCGGGTTCATGGTCGGCCGCGACTACGAGGCCTCGGGTATCGCCAAGCACGGCGCCAAGATGGTCACCGCGGTGGCCTGCGCCCGGGTGCCCAAGCTGACCGTCGTGATCGGCGGCTCCTACGGGGCCGGCAACTACTCGATGTGCGGGCGTGCCTATTCGCCGCGGTTCCTGTGGATGTGGCCCAATGCCCGCATCTCGGTGATGGGCGGCGAGCAGGCCGCCTCGGTGCTGGCCACGGTGCGCGGCGACATGAGCGCAGAAGAAGAAGAGCAGTTCAAGGCGCCGATCCGGGCCCAGTACGAGCATCAGGGCAACCCGTACTACTCGACGGCCCGGCTCTGGGACGACGGGGTGATCGACCCGGCCGACACCAGAACCGTGCTCGGACTTGCTCTTTCGGTTGTCGGCCAGGCTCCGCTGGAGCCGGTCTCCTACGGCGTATTCCGGATGTGATGATGAGCCTCTCCCTATTCGACACAGTCCTCGTCGCCAACCGTGGCGAGATCGCGGTGCGGGTCATCCGCACGCTGCGAGCCATGGGCATCCGGTCGGTGGCGGTGTTCAGCGACGCCGACGCCGGCGCCCGACATGTCGCAGAGGCAGACGTGGCCGTCCGTATCGGACCGGCCGCGGCCCGGCAGAGCTACCTCGACATCGACGCGGTGGTTTCGGCTGCGCAGCGCACCGGTGCGCAGGCAGTGCACCCCGGCTACGGATTCCTTTCCGAGAACGCCGAGTTCGCCGCCGCACTGCAGGCCGCGGGCATCGTGTTCATCGGCCCGCCCGCTTCGGCGATCGCCACCATGGGCGACAAGATCGCGGCCAAGGCCGCGGTGTCCGCGTTCGGCGTCCCCGTCGTACCCGGCATCTCGCGTCCAGGCCTGACCGATGACGAGCTGATCGCGGGCGCACCCGAGGTCGGGTTCCCCGTTCTGGTGAAGCCGTCGGCAGGTGGTGGTGGCAAGGGCATGCGTGTGGTCGAACAGGCTGCCGATCTGCCTGCCGCGCTGACCAGCGCCCGTCGCGAGGCCGCGGCCGCGTTCGGTGACGACACCCTGTTTCTGGAACGATTCGTGTTGCGGCCCCGCCATATCGAGGTGCAGGTGCTCGCCGACGGCCACGGCAGCGTGATCCACCTGGGGGAGCGCGAATGCAGCCTGCAGCGCCGCCACCAGAAGGTCATCGAGGAAGCGCCGTCACCCCTGTTGGATCCGGCCACCCGGGCTCGCATCGGGGCCGCCGCCTGCGACACCGCGCGTAGCGTCGACTATACGGGCGCCGGCACGGTGGAATTCATCGTGTCCGCGGATGCGCCCGATGAGTTCTTCTTCATGGAGATGAACACCCGGCTTCAGGTGGAACACCCGGTCACCGAAATGGTGACCGGTGTGGACCTGGTGGAGCAGCAGGTGCGCATTGCCGCGGGGGAGAAGCTCGTGCTCGGCCAGGACGACATCGTCATGACCGGACATGCCATCGAGGCCAGGTTGTACGCCGAGGACCCGGCCAACGGCTTCCTTCCCACGGGAGGGCCGGTACTGGGCTTGCGCGAGCCGACCGGGCCCGGCGTGCGGGTGGATTCCGGCCTGGCCGCGGGCACGGTCGTCGGCAGCGATTACGACCCGATGCTCTCGAAGGTCATCGCCTACGGCGCCGACCGGGCCGCGGCGCTGCACAAGCTGGACCGGGCGCTGGCCGATACAGCGGTACTGGGCCTGACCACCAACACCGAGTTCCTGCGCTTCCTGCTGGCCGATCCCGATGTGGCGGCCGGCCGACTGGACACCGGCCTGCTGGACCGTCGGGCGCCGGATTTCGCGCCCAAGGCCCTCGGCGACGCCGAGTTGATCGCCGCGGCGGCCTACCAGTGGATCAGCAACTGGACCGAGGCCGGCGACGATCTGTGGGCACGGCCGACCGGTTGGCGGGTGGGGGAGCGTGCCCCCGCGGCGTTCCGGCTGCGGGCCGGCGAGCGCACCGACCACGTGTACCTCACCGGTACTCCCGATCAGGCCACGGCCACCGTCGAGCACGGTGAAACCCACACCGTCAGCGCGGCATTCGTCGGAGATCGGTTCACCCTCACCCTCGACGGGATGCGGGCCGAGTACCTGGTCGCCACGCAACTGAGCGGGGGTGTCGGTCAGCTGTGGCTCTCCGGCGCCGGACGCAGTTACCTCGTCGAGGAGGTCCGCGAGGCGCCGGTGCGACCCGACGACGAGCACAGCGGCAACGCCGAACTCGTCAGCCCCATGCCGGGATCGGTTGTCGCCGTGGGCGTTGCGAGCGGCACCGAGGTGACCGCCGGAACCATGGTCGTCACCGTGGAGGCGATGAAGATGGAGCATGCCCTGACGGCGCCCACCGATGGTGTGGCCGAGCTACTTGTCGCCGTCGGCGACCAGGTCAAGGTGGGCCAGCCGCTGGCCCGGATTACCGCTGCAACACAGGAGAACGAGCAATGACGGACTTTCTGTCCACCGGCACCTTGCCGGACCATTACGCGGAACTGGCCAAGACCGTCCGCGACTTCGCCCAGAGCGTCGTCGCCCCGGTGGCCGCGAAACACGATGAGGAACATTCGTTCCCGTATGAGGTCGTGGCCGGCATGGCCGACATGGGTCTGTTCGGACTGCCTTTCCCCGAGGAGTACGGCGGCATGGGCGGCGACTACTTCGCGCTCTGCCTGGCCCTGGAGGAACTCGGCAAGGTGGACCAGAGCGTGGCCATCACGCTGGAGGCGGGGGTTTCCCTGGGCGCCATGCCGGTCTACCGCTTCGGTAACGACGCCCAGAAGGAAGAGTGGCTGCCGCTGCTGGCCAGTGGCAAGGCGCTGGGCGCCTTCGGCCTGACCGAGGCCGGCGGCGGCAGCGACGCCGGCGCCACCAAGACGACCGCGAAGATGGACGACGGCCACTGGATTATCAATGGCTCCAAGCAGTTCATCACCAACTCCGGTACCGACATCACCAAGCTGGTCACGGTCACCGCGGTCACCGGCGAACGTGACGGCGGCAAGAAGGAGATCTCGTCGATCCTGGTGCCCGTGCCCATCGAGGGATTCACCGCCGAACCGGCCTACAACAAGGTCGGCTGGAACGCCTCGGACACCCACCCCCTGAGCTTCGACGACGTCCGGGTACCCGCCGAGAACCTGCTGGGTGAGTGCGGCCGCGGTTATGCCAACTTCCTGCGCATCCTCGACGAGGGCCGCATCGCCATCGCGGCGCTGTCCGTCGGTGTGGCGCAGGGTTGCGTGGACGAATGTGTGAAGTACGCCAAGGAACGTCAGGCCTTCGGCGCGGCCATCGGCACGTACCAGGCCATCGCCTTCAAGATCGCCCGGATGGAGGCCCGCGCCCACACTGCCCGCGCCGCGTACTACGACGCCGCGGCGTTGATGCTGTCCGGCAAGCCGTTCAAGAAGGCGGCGTCGGTGGCCAAGCTGGTCTCCAGCGAGGCGGCGATGGACAACGCCCGCGACGCCACCCAGATCTTCGGCGGCTACGGTTTCATGAACGAGTACCCGGTGGCGCGTCACTACCGGGACAGCAAGATCCTCGAAATCGGTGAGGGGACAACCGAAGTGCAGCTGATGCTGATCGCGCGGGAGGCGGGTCTGTGACCGAGGAGCGAGTGATCGAACAGCGTGGGCTCTGGTTCGAGGAGTTCGAGACCGGAGTGTGCTACCTGCACCGTCCCGGGCGCACCATCACCGAGGCCGACAACACACTGTTCACCGCGGTGACCATGAACACCCAGGCGCTACACCTCGATGCGGCCTGGTCCGAGCAGCAGCCGCCGTTCAACCAGCGGCTGGTGAACTCGATGTTCACGCTGGCCACTCTGGTCGGGCTCTCTGTCTCTCAGCTCACCCAGGGCACCACCGTCGGAAACCTGGGGTTCTCCGAAATCGCTTTCCCCAAGCCGATGTTTCATGGCGATACGCTCTACGCCGAGACCGTCGTCACCGAGAAGCGGGCATCCAAGAGCCGTCCCGGCGAGGGCATCGTCACGTTCGTGCACACCGGCCGCAACCAGCACGGTGACATCGTGGCCACGGCTACCCGCAAGGCCCTGATGCGGATGCGCCCGGAGGGGGATTCCTGATGGCACTCCAGGCACCCGGTCCAGGCTGGCTGTTCTGCCCGGCCGACCGTCCGGAGCGATTCGAAAAGGCCGCGGCGGCAGCCGATGTGGTGATCCTCGATCTCGAGGACGGATGCGCGGCCAAGGACCGCTCCGCCGCCCGCCAGGCCTTGATCGACACGCGGCTGGATCCGGCCCGCACCGTGGTGCGGGTCAACCCGACCGACACCGCCGATCACGAACTGGACCTGAAGGCAGTCGCCGCAACCGATTACACCACCGTGATGCTGGCCAAGACCGAGCATGCCGATCAGGTGCGCGCCCTGGCCCCGCTGGATGTCGTGGTGTTGATCGAGACCCCGCTGGCCGCGCTGAACGTCGTCGAGTTGGTGCAGCCCGACAACGCCTTCGCGGTGATGTGGGGAGCCGAGGACCTCTTCGCGGTCACCGGTGGCACCGCCAACCGGTGGCCTGACGGCACCTACCGTGACGTCGCCCAGCACGTGCGGTCGCAGACCCTGCTGGCGGCCAAGGCCTACGGGAAGCTGGCGCTGGATTCGGTGTACCTCGACATCAAGGATCTCGACGGCCTGCGGGCCGAGTCCGACGACGCGGTCGCGGTCGGTTTCGACGCCAAGGTGGCGATTCACCCCACACAGGTCGCCGTCATCCGCTCGGCCTATGCGCCCACCGATGAGCAGATCAGCTGGGCGCGGGCAGTACTCGCCCGGGTGGCTACCGAACGCGGCGTCTTCCAGCACGACGGTCTGATGGTCGACGCCCCGGTGCTGCGCCGGGCCGAGCGGATCGTCGCCCTGGCCCCCTAGTCGCTACCGCGAGCAGACGCGTCGGTACCCGAAACCAGTGTTTCTGGGGTACCGCAGCGTCTGCTCGCCGGCGTCTCCGACACGCACCCAATCGTTACCGGCGATGGACCCGGCCGAACTCGGTTCGGGCGCATAATGGCGATATGCCCCAGTGCTGCGACGGGCCGAGCGGATCGTCTGACTAGCGCCACACCCAGGCATTAGCCGGAGGCCTCTCACCAGGGGTTTTGCACGTACCGCCGCTGCTCTGAGCACCTCACGGACTGGCGGCGCGACATGCCGTCACCTGAGAAGGAGGCGGGATGGCTGGGATGTATGCGGCACCGAGTGTCGAACTGGACCCGGTAGGCCTGGTGGACGCAGACGGGTCACCCACCGCCGAGACCCGCTTCAGCCGCGATCTGCCCCACGAAACCCTGGCCTGGCTCTACGAGTCCATGGTGGTGACCCGCGATCTGGACACGGAATTCATCAACCTGCAACGCCAGGGTGAGCTGGCGCTGTACGCGTCGTGTCGGGGTCAGGAGGCCGCGCAGATCGGGGCCACGGCCTGCCTACGCAAGACCGACTGGTTGTTCCCCCAGTACCGGGAGATCGGCGCGTTCTTGCTGCGCGGCATCACGCCGGGCCAGATGGGTGCGGTGTGGCGAGGCAAGTGGCACGGGGGCACGGAGTTCACCAGGCGCTGCGTCGCCCCGATCGCCATTCCGATCGGCACTCACGGACTTCATGCCGTCGGCGCGGCGATGGCTGCCCAACGTCTCGGCGAGGATTCGGTGACCGTCGCATTTCTCGGCGACGGCGCGACCAGTGAGGGTGACGCGCACGAAGCGCTCAACCTGGCTTCGGTGTTCAAGGCGCCGTGCGTGTTCTTCGTGCAGAACAACCAGTGGGCGATCTCCGTGCCGGTCAGCAGGCAACAGGCCGGGCCGTCGATCGCGCACCGCGCCACCGGCTACGGCATGCCGGGTGTCCGCGTCGACGGCAATGACGTGCTGGCCTGTTATGCGGTGATGGCAGAGGCGGCCGAACGTGCCCGGCAGGGCGGCGGTCCCACGCTCATCGAGGCCGTCACCTACCGGATGGGTCCGCACACCACCTCCGACGATCCCACCCGCTACCGGTCGGCCGATGAGCTCGATGACTGGCTGGCCCGTGATCCGATCGCGCGCTACCGCAACTACCTCCAGACCACCGGAGTGCTCGACGACCGTCTGGAGCAACGAGTCGCGGCGCGGTCACTGCGGCTGTGCACAGAGTTGCGCGACACGATCGTCGGAGCCGCCGACGCCGATCCGGCCGAGCTGTTCGACAACGTGTATGCCGAGATCACCCCGGATCTGGCACGCCAACGCGATCAGTTGTTGGCCGAACTGGCGAAGGAGGCGTGAGACCCATGACCCAGATCATCGATCGTCCTGCCGCTCAGGGGGATTCGCCGGACCCGTGGGAGCGGGAGCTGACTCCGCTCAGGAGGCCCGCGCCCCCGCGGTCCGAGCCTGCGGTCGCCGAACTGACCATGGTCGCGGCCATCAACCGGGCGCTACGTGACGCCATGGCTGCCGATGAACATGTCCTGGTGTTCGGCGAGGACGTCGCCACCCTCGGTGGCGTCTTCCGGGTCACCGAGGGGCTGGCCGAAACCTTCGGTGCCGACCGGTGCTTCGACACTCCACTGGCCGAATCGGCGATCATCGGTATCTCCATCGGCCTCGCGATCCGCGGTTTCGTCCCGGTCCCGGAGATGCAGTTCGACGGATTCAGCTATCCCGCCTTCGACCAGATCGCCAGCCACCTGGCTAAATATCACATGCGCACTCACGGTGACGTGAAGATGCCGGTGACGGTGCGGATTCCGTCGTTCGGCGGTATCGGCGCGGTCGAGCATCACTCGGAGTCCACCGAGTCGTACTGGCTGCACACCGCCGGCCTCAAGGTCGTCGTACCGTCGACCCCGTCGGATGCGTACTGGCTGCTGCGGTATGCGATCAGCAGCCCCGATCCGGTGATCTTCCTGGAGCCCAAGCGGCGCTACTGGGCCCGCGAACTCGTCGACACGAGCGCACCTGCGCCGCCGATCGGCCGGGCCGCGGTGCGGCGCAACGGAACCGACGTCACGGTCATCACCTACGGCGGGCTGGTGGGCACCGCGCTCAACGCTGCCGAGCTGGCCGCCGACCGCGGCTGGAGCCTTGAGGTGGTGGACCTGCGATCACTCAACCCGCTCGACTTCGACACCGTCGCGGCCGCGGTGCAGCGCACCGGTCGTGCGGTGGTGATGCACGAAGGCCCTCGGACTCTGGGCTTCGGTGCCGAACTTGCCGCCCGGATCTCCGAGGAATGTTTCTACGACCTTGAGGCACCGGTGTTGCGCGCCACGGGTTTTGACACACCGTATCCCCCTGCCCGGCTGGAGAAGGCGTGGCTGCCCGGCGTCGACCGGTTGCTCGACTGTGTCGAGCGTGCGCTGGAACAGCCGTGAACCGCGAGTTTCTGGTCCCTGATCTCGGCGAGGGCCTGCAGGACGCCACCATCACCAGCTGGAGTGTCGCGGTGGGCGACACGGTCGAACTCAACCAGACACTGTGCACCGTCGAGACGAACAAGGCCGAGGTGGAGATCCCCAGTCCGTTCGCTGGGCAGGTGCTCGAACTCGGCGGCGCGGCAGGGGATACCTTGACCGTCGGGTCGTTGCTGGTCCGGATCGATGCCGGTGAGCCGGCCGCTGCCCCCACCCTTCCTGCGAAAAACGGTGCGACGCAGCGTAAATCGGTGCTGGTCGGATACGGCGCCGACGACAGCATGGATGCCAGTAGGCGAACGCCACCAACGGGTGACCGGGCTCGTGCCAAACCACCGGTGCGGAAACTGGCAGCTGATCTGCAGGTGGACCTCGACGCACTTGCCCCGGGATCCGGGCCCGAGGGGATCGTCACCCGCGACGATGTGCTGGCCGCCGCGGGTAATTCGGAGAATCTCGATGTCACTGGCGTGCAGGCCGCCATGGCGCGAAGGATGTCTCTGTCGCACAAGGAAATTCCTGATGCCCACGCCCGCGTCGAGGTCGATTGCAGTGCGTTGTTGCAGCTGCGCGACCGGATTCGGGCCGCCGATGCGGAGCTGCCCGTCACACCGTTCGTGCTGACGCTGCGGCTGCTGGTGATGGCGCTGGGGCGGCATCAACTGCTGAACTCCACGTGGCTGGAAACCACGGAAGGTGCTCAGATCCACCGGCATCCGGCCGTGCACCTGGGCTTCGGGGTGGCCGCACCGCGTGGCCTGCTGGTTCCCGTGGTCCGTGACGCGCAGACCATGACGACCCGGCAGTTGGCCGCTGCGGTCGCCAGGCTCGTGGAGCGGGCCAGAGCCGGCACACTCAGCCCGGCGGAGCTCAGCGGGTCGACGTTCACGGTGTCGAACTTCGGTGCCCTCGGCCTGGACGACGGCGCACCAGTGATCAACTATCCGGAGGCGGCGATTCTGGGCATGGGTTCGATCAAACCGCGACCAGTCGTCGTGGACGGTGCGGTGGCGGCCCGCCCGACCATGTCGTTGACGTGTGTATTCGACCACCGCGTCGTCGACGGCGCGCAGGCCGCGGCATTCCTGGTTGACCTGCGCGCCCTGGTCGAGGCGCCCGAGCTCGCCGTGCTGGACCTCTAGGGGAGAGTTGTAGCCCACTACTTCCGCTTGGCGGCAGCCAAACGCGCTGCGAACTCGGGAGATTCGATCGAGCGTGCCTGCGGACCGAGTTCGATGTCAACGGCTGTCCCGTGCTGGTCGGTGTCGACCGTTCCCGGATTGGCGGTGGCCCGCATTGAGGCCTTCGTGGCGATCACCACGTCACGCGGAGCACTGGCGGGGCCCGCGGCGAGCATGCGCGCGGCGCCCACCGGATCCTCGGCGATCGACAGCGCCAACCCGTGGCGCACCGCGGATTCGGCGTCGAAGCGCATGCCGAACAACAGTGCCGCCCGGGCCACCTGTGGGCCGACGCCTCGCTGCAGCATCCAGGTGGCGCCGCCGCCGGGGTGGATGCCCAGCTTCTGGAACCGTGGATCGAACAGCGCGCCCGGGCCGGCGATGCGGACATCGGCGGCCAGCGCCAGGTTCAGGCCCGCGCCGACTGCGGCGCCGTTGACCGCGGCGATCGTCGGCAGCGTGCAGTTGGCGACCGCCAGGAACCCGTCGTAGATCTTGCGCAGCCCGTCCTCGGTGGCCTCGCCGAGCGCGGTGAGGTCGGCCCCGGCGCAGAACGCCTTGCCCGCACCCGTGACGATCACGGCGTGCACGTCGGGGTTGGCCTCGGCCCCCTCGACCGCGGCGCGCAGGGCTGCCGACATCTCGAAGGTCACCGCATTGCGGCGATCGGGATCGTTGACGGTGATGACTGCGATGTGATCGTCGACGCTGACCAACACTGAATCCGGCACCAAGCCACCCTAGCCTCCGTGGGTATTGCCCGTGAGCGTCACGCCAGAGTGGCGCCCGCGCTCGCGCGCCACTCTGGCGTGACATTCGGCGCGGGGTATTCGGCACGTGATGTTCGGCGCGGGTGACCACAAATGTTCATCGGAACGTCGGCCCCATTGCCCAGCGGTCCCGCCGGCATGAGCGGACAATGATTCGGTGACGGCTGACATTGCCGGTATTTCTGGCGCGCAGTCGGCAACGCCGACGCGGCGTCGGCTCCTCTTCATGGCAGCCGGGGCGATCTTCCTGCTCGATCTGGGGACCAAGGCGCTGGCGGTGGGCACGCTCGAACCGGGCCATCCCGTCCCGTTATTGGGCACCTGGCTGTCCTGCGAGCTCACCCGCAATTCCGGTGCCGCCATGTCGATGGCCGCGGACCGGACCGTGCTGCTGACCATCGTCGTCCTGTCCGTGGCTGCGGCCATCGCCTGGATCGGTGTGAACGTCCGCTCTCGGTGGTGGGCCGTGGGTCTGGGGACCATCCTCGGCGGCGCCGGGGGGAACCTCATCGATCGATTCTTCCGTGCCCCTGGTCCGATGCGGGGGCACGTGGTCGACTTTCTGGCCATCGGCCCGATGCCGGTGTTCAACGTCGCCGATCTCGCCGTGCTGTCAGGTGTGGTCTGGTTGATTGCGTTGTCGCTGTCGGGTTTTCCGTTCAACGGCGCCGCCCGGAGCCCGGAGCCGCATGCTGGAAACTAATCCCGACCACCGGGTCGGTTCAGCGGACGACCGGCCGAGCGCCGCATGGCACGAGACCCGCACTGCGATGGTCCTTGCCGGAGTCGGGGCCGTGGTGGCCATCGGTGCGCTGGTGTTGGCGATTCTGATGACGTCACACCAGTCGGTGCTGCCTCCTCAACCTGATCGGCTGACGCCGGTGACGCCGGTGAAGCCGTCGTCGCGCGCGGTGACTACCAGCACGAGCACGACGCCGCGGACGCCGGTGAGCACCAGCGAGGACATCGGACCTTCGACTGCGCCACCGCCACCCCCGGAAGCCCCGTCCGACACAACCGCGCCGCCGACCACGACGATGTCGAATCCCTATGCCACGACTTCGGTGCCCAACGGGGCCGCGTTCTGATGCGTACTGACCGACACGCGCGAGGACCGGGTCAGCCGAACCCGATTCCGATGCCACCCGAGATGTCGTCGTCGGGCTCGTTGGGGCACGAAACGTCTACGTAGACAGTCGTGTTCGACGGGTCGACGCCGGGTGACCGATCGGGATTGTGAACCGCCGTTGCCCGGCAGCGTGTGAGTGGCTCGCTGCTGACTCCGCTGACCCAGTTGATTTGGACGTTGTAGCCCTTCGCGGTGAGATCGTTGATCGTGTCGGCGGCCGATCGGGTGCCTGCCGTCGGGTCCGCTACGGCAGATGGAGCCAGGACCATGCCGACACACAGCGCTGCGAAGGGTGTGAACACCTTCGCGCAACGCACTACTCGTCGCATGATGACCCTTCCGGCGGTCGGATCGGCTTGTGCCAGTCTATTCCGCCGGCAAAGGTATGACGTGGTTCAGGAATTCGAGCCCTCGTCGGGGCATTGCACATCGACGTAGACCGTTACGTCTGACTTGGGTAGGGGCGGCGACCCGCGGTTGGGATTGTGGATCGAATTGACGCGGCACAGCGACAGCGACAATGTGCTCTTGCCGCCGACCCAGTTGATCGCCACGTTGTAGCCCTCGGCGCTGAGGGCCGAGATCGTTTCGTCGGCCCGTTGGCCGCTGCCCGCAGTCGGCTCCGCCGTGGCAACCGGGGTGGCCCCGATTGCGATGGCCGGTATGAGCACAACCAGTCCGACGATCTTCGTATATCGAGCATGGAACAGCATCCCGACCCTCCTGACGGTCGGATCTCATGCTGTCGCTCTCACCGGTAGCCCCGGCCGTCATCAGTCAGTGTATTCCTGGTGTACGGAAAGTTAACAGAAAGTGACGGAATATTTGCGCGGCCGACAGCTCCGGGCCGGTCTGGCTCGGCTCACGCAGCGGTAGGGGCCAAGAAAATCGGGCAGCCTCCGGGATTACCGGACGCTGCCCGAATGTGTCAGGGAGCAGGTGGCGCGGGAGGTGCTCCCGGCGCCGGCGGAGCTCCTGGTGCCGGAGGCGGTGCAGCCGGATCCGGCAGGTACTCACCGAGACCCGAAGGCACGTTCGTCCCGGGTGGCGGTGCGGTGCCCGGAAGCGGTTCACCGAGTTGCTCTTTGGGCAGCTGGCCGAGCATCGCGCCACGCAGGTTCCCGTTGCGGTACATGTCGCGCATGTTCCGCATCCAGTCGAGCCCGGAGATGTCCGCGTTCTCCTGACCCGGCGGGACCCCGACCACGGTGCCCTGACCGGGCGCCGACGGTTTCTCGTTCTGCGGGAAGAAGTTTCCGTTGTTGAACGCCCTGAGGTTGGGTGCCTCGGTCGGGGGCGGTCCACCCGGTGCCGACGGCACCGTGTACTGCCCGAGCAGCGCACCGGGACTCATGTCGACCCCGTTGGGGACGCCGAGGCGTCCAGGTGCCGTCTCGGTCCCGGTCTGTCCGAGTACCGACAACCCGCTCGGCCCGAGGGGTGCGCCCATCAGGGGCACGTCGGGTCCGGGTGGGGGAGCCGGAGCAGGAGCCGGGGCGGCGACCGCGGGAGCACCGGGAACCTCTGGTGGCGCCGGGTCGGCGGCGGCGGTTGCCGAACAGGCAACCGCCGCGCCGACCACGAACAGCCCGGCTGCGGCGAAGGCGGCCATCGCATTCTTGATCGCGAATGTGGCGTCCGGGTTCTCGCTCATACCTTCGTGTTTCGCTTTCACGCCCAGCCCGTCAGACCGACTTGGTGACGCCGTAGTAAGCGACCACATCGTCGGTGTCGGTGGTGGAGCTGGTCAGGGTCGCGTAGGACCGCAGGAAGGACTGGCCGACGCAGCCGTCCACCTTGATGTGAACGTCCTTGAGGGTGACGCGCACCGGTGCGGCCTTGAACGACTTCTTGTTCACCGAGACGTTGGTGACGGTACCGGGCTTGGGGTGGACCTCCAAGGTGCCCGAGATCGGCATGCTCACCCCGGTCGGGATGATGCCGGCCAGCGTCGAGCCCG
Source organism: Mycobacterium shunyiense (assembly GCF_058270075.1). Lineage (NCBI taxonomy): Bacteria > Bacillati > Actinomycetota > Actinomycetes > Mycobacteriales > Mycobacteriaceae > Mycobacterium > Mycobacterium shunyiense. The sequence continues at coordinate 83,800 of NZ_JBZDPU010000027.1, read as the reverse complement.
ACGTGCTCAGACCGATGGACCCGATCAGACGGACCTGGCCCAGCTCGATTCCGCAGCCGATCTGGTAGCCCGTGTCCAGCGTGCCGCCCGTCAGCGAGGTGGATCCGCCGCCGGTGACGGTGCCGGTGAAGGTGGCTCCCACCATGTACTCACGTGACGATGCCGCGGTGGTCAGCGGCGCGACCGGCAGCTGGCTCTCGTCTTTGGCCGACACTGTGAGTTTCCAGCCGTCGGGGGTGGTGACCACGCCCGGCTCGGCGGAGGCGACCAGCCCGTTGTCCGGCGGTGGTCCGGCATCGACGGGTGCGGCGGGATCCGGCGGTGGTGGCGGCGGGTCGGCCGACGCGAGGGGCGCCAGCGCAACCGGGGCCAATATACAGACAGCGGCCAATGTGGCGAAACGATTCAACATGCGGGAACTTGTGCCTCTCATGGGGTTCGAATCCGAGGTATCGGCGTCGTGATCGGGGCGAAAGATGGTCGGTGCCGTCGCGAGGCCGCGGTCAGACGGCCTTGGTGACGCCGAGGTAGGTGACGACGTCGTCGGTGTTGTCGGTGGAGCTGGTCAGCGTCGCGTAAGTGCGGATGAACGACTGACCGGCGCACTGATCGAACTTGATACGCACGCCCGTGATCGTCACGCGAGTGCCCGTGCCCTTGAACGACTTCTTGTCGATCGGAACGATGGTCACGGTGCCGGGCTTGAGGTAGACCTTGCCCTGCAGGCTGACACCGGTACCGAGGCTGGCATCGCCGGCCGAACCGGTGAACGGGATCTTGATGCCCGGGGTGAAGCTGATGCCCGGGTTGATTTCCGTTTCGTCAGTGATGATGCCGCAACCGATCTGGGCGCCGGCTTCGAGCGTGCCGCCGGTCAGTTTGGTCTTGCCCCCGCCCGATACCTTTCCGTTGAAGGTGCCGCCGACGAGGTACTCACGTGACGACACCGCGGTGGTCAGTGGTGCGACCGGCAGCAGGGTTTCGTTGGATCCGGCGACCGTCACGTGCCAGCCGTCGGGGGTGTCGAGGACTCCGGGGGGCGAGGAGGGCACTGCGCCCGTGTCCGGTGGGGGCGGGGCGGGCGCCGCCGCTGCGGCGGGCACCGCGGGGTCCGGCGGCGGCGGGGGATCTGCATATGCAAGGGGCGCAATCGCTACAGGGGCCAACATGCAGACTGCAGCCAGGGGGGCAAAACGACTCAACATGCGTGAACTTGCGCCTCTCGTGGTTTTGGGCCCTGCGTTATGCGACGCGCCGTGGTCGTCAAAACTCAAAGGGCCCAAGGAATCTGTCGCGACGAATCATGAACCGGTCGCGTTTCGGTTTGGTGAACAACGTCCCAACAGTTGCCACCTCATTTCCGTCGAGCTGGAATCGCCGAACCTGTGAGATTGCTGGGAAATGGCGTGTGCTGCAGCGCATTACATATATGAGGCATCGACGGGTGCGGCCGGCGCACAATGGACGACCGTTAGGGGGAACGGGTTGGCCTGCAGTTCACCTTTTGGACATGTGGACCCTCGACGGTGAGGTGCATCCGGGGGGACGGCAGATGCGTCGATGAGGCGCGGACGTCAACTGTGGCGCCTTGGCGTCGAACTGCTATCCGACTGACGGAGGAATCGTTGAGGTCGTCTCAGGTGTACGAGCGAGGCGTGGCATCGTTGCTCATTGCCTTCAGCATTGGGTTTGGTTCCGCGCCCGCCGCGTTCGCGGAACCCGGCGATGAGGCGGGCGCACCGGGGCCGGCGGCGCCCGCGGTGCCCGAGTTGCCGCCGGTGACAGCGGGTGCGCCGGTTGCGGGTCCGGTGCCGGTGCCGGTCGCGAGTACGGATGACCCTGGCGTGCCTGCGGTTACGGCTTGCTCGACGTTCGCCAACGCGCTCGATTCGGCATCAACCTTCTACGGCGATTTCGCCGATTCGATCGAAGGTGTGGAGCGGCCCGACTACGGGGATCCGACCATCAGTACGACGAACACCAGTGGCCGGACGGCGCTGCGTGAAGCCGCCGCGTCGGCGATGAATGCCGCAGGCACACCGGGACTCTCGCCCGACATTGCCAACCCGATGCGCTCATGGTCTTTCGGTGCCACCAAGCTGCTGCTGAAGATGGGGCTGCGGACCGGCGGTCAATCGCTCAACGACACGGCGACCCAGCTCAACAACGATGCCAACAACGCGCAGATGGCCTGTGCCGCCGCGGGCACACACGCCTGACGAAGCGCCAATCACGTTGGAATGATTGGGTAATCGCGGCTCGGGCCGGCACCTGCGATCTTTGAACTTTCACCCACCTGCGCGGTGCACCGTGCCTCCAGTAAAGGATTGCCGTGATCCGGCTTGTGATCTCGTTGGTTGCGCTCGTGCTGATGGCCACCAGTTGTTCCGGCAACTCCGACACAGTCCCGGGGCCGCCGAAGGACGTGCCCAAGTCGGCACTCGAGGGTCTGCTGCTCAGCACCGAAGAGGTCAACACGCTGATGGGGACCGACGGGATGACAGCGCACCCACCGGTCACGGAGATGAGCGACCATCGCAACCTGCTGCCCAACCTGAACTGCCTGGGCGCCTGGCAGGTAAACGAGTCCGCCATCTACGGGGATCACTGGGCCGCGATGCGCCAGGTGCTGCTGCGGGCACCGGACAATGACAACTGGGAGAACCTTCTGGTGCAGTCGGTGGTGATCTTTCCGTCTGCGCAGGACGCCGACGACTTCCTTGCTCAGTCGGCGGAACGCTGGTCCAAGTGCACCGACCACAAGGTGAACATCACGCTCAACGGTGAACCGCTGCCCAAGTGGAAGAGCGGCACGCTCACCAGAACCGAAGACGAACTCACCCTGCCGTTCACTCGCGTCGACGGTGACCAGACCCGCGACTGCCAGCGCGCGCTGGCCGCCGCCGCGAACCTCGTCATGGACATCCAAGCGTGCAAGCCGGCGGGATCCTCAGTGACCCAGGCAGCCGACGTGGTGGACAAGATCAAGGCCGCGATGCCTCGATGAGGAGTGCTGACCACGGGGTAGTCTGAGCCACGCAGCTGGTTTGTCGGCGCCGGGACGTTTACGGTGCCGACATCGAGCGTCGCAGGCTGATCGAGATGCGACGTGAGAGGGAACCCGGTGAGAATCCGGGACTGTCCCGCAGCGGTATGCAGGAACGACCGCCGTCATCAGCACTGGCCCGCAGAAATGTGCGGCTGGGAAGCGACGGCCAGTAGGAGCACGGTCCACGTGCGTGCCTGTGAGTCCGAAGACCTGCCAGCCGTACCGGGCGCGCCGCGTCCGGTGGTTCATCGCCTCGCGGAATGGGCAGTGGCCGAAAGCGGTTCACTCGTGGCGGGTGCCTGCGTTCGGCTCGGTGTCTCCTGGCGGTGGCCATCCTCTTCGTACGTTGAAGGACCTCGTCATGAGCACAACCGCAACACCGTTTTCCGCCACCATTCTGGGGTCACCCCGAATCGGGCCCAATCGTGAACTCAAGCGTGCCGTCGAGAAGTACTGGGCCGGGCGGATCGATCGCGCCGAACTGGAGTCCGTCGCCGCTACTTTGCGCCGCGACACCTGGAAGGCGCTGGTCGCGGCCGGGCTGGATTCGGTCCCGGTCAACGATTTCTCCTATTACGACCAGGTGCTCGACACAGCGGTCCTGGTCGGTGCCCTGCCGTCCCGGGTCGACGGCATCGCCGATGACCTCGACCGCTACTTCGCCGCGGCTCGCGGGAACGACGACATCGCGCCGCTGGAGATGACCAAGTGGTTCGACACCAACTACCACTACATCGTGCCCGAGATCGGGCCGGGCACCACCTTCGCGCTCAACCCGGCGAAGATACTCGGTGAGCTGGAAGAGGCGGCAGCCCAAGGTGTTCCGGCTCGCCCGGTGGTGGTCGGCCCGATCACGTTCCTGGCCCTGTCCAAGGCGGTCGAGGGCGCCGACGCTCCCACGGCCAGGCTGGACGAGCTCGTCGGTGTGTACGCCGAACTGCTCGCGGTGCTCGCGGACAAGGGCGTCACGTGGGTACAGATCGACGAACCCGTCCTGGTGACCGACATCCTCGACAATGCTGCCGAGCTGGCTGAGCGCACATACACCCGGCTGGCCGAGCTGGCGAAGCGGCCGGCGATCTTCGTCGCGACCTACTTCGGTGCACTCACCGACGCGTTGCCCGCTCTGGCGCGGACGCCGGTCGAAGCGATTGGCATCGATTTGGTGGCCGGATCTGCCTCGGCGCTGTCAGCGGTTCCCGAGCTTGCGGGCAAGCTGCTGGTGGCGGGCGTGGTCGACGGGCGCAACATCTGGCGTACCAATCTTGAAAGCGCGCTGCACACCCTGACCGCACTCCCCGGAAATGCCAAGGCAGTTGCAGTTTCGACGTCGTGCTCGACTCTGCATGTGCCGTACACGCTCGACCCGGAAGACGGTCTCGACGACGCGCTGCGCAGCTGGTTGGCGTTCGGCGCCGAGAAGGTCTTCGAGGTGGCGACTCTGGCGGTAGCGCTGCGCGACGGCGAAGAGAAGGTGGCCGCCGAGATCGAGTCGTCCAACGCTGCGGCCGCGTCGAGAGCCGGCGATCCCCGGCTCCACAACGACAGCGTGCGGGCTCGGCTGGAGTCCGTCCTGGCGGGCGGCATCAGCCGCGGTGCCGCCACCGAACGTCAGAGGGCGCAGGATGAGCGGCTCAGCCTGCCGTCGCTGCCGACCACCACAATCGGCTCGTTCCCGCAGACCGTCGACATCCGCAAGGCGCGGGCGGCGCTGGTGGCCGGCGAGATCGACGAGGCCGAGTACCGCAACCGGATGCAGGCCGAGATTGAATCGGTGATCCGGCTGCAGGAGCAGCTTGGGTTGGACGTGCTCGTGCACGGTGAACCCGAACGCAACGACATGGTGCAGTATTTCGCCGAGCAGCTCGACGGCTTCTTCGCCACCAAGAACGGGTGGGTCCAGTCGTATGGCAGCCGTTGTGTCCGTCCGCCGGTGTTGTTCGGTGACGTCACTCGTCAGCAGCCGATGACGGTTGACTGGGCTACGTACGCGCAGTCGCTCACCGACAAGCCGGTCAAGGGCATGCTCACCGGGCCGGTGACCATCTTGGCTTGGTCTTTCGTCCGCGATGACCAGCCGTTGGCCGACACCGCTTTTCAGGTCGCCCTGGCAATCCGGGACGAGACGGTGGACCTGCAGTCGGCAGGTATCGCGATCATCCAGGTCGACGAGCCCGCGCTACGCGAACTGCTGCCGCTACGCACCAAGGACAAGGAGGCCTATCTGAGTTGGGCGGTCGACGCGTTCCGGCTGTCCACCTCCGGGGTTGCCGACTCCACGCAGATCCACACCCACCTGTGCTATTCGGAGTTCGGTGAGGTGATTGGGGCCATCGCCGACCTGGATGCCGATGTGACGTCGATCGAGGCGGCCCGATCGCATATGGAGGTGCTCGATGACCTCAACGGCATCGGCTTCTCCAACAGCGTCGGCCCGGGTGTGTACGACATCCACTCGCCCCGGGTGCCCGGGGTCGACGAGATCGTCACATCATTGCGGGAGGCGCTCAAAGCCGTTCCGGCCGAGCGGCTCTGGGTCAATCCCGACTGCGGTTTGAAGACCCGGACCACTGATGAGGTGACCGAGTCGCTCAAGCATCTGGTCACCGCTACCGCGAAGGTGCGCGCGGGGTAGCCCGGTGTCGGGGTCAGCTCGTGGCGGTCTGAGCGTTGAGCCAGGCCGCCAACGAGCGCCCGGCCTCCAGAACGTGGCGCTCGGCGATGGTGCGGGCGGCCTCGGCGTCCTTGGCCTCCAGGGCGTCCAGCAGCTGCTCGTGCTCGTCGAGCGAGTGTTTCTCATGCTCGGGAAACACCGTCAGGAAGTTCGACGGCACCACCCGTGCGGCCTGTCGGATCTGGGTCAGCAAGCGAGGGGAGTGGGCGGCGCGGTGAATCTCCTGGTGGAACAGCCAGTTTGCCTCGCCGATGCTGTCCTCGCCCGACCGCCGGGCAACGTCGGCGGCCAGTTCGCGTAGCCGGGCGAGTTCGTCAGGTGTGATTCGTTCGGCCGCCCAGGCGGCGGCCTGCCCGGTGAGGACACCGAGGATGGTGAAGCTGTCGGTCACGTCTTCGGACTTGACGCCGATGACGGTGATCCCGCTGCGGGGAGCCACCCGCACCAGCCCTTCGAAGGACAGTTCCAGCAGCGCCTCCCGTACCGGGGTGCGGCTGGTCGCGAACTCTTCGGTGATGGCATCGAGGTCGATGCGTGACCCGGGCGCGAGCACGCCGGTGATGATCCGGTCGCGCAGTTCGCGAGCCGCGCGCTCGCGAACGGTGCCTGAGATGTCAAGCGGGGTCATCCGTGCAGCGTACCGATCCGTCAAACATCATCCTTGATATCTGATATATCAGATGTTAGATTCCGAACATGCGGACAGATCAGATGGCGCTCGTGGCATTCATGCAGGCAGGAAGCACCTCGGTATACGCGGGTTCGTGGCGTCACCCAGCGACCGAGCACGGCTATCTCGACGCGTCGTATTACGCGAAGGTCGGCCGGCAGCTCGAAGAAGGTTGCTTCGACCTGATGTTCTTCGACGACCGCCTGGCGATGCCCGGGATCTACGGCGGCTCGGTAGACGAGGCGGTCCGCTATGGGGCACGGCCGGTCAAGCTGGATCTGAGTGTCATCCTCGGAGTGCTCGCGCAGACGACGTCCCACATCGGACTCGGTGCCACCTACTCGACTACCTATTACGCCCCATTCCACGTCGCCCGCACCTTCGCGACGCTGGACCATCTGTCCCGCGGGCGAGCGGCGTGGAACGTCGTCACCTCGGTCAACGACAGCGAGGCGCAGAACTTCGGTCTGGAATCCCACCTCGGTCACGACGAGCGCTACGACCGCGCCGACGAGTTCCTCGACGTGGTCGCGGGACTCTGGGACACCTGGGAGGACGGCGCGATCCAGCACGATCGGGCATCTGGCTACTACGCCGATCCGGGCAAGGTGCACGAACTCGGCCACGTCGGCCGTTACTTCTCCTCGCGTGGCCCGCTGACCGTGCCGCGCACGCCGCAGGGGCGTCCGGTCATTCTCCAGGCCGGTTCGTCGGGCCGGGGGCGTGAATTCGCCTCACGCTGGGCAGATCTCATCTTCACCGGCGATCCTGGCATCGATGTGGCACGCGAGCATTACGGCGATCAGAAAGCGCGAATCGCCGCCACCGGGCGGGATCCCTCATCGGTGCGGATCTGTCCGATGGCGTACGCGGTGGTAGGCGAGTCCGAATCCCATGCCAAGGAACGTGAGGACATGTTCCTCAACGACCTGGTGGATCCGATGGCGTCGCTGACCCTGCTGTCGGAGTTGATGAACTACGACTTCGCCCAGCACGATCTCGACGACCCGGTGACCGATGAGCTGATCGCCTCGGTCTCGGGCATCCGGGGCCTGGTGCAGAACCTGCGCGCACATATCGGCGGGGACAAGGTGACGGTGCGCGACCTGGCGGGACATCGTGCCACCCTGCTGCAAGGCCCACGCTTCGTCGGCACCGGAACGCAGGTGGCGGACCAGATGGAGGAGTGGTTCACCAGCGGCGCCTGCGACGGATTCGTCATGGCCGCAACGCATTCCCCGGGATCCTACGAGGACTTCGTCCGGATGGTGGTGCCAGAGCTGCAGCATCGGGGATTGTTCCGCACCCAATACAGCGGGTCCACTCTGCGTGACCACCTGGGTCTGGATCGGCCCGCCGGCGCACTCACCAGGTCCGCGTCGTAGATGGGCGGCATGCTCAGCGGGATTCGGGTGCTCGACCTCGCCACGCTCGCGGCGGCCCCCCTGGCCGCGACGTATCTGGGCGAGTTCGGAGCTGATGTCATCAAGGTTGAACAGCCCGGGCAGGGTGACCCCATCCGCACCTGGGGCAACCAACGTGACGGTGTCGGGTTGATGTGGAAGTCAGTGTCCCGCAACAAGAAATCGGTGACCGCCAATCTGCGGGTGACCGAAGGCCAGGATCTGGTGCGGCGCCTGGTCGAGAAGTCGGACGTCGTGATCGTCAACACCCGGCCGCAGACACTGGCCAAATGGGGTCTGGATTACGAGTCGTTGCGGTTGGTCAACAATCGTGTCGTGATGCTGCACATCACCGGGTACGGACTGTCCGGGCCCAAGAGCGAGCGCCCCGGGTTCGGCACACTGGGCGAGGCGATGAGCGGATTCGCCCATGTGACAGGCGAAGCCGAAGGTCCGCCGACTCTGCCCCCATTCATGCTCGCCGACGGGGTGGCGTCGCTGAACGCCGCCTATGCCGTGATGATGGCGCTCTATCACCGCGACGTGCACGGCGCCGGTGGTCAATTGATCGACATCAATCTCGTCGACCCGCTGGCTCGACTGCTGGAGCAGAACCTGTTGGGGTATGACCAGCTCGGTATCGTTCCGCGCCGCGCAGGCAATCGCTGGGACATATCAGCGCCCCGCAACACCTATCGCACGTCCGATGGGCGTTGGCTGGCCATGTCCGGAAGTTCGCCGAGCCTGGCATTGAGGGTATTCCGCGCCATCGGACGCGATGACCTGGTGTCCGACGACGATTTCTCGGATCCTCAGCGTCGGTTGGCGCGCGCCGCCGAAGTTGACTCGGTTGTCGCGGAATGGGTTGCCGCGCATACCTTGTCGGAGGCAATGGCGGTGTTCGACGCTGCCGAAGTGGCCGCCGCGCCAGTGTACGAGATCGCCGATCTGGTGGCTGACGAGCAACTGCAGCATCGTGGAGTGTTCGTATCGGTCGCCGACGACGAACTCGGCGCCATGACGGTGCAGGCGCCGGTCCCGAGATTCTCGGGGAACGCCGGGAGGGTGGACTCGCTGGGCCCCCGACTCGGTGAACACAACGCCGAGGTCTACCACGAGCTGTTGGGTCTGACAGCTGAAGAAATCGATCACTTGCACACCGTTGGTGTGCTCTGACACTCAGTTATGCAAAGGAATTCACATCTCATGACCAATCTGGTTCGCCGTTCTGAGCTCGCCCTGCCTGCCTGCAATGACCACATGTTCATCAAGGGAGTCACCTGCGGTGCCGACTTGGTGTTCCTTGATCTGGAGGACGCGACTCCGGTGGGGCTCAAGGTGGAGTCGCGGGCCAAGGCCATCCGGGCGCTGACCGAGCTCGACTGGGGCCGGACCGCACGCGCGATCCGGATCAACGGTCTCGACACCCCGTGGTGCCACGACGACATCATCGAGGTCGTCACTCATGCCGGTGCCCAACTCGACACCATCGTCATCCCCAAGGCCCGCACCGCCAAGGACGTCTGGTGGGTCGACCTGCTGCTGACCCAGCTGGAAGAAAAGCTGGCCTTGGAGAAGAAGATTCGGCTTGAGGTACTGATCGAGGAGGTCGAAGGACTGGCCAACGCCGAGGAGATCGTACGGGCGAGCCCGCGACTGGACGCGGTGATCTTCGGCGTCGGCGACTTCTCGCTGTCCCAGGGTGCACGGGTGGACACCAATTTCGTGCCGATGGGTGAGTACCCCGGTGACTTCTGGGCGTATGCGCGCAACAAGATCATGGTCGCGGCGCGAATCGCCGGAATCGACGCCATCGACTCTCCGTACCCCGACTACGCGGACGTTGCCGGCTACGAGGCCGAGGCGCGTCGATCGTCGCTATACGGCTACACCGGAAAATGGGCCATCCACCCCAGCCAGGTGCCGATCGCCAATGAGGTATTCGCCCCGTCGGCCGAGGAGGTCGCATTGGCGCACCGCAACGTCGCGGCGTACCGGGAGGCCGAGGCGGCGGGTCGTGGAGCGGTCGGAGTCGAGGGTGTTCTCGTCGACGCCGCTCATGTGAAGAAGGCCGAAGAGGTATTGGCCCGCGCCGCGCTGATCGGCGTCGCGTAGGCCCACTACTGCGATGTATCAACCGAACTCGATGACGTTGGTAGGCGCTCGGAAGCGCTGGAGCGAGCGGGTTCGGTAGACGAGTGCCGCGGCGCGCGACAGGACCTTGCCGCGTCCCGCCGGCATCTCGAGTTCGTGTACGGCACGAACGCCGCGGATGGCACGCAGCTCGTCATACCGGTCGGCGGTCAACGAGAACGGCATCGGCGGCGCGGTGTACTCCTTGCTGAGTTTGATGCCGCGTCGCTGCGAGTACCAGCTCAGAAATCGAGGGACGCTGTCGAAGATCAGCTGTCCTCCGGGGAATCTGGCGGCACATGCCGCGATGAGATCCAACACCGCGTCGCGCTCCAGGTATTGGAATAAGCCCTCGGCGGTGATCAGCACACCATTGGTGGGGTCGACATGGTCCATCCAGGAGTAGTCGAACGCGGACTGTGCCAGGTGGCGGAGTCGGTCCGAGGGCGGAAGCAGTTGCTGACGCAGTCGCACAATCGGCTCCAGATCCACAGAGAGCCAATTCATCTCGCCATTGTCGAGGCGCCAGAAGCTGGTCTGCAGGCCCTCGGCCAGGGCAACCACGGTGGCCCGCGGCTGCAACTGCAGATAACGGCGGGTGGCGTTGTCGAACGCGACGGCCCGCAGGGCGGTGGCCTGGTGCGTACGGCCGAAATGCTGGTAGTCGTACCCGAGGCTGTCGCGCAGCGCGATCGCCAGCGGGTCCTCGATGATGCCGTCGGGACGCGCCGCCTCGGCTGCTCTCTGGTGCAGGGTCAGGAGCGCGGTCTCTGAGATCGCGGTCAGGTGACGAGCGTCGATGACTGGCATGCGCCGACCGTACCCGTGAACGCACAAGCAGCGGCACACGTGTCACACCATCGAGAGTCATTGCCCCGGTTGACCGGTCAATACCGACTTCTCGGGAACTTTCTGGCGCACGGGCCCGACTAGCTGAATTACGAGGCAACGCGTACCGGGCTGTGTGGTCGCAATCAACGCTCATGCGAGGAGGTGATGACGTGACCGCACCGCTCTGGTTTGCGGTGCCTCCTGAGGTGCATTCGGCTTTGTTGACCGCCGGACCCGGTCCAGGATCCCTGGTTGCGGCAGCTGCCCAGTGGCAGGGCTTGAGTGCGCAATACAGCGCAGCGGCGGTGGAACTCACGCAGATCCTGGCCGACGTGCAGACCAGCAGTTGGGAAGGGCCCAGCGCCGCACAGTATGTGGCTGCCCACGGCCCTTACCTGGCGTGGCTGGAGCAGGCTTCAGCCGACAGTGCCGTCACCGCCGCGCAGCATGAGGCGGTCGCTGCGGCGTACAGCAGCGCGCTGGCAACCATGCCGACCCTGGCGGAACTCGCGGTGAACCATGTCACCCACGGCGTGCTGCTGGCCACCAACTTCTTCGGTATCAACACCATTCCGATCGCACTCAACGAGGCCGATTACGTGCGGATGTGGTTTCAGGCGGCCGAATCGATGGCCACCTACGAAGCGGCGGCCGCGAGCGCGTACTCGGTGGTTCCGCAGACCCGGCCGGCTCCGTCGATCCTGGCGCCGGGGGGAGAAGCGCCGAGCGAGCTGCAGAACACGTCGAGCACAACCTCAGGCGACCTGCCGCTGAACGACATCTGGAAGCTGATCTCGGACCTCATCTCGGGAGCCGGCAATCCCCAACAGCTCCTTGAAACGTTCCAACAGTTCTTCGCGCAACTGGGTTTCAACCCGGCCGAGACCGCCATCCTCGCCGCCATCGCGTTGGTGCTCTACGACATGCTCTGGTACCCGTACTACGCCTCGTACTCGCTACTGCTCCTGCCGTTCTTCGCGCCGGCGCTCAGTGCCCTCAGCGCGTTGAGCGCACTGACGCTGCTGCAGAACCGGGTTCCGGTACCTGGCTCGATGCCAGGACCCGCCGATGTCGACGCCGGCCATCGCGCCGGCGGGTCGGTCGATGTCCGAATGCCGCTGCCCCTGTCCACGGGGCCAACAGCACTTCCGCAGCCCACTACGGGGTCAGGTGTACCCGCCCCGAGCAGTCCTGGTGCCGCGGGCGGACCGGCAGGCCCGTCCCTCGCTGGCTACGCCGTACCGGGTCTGGATCCGCCGGCAGTGGCGGCAGGTCCGAGGGCCGGTGCGAAATCCCCTGGAGAAATGGCGGATACCTTGGCCACCGTCGCGGCGGCCAGGGCAGCGGTCATCGCGCGTACTCGTCGAAAGCAGTCTGGTCGCGACCGAGACCGCGCCCGGAGCTACCGCCACGAATTTCTGGAGGACACCGAGGCAGCGGAGGTCCCTGATAGCGGCCGACCCGCGTCACCGCTCTCCAGTGCCCAGGGGGTAACCACTCTCGGGTTCTCCGGCGCCGCTGCGGTCGCCGCGAATGCAACCGCGGCGGGGATGGTTCGGTCTGAAAGCTCCGGAGAATCCGTCCCGATGCTGCCGGCCACCTGGACAGGTAGTTCACAGAAAAATCCCGAATAGCCGGAACTTTCAACGAGTTTGATTCGACCAATCCGGTAGTCGCACAACTGTGCCGAACGAGGAGAAGAGTTGACGCTGAATGTGTTGGGGGAGGGGCTCGGGGCGCACGTCACGGGAATCGACCCCAAAAATCTCGACGGCATCACCAGGGACGAGATCAGGGAGATCGTCTATCAGAACAAGCTGGTGATTCTGAAAGACGTTCATCCGACGCCCGAGGAATTCCTCCGGTTGGGCCGCATCGTCGGCGACGTCGTCACGTACTACGAGCCGATCTATCACCACAAAGACCACCCGGAGATCTTCGTTTCCTCCACCGAGGAGGGGCTCGGCGTCCCGAGGACCGGTGCGTTCTGGCACATCGACTACATGTTCATGCCCGAGCCGTTCGCATTCTCGATGGTGGTACCTCTCGCCGTGCCGGGGACTGACCGAGGGACCTACTTCATCGATCTGAACAAGGTGTGGGAATCCCTGCCCGATGCCGTGCGCGACCCCGTCCGTGGCACCTTCGCCACGCATGATCCGCGGCGGCACATCAAGATTCGCCCGCATGACGTGTACAAGCCGATCGGCGAGGTATGGGATGAGATCTCCAGGACCACGCCTCCGATCGCCTGGCCGACGGTGATCAGACACCCGAAGACCGGGCAGGAGATCCTGTACATCTGCGCATCCGGCACCACGAAGATCGAGGACGAGAACGGAAGTGTTCTGGATCCCACTGTGCTGCAGGATCTCATGACCGCCACCGGGCAGCTCGATCCGGATTTCACCTCGCCGTTCATCCATGCCCAGCACTACGAAGTGGGCGATGTCGTGTTGTGGGACAACCGGGTTCTGATGCACCGGGCGAAACACGGAACGACGCCAGGAACTCTGACGACACATCGGCTGACCATGCTGGACGGCCTCACAACACCGGGATATGGGGTATGAGAATGAGCACCGCCGAAACACTGTCTGTGGTCACGAGTGGGTACGACATCACCCACATGGCGCCGATCCCCGAGGATCTGCTGGTCAAGGTGTTGGAACCCTATTCCTACAAAGGGTGTCGGTACCTTCTCGATGCGGAATACGAGGCCACCGAGACCTCGGTATCCGCCGTGGGGAACTTCAGCATCAAAGAGCCCGCATACATCCGGGACACCGGTCACTTCAACGCCGCCGAATGGGTCCTGTGCTTCAACCAACTCGCGTACAGCGCATTTGCGCCGGCCATCCTCAACGAGGTGATACCCGAATTCCGGGGTTGGTCGATCGAGGACTACTTCAACTATCAACTCCCCAGCATGTTGATCAAGACGACCAAATCGCGGTTCAAGCGTCCGATCAAGTCCCAGAAGTTCTCGGCGCGGTTGCTGTGCAAGGACTTCGAGGTGGTCGACCGGACGATCCGCTATCTCAAGATTCCGTGCACGGTCGAATTCTGGGATGAGGACGGGGGCGCCGCATCCGGCGAAGTCGAACTGGCCGCACTCAACATCCCCTGACCTTCTACGAGAGCAAGATGGCTATGACACCCCCACCATCCACGGTGCTGGAACGCATCGCCGAGCGGGCGCGACAACGTCCCGAGGCGATCGCCCTCCGTCGCTGCGACGGATCCAGCTCGATTCGGTACCGGGACCTGATGGCCGAAGTGGACAGGATGGCAGCCGATCTCGCCTCCCGATCGGTCGCTCGGGGACACCGTGTGTTCGTCGTCTCGGACAATGGACCCGAGACCTACCTGTCGGTGCTGGCCTGTGCTGCAGTGGGCGCCATCGCGGTCATGGTGGACGGCGGACTGCCTCCGGCAACCGTTGACCGTTTCGGCGAAATCACCAACCCCGCTGCGATTTTGACCGCACCGGGCTGCCGGCTGCAAACGTCCGACCTCTCGAGTTCGCTCCAGGCAATCCCTGCCTTCGATGTCAACATCGCCGCAGGCGCGGCCGACCGCGCTGACCAACCGGTGTCAGACCCATCGCCCCGCGATCTCGTCGATGGAGCAGATCACCCGCTGGCGATGATCTTCACCAGTGGCACGACCGGCGCGCCGAAAGCCGTGCTGTTGCCCAACCGGACTTTCTACTCCATCGCCGACATCCTGAAGCGAGCGGAGTTGACCTGGGTTGACTGGGTCGTCGGCGAAACGACCTACTCACCGTTGCCCGCGACGCACATCGGCGGTCTCTGGTGGATCCTCAATTGCCTGATGCAGGGCGGCCTCTGCATCACCGGCGGTGAGACTTCCGCGTCGATCGCCGAGATCCTCACCGCGAACGACGTCGCGACGACGTGCCTGGTGCCCACGCTCCTGACCCGCCTCGTGGCCGAACTGCGGGCCGCCGGAAAACCGGTCCCGCCAGCACTGCGCATGGTGGGTTACGGCGGATCCCGCGCGGTTGCCTCCGATGTCAGCTTTGTCGAAGCTGCCGGGGTTCATACCGCTCAGGTCTACGGGCTCAGCGAAACCGGCTGCACCGCATTGTGTCTTCCCACCGAGGAAGGGTCGGTCGCCAGGATCGAAGCCGGGGCGGTCGGGCGGCCGTATCCCGGCGTGGAGGTCCATCTGGACGGTGACGGCAGCGGTCCACCCACCAGGTCCTCCTCCGGTTCGGCGTCTTCGGGCACGCTGTGGATCAAGTCCCCGGCGAACATGTTGGGGTATTGGGAAGACGCCGATCGCACCGCCGAAGCTCTGGTCGACGGGTGGGTGAACACGGGAGACCTTCTCGATCGTCACGACGACGGCTTCTTCTACATCAGGGGGCGGTCATCGGAGATGATCATCTCCGGAGGTGTCAACATCGCGCCCGATGAGGTCGATCGAATCGCCGAGCGGGTAGCGGGCGTCGAGGAGGCAGCCTGCTTCGAGATCCCCGACGAGGAGTTCGGCGCGCTGGTGGGTCTGGCTGTGGTCACGTCGATGGGCATGGACGATTCCGGGGCCAGGAGGCTCAAGCACGCCATTGCGGCCCGCTTCCGAGAGGAATCTGAGCCGATGGCCAGGCCGTCGACAATCAGGTTCGTGCAGGAGATTCCCCGCACCCAGTCCGGCAAGATCATGCGGGCGGCCTTGGGCCTGGTAACCGGTGGGTGAGACGTCGAGAAGCAGAATCCTCGCTGCACTCGCTGAGGTGCTCTACGTCGACGAGTCAGATCTTATCGACGGTGACGCCACCGACCTACGAGATCTCGGGCTGGACTCCGTTCGCTTCGTGCTGTTGATGAAGCAGCTCGGCATCGATCGGGAATCGGATGTTCCGCGGCGGCTGGCGGACAACCTGTCGCTCGCGGGATGGGTCCAGGAGTTGGAGAAGCTGGGTGAACCTGCCTGAAGATTCTCATTTGCAACGCATTCCGCTGAGTCGATCACAGCAGAACATCTTCAACGGGCTGCTGCAGGATGATGATCCGCACCTGTACCTGATCGGAAGGCACTACCGGTTGCGTCCGACGCCGCAGCCGGAGTTCCTGGCCGCTCTACGGAAGACCATCCGCGCCAACCCGGTTCAGCTGTGTGTGCTGTCGGCGCCGTCCGATCCCGGCGGTTATCCCGAGCTCGTGCCGCGGCTGGCCGCCGACGATATCGTGCAGGTGTCCGGTAGCGACGCCTACGCCGCGCTGTCGCACGAGTGGGAATCGGGTATCTTCGCAACGCCATTGGCGCGCTATACCGTGCATCTCGACAGCAGTGGCCTGGTTGTCGGCCTTGCTGCCCACGCGCATCACATTCTGCTCGACGGGGGAGCGATCGGCATCATCGAAGCCGACCTGGGGCGCTTCCTTTCCGGCGCCGACCCTGGTGACACCACCTGCGTTCATGCCGGCCTGACCGGTGTCGCCACCGCTCACCGCCGAGAGGCGACCCGGATCGACAAATCTCTCACGGGGCTCACCACCGTTGTGCAGCGGGAGCTCGCCGCGGCTGCCGAGGAGGGGGGTCACGGACCTGCGGCCGCTGGCGGCCCCGCCACCGCGGCCAGAGGGGTTCTCGTCGAAACTGTGGTGGTCCGCGGCGAAGACTACGACCAGATCGTTGATCTGGCGGCCCGGGGGAACATCCCGCTCAACATCCTCGTCGCGGCGGCGGCAACGGCGGTGGACGCGAGCCTTCGTCACACCACCGAGAGTCTGCTGGTACATGCGGTCGACAACCGCTTCGGTGATCCTGACCTCGATGTCGCGACGTGCTTGGTCAACTCGTTGGCGCAGCCGGTCCGATTTTCTCCGTACGCCTCGGTGGCTGACCTGGTGCGCGTGGTGGACCGGGGCTATGTCAAGGCCGGCCGGCGCCGTTGGCTGCGCGAAGAGCAGTACCGCCGAATGTATCTGGCGATCAATCGGACCACCTCCGTGGAGACGTTGACGCTCAATTTTCTGCGTGAGCCCTGTGCGCCTGAGCTGGCGCCGTTCTTGTCGGACGCACCGGTGACGTCGGATATCGGACCGGTCGAGGGCATCACGGTGGCGGCCGTGCTCGACGAGCACCACCACACATTGACCCTCAACATGTGGAATCGGCCCGATCTGCCCCGGGAGAGTGTCTCGAACGTGGCGACCCGGATCGCGGCCGCCCTGAAATCGATGCCGGCGATGTGGGATTCCCCGATCGCGATGACGGTCGGCGCCTGGCGACCGGTCGCCACGGACGGGTCGTTGTGTCCGGTTTCGGAAGAATCTGAGCCTGCGGCATCGCCGGCGCCCGCGTGGTTTCTCGACTGTCCCGAGACCATCGCTGAATGTCGTCGTCGCCACGCCCACGTCGATTCCTCGATCGCCTGGCTGCTCGAAATCGGTGCGGCGCCGGGCGATGTGGTGGTGTTCGCCGATGACGGCACCGACAAGACAATCGGCCTCTTGATCGGGTGTCACTTCGCGGGCTGCGGGTACAGCGTCTGCGACCGCGATGATCAGCTGAAATCGCGGGCCGAACGAATCAACCAATCCGGCAACGGGATCTCGGCGCACATCGTCGATGTCGCGTCGGCGACCATCCTGCCGCATCTCGACGGGGACCGTCGCCGCCTGGTGGAGGCCCGTGTCGAGCAGACGGCGACGGACCCGTGCCTGGCCATCAGGACCGCCTACGTCATGCCCACGTCGGGGTCGACCGGGGAACCCAAACTCGTGCACGTCAGCCACAGTGCACTCGCGACGTTCTGCGTCGGTGCGACCCGGGCATATGGCTGGGGACCGGATGACACGATCCTCCAATGTGCGCCGCTGACATCGGATATCAGCGTCGAAGAAGTGTTCGGTGCCGCACTGGCCGGGGCAGGGATCGTCCGTTCAGCCGCAGTGAAAGACACTGATCTGCAGGCCCTTACCCATGATCTGGTGGAAAGTGGAGCCACCATCGTCGATCTGCCCACCGCGCTGTGGCAGCTCTGGGGTGAGGATCTCGACGCGATCTCCGGAGTCGGCCGCTCTCGACTCCGACAGATTGTGATCGGCGGCGAGCCGGTCCGCCCGACCGTTGTCGACAAGTGGATCGACACCGTGGGCACCGAGGATGTATCGCTGGTGTCGAGCTATGGCCCGACAGAGACCACCGTCGTGGTGACCTACTTGCCGATCATCGACGGTGGCCAGGTGATCGAGTACGGCGGGCGCCTTCGACTGGGGCGACCACTCGTTCCGAACGCGGTGGTGGTCGCGTTCGGCGAAGTCGTGGTGATGGGGGAGATGGTGGCCTGCGGCTACCTCGGCGTGGACAGCGCCAGTTTCGGCTGGGTCGTGACGCCCGACGGTCGGCGACAGCGAGCCTTTTCGACTGCCGACCGGGTGACGATCGACGGTGACGGATACCCGATGTTCGCGGGACGTAAGGACGCGATCGTCAAGATCGCGGGCAAGCGCGTCGACACCGCCGAGATCACCCGACGTATCGGGACCGACCCGACCGTGGTCGACGTTGCGGTCGAGCTTCACAACGCCGGTCTGGGGGTGTGGTTCGAAACCCAGCGAACCCGCGACGGTGATGAAGACCCTGCTGCGGCAGCACGTATCAGGAACATCCTGGTGGACTCGCGGGTGCCGTCGTTCTCTGTTTCCAGCGTCGCGAGCATTCCGCGTAAGCCCGGTGGGAAGGTCGACACGGCGAGGCTGCCGGGACCTGCCGCGTCTGGATCAGGAACCCACACCGCCGAAGCAGGAGAGCGGCCCGACGGTCTCGCCGCACTCTGGAGCGTCTGCCTCGAGAGGTCGATCACACCGCATGCGTCGCTCTTGCACGAAGGCATCGGGTCATTGGACCTCGTGCGAATCCTGCCCGCTACCCGGAGGTATCTCGATCGACAGGTGTCGATCCTGGACCTCATCAGTGCCGACACCGCGGCGAACCTGGTGGACGACATGTCGTTCACCGGCAGCTGGATGGATACCGACACCGCGATGGAGATCGAGCGTGACTTCACGGGACTTTCGACGCGGGACGCCCCGACAGCGCCGAGACGACGGGGACCGTCCGCCCACGGTGCAGAGCCCGTGCTGGTGCTCGGTTCCTCCGGAGTGCTGGGGACCGGATTCGCCGAGGCGATTCTGGAGCTGACCCGCTCGGATGTGCTGCGCCCCGACCTGGTGCTGGCCACCCGATCGGACCTCCCCGACAACCGGGTCTGGACGGAGCTTCGCGGCACGCCAGGCGTCCGCATCGAGACCCTCGTCGCCGGTTTCGGTCCGGTCGAGTTGGAGGCGCTGATCCGCGAGACCGGTGCCCAGACTGTCGTCAACTGCATCGGGAACACCAACGTGGTGGTTCCTTACCGCGAACTCCGTTCGGCCAATGTGGAATTGGTGAAGACCATGGCCGATTCGTGTGCGGCGACCGGTGCCCGGCTGGTGCACCTTTCGTCCTATGTCGTCAATGCGGATGTTTCCTCGCCACACGTCGTCGACCCGTGTCAGGCTCCGTACCCCTACGCAGCCTCCAAGGCACTCGCAGAACTGGCAGTGGCCGGGGCCGGTCGAGACCTCGACTTCACGATCGTGCGCCTGCCCCGGGTCCTGGGAACAACCGAACAGGTGCGCGGGTCCGCTGACATCCTGGTGGCCGTTGCCGATGCCTGCCGTGCGCTACAGGCTTACCCGGCGGTGGAGTTGATCGAGGAAGTGACGACCGGCCGCGCGGCGGCGGAGAGCATTCTTCGCCGATTGCCCGAGTTCGGTGGACCGGACGAGCTCGGTTCCGGGATCGAGGTGATGCGCGGGCAGACGGTGGCATACCGGCAGTTGCTCGGCACGATTGCCTCCGAAGAGGTCGACAGCCACGAGTGGAAGCGCCGGTTGGACGAAAGTGATTGGGCAAGAGCCAATCCGCGGCGTTGGTCGGTGATCGACGCGTGGATCGGATTGGGCCTGCAGCTCGATGGACGCACCTACGCGGAGTACCTGGCCGGGTACCCCGCCTTACCGCTGGACGTGCGATTCGTCGGCGAGCTCGTGGCGGAGCCGACCTCGGTGCGGGCACTGCTCACCCAAGGCTCGGGAACTCAACCCGCCTGTGCAACGACTCATCAATCAGACGCCGTTAGACAGTGAGGGATGGCAGTGACAGACGTGGTCGCACACGAGACATCAGGTACCCGACGGATCCGCCTCGACGTGACAGGAATGTCCTGCGGAGCGTGTTCGCGCCGGGTCGAGAACGCGCTGAACAAGATCGACGGGGTGCAGGCCTCGGTCGCCATCTCCACCAAGATCGCGACCATCGATGCCGGCCCCGACATCAGTGTGGCCGACCTCTGCGATGCCGTTGAGCAGGCCGGCTACCACGCCGAAGAGCGCACCGCCCTCGACGCCCCCGAAACCGCGCCCGAGGGGCCGTCCTCGAAACCCTCCTTGGTGGCGAGGGCCATCCGGTGGGTGACCATCGGGCACATGGGTGGCTGAATATTTGTCGGGAACTGTCGGCGCGGCGCGAACGACCACTCTTATCGAGGAACCGTTCGACCGCTGAGGAGCCATGGGCGAGAACCCGTCGACAGCCACAGATGAAACCACGCCTCCGGAATCGTCGATCTCGCCACCGGCGGGGACAGCGCATTACCGCGCGTTCCTGCTGCGTCTGCACTTCTATGCCGGGATCTTCGTCGGGCCCTTCCTGCTGATCGCCGCGATCAGCGGCGGCCTGTACGCGATCGCACCCACCATCGAGCAGTTCGTCTATCGGGATCAACTTCAATCCCACAGCAGCGGTGACCTGCTGCCGGTTGCCGAACAGATCCGCGCGGCCCAAACCGTGCGACGCGATCTGGCGGTCGCCGCGGTTCGCCCGGCCACCGGGCCGGGTGAGACCACGCGCGTCATGTTCGACGATCCGTCATTGGGTGAGTCCGAACGTAATGCTGTGTTCATCGACCCGGTGACGGGCGCCTCGCACGGGGAGCTCACGGTGTACGGCAGCAGTGGCGCACTGCCACTGCGGACTTGGATCGATCAGATGCACCGCAGCCTGCATCTGGGCGAGCCGGGCCGCATGTACAGCGAACTTGCGGCGTCGTGGCTGTGGCTGATCGCGCTGGCCGGGGTGTTCCTGTGGTGGGGCAGATACCGTCGTGTGTCGCGGCGCGGCGGTGCAGAGCCCCGGTTGTTGACGCTCGACCGCGCCCTCCGGGGTCGAGCGCGCGCATTGAACTGGCATGGGGCGGTGGGGATCTGGATCGCCGTCGGATTGCTGTTCCTGTCGGCGACAGGGCTCACCTGGTCGCGGTTCGCCGGCGACAACATCACCGCTGTCCGTGCCGCGCTGTCGTGGACGACGCCGACCGTTTCGACGGCGCTCGACGGCGCAGCGGAAGATATGCCCGGCCTCATGTCCGGTCACGAGGGGCATCACGGTGTTGCGGCCCCCTCCGCCGCACACGTGGCCAACGCGTCGCTGGTGGGCGACATCGACGGGGTGCTGAAGGCAGCGCGCGATGCCGGGGTCGGCGGCAGGGTCGAGGTCGGGATTCCCGCGAACTCGCACACCGCGTTCACCGTGGCGCAGACCCGGCAGCCCTGGGTGATGTCGAACAACGCGGTGGCTGTGGACGGAACCTCCGCGAAGGTGACCGACATCGCGTGGTTCGCCGACTGGCCCTTGGCGGCAAAGCTTTCCGCATGGGGCATCCAACTGCACATGGGACTGCTGTTCGGGGTCGCCAACCAGCTCGTGTTGTTGGGCCTTGCGGTCGCGTTGGTCACCGTGATCGTGCGCGGCTACCTGCTGTGGTGGCACCGTCGCCCCACGGCGAGCCGTGCCCTGGTGGGTAGTGCACCCCGTCGCGGTGTCCTCACCGGCCTACCGCCCGGCGCGGCGGTCGCGGTGGTCCTGGTGGCCACCGCCGTGGGCTGGTTCATCCCGTTGCTGGGGGTCAGCCTGGTGGTGTTCGTGGCCGTGGACGTCGTTATGGGATGGCGACAGCACCGCCGGCAACGCTAGCCGGTCAGATCGTCGCGTTCGGCCGCCGCGATGAGGTCTTCGCGGGCGCGCGCGACCCGTGAACGGATGGTGCCGACCGGGCAGCCGCATACCTCGGCCGCTTCCGCGTAGGACAAGCCGAGGACCTGGGTCAGCAACAGCGCGTGCCGCCGGTCGGGATCGAGTCCGTCCAACAGGAGGCGAATCTCGACCATCTTCTCGAACCCACCCACCGGGCGGTAGCTCTCGAGAACCTGCTCGACGTCCACACCGTGCTGGGTCCGCGGCCGGCTCTGCTTGTGCCGAATCTGGTCGACCACAACCCGCCGAGCGATCGACAGCAGCCAGGTGCGGGCCGAGGACCGGCCACTGAACCGGGGCAGCGCGGTGATGGCGCGCATGAACGTCTCTTGGGTCAGGTCGTCGGCAGACCCGGAATCGCCCAGGTAGGCGACCGTTCGCCAGACATCGGTCTGGGTGGCCCGGATGAATTGCTCGAGCGCCGCCGAATCACCGCGGCCGGCGGCGAAGGCCAGCCGCGTAACGTGATCCTCGCTGCGTTCGGTAGTCACAGCCATCGACATTATTCGATGACGCCCGGGAACTCGGCATCGGGCTGGACCGACTATGTAATCGGTGACGTATGCCACCGACGTGGTGAGTGAGCAATGGGAGTGGTGGTGACAACAGCAACTGTCCCCGACAAAGAGGTGACTCAGCGCATTGCGCTCGACGTCACAGGAATGTCGTGCGGGGCCTGCGCTGCCCGCGTGGAGAACAAACTCAACAAGGTCGACGGGGTACGGGCGTCAGTGAACTTCGCCACACGCGTCGCCACGGTGGAAGCCGATCCCGACATCGGTGTCGAGCAGCTCTGTGCGGTCATCGAGCGGGCCGGTTACCAGGCGGCGCCCCGGACCGAGCGCTCCACGACCGACGTCGACCCCGATGCCGACCATGCCCACAGCCTGCTCCGGCGCCTCGCGATTTCCGCAGTGTTGTTCATTCCCCTGGCCGATCTGTCGGTGATGTTTGCCGTGGTGCCCGACACCCGATTCGCGGGATGGCAGTGGGTGCTCACCGCGTTGGCGGCGCCGATCGTGACGTGGGCGGCGTGGCCGTTCCACCGCACTGCGCTGCGCAACGCCCGGCACGGAACCTCGACCATGGAGACCTTGATCTCCATCGGCGTGACCGCGGCCACCGTGTGGTCGATGTACACGATCTTCTTCGATCATCAGACCTACCACGCTGCGGGGATCTGGCAGGCGCTGCTCGGCAGCGATGCGATCTACCTCGAGGTCGCCGCGGGCGTAACGGTTTTCGTGCTCGCCGGCCGTTACTTCGAAGCCCGGGCACGCTCGCGCGCCGGGGGAGCGCTGCGCGCGCTTGCCGCGCTGGGCGCCAAGTCGGTCACGGTGTTGCTTGCCGATGGCGGCGAACTGGTGTTGCCCGCGGACGAGCTCAAAGAGGGCCAGCGGTTCGTCGTGCGTCCCGGCGAGGCCATCGCGGCCGACGGTCTCGTGGTGAGCGGGGCGGCCGCGGTCGACGTCAGCGCCATGACCGGAGAGTCGAAACCGGTGCAGACCCACGAAGGTTCGAGCGTGGTGGGTGGCACCGTCGTCCTCGATGGTCGCTTGGTCGTCGAGGCCGCCGCGGTGGGGCCCGATACCCGGTTCGCCGGGATGGTCCGCCTCGTGGAGCAGGCGCAGGCCCAGAAGGCCGACGCGCAGAGACTGGCCGACCGCATCGCCGCGGTGTTCGTGCCCTGCGTGCTCGTGATCGCGGCGGCCACCGCGATCTGCTGGCTGCTGATCGATGGAGATGTCAACCGAGCCGTATCGGCTGCCCTGGCAGTGCTGGTGATCGCCTGCCCGTGCGCGCTGGGGTTGGCGACCCCGACGGCGATGATGGTGGCCTCGGGGCGGGGCGCTCAACTCGGCATCTTCCTCAAGGGCCATCGCGCACTGGAGGCCATCCGCGCCGTCGACACGGTCGTCTTCGACAAGACCGGCACCCTGACCACCGGGCAGCCTCAGGTCATCACCGTCGTCGTCGCAGAGGGCGGCGGATGGGACGAGGACGAAGTTCTCGCGTATGCGGCAGCGGTCGAGTCGGCGTCCGAGCATCCGGTGGCCCATGCGATCGTCACCGCCCGTGCGGGTCGGGACATCGCCGCAGTGGAGGATTTCCAGGCGTTCGCCGGCCACGGTGTGACCGGTTCGGTGGACGGGGTCGCCGTGGCGGTCGGGCGTCCGGCCTGGGTCACCCGGGACCGGGTGGTGCCCGCCGATCTGGCGGCTGCCCGCAAGTTCGGCGAGTCACGGGGCCAGACAGTGGTATTCGTCGCCTGCGGCGATGCCGTGCGCGGCGCCATCTGTGTCGCCGACGCCGTCAAGGATTCGGCGGCCGGTGCGATCGCCCAGCTCCACGCCGAGGGCATGAAGACCATGCTGCTCACGGGTGACAACGCCGCCACGGCAGCCGCGATCGGCGCGGCCGTGGGCATCGACGACGTCGTCGCCGAGGTGCTGCCGGAGGACAAGGTCGGCGCGATCGAGAAGCTGCGCGACCAGGGCCGGGTGGTGGCCATGGTCGGCGACGGGATCAACGACGGCCCCGCGTTGGCCTGCGCAGACCTGGGCCTGGCCATCGGTCGGGGGACCGACGTAGCCATCGGCGCGGCCGACATCATCCTGGTTCGCGACAACCTCGATTCGGTCCCGCAGGCGTTGGGACTGGCCCGGGCGACGATGCGGACCATCCGGGTCAACATGATCTGGGCCTTCGGGTACAACGTCGCGGCCATCCCGATCGCTGCGGCGGGCCTGCTGAACCCGTTGATCGCCGGCGCGGCGATGGCGGTGTCGTCTTTCCTGGTGGTCTCGAACAGCCTGCGGTTGCGCAATTACGGTACGGTGCAACCGAATACGTTCGGTGATGCTCAGTTGCCGGCAGCGCGCATATCCGGCTGAGACGAGGCCAGCGGGGCCAGGCACACACCAAGCCATGCTGCGGTCAGTGCCGCAACGAAGAGTGTGCCCAGTGCCGCCGGAATCCAGGAAGCGGTATGTGTGGTGTGATGCCACCAGAACGCCCCGGCGCCAACAACAGTGGCGACAGCCGACGCGCACATCGCCATGCAGCACCATCGAAAACGGCGGCGCAGCAGAGCGAATGCCGATCCGGATGCCGCGAAGGCGAACAGGGAGAACGCCACCAGGGATATCCAGTGCCCGTTGCGCGTAGCGCCGGTAGGTGTCGCGCCGGTCGCCTGCAGTGCCACGGCGGACACCGTCAATGCGGTGGCGAGTGCGGCCAGAGCACGGGCGCGCGTGGCGCTGATCCAGACGTCTTCGAAGACCCGACGCTCGATCGCCCGTAGTTCGGCCTCGACCGTGTCGCTGGTCTGCCTCGTCGTCACCGAGATACCTCGCTCATCAATGTGTCTGACTACCTGACCTGGACCATAGGGGCGTGGCGGGGCGGCGAATTCTCGAGAATCGCGTCACGTTCGCTTGGGGTCAGGCCGCCCCAGATACCGTGCTGCTCGGCCGCGGCGAGTGCGTGGTCACGACATGTCGACTGTACCGGGCAGTCTGCGCACACCAGCTTGGCCTGCTGAACCCTTCGGTTGCGGGTGCGCCGATCTTCCCCGTCCGGGCCGAAGAAGAACATCGCCTGCCCGGAATCTCGACACCGTCCCAGCCGCTGCCACTCCCACAGCTCCACCCGGGGCGCGGGCAATCGATGCGACTGCTGCATGGTTGTGGTTCCCCCCACGGCTCGTTGAGCTACGCCTTCAATGCGGGCACGAGAGGCAGTTGCGCACTGCGGTTCTCGATGGCCCTGCTGATTGGTCGGGAGCACGACGTGATTAGTTCCGTTGTGGCGTGATCGGCACCCCTGGGGCGTAACCTCATATGCATGACCAGCAATGAAACCGTGGAGTCGACCAAGTGCGACAACCCGAACTGTACGTGTGAAAACTGCACCTGCGGGAGCAACTGCACGTGCGGTTCCGACGCGGCCGAATGACCTAGGAGTCAACGCCGGTTACGGGCCAGCTCGCTCAGCATGGCGTTGTAGGCGTCGAGTTCGTCGTCGTACCCGCGATCGCTGTGGCGGTCCTCGCGTGCACCCGCCCGGCGGTCCTGACGTGCCCACTGGGCCACCAGGGCAATCACCACGATGACGACCGGCAGCTCGCTCGAACCCCAGGCAATGGCGCCGCCCATATGCTGGTCATCCGAAATGCTCTGCAACCAAGGCAGATTGACGGACCGGTAGAAGCTCTCGCCCAGGGACGAGGTCATCGTCATCGTGGCGATACCGAAGAAGGCATGGAACGGCATCACCGCGAACAGTAACCCGAGCCGCCCCAGGAAGGGGAGTCGCCGCGGACCGGGGTCGATGCCGATGATCCCCCAGTAATACAGGTAGCCGGTCAGCAGGAAATGCACGCTCATGAACTCGTGGCCCCAGTGATACCGGATCAAGGTGTCGAACAGGGGCGTGAAGTACACGAGGTACAGCGATCCGACGAACAGGAGGAACGCCGTCACGGGGTGCGACAGGAATCGCGTCACCGGGGCGTGCACGAACCACACCAGCCACTCGCGGGGACCAGGCGTTTCACCTTTCGGCGCGGAGGGCAGCACCCGCAGCGCGAGCGTGACAGGTGCACCTAGCACCAGGAGTACCGGGACGAACATGTTCAGCGCCATGTGTTCGCCCATGTGCACGCTGAACATCGCTGATCCGTAGGCCCGCACTCCGGAACTCGTGGTGATCAGCAAGGCGAGGCAACCCAGAGACCAGGCGATCGTGCGTCCCACCGGCCACTGGTCACCGCGTCGCCGCAGCCGAACCACCGCGACGAGGTAGCCGAGCCCAAGCACGATGGCTGCGGTCCCGATCAGGGGGTCGAACCGCCACTCGGTGATCAGGCTGACCGGACTCGGCGGCGCATCGAGCTGATAGCCCAAAAAGACGTCCCACGTGGTGAACTCGTGGACCGTGAATCGGGGAGGCACACTATTCGCGGCGAGCGCCACCGCGGCGGTGACGATGATCATGGCCGCCGCGGACACACTGTTGACCAGTCGCGACGGCGTGCGCCGAGCCAACAGAAGTACGCCGTCGCCGGCCCACACCAGTACCAGCAGCACCCCGGCGACCACCACGGCCCGTCCGTAGGCCGACCCCAGGATCGGCAACCCGCCCAACATCAGCGTGGCCAGGAGGGCGCCGTAGACGATCGTGACCGCACCGCACGCCAGTTGCAACGCCTGGATCCGGCGTCGGAACACGACGTCCTGCAGTACCGCGGAGACGATCTTCGTTCCGGCCCACACCGCCATCGCCACCGAGAACACGATGACGGCGCTCGTGGCGATGTCGTGAT
Source organism: Mycobacterium shunyiense (assembly GCF_058270075.1). Classification (NCBI taxonomy): domain Bacteria; kingdom Bacillati; phylum Actinomycetota; class Actinomycetes; order Mycobacteriales; family Mycobacteriaceae; genus Mycobacterium; species Mycobacterium shunyiense. Next base: position 56,602 of record NZ_JBZDPU010000027.1, on the reverse strand, counting down.
CCGGTCCCTGCCCGGCATTCCCGGTCACCGGTACCGCGATCACGCCGATCAACGCAGGCAGCAGTGCCACGCAATGACCCATCCAGCGGAGGGTGAACCGCACGCCGACCGCCAACACCAGCGCACATATCGCTGTCACGCACCAGCCGCGGGCGACCTCGGAGGCCGCGATGGTGCTTCCGAGCCCGGGCCCGGCGACAAGCCGGCCGATGGGAATCCCCGCGTCGGCGGACGCCGAGATGACGATCATCGCGGTGGCGCAGCAGGCCCAGAAAATGGCGATGCGTTCGACAAGCAGATGCACCGGAAAGGATGCCGCGTCGATCCGCCCGTCGTCGCGAGGTGTCGCGGTCGTCACAATCCAGACAAGTGCTCCGACGCAAAGCACAGCAGCCAAAGTGCCGGCCCAGTGCCCGAGCAGCCGAGCTGCACTGGTGGCCGTTCCCGGGTCAGCGATGCCTGCAGCGGCCAGCCGCTGCGCGCCCAGGTGCGCGCCGCTCATGGACAACACCACAGTGCAACCTGCGACGATGCCGAGCAGTGTCAGGCGTTCCCGCCACACCCCGGCCGCAGTGGACATGCGCACTCGCGCCATAGTCGAACCGGCCTTCCGCCGCGGAAACGAACCGAACGTCGCGGCCATGCGATTCTACGACAACGTGTCGTAGTGCTGATGGGTGCGGGAACTCTGGCACTCTCGTCTGCGACCAAGAGACGAAGCCGCCCGACACTCTTGTAGACAGGACCCGGAATGATCGCCGATCTTGCACTCCGCTGGGTTGTGACGGGGTTGTTCGCGTTGAGCGCGGTCGAGTGCGCCTACGCGTTGGTGGGCTCGCGTGGCCGGCCGAGCGCTGTGATGAGCCAGCTGCTGCATCTGGCGATGGCCGTCGCGATGATGGTGATGGCCTGGCCGCGAGGGGCCGAACTGCCCACACTCGGCCCGATGTTTTTCTTCCTGGTCGCCGCGGCCTGGTTCCTGGCCGGTGTGCTGAGGTCCGCAACGACCCAGGGGCGGGTGATCGACGGCTATCACGCCGCAATGATGCTGGCGATGGCCTGGATGTACGCCGCCATGAACGGCAATGTGCTTGGGCGCCATACCGAAACGGTCGCCGCGGGCGGTCAGGACATGCACGCCATGCACATGACCGGACACCATGGCAGCACGACGATGGCCATGGAACACGTCTCGGCGCAGCCGCCGCTCTGGATCCCTGCCGTCAACTGGCTGCTGACCATTGGTTTCGCGATTGCCGCCGCGGTGTGGCTGCACCGCTACTTCGCGGCACGTCAGCAGTCCGACACTTCGCCGTTCTCGCATTTCGGCACACTGTGCCGGACGATGATGGCCGCCGGTATGGCGATCATGTTCGGCGTGATGGTGTAAGCGGCTCAGGCGGCCGGGTCGTCCGCGGCACGGAGATGTCGACGGGTCGGTGCGGCCGGGCCCGATTCGTCATCTTCACCGTGTGCCCTGGGCGACGGGTCGTTCGGTCGCTTGGTGCGCGACGCCCACATCGAGACGATCGCCGCCAGAGCCACCGGGACATGACTCAGGACCCGGACCGGGGTGACGAGTCCCGCCAGCGCATCCGACACCACGTAATAGGTGAGGAATCCGCAGTAGATCACCAGCACGCAGGCCAGACCGGGCGCGATTCGACGGCGGAAGGCCATCGCAATCGTCGCGATTCCCAGCGCAGCGGACCACGCCGTGGACTCGTTCAGCAGGTGGGCTCCGCTGGCCGAGCCATGGTGGGCGGCAACCATCCCGAAATTGATGCCTGCCGCCTGCGCGACCGCCAAGCCCAGCTGGACGATCCCGATGGTGATGATCGCGGTGGTCAGCAGGTGTGGGCTCAGCCGCTGCCAGAGTCCGCTGAGCGCGCCGGCCCCGCGGTCCGGGCGTCCGCTGACTGCGCCGATCAGTCCGGTGTCGGCCAGGTCGCGCAATTGCAGCCCCAGCGCTCCGGCCCGGTCGTACCAGTTGGCACACTCCTGGCAGCCACGCAGATGCTCGTCGACGCGCGCAGAGGGGACCGGCTCACGCTCCCCATCCAGGCGCGCCGAAAGCGCCTCTCGTGCCACCACGCATTCCACCCGGCCATTCTCCCGCATTGACCTCGCGGATTGCACACCTGCCGGCCCCACCACCCCGAACGTCGACAGCGCCGGTCACACTGTCGGCGAGTAGGGAAGGTTGCTGCTGGTCTGCGGGTCGACGTGCACCGGTCTTCCCACATAGGGGAACGCCCGTTGCGGGCAGGCCGGGCGGTCGCAGATCCGGCAACCCGCGCCGATGGGCACCGTGGCCTCGGGATCGCTCAGATCGATGCCCGCCGAATAGACGAGCTTGTCGGCATGGCTCAGATCGCAGCCGAGGCCGATCGCGAAACTCTTGGGTGTACCCAGATATCGGCTCGGTGCCGACGCCGACGTTCTCGCGATCCAGAAGTAGCTCCGGCCGTCAGGCATCTGAGCGACCTGGGTCAAGAACTCGCCGGGACGGGAGAAAGCTTGGTGCACCACCCAGAGCGGACAGTTTCCGCCCACCCGGGAGAAGTGAAAAGCGGTGGCGGACTGCCGCTTCGAGATGTTTCCTGCGCTGTCGGTGCGAACGAAGATGAACGGCACGCCACGCGCATCGGGCCGCTGAAGGGTGGACAGCCGATGACAGATCGTCTCGAATCCCATCTCGAACCGCCGGGCGAGCTGATCGATGTCGTAACGCAGATCCTCGGCGGCGGACAGGAACATCCGGTAGGGGAGTAACAGGGCGCCGGCGAAGTAGTTGGCCAGCCCGATCCGCGCGACATCCCTTGCTTCCGAGCTCAACTGGTCATCGGTGGCCACGATCGAATTGATCAGCTCAGAGTGCAGCAGCAAGGCAATCTGGGTAGCGAGCTGGAATGCGCGCTGGCCCGGCAGCAGCCATCGCGCCACGTGGAGTGTGCCGGCTTCGGGCTGGTACCGGCGTTTGACGCTGGACCCCAGGACATCTCCGTTGTCCACGATCACCGAGATGCCGAACTCCGTGGACAACAGATCGGCCAGTTGCCGGTCGAGGCCGCCGATCTGGAGACGGTGACGGGTGAACAGGTCTTCGGCGGCGCGGTCGAGCGCATCGATGTAATTGCGCCGGTCGTAGAAGAAATCACGTACCTCTTCGAACGGCATCGGCTGTTGGGTACCGGTTTGCGCATCCAAGTTGGTCCGGCCGTGGACGGCCTCCAGCTCGGCGGTGGCGTCGTGCAACCGGCGGTGCATGGTGACCATTGCCTGGCCCACCTCGGGCATGCGCGCGACGAGCTCTTCGATCTGGGCCGAGGTCGTCGGGCCGTCGGCCAGAATCTCGCGCAGATCCGACACCAGCCGGGCGTCGGCATCGGGGGTGAAGTACTGAGTCGGCAGGTCAAAGCGGTCAGCCAGGGCGAGCAACACCGGGACCGTGATCGGACGCTGATCGTTCTCGAGTTGGTTGACGTAGCTCGTCGACAGTCCCAGCGCACGCGCCAGCGCGACCTGTGTCAGGCCCCTCTCGTCGCGTAGCCGTCGCAGACGGGCGCCGGCGAATGTCTTCGTCACCGCTGCCGAGGCTACCCCGATCGGGTTTCGCAACGTTCGCAAAAATGGTCATCCAAGGACACAGAAGTACGCATTTACAGGTACTTCCGCTGGTCATCGCCTCTGCGTACCGTGCGGAACATGCTTGAACACGACGTCAGAACCCGACGCAGCGCCGAGGACTTCCCCCGCACCGAGCACTTGGCTTGGAAGATCGCCGAGATCGCGGCAGACCCGGTGGACGTACTGCCTGAGACCGAGGCGATGGTGATCAACCGCATCATCGACAACGCCGCGGTATCGGCCGCGTCGGTGATCCGCCGGCCGGTGACCGTGGCCCGTGCGCAGGCACTCGCCCACAAGACCCCGCGGGGAGCCACGGTGTTCGGAGTCGACGGCACGGTTTCGCCCGAGTGGGCCGCGTGGGCCAACGGCGTCGCCGTTCGCGAGCTGGACTTCCACGACACTTTCCTGGCCGCCGAATACTCGCACCCAGGCGACAACATCCCGGCTCTGGTCGCGGTGGCACAGCAGCTCGGCGTGGGCGGATCGGACCTGATCCGCGGGATCGCCACGGCCTACGAGGTGCAGGTCGACCTGGTCAAGGGCATCTGCCTGCACCAGCACAAGATCGATCATGTCGCGCATCTGGGCCCGTCGGTCGCCGCCGGCCTGGGCACCATGTTGCGACTCGATCCCGAAACCATCTACGCCGCAATTGGTCAGGCGCTACATCTCACCACTGCCACCCGCCAGTCCCGCAAGGGGCTGATCTCCAGCTGGAAGGCCTACGCACCGGCGTGGGCCGGCAAGGTCGCGGTCGAGGCCGTGGACCGGGCGATGCGCGGCGAGGGCTCGCCCGCCCCGATCTGGGAGGGCGAGGACGGTGTGATCGCCTGGATGCTGTCCGGCCCGAACCACACCTACCAGGTTCCGCTGCCCGGCCCGGGCGAACCCAAGCGCGCCATCCTGGACACCTACACCAAGGAGCATTCGGCGGAGTATCAGAGCCAGGCGCCGATCGACCTGGCCCGCCGGATGCGCGAGCGCATCGGCGATTTGGATCAGATCGCCACGATCGTGCTGCACACCAGCAACCACACTCACGTCGTGATCGGCACCGGCTCCAATGATCCGCAGAAGTTCGACCCCGACGCGTCGCGGGAAACGCTCGACCACTCGGTGATGTACATCTTCGCGGTCGCGCTGCAGGACGGTACCTGGCACCACGAGCGGTCCTACGCCCCCGAGCGCGCGCACCGGCCCGACACCATCGAGTTGTGGCGCAAGATCTCCACGGTCGAAGACCCGGAGTGGACCCGGCGTTATCACTCCAACGATCCGGCCGAGAAGGCATTCGGCGCCAAGGCCGTCGTCACGCTCAAGAGCGGCGAGACCATCGTCGACGAGCTCGCGGTCGCCGATGCCCACCCGCTCGGCGCACGGCCGTTCGAGCGCGAGCAGTACGTCGCCAAGTTCGCCGAATTGGCGGAGGGCGTCGTCGAAGCCGAGGAGCAGAAGCGCTTCCTGTCTGCCGTCGAGAATGTCTCGGCGACCAAGTCCGGTGGACTCGGTGCCCTGAATGTCCGCGTCGATCCACGGGTGTTGGACAAGGCGCCGACGATTCCCTCGGGGATTTTCCGATGAGCGCTTGCGCGGAGAGTAGCGGGCTTGAGATGAGCGCGGGCGGGCTGCTCGGCTCTGCGGTCCCTGCCTCGGAGAAGCGCCGAAAGTTCCGCCGCGGGTTGGAATCGGGTCGGCTCCTGCGCTTTCCGGGGGCATTCTCGCCGCTGGCGGCCAAGCTCGTCGCCGAGATCGGCTTCGACGGCGTCTATGTCTCCGGCGCGGTCTTGTCCGCAGACCTGGGCCTGCCCGACATCGGGTTGACGACGCTGACCGAGGTGACAGGCCGTGGTGCCCAGATCGCTTCGGCCACCGACCTTCCGACGCTCATCGATGCCGACACCGGCTTCGGGGAACCGATGAGCGCGGCCCGCACCGTGACACTGCTCGAAGATGCGGGCCTGGCCGGGCTGCACCTGGAAGACCAGGTGAACCCGAAGCGGTGCGGACACCTCGACGGCAAGGCCGTGGTGGAGACCGCGGAGATGGTCAAGCGGTTGCGTGCTGCCGTCTCGGCACGGCGCGATCCCAACTTCATCGTCTGTGCCCGTACCGACGCCGCGGGGATCGAGGGGATTCCCGCGGCGATCGACCGGGCCAAGGCCTACGCCGACGCCGGCGCCGACCTGATCTTCACCGAGGCTCTGCACACCCCGGCGGATTTCGAACAGTTCCGTGAGGCAGTGGACGTTCCACTGCTGGCCAACATGACCGAGTTCGGCAAGTCCGAACTGCTGACTACTCGGCAGCTGTCGGAGATCGGTTACAACATGGTGATCTACCCGGTTACCACGCTGCGCCTGGCGATGCAGGCCGTCGAGGTCGGGTTGCGCGAGATCGACTCGGCAGGAACACAATCCGGACTTCTCGACCAGATGCAGCATCGGAGCCGGCTCTACGAGCTCCTGCGTTACAACGACTACAACCAGTTCGACTCGGATATCTACAACTTCTCGCTGCAAGGGGCGACACGATGACCGCTACCGCGAACGACACAGTCAAGCCGAACATCCACAAGGGCCTGGCCGGCGTGGTAGTCGACACCACCGCGATCTCCAAGGTGGTCCCGGAAACCAACTCCCTGACCTACCGGGGCTACGCCGTGCAGGATCTTGCCGCGCACTGCAGCTTCGAGCAGGTCGCCTACCTGCTGTGGCACGGTGAACTCCCCACGGATCAGGAGCTGGCCCTGTTCTCCCAGCGTGAACGGGCCTCGCGCCGCATCGACCGCTCGATGCAGTCGCTGCTCGCCAAGATTCCCGACACCTGCCATCCGATGGACGTGGTCCGGACCGCGATCAGCTATCTCGGTGCGGAAGACCCGGAGGAGGACGACAGCGCCCCTTCGGCCAACTTCGCGAAGTCGTTGCGGATGTTCGCGGTGCTGCCAACCATCGTCGCCGCCGATATGCGCCGGCGTCGCGGCCTGGAACCGATTGCCCCGCACAGCCACATGGACTACTCGGAGAACTTCCTCAACATGTGCTTCGGCGAGGTGCCGGATCCGGTGATCGTCAAGGCGTTCGAGCAGTCGATGGTCCTCTACGCCGAGCACAGTTTCAACGCCTCGACGTTCGCGGCGCGGGTGGTCACCTCGACGCAGTCCGATATCTACAGCGCGGTGACAGCGGCGATCGGTGCGCTGAAGGGCTCATTGCACGGCGGGGCCAACGAGGCTGTCATGCACGACATGCTGGAGATCGGCGGCGCCGAGAACGCCGCGGAATGGTTGCACGGCAAGCTGTCCCGCAAGGACAAGGTGATGGGATTCGGGCACCGGGTCTACAAGAACGGCGATTCCCGGGTACCGACCATGAAGGCCGCACTCCAGCAGGTCGCTGCGGTGCGCGACGGTCAGCGTTGGCTCGACCTCTACGAGCGCCTGGAGCAGAACATGCTCGCCGCCACTGGGATCAAGCCCAACCTGGACTTCCCGACCGGCCCGGCGTACTACCTGATGGGGTTCGACATTCCCAGCTTCACACCGCTTTTCGTGATGAGCCGGATCACGGGTTGGACGGCCCACATCATGGAACAGGCGGGCTCCAACGCGCTCATCCGGCCCCTCAGCGAATACAGCGGGCACCCGCAACGGGCTCTGGCTTAGTTCGCCCGTTTTCCGGCGAGCAGACGTGTAGGTACCCGGAAAGCACTCCCTACGGGTACCTACACGTCTGCTCGCGGGATAGGAAAGGAAACAGTGGTCGACAAGGTTCTGGTCGCCAACCGGGGAGAGATCGCGATCCGTGCGTTTCGCGCGGCCTATGAGCTCGGTCTCGCAACGGTCGCGGTCTATCCGTACGAGGACCGTAATTCTCAGCACCGGCTGAAAGCCGACGAGTCGTATCAGATAGGCGAGGAAGGACATCCGGTCCGGGCCTATCTTTCGGTCGATGAGGTCATCCGGGTCGCTCTCCATGCGGGCGCCGATGCGATCTATCCCGGCTATGGGTTTCTCTCTGAGAACCCTGAGCTGGCCCGGGCATGCGATCAGGCCGGTATCGCGTTCGTGGGGCCTTCGGCCGACGTGCTGGAGCTGACTGGCAACAAGGCCCGGGCCATCGCCGAGGCCCGCAGGGCCGGACTCCCGGTGCTGGCGTCGTCTGCGCCGTCGAGTTCGATCTCGGAACTGCTGGCAGCCGCCGAATCGATGAGTTTCCCGGTGTTTGTCAAAGCGGTTGCCGGTGGCGGGGGCCGGGGGATGCGGAAGGTCAACGACCCGGCCGACCTGAAGGACGCGATCGAGGCCGCGAGCCGGGAGGCACAGTCGGCGTTCGGGGATCCCACGGTGTTCCTCGAGCAGGCGGTGATCAACCCGCGCCACATCGAGGTACAGATCCTGGCCGACACGCAGGGCAACGTGATCCACCTCTTCGAGCGTGACTGCAGTGTGCAACGGCGTCACCAGAAAGTCATCGAGCTGGCGCCCGCCCCAAATCTGGATCCCGAACTGCGGGAAAGGATCTGTGCCGACGCGGTGGCGTTCGCTCGTCAGATCGGGTACTCGTGCGCCGGTACGGTGGAATTCCTGCTCGATGAGCAGGGGCGCCACGTGTTCATCGAGTGCAATCCCCGGATTCAGGTCGAGCACACGGTGACCGAGGAGATCACCGATGTCGACCTGGTGTCGAGTCAGCTGCGCATCGCGGGCGGGGAGTCCCTGGCTGATCTCGGACTCACTCAGGACGCGTTGAAGATTCGCGGTGCGGCCCTGCAGTGCAGGATCACCACCGAAGACCCCTCGAACGGTTTTCGTCCTGACACCGGACGCATCACCGGATACCGCTCACCGGGCGGCGCCGGCGTCCGGTTGGATGGCGGCACCAACCTCGGCGCTGAGGTCGCCGCGCATTTCGATTCCATGCTGGTGAAGCTGACCTGTCGGGGACGAGACTTTTCGACGGCAGTGGCGCGGGCCCGACGCGCGGTCGCGGAGTTCCGGATTCGTGGAGTATCGACCAACATCCCGTTACTGGCCGCGGTCCTGGAGGACCCCGACTTCGTGGCCGGGCGGGTGACGACGTCCTTCATCGAGGAACGACCCGAACTGCTGACTGCACGCGGCAGTGCCGACCGGGGCACCAGGATCCTCAACTATCTGGCCGATGTGACGGTCAACCAGCCTCACGGTCCGCGACCCTCGGCGGTGTATCCGCGCGACAAGCTCCCCGCGTGTGATTTGAGCGTGGCCCCGCCGTCGGGATCCAAGCAGCGCCTGACCGAGCTGGGGCCGGAAGGGTTCGCCTCCTGGCTGCGCGACAGTCGTGCTGTCGGCATCACCGACACCACCTTTCGCGATGCCCATCAATCGCTGCTGGCGACCCGGGTGCGCACCAGCGGCCTGCTGCGGGTCGCGCCGTACATCGCCCGGACCATGCCGCAGCTGCTGTCCGTCGAGTGCTGGGGCGGTGCCACCTATGACGTCTCACTCCGGTTCCTCAAGCAGGATCCGTGGGAGCGGCTGGCGGCGCTGCGCGAAGCGCTGCCCAACATTTGTCTGCAGATGTTGTTGCGGGGCCGAAACACCGTGGGGTACACGCCGTACCCGGAGACCGTGACGCGTGCGTTCATCGATGAGGCGGCCGCCACCGGGGTGGACATCTTCCGGATCTTCGACGCGCTGAACAACCTGGACTCGATGCGTCCGGCCATCGACGCGGTCCGCAACACCGGAACCACGGTCGCCGAAGTTGCGATGTCCTACACCGGCGACCTGTCCGATCCGCGTGAGTCGCTGTACACCTTGGATTACTACCTGCGTCTGGCCGAGCAGATCGTCGAGGCCGGCGCGCACGTTCTGGCCATCAAGGACATGGCGGGCTTGCTGCGGGCGCCGGCGGCCGCGACGCTGGTGTCGGCTCTGAAATCGCGGTTCGACCTTCCGGTGCACGTACACACCCACGACAGTCCGGGTGGGCAGTTGGCCACCTATGTGGCGGCCTGGATGGCCGGCGCCGATGCTGTCGACGGTGCCGCAGCTCCATTGGCGGGCACGACAAGTCAGCCGGCGTTGTCCTCGATCGTGGCCGCCGCCGCGCACACCGAGTACGACACCGGCGTCTCGCTCGACGCAGTGTGCGACCTGGAGCCCTACTGGGAGGCGTTGCGGAAGGTATATGCGCCATTTGATGTCGCGGCCTCGGGCCCTCCTTCTCCGACGGGCCGGGTGTATACGCACGAGATCCCGGGCGGACAGTTGAGCAATCTCCGTCAGCAGGCCATCGCGCTCGGTCTGGGCGGCCGCTTCGAGGACATCGAGGCGAACTACGCCGCCGCGGACCGAATGTTGGGACGGCTGGTGAAGGTCACCCCATCGAGCAAGGTCGTGGGCGATTTGGCACTGGCGATGGTGGGCGCGGGTATCGACGCCGACGACTTCGCCGCCGACCCGGCTCGATACGACATCCCGGACAGCGTGATCGGTTTTCTGCGAGGCGAACTCGGAGAGCCCCCGGGCGGCTGGCCGGAACCGCTGAGGACCAAGGCGCTGAACGGCCGGAGCCCGGCCAAGTCGATCCAGGAATTGTCCGCCGAGGACGAAACGGTGCTGGCTGCGCCGGGGCCGAAGCGTCAGGCCGCCTTGAATCGGCTGCTGTTCCCGGGCCCTACAGCGGAGTTCGAGGCGCATCGCGACGAGTACGGCGATACCTCACGACTGAGCGCCAACCAGTTCTTCTACGGTCTGCGTCACGGTGAGGAGCACCGGGTCAAACTCGAACCCGGCGTCGAACTGCTGATCGGGCTGGAGGCGATCTCCGAACCCGATGAGCGAGGAATGCGGACAGTGATGTGCATCCTCAACGGACAATTACGACCGATTGTGGTGCGGGACCGCAGTATTGCCAGCGAGGTCCCGGTAGCCGAGAAGGTCGATCGGGCCAACCCGGCCCACATCGGTGCGCCGTTCGCCGGGGTGGTCACAGTCAAGGTCACCGAAGGGGACGCGGTCGAGGCCGGCCAGTCCATCGCCACCATCGAGGCGATGAAGATGGAAGCGGCGATCACGGCACCGGAATCCGGCACCGTCACCAGAATCGCGGTCGCCCCGACCGCGCAAGTCGAAGGCGGCGACCTCCTGGTCGTCGTGGGTCAGTAGGTACTTGTGTCCATGAGAACCGTCGCGCTCGAGTTGGTGCCACCCAATCTCGATCGGGCAACGGGCGATGCCGTAGCCGAAGCGCAGAAGGTGGCGCGGCTCTCCGCCGAGTTCGGCATGGGAGGACGTCTTGGTCACGTCATGATCCCGGGAATGATCGCCGAAGACGACGACCGACCCATCGAGATGAAACCCAAGATGGACGTCCTCGACTACTGGTCGATCCTGCAACCCGAGCTGCCGGGTGTCCGTGGCCTGTGCACGCAGGTCACCTCGTTCTCCGACGAAACGGCGCTACGTCAGCGGTTGACCGGCCTCGACGAGTCCGGGTTCGACGGCGTGATCTTCGTCGGCGTGCCCCGCTCCATGAACGACGGCGACGGCACGGGTGTCGCACCGGCCGACGCCTTGGCCAAATTCGACGGCCTGGTCGCCAACCGTGGCGTGATCCTCATCCCCACCCGCGCCGGCGAAGAGAGCCGGTTCTCGTTCAAATGCGACAAGGGCGCCACCTTCGCCATGACCCAGTTGCTGTACTCGGACGCGGTGGTCGGTTTCCTCGGCGATTTCGCGCGGTCGAGCGATCACCGGCCAGAGGTGCTGTTGTCGTTCGGTTTCGTGCCGAAGGTCGAGACCAGAGTCGGCCTCATCGACTGGCTGATCCAGGACCCGGGCAATGAAGCCGTCGCGCAGGAACAGGACTTCGTCAGATCGTTGGCAGCCGGTGAACCCGCAGCCAAACGGCGACAATTGGTTGACCTCTACAAGCGGGTCATCGATGGAGTGGTCGACCTGGGTTACCCGGTGAGTCTGCATTTCGAAGCGCCATACGGCGTTTCGAGACCCGCGTTTGAAACGTTCGCTGAGATGCTGGCTTACTGGTCGCCCAGGCAGTCCTCCTGAGCAGACCGGGATGAACGCACGATCCTGTCCCACCTCGATGCGGGTGATGGGCGTCTTGAATGCCACGCCCGATTCATTCTGGGTCGACAGCAGATTCGATGTCTCCGCACTCGCGGTGGCGGCCGGACGGCGCATGTTCGAAGCCGGTGCGTGGGCGGTGGATGTCGGGGGTGAATCGACGAGACCGGGTGCGGTGCCGGTTTCAGTCGACGAGGAACTCGCTCGTGTGCTGCCCGTCGTCGCCGGGTTGTCGGATCTGGGCACGGTGTCGGTGGACACCCGCAATCGTGAAGTGGCCGAGGCAGCGGTGCGGGCGGGGGCAGGCATCATCAACGACGTCTCGGGCAAACTCTATGACCTTGCCGGGAGGCTCGGCGTCGGGTACGTGAGCATGCACTCGCACACGGTGCCCGTCCTCGCCGGAGTGTTCCCCGAGTATGAGGATGTGGTCAGTGAGGTGGCGAGCCTGGTCACCGGGGTCGCACAAACGGCCACCGCCGGTGGTGCCGGGCCGGTGTGGATCGACCCGGGCATCGGATTCGGGAAATCGACCGAGCACAGTCTGGAATTGCTGCGGCGGCTCCCTGAACTGTGCACCTACGGATTTCCGGTGCTGCTCGGTGTCAGTCGAAAAACATTCATCGGCCGCGTCACCAGCCGCGAAGTCGTTGATCGGCTGGCCGGCTCGCTGGCCGTGATCGCGCCGGCCTGGGCCGCCGGCGTCGATGTCATCCGGGTGCACGACGTCGTCGAGACACTGGACACCATCACGATGCTGCAGGCGATCTGGGGTTGACCGCCGCCACCGAACGGGCCCACAACGGTTGTTTTCTGGATTTCGGCTGTGTTCGGTGCTGGCCGGCGACGCGCAGACTTGGCTGCGATGAGCCCGGCGATGAGGAAAGTCGACCATAACCACTCCGGCCACGTGGCAGCGCTGTTCGCCGTGACGGACCGATCGGGTCGCAGCGGCCCGTATCGTCAACGTCAAATTACTCGCCGCGCCTGGAGGCAGTGCACCGGTTGCTGAGAGCGCGAAAAATACTGTTGCTCGGCACTTTTGAAGTTCGCGCCGAATATTGACGGCTGTTTCAGGCCGCCGATGAGGGGGTGCACGCTCCGAAAAGGGGAGGCCCCATCATAGGAAATTCATTGGTTAGGCTCGCCTCGCTGATCGAAGGAGGCTGCGGGTTTGAGCGTGGCGCCCCACTGACGTGGCGCCCCCGACCTGCGCCCGAGACAGGGGGATGGGCTTTGACGTGTGATGAAGTGCTGCAGCACAGCGCAACTGGTATTTCATTGACTCGGCCACGGCGAACGGCGTGACCAACGCGTCGCGGCTGGATGACTACCCGGTGCTGCCAAGGGAACTCAAGAATGTTTCCGAGGCGGTGCGGCGCGCACCGGGACCGCCGGTTCCGCGGCTGTTGCCACCGAGCAAGATTCGGGTAGCTACCGGTGACGATGCCGGAATGATCGCAGAGTGGATGAACCGTCCGCACCTGGCGAAGACCTGGGAATATGACTGGCCGGTGCAGCGCTGGCGTAAACATCTGAAAGCCCAACTAGAGGGCGATTATTCACTGCCGCTCGTCCTGAGCATCGGCGGCGTGGCGCGTGGATACCTCGAAATCTATCGTGCTGCCAAGGATTCCATTGCCGACCGATATGATAGTGAACCGCACGATCTCGGCCTGCACGGGGCGATAGCCGACGAAGAGCTTGTCAACCGGGGCCTCGGCCCGATGCTGCTGCCCAAGATTGTCACCAGTGTCCTGGCCGCCGATCCCGATTGTGAGCGGATCATGTTCGACCCTGACCACCGCAACACCACCGTGCGTGGGTTGTGCGAGTTCGCCGGTTGTCGGTTCCTCGGAGAACACGAGATGTCCAACCGCAGGATGGCGCTCTACCAACTTGACCGGGACACTGCCCGCACGCGCTGGCCCGCACCGAGTTTTGTCAAACCGACTGACTGACAGTCGATTCCATCCGAATCTACCGCTCCAGTACGCAAACGAAAGGTGAGGCCGGCCGCTTCGGCCGGCCGGGTATCACACATGACCACTACCGATTCATCCGCATCGACCGCCGTATCCGACGGGCTGGTCTCGATTCTGCGCGACGATCTCGAACTCCCATGTCAAACACTTAGTGCCAGTACGCGTCTCGTCGACGACCTCGGCATGGATTCGGTTTCTTTCGCGGTGGGACTGGTGACCATCGAGGAGAAGTTCGGTGTGCAGCTCAGCGAGGAGGACCTCATCACCTGCAGCACCGTGGGCGATCTGCAGTCGGTGATCGACCAGAGGAGTGCAGCGTGAACCCGCTCGCAGGTGCTCTGCGGGAGGCGATGGTCGGCTCACCGCATGATCTGGTGGTCCTGGATCGCGACACCGATACCTGGCAGCGCCGCCCCTGGCCCGAAGTACACGGGCTCGCCGAGCACATTGCGGCCTACCTGCTGGGCCGTGACCAGCCGGGCGCGGTTGGTCTCGTGGGCGAACCGACGGTGGAATTGATTGCCGCCATACAGGGCTCGTGGCTGGCGGGTTCGGGTGTATCGCTGCTGCCCCGTCCCCAGCGTGGTGCCGAACCGTCCGAGTGGGCACGAGCCACGATGTCCCGGTTCAGCAGCATCGGCGTGACGACGGTGTTCAGTTACGGCACCACCCTGCAGCTGTTGCGGGATGCCGGCTCACAGCTGACCGTGTGCGATGTCGCCGATGCCGCACGGACATCGACATCGAGACAGCTTCGGTATCCAGATAACGCGGAGGTGGCGATCCTGCAGGGCACAGCCGGGTCCACCGGCACGCCGCGGACTGCGATGCTGGCGCCCGAGGCGGTGCTCAACAACATTCTGGCCGTCACGCAGCGATTGTCGTTGAGCCGCAACGATGTCGGATGTTCCTGGCTGCCGGTCTATCACGACATGGGCCTGGCAATGGTGTTGGCGTCGACGATGTCGGGTATGCCGCTGTGGCTGGCGCCCACGGGCGCCTTCTCGGCTGCGCCACTGCGGTGGGCCGAATGGCTGTCCGAATCGTGCGCGACGTTCACCGCCGGGCCGAACTTCGGCTACTCGGTACTCGGCCGTTTCGCCAACCGCGTCTCCGACGTCGACCTCGGTGCGGTGCGCATCGCGATCAACGGTGGTGAGCCCGTCGACTGTGCCGGTGTCGATCGGTTTGCCGTCGGAATGAGCAGGTTCGGATTCGACGCGCGAGCCATGGCGCCCGCGTACGGGATGGCCGAGGCAACCTGTGCGGTGACCATTCCCACGCCCGGAGAAGGCCTGCGGATCGACATTCCGGACGCGCAGGACACGGGCCGGCGCTACGCGTTGCTGGGACGCCCGGTGCCGGGCATGGAGATCCGCATCGTCCCGTCTTCGCACGATGAGTCCGGCGCATCGGGTGAGGTGGAGATTCGTGGTTCGTCGATGATGGCGTCCTACTTGGGAAACACGCCGGTCGATGCCGGGAGCAGTGGTCAGTGGTTCCCGACCGGCGACATCGGCTATCTCGTAGACGGCGCATTGGTGATCTGTGGACGCTCCAAGGAGGTCATCACGATCGCCGGGCGCAACATTTTTCCCACCGAGATCGAACAGGTCGTCGGTGAGGTGGACGGTGTCCGCGAAGGGGCAGTCGTCGCCGTCGGCACGGAATCCGGCGCCGCGCAATCGCGTCTGCTGGTGGCAGCGGAGTTCATCGGGACCGAACAGGACACCACCCGCAGCGCCGTGATCCGGCGCGTGGTGTCCGTGTGCGGTGTCACGCCCGCAGACGTGGTGTTGATGTCACCGGGGTCGTTGCCACGCACCTCGTCGGGGAAACTGCGCCGCCTCGAAGTCCGTCGTCAACTGGAGGCCACGCGGTAGCGTCCGCCGCGTGCGATGAGTTCTACTCTCTACTCAAGTCCAATCAGCATCCATTGTTGACTGAACGGGAGAGAACGCGTGGCCCAGCTGCTCAAGGTCCAGAACTTCAACGTCTCCGGCGACGGGTTCGGCGCCGGCGAGAACCAGAGTTTCGAGCGACCGTTCGGTCATGCCGAACCGGGCGAGATGTTCGCCTGGGCCGGTGCCACGGCAAGCTGGCCCAACCGGACTGAGCCGGGCGGGAGTCGCGGTCTCGACGACTACCTCACTCGGGACTTCCACCACAACATCGGTGCCGAGATCATGGGCCGCAACAAGTTCAGTCCGTACCGCGGTCCGTGGGAGGATCACGCCGACTGGCAGGGCTGGTGGGGCGAGGAGCCGCCGTTCCACACTCCGGTGTTCGTCATGACCCACTACGAGCGGCCGTCGTTGACCCTGTCCGACACCACCTTCCATTTCGTCGACGCGGATCCGGCGACGGTTCTGGAACAGGCCCGCAGCGCCGCGCAGGGTAAGGACGTCCGGTTGGGCGGGGGAGCGAGCACCATCCGGGAGTTCCTCGACGCCGACCTGATCGACACCCTGCATGTGGCGGTGTCGCCGATCGAGTTGGGCAGCGGGTCGCGGCTGTGGGAGTCGCCCGATGAGCTGAACGACCGGTTCCACCATGACGTGGTGCCGAGCCCCGGCGGCGCGGTCACCCATCATCTGTTCTGGCGGCGGTGACCGCTCAGCGAAGCCGGTAGTCCGAGCAGGTTTCGGCCGGCGGCGATCGGGTAATGCACTGAGCTGACCGGATACCGAGACGGCTGGAGGGATGCTGCCCATGACGGCGATCACCGCATATCGCGGTCTGCTTCGATCGATCGACCTGCACGTCGAGGACACCGGCGGTGACGGCCGGCCTGTGGTGTTGATCCATGGCTGGCCGCTCACCGGGGAGTCCTGGGCTCCACAGGTCGAGGCGCTGGCAGCGGCCGGCTACCGGGTGATCACCTATGACCGCCGAGGTTTCGGTCGCAGCGACACATCGTTGGTGGGATACACCTACGAATCCCTATCGGATGACCTGTCGGCACTGATGGAGGAAATGGACCTGCATGATGCGACACTGGTCGGCTTCTCGATGGGTGGGGGAGAAGTGGCCAGCTATTGCGCCCGCAAAGGCACCGCACGGGTCCGCAGTGCGGTATTTGCGTCGTCGGTGACTCCCTACATGCTGCATTCTCGCGACAATCCTGCCGGGCCGCTGGGTAAGGCGGAGGCGGCCCAGATGGCGATGTCATTGACGAAGAACCAGGATGCCTTCTACGACCAGTTGATGACCGACGTCTTCTCGGTCAACGGAGAACTGGTGATCAGCGAGGATCAACGCCGGCAGACGCTGGCGATGTGCGGTCAGGCCAACAAGCACGCCGCGCTCGCCTGTCTCACCGCCTTCGGCAATACCGACTTCCGCGAGGACCTGCCACGAGTCACGGTGCCCAGTCTGGTGATTCACGGGGATGCCGACACAACTGTGCCGTTCGAGGGGGCCGGGCTACGCACCCACGAGGCATTGCGCGACAGCCGCCTGCACGTCATCGCCGGTGGGCCCCACGGAATCCCGATCAGCCATGCCGGAGAGTTCAACGACGTGCTGCTGTCGTTCCTCGCCGAGGAGTTCGGGGCGCATCGAGGGGTGCGCTGAGTCAGTCGCGGCAACGCACGCCGCGCTCGAAGGTGCGGATGACGGCGGGTGCGGCCGCGTGTTGTGGCATGAGGCCGTCCTTGGAGTCCTGACAGGCCCACATCACCAGACCGTAGAGCGCGTGTTCGAGCCACTGGGTGCTCGACTCCGGATCGAACACGCCCTCGGCCTGGCCGCGTTCGATCAGGCTGGTGAGATATCTGTTGTCCGGCACCGCCTCGGGTGGCAGGCCGCGGAGAACATTCGGGTCGTCGAACAGGAACAGCAGTCGGTTGCCGACCGAGATCATCGCGTTGATGACGCGCCGCATGGCCTCGACCGCGCAGCCGTCCTCGGGTGCGGCAGCGGCCACAGCGTTGGTCACGACCTGTACCGAGTCGACAATCGTCGCGTTGATCAGAGATTCCCGGTCGGGAAAGTAGCGGTGCACGGTGGTGCGGCCGACCCCGGCCGCGTTGGCGATATCGGGCAACGTCGCGGTCCGGTCGTCAGCTAGGACCGCGGCGGCGGCCTCGATGATCGCACCACGGGTGCGCGCCTGGGTGGCCGAGAGCTCGCCTGTGCTCATGCGTCGATGGTATCGACGCGGGTCACGACATTCTCGCCACCGGTATCGGTGTGGTCCGATCGGAGAGAAAACGCGCCGGCCGCTGGCGTATCGGTAGCGGCCACCAGAACCAGCGGCCCAGGATCGCGGCAATTGTGGGAGTCATCAGCGAGCGAACGACGAGGGTGTCGAACAGCAGGCCCAGGCCGATGGTGGTGCCGCCCTGGCCGATCGCGATCAGATCACTGGTGGCCATCGAAGCCATCGTGAAGGCGAACACGAGGCCGGCCGCGGTGACCACGCCACCCGTGGCTCCCATGGCCCGGATGATGCCGGTGTTGATGCCAGCGCTGACCTCTTCCTTCATCCGTGAGACCACCAGCAAGTTGTAGTCGGATCCGACCGCCAGCAGGATGATGACCGAGAACGCCAGCGTCATCCAGTGCAGGTCGATTCCGAGGAGGTACTGCCACACCAGGACCGACAGGCCGAACGATGCTGCCAGAGAAAGGATCACGGTGCCGACGATCACGAATGACGCGATCAGGGCGCGGGTGATCAACAGCATCACGATGAAGATCAACGTGATTGCGCCGCAGGCCGAGATCAGCAGATCCCACTGGGCGCCGACCTGGATGTCCTTGTAGGTGGCCGCGGTGCCGCCGAGGTAGATCTTGGCGTCGGCCAGCGGCGTCGTCTTGATCGCCTCGCGCGCCGTCTTCAGGATCGGGTCGACGTGCGAAATTCCTTCGGAGGTGGCCGGATCCACGTCGTGGGTGATGATGAACTGCGCGGCCTGACCATCCGGCGAGACCATCAGGTCAAGCCCGCGCTTGAAGTCCGGGTTGTCGAACGCCTCGGGCGGCAGGTAGAACGAATCGTCGTTGCGTGCGTCGTCGAATGCCTGGCCCATCACCGATGCCGTGTCGGTCATCTTGCCGATCTGGTCGACCAGCCCGTTGAACGTGCTGAACATCGTCTTCATGGTGCCCTGCATGGACTTCGAGATGGCGATCATCGGTGGTAGCTGCGCCACCAGCTGAGGCATCAGCTGGTCCATCTCGTTCATGTTCTTCACCGATTCCGAGAGGGTCTCGGTCATGGTGTCGATGCCGTCGAGCCCGTCGAACAGTGAGCGCATGGATTGGCACATCGGGATGTCGTAGCAGTGCGGTTCCCAGTACAGGTAGTTCCGCATCGGCCGCATGAAATCATCGAAATCAGCCATGTGATCCCGCATTTCGTTGGTGCTGGCCTGCATGTCGTTCATGCTCGCGGTGAGTTCGTGGGTGATACCGGTCATCCGGTTCATCAGACCCAGCATGTTCTCCATGATCACGATCATCCGGCCGAGATCATCGGTCAGCGTGTTCATGTCGCCCATGCGCTCGCGGAGGAACTGCAGGTTCTCGGTCATCGACACCGATTGCATGCTCACCTGGAAGGGCACCGAGCTGTGCGCGATGGGACGGCCCAGCGGCCGGGTGATGCTCTGCACGCGGGCGACGCCGGGTACGCGGATCAGCTCACGGGCGATCTTGTCCAGCACGATCATGTCGGCTGGGTTGCGCAGGTCCCGTCCCGCATCGACGAGCAGCAGATCTGGATTCATCCGGGCAGCCGTGAAATGGCGTTCCGCGGCGGCATATCCGACGTTGGACGGCAGATCCTTGGGGATGTAGAGCCGCTCGTTGTAGGACGTCTTGTAGCCGGGCAGCGCCAGCAGCCCGACGAGCGCCACGGCGATGGCGGCGGCGAGGATCGGCACCGGCCAGCGCACCACCGAGGTGCCGAGCCTGCGCCAACCCCGCGAGCGGATCTCGCGCTTGGCGTCGAGCAAGCCGAACCGGCTACCGACCACCAGCATCGCCGGCGCGAGCGTGAGAGAAGCCAGCACCACCACGGACATGCCGATGGCGCTGGGGACACCCATGGAGCTGAAGTAGTTCAAGCGGGTGAAGTGCAGGCAGAGCATGGCGCCGGCAACGGTGAGACCGGAACCGAGGATGACATGGCCGACACCGTGAAATGCCGTGTAATAGGCATTTTCTCGCTCTTGGCCCTTTTGTCTGGCCTCCTGATAACGGCCGACGAGGAAGATGGCGTAGTCGGTTCCCGCCGCGATGGCCAACGAGGTCAGCAAGCTCACCGAGAACGTCGACAAACCGAGCATCCCGGCGTGGCCGATCGCGGCCACCACACCACGCGCGGCGGACATCTCCAACAGCACCACGATCAGCATCAGCAGCATGGTGGCGAACGACCGGTAGACGACGATCAGCATCACCGCGATCACTGCGATGGTGACGAAGGTGATCTTGACCATGCTCTTGTCGCCGGCCTCGTTCATGTCCGTGGTGAGCGGACCTTGGCCGGTGACATAGGCTTTCACCCCCGCAGGCGGGTGCGAGTCGTCGATGATCTTGCGTACTGCAGCCACCGATTCGTTGGCCAGCGTCTCACCCTGGTTGCCGGCGAGGTTGACCTGGACGTAGGCGGCCTTGCCGTCGGTGCTCTGCGAGCCGGCAGCGGTGATCAGGTCGCCCCAGTAGTTCTGTACGTGCTGAACGTGTTCGGTATCGGCCTGAAGCGTGCGGACCAGCTCATCGTAGTAGTGATGGGCTTCGGTGCCCAGCGGCTGGTCGCCCTCCAGCACCACCATCGCGATGGTGTCCGAGTCGAATTGGTCGAAGCGCTCGCCGATCTTCTTCATCGCCACCAACGCCGGTGCGTCCTGTGGCGAAAGCGACACGGCGTGCTCGTGTCCGACGACCTCGAGCTGGGGGACCAGTGCGTTCAGGACGACGACGAGGATGATCCACGCCAGGATGATGGGGATCGCAGCCACGCGGATGACGCGGGCGACTCCCTTGTGGTTGGTGTCCTTGAGTTCGGAGCCGTTGTGCTCGTGGTTGCCCATCAGGCGGCCTTGTCCAGGCAGAAGGCCTGCGCGTCATGCTGGTTCACGGTCTGCTCGTCTCGGACTTCGCCGTTGACGACGATCCGGCAGCTGATCACTTCGCTATCTCCTTGGGCAACGACATTGGCGAACACCGTCGGCAGGGTGGTGACAACCTCGTGTCGCCATGGCAGCGACGTGAAGCTCTCGGTGTGCGGCTGGGCGTCGGCGTCGAGGTAGCTGACATGACCGCTGGTGCCGCTGGGCCCCTCGATCTCATAGACGACGCGCTTGGGGTTGAACTCGACGATGTCGTCCCCGGCCGACTGGCCCGGATCGGTGTTGATGTGGGTCCCGAAGATGCCGTGCATCCGGTTCATCGCGAAGCCGCTGACGGCAAGCGCCGCCACCAACACCAAAGGAATCCAGAAGCGTTTGGCGAGCCGAAACAGCTTAGCCACGGCAAAATCCACCTCTCCGGTTCGGCGCATGCCGACGGAAAACCCCATCCGACCGCGTTTGATCGGCTGAACGTAACAGGCCCTTAGTGGATCGACAACGTTCCATTAAGGAATGTTGATCTTCCTCACAGTTACTTCCCAAACGGAATTTTTAGCTCCCCGCGAGTCAGTGTGCAGCGCACACGGCCACTGGGATCTGGCTCCAGCGAACAAGTTTGGGCATCGAAGTCTGCGGCCCCGGGAACACGTCGACACTGTTCGCGGTTTGCCACCGCAATCGAGAGCCGCCTCGGACCTGTGCTACCCCTACGCGGTGACCAGGCGCACCGGTGCGCCGGCACAGTAGGCGGCGATGTCCTCGACGATGTCGCGGTAGAAGATGGACATGACGGTCTGGGTGACGTAGCCGAGGTGCGGTGTCAGCAGCGTGTTGGGCAGGGATGCCAGTGGGTTGCCCGCCGGCAGTGGCTCGTGCTGGTAGACGTCGAGCGCCGCACCGCGAATCTGGTTGCTGCGCAGGGCTTCGACGAGGGCCGGCTCATCGATGAGGCCGCCTCGCGAGGTGTTCACCAGGATCGCCGTCGGCTTCATCGTGGCCAGCTCGGCGCTGCCCACCAGTCCACGCGTCGAATCGGCCAGCACCATGTGCAGCGACACTACGTCGGCGCCGGTGAACAGGGTGTCGCGATCCACCCGCGCGACACCGGCCTTGGCGGCGCGCTCGTCGGTGAGGTTGGGGCTCCATGCGATGACGTCCATGCCGAAGGCCTTGCCGATCGCGGCGACCCGGCTGCCGATCCGGCCCACCCCGACCAGGCCGAGGGTGGCCCCGTGCAGGTCGGTGCCGATGGTGCTCTGCCACCGCCCGTCACGGATGCGCTGATCCTCGGTGGTCAGGTGGCGCTGCAGCCCCAGGATCAGCGCCCAGGTGTGTTCGACGGTCGGAGTGACGGCACCGCCGGTGCCCGAGACGGTGATGCCGAGGCGCTGTGCCGCGGCGACGTCGATGGCGGCGTTGAAGGGCCCGGTCGTCACGAGCAGTTTCAGCGCGGGCAGCTCGGCGAGCAGTGCTCCGTCGAGCGGGGTGCGTTCCCGCATCGCGACGACGACCTCGTGTCCGGCCAGGGTCTCGACCAGTGCCGGACCGGGTGCGATGTGTTCCCTGAGGGCGGTGATCTGCACGGGACCAGGTATCGGTGACCAGTCGACGGTGTCGGCGATGCCCTGGTAGTCGTCGAGGACGGCGACGCGCAGCGGTTCGGTCATGGATCAGTAGGCGTTCGGATCGTTCTGCACGGCCGACGGCACCGGATGCTGGTAGAGCTGGGAGGCGTTCTCCCAGGTGATCTTCCGGATCACCTCGGCGGGCAGGCCCTGGATCTGTTCGTGGATGATGCGTTGGGTGTGTGGCCAGGTTGAATCACAGTGCGGGTAGTCGGCTTCGAGCAGGATGTTGCCGGTGCCGATCCGTTCGTGCTGGATGAACGACGACTGGTCCTCGACCGCGCAGAACCAGAAGTTCCTGGTGAACACCTCGGCGGGGGAGAGGGTTTCGCCCAGCGCTTTCCATGTTCCGTACATCTGGTGGTAGCTGAGCATGTGGTCGAGCCGGTCGAGTAGCCCTGCGACCCAGCCGATTCCGCCCTCCGACAGGCAGATCTTGAGATCGGGGTACCGGCTGGGCAGACCTGAGTACAACCAGTCCACCGCGGCGGTGATGGCGTAGGCGAAGAACAGCACACCCTGCACGTCCGGTGGGGCGTCGTCGGTGGTGGACGGCGCCGAACCGGAGGAGCCGATGTGCAGGTTGACCACGGTGCCCGTCTCGGCGCACGCCGCCATCATCGGTTCCCAGTACCCGGAGTGGATGGTCGGCAGGCCGAGCATGGCTGGGTTCTCGCTGAAGGTCACGGCGTGGAAGCCGCGTTCGGCGTTCTCGTAGATCATCTGCGCGCCGACCTCGGGGTCGAGCAGCCACGGTAGCTGGCACGGGATGATCCGCTCGGGATATGCCCCCGCCCACGCTTCGAGGTGCCAGTCGTTCCAGGCCCGCACGGCCGCCATCGCCAGGTCCCGGTCCTTGGTCACCTGCTGCAGCCGTTGGCCGGCGAACCCGGGCAGGAACGACGGGAAGTTGAGCGAGGCGTACACGCCGTTGAGGTCCATGTCCCTGACGCGTTCGTGAATGTCCCAGGCGCCGCGGCGCATCTCGTCGAAACGGGCGGGCTCGAAACCGTATTCGTCCACGGGCCGTCCTACAACGGCGTTGAATCCCACGTTGGGCAGCGACTGCCCGTCGTACATCCAGGTCTGCCCCCCGTTCTCGGTATCGACCACCTTCGGGGCACGGTCGGCGAACTTGCGGGGCACGCGGCCGGTGAAGGTGTCGGGCGGCTCGACGATGTGATCGTCGACCGAGATCACGGTGTAGAGGCGTTCGGCCCGTTCGGGTTCCGGAAGAAATGTGACCGTGCGCTCGGCACCCTTCTGGGCGGTGGTGAAGTCGAGATTGCCTGCGAGTTCGTCGATGGACTTCATGGGCTGAATCTCCTTGCTGCCTCAGGTCAGGACTTCTGGGTCGGCCTTGATGGTCATGCGGGCCGCTCCAGCCCAGTACACGTCGGCGGCCCGCTCGATGAGCGAGGCCTGCATGCCGTACATGTCGGAGCGATTCATCGCGGTGGGCTGGCGGCCGGTCAGCATCACCTGGTAGGCCAGCTTGCACACCCGATCGATCGATGCGGCCCGGTACACCGCCTCGGCCACGGTGCCTCCCGTGGTGATGACGCCGTGGTTGGCCAGGATGGTGAGGTTGGCCGCGCCGATCCGCTCGGCGAGTTCACTGGCCCGCGGTGCCGAATCGACCTCACCGTCATAGGTTTCGACCAGACACATGTCGTCGAGGAACAGCGAGCCGGTCTGGTGCACCAGGTCCGGCAGCTTGCCCAAAGCGGCGATGAGGCTCACGTAATAGGGATGGTTGTGGATGACGACGCGGGCGTCGTCGCGTCTGCGGTGCAGTTCGGTGTGGATGTGGATGGCCGGGGTGACATCCCAGCGTCCCCGCACCACGTGCGCATCCTCGTCGACGACGCAGATGTCGGATGCGGTGAGCTCCTGCCACCATAGGCCCCATGGATTGACCAGCATCTCGGTGCGCTCTTCGGGCTGCCAGGTGATGTGGCCTGCCATGTTCTCGGCGAATCCGATGCCGGCAAGGTGCCGGAACGCCACGGCCAGCGTCTGCTCCTCGGTCAGGTCGACCCCGATCGGCGGGGTCACCGACGGAGACCATACTTTCAGCCCGCCCTCGCGCATCTCACCGACGCTCATAGCCGTCTCCCAACCGCGTCCGGATATCTTCGCGCAGTTGTCCTTTGGCGATCTTTCCGCCCGATGACCGGGGCAGCTCATCGAGCACGATGAGCTGCTCGGGAAGCAGTTCTTTCGACATGCCCTCGGCCAGGAGGTGCTCGACGAGTCCAGGGAGATCGATCGTTTGGCCTTTGGAGCGCGCTACCGGTTCTATGTAGATGCAGACCTTCTCGCCGAAGACCGGGTCGGGCATGGCCACCGCGGCTGCGACTGCCACGGCGGGATGCGTCGTCACCGCATCCTCGACTTCACCCGCACTGATGTTCTTGCCGCCGCGCACGATGAAATCCGAGGTGCGGCCGGTGACCGACAGGTAGCCTTCGGCGTCGACCTCACAGATGTCGCCCATCCGCATCCAGCCGTCCGGGGTGTAGAGCTTGTCGTGGTCCACCCCGCCCAGATAACCGAGGCTGGTGGCCGGTCCGCGGCACGCCGGTTGCCCACGCCCGGTCGAGGTCACGTCGTCGTCGCCGTCGAACAGGCGCACCGCCATCTCGGGCACCAGTCGGCCGGCGGTGCGCAGCCTGCGTTCCCGGGAATCCTGCAGAGTCGTCCCGCTCAGCAGACCGGTTTCGTTGGAGCCGTAGAACTGCAGGATGGTGGCGCCGGTGAGTTCCTCGAAGTCGGCGGCGCGCCGGTACGGCAGAGCCTCGCCGCCGGTGAAGACCACGCGCAGCGAGCTCAGGTCGTTCTCGCGTGACGCCCGGTCGGCCATGATCATCATCAATTGGGTACTGACACAGCACAACACGCTGACCCGGTGGCGTGCGATCGCCTCACATGCGGCCTTCGCGTCGAACTTTTCCAGCAGGATCGTGGTGGCACCGAGGTAGATCGGGGTGGTGTGGGCGGTCCAGATGCCGAACCCGAACGGTGCTGGGATGACGGGCAGGAAGATGTCATCCGACGTCAGCGCGCCGTTGGCGACCGCCCGCTGGTGAAAGTAGTGCCACCGGTTCTGGGTATGCACAACGCATTTGGGTAGGCCCGTGGTCCCCGAGGTGGAGTTGATCAGGAATACCTCGTCGGCGCCGACACCCGCGGCCGGTGGTCGCGACGGGGTGTCAGTGGCGAGGGACAAACCGTCCAACACCAGCGCGCTGATCTCGTCGGTCAGTCCGGACACGGTGGTTTGGGCCGACGGGTGCCGCGCCGCGTCACTGATCAGCACACGCGGCTCGGTGGTCCGCAGGATCTGGGTGGCCTCGCGGGTCCCGGCGCGGGCGCCGATCCCCACGACGACCGCGCCGCACCGTTCGATCGCCACGAACAACACATGGATGGCTGTGGTGTCGCCGTGCCAGACCGCGACGCGATCACCGATCGTGACGCCAAGGCCTGCCAGTTGGGCAGCGAGTAGCGATGCGGCACGGTCGAATTCGCGCCAGGTGAACGTGGTGTTGGGGTAGTCGACATAGGCCGGCTTGTCGGGTTGGGCGAGGGCGTGTTCGCGCACGGTCTGCGAGAGTGTGCGGTCCGACCACCATCCGGCTGTGCGGTAGTGGGCTGCGTCGGCAGCATGGGCGGCGTCGCCAGCCTTCATCACCAAATCATATGAAAATAAGAACCGCTGTCAACGGTCGCATCGAGGCGCCCCCGTTCACGGTCGCCGTGGGCTCGACTGTGCCCAGCTGCGCACCATGGTCGGGTCGACTATGCCGTCGACGCCGGGGTACTGCTGGGCACTGACCAGATGCGCCGCGGCCAGATCGCGGGCCCGTTGGGCGTCGCCCATGTCGATCGCGTCGATCACCTGACGGTGATCTTCCAGGACCGCTCTGCGTTCCTCGACCGGCACGGTCGAGTGATCCGTCACCTGGGCCGACCAGTTTTGCTCGTGGGCGGACCACAATGCCTCCAGCGCGCCGGCGAGGATGATCATCGTCTCGTTGCCGCAGTGGCGCACCAGCGCCTCGTGATACCGCCGACTTGCCGAGGTGGCCTGCAGCAGATCCGATACGGACCGGACCGATTCTTCGTGTAGCTCACGCAGAATCGGGACGACGGTGCGTTTGCGGTCGGCGCGTTGGGCGCAGAGTGCGGCGCAGGCCGGCTCGACCTGCAGCAGCGCGGTACCCACGTCGGCGAGTCCGACCTGCCCGGCGCCCAGCACCAGTCCCATGGTGTAGGCGAGGTTTGCGGAATCGGGTCGGTGAACCACTGCGCCGCCGAGCTTGCCGCGTCGTACTGTCAGCAGCCCCTCGGCCTCGAGGATGCGCATCGCCTCGCGCAGGGACGGCTTGCTGATCGGGTACTCGACCAGAAGTTCGTCCTCCTTGGGCAGGATGCTGCCGTCGGGTAGTTCCCCGGTGAGGATCTGGCGCCGTAACTGGTCGGCGACCTGTTCGGCGAGTCGCTGGAACCGGACGTTTGGCTGCGCCACGCATCCGAGTGTGCCAGATGGCCGACGGTTCAGGAGGTCACGCCGAGCCTTGTATCCAAATGATTTGTCTCATACGGTGAGCCATGCAGAAGTGGACCATCGGCACGCTGACAGTTCATTCCGTCCTGGAGACGGTGGTGCCGACCCGGCCTGACCGGGTGTTTCGCGGGCTGCCGTCGGAGCTTCCGCGCTGGTTGTATCCGCACTACGTCGATGACGCCGGCAATCTGCTGGTGGCCATCCAGTCGTTCTTCATCGAATCCGGTGAGGATCTCGTCGTGGTCGACTGCTGCTTCGGCGAAGGGCACGACCTGCCGTACCAAATCCCCATGGACCCCGACCAGTACCGACAGTCGCTGGCCGCAGCCGGATTCACCCCCGACGACGTGACCACCGTCGTCTGCACCCATCTGCACCTCGACCATGCCGGACGCCACACGACCCGGCGCGACGGCGCCTGGGTCCCCACCTATCCGAACGCGACCTACCTGCTCACCGCCGACGAGTACACGTCGTGGCGGCAGTCCTCGGCGCCGAACCGCGCGGCCGACGAGACCGTCGAACCGCTTGTCGCACATGATGTTCTGCGGCTCACCGAGATGGACCACGCGATCACCGACGAGATCCGGCTGATCGCGACGCCCGGTCACACCCCGGGGCACACCGCGGTGCGGCTCGAGTCCGGCGGCGAGGTGGCGGTGATCAGCGGGGATGTCATTCACCATCCGCTGCAGATCACCCATCCGGACGTACAGGCGCTGCCCGACGACGATCCGGACGCGGCTGCGGTGACCCGCGCCCGGCTGCTGCAGAGCGTCGCCGGCGAACAGGCCCTGCTGCTCGGCACCCACTTCGCCGCCCCGACCGCAGGCACCGTTGTCGCCGACGACGGCCAGCTGATGTGGGTGGCGATGTAGGCGGGGCGTCCTAGTTCGCGGTGTGGACGATGAGAATGTCGATCTTCACTCGACGGGCGATGGTCGCAGGCACCGAGCCCAACAGGCGCCCGGCGACCGAGTCCAGCCCGATGTCGCCGACGACGATCAGATCCGCATCGACATCTTTGGCGAGTTTCACCAGGGCGTCGACCGGCGCACCCTCGACCGCCCGCTCGACGATATCCCCGGCACCGGCGGCCTTCGCCCGGTCGCGCGCCACCTGGAGGATCTCGTAGACCGGGGCAGCGCCGTGCATCCGGTAGCCCTCGCTCTTGAGGCTGTCCTCTGCACGGGTATCGACCACATGATCGGGCGACGGTGGTCGCGACCAGCCGCCCTTTTCGGCCACGGGTTGATGAGCGCTCGCGATGATCAGCTTCGCGTTCTCCTGCGCGGCGATCTCGGCGGCACGGTGGACGGCGCGTAGCGACGAGTCGGAGCCGTCGGTCCCGACAACGATCGTCCGATAGGTGCTCATGTTGTCTCCGAACTGTCGGGTACCAGGACAGACAGACCTTAATGCACGTCAATCTTCAGCTTGTGGAGATTGGGCTTCGTGCCGCGTCAAGGATCAACCGACACAGGTGTGAAGCATCGCCCGACGTCTGACACGGAAAGCGCCCTCGGCAGGAATCGAACCTGCGACCGAGGGATTAGGAATCGGCTCCTGGCTGTTTCCAGCCTCAAGCTGGCCGAATCCGGTCGATTCGTGGTCGTAAGCGGCGAATAAGCAGCACGCGAACGTCGCCACCTACGACGCTTCCATGGCTGCAGCGATACGTTGCGGGCTGACGGGTGAGGGCCACGCGAAGTGATAACAAAGATCTCCTTATTATCAGTTAATAATCTAAGTGATGATACTCTGATCGGGTGTCATCACATGGCGCTACAACCGCCGTCGGGTACGAGACCCTGACATGGGGTATGCCGACCGAGGCTGGATACGGGCGCCAGAATGTGCGGGCAGCGCTGCGGCAGTCTGGTGATTACCAGGCAGCGATTCCTGCCGAGGTCGAAAATCTTGAAGTCTCCCTTCCCTCTCGCATCCTTGCCGATGCAGAGGAGGCCAGCCAGGAGATCGCCCGCTTCGACGCGGAACTCGGTGACGAGATTGCACCCTTCGCCTCGGTGCTGCTCCGGTCAGAATCGGCTGCCAGCTCCAAGATCGAGAATCTGACCGCTTCAGCGCGCGCCATCGCCGAAGCCGAGACTCTCGGACATTCCCGCCGTCGCAATGCCTCGGTGATCGTCGCAAACACCGAGGCCATGCAGGCCGCCGTCGCACTAGCCGATCGCATCGACGGTACCGCCATCCTTGCGATGCATGCTGCGCTAATGAACGCCAGCAATCCGGACATCGCCGGCAGGTGGCGAACCGAGCAGGTATGGATTGGTGGCGGCGACTTCGGTCCGCGTGGCGCAGACTTCATCGCACCGCAGCACAGTCGGGTCCCAGGCGCCATCGACGACTTGATCCGGTTCGCCGGGCGCGACGATATCCCCGTTCTTCCTCAGATCGCTATCGCGCACGCGCAGTTCGAGACTATTCACCCGTTTCCGGACGGAAATGGCCGCACCGGCAGAGCGCTCATCCAGGCGATGTTGCGCAACAAGCGGCTGACTCGTCAGGTCACGGTCCCAGTCTCGGCGGGCCTGCTTACTGATACCGATTCCTATTTCCAAGCGCTGACCGCATACCGCGAGGGTGACCCTACCCCGATCGTCGAAAGGCTCTCTGCTGCATCGATACTCGCAGTCGACAACGGCCGCCACCTCGTGAGCGACTTACGAACCATCAGGGAATTCTGGGCATCCAAAATCACCGCTCGCCGGGATTCCGCTGTACACCGTATTGCCGACCTGCTGATCAAACGTCCTGTCATCAACGCAAAACTATTGACCCGTGAACTGAACATCCCGATGAGCAACGTCTACCGCTATCTGGACCCATTGATCAAGGCAGGGATCATCGTCGAATTCACAGACCAGTCGCGAAATCGCGCCTGGCGCGCACCTGAAGTGCTTGCTGCGCTTGATGCTTTCGCCGAACGCGCCGGGCGGCGAAGCTGAGTTCAGCTTGCCGCCACCGTCGGGCGGAGCCCACAGGCCCATCCCGGCAGCCGGAGATTGGGCGGGGGCGGTTGCCAAAGTCTGCGATCTACTCGACGCGGTTGTTGACATCGGCTGACTGTTGATCCGGCCACGACCCAGCGGGAGGCTCAACTCACAGGCGCGAGATTGGGCTGACAGCAGGATGGTGGAACAAAGAAATCCAACGCCGACACAACTCGAGGAGCGCAGGGCTAGCTTGATTTGAGCCGGCACATATTGAACAGGATCGGAGTTTCTGGATGACGCGAAGCGCTCACCGCGCACTGCCTGATATCGACTTCCATCAGATTCGGCCTTACGGATCGCCGCCATCCCGAGCGGATGCGTTCGAAGAACTGGCGTCGCTGCTCATGCGGGATCAATTGGTCGAATGGCCCGAAGGCGTCGCCTTCCTCAGGTTCGGAAATCCTGATGGCGGAAGAGAGGGAAAGGGCATCCTGCCAAACGGCGATGTGTGGGCATGGCAGGCAAAGTATTTGTTTGCGTTTCGCGACAACGAGATTGGCCAGATTCAAGAGTCAGTCATGCGTGTCCTTGAAACTGAGCCGAACTTGAAGCGGTATTTCATCGCGCTGCCCTACGATCTGCCGGCCGGCGATACCAGCGGTCCGAGACCTAGGAGGTCCGCGTCTACGAAGTGGGCAGAGAAGAAGATTGAATGGGAGAGCGCCGCAGCCGATAAGGGCATGACGGTTGAATTTGTCTACGTGGGCCTACACGACCTTACAAGCGAGTTGACGAAGCCGCAGCATGCGGGTCGGGTGCGGTACTGGTTCAACGCCTCGGCTCTTTCGCCTGACGATCTCAAGCGTCGACTCGACGACGTCATCGCTAAAGCTGGTCGTCGATATAGTCCTTCCCTGCATGTAGAAGTCGATGCCGTGAGCGCATTGCAGGGGCTCGGGCGTACTTCGGAATACGTTCGCAAAGTCCAGGTAACTCTCGCTGAAATTCGGAAGGCCCGATGCAGCTGGTGGCCTGCACCCGAGGGCGATGAGGCTACATTCAGGGCTTCTATCGAAGCCTCGGTCGAGAAGTTGATGCAGGCTGAAGTCGCCGTTCAGAGGTACTTAGAAGCGGTCCGGACAACTAGCGACCTGCCGACGATTGTCGACGATCTCAGGAGTCCTGAGGCCGGCCTTGATGCAATTGGCGAACTATTGCGGGAGCGCCACCTGAAGGCTAGCCACGGTAATGGCGACGAGCCCGACTACCGGTATTACATCGGAAATTCTGGAACTTTGCACAGTAACGTTCAAAAAGCGCGCGAAGCACTGTACCGTGCTCGTTCGCTGCTTCGTTCCCCGGCGGCGCAAGCCGCCGACTCGGGTCGACTTCTCATGACGGGTCGAGCTGGTGTTGGGAAAACACATCTGTTCTGCGACATCGCAAAGCGGCGGATCGAGGACGGCTTGCCGACACTCATCGCACTCGGGCAGGACTTTGACGCGAGGAATCTGCAACTTCAGATCGGGCAGCTTGTCGAGGTCGACGGCTCACTTGACGAGGTCCTCGCACTTCTCAACGCGGCAGGTGAGGCATCAGGTCACCTTGCGCTATTGATGCTCGATGCTCTTAATGAGGGCACTAACGCTGAGCGATGGATCGATGAGCTACCAGCTCTTGCCGCAGCAGTCGATCGATACCCGAACGTTGGTCTGGTGGTGTCTTGCCGAACCGAATTCGTCGGGCCTGTGGTCGGTAATGCAACCAGGTTCCCCCAAGTCGAGCATTACGGGTTCGCCGAAGCCACGAGCGATGCGATCGACCGCTATACAAGCGAATACAACCTCGAGCGATTGACATTTCCCACACTCAATCCCGAGTTTGAAAATCCACTCTTTCTCAAACTCGCCTGCGAGGCACTCGCCACCCTAGGCGAGGATCGCTTCATCTTGGGAACTGCAGGACTCGCTACCGTGTGTAACGCATTTATGGACACGGTCAATAAGCGCCTCAGCGCGCCAACGCGTTGCGACTACGACGAGACGTCGAACCTGGTGCAGCGATTAGCGCGTGAACTCGCAATCCTCGGCCCAGGCCCCTACGAACGCGCCGATGTTGACAGGATTTCTGAGCTGCTACTACCAGGCCGGCCTTGGTCCACAAGCCTCCTGCTTGGGCTGTTCCGCGAGGGCGTCCTGATACAGACCTACGACACCCAAATCGCATTCGGATATCAACGCCTTGGGGACGTTCTGCGTGCTGTCCTCCTCGCGGAGCAGTCTTGCAAGGATCTCACCGGGTGGTATGCGGCACTTGGCGATGACTGCTGGGAAGAAGCTGGCACTATCGGTGCACTCGCTGTCGTTGCACCCGAGAAATTGGGCATCGAGATCATTGATCTGTTCAAGGACGACGAGAATCGCGTTGACCGCGCGGTGATCGACGCTTTCGTGCAGAGCATCGCGTTACGAGCTCCAAATCACACGAGTGATCGGACCATTCGCATCGTTGAGCAGCTCGCCAACTACGAAGACTGGACTGACGACCTATGGGAGAACCTTATTCGCGTGTCCTGCATACCCGGGCACGCGGTCAACGCAGAGTGGATCCATCGGCGGCTGTCGTCGAAAGCGTTGCCGGACCGAGAAATCAGCTGGTCTGAGTGGCTCGTCAGGTCTACCGCATATGAGAATGACAACGCTATTATGGCTCTACTCGACTGGGGCTGGAACCCTCGCCGAAGAGCCCGAGATACCTCGCCGCTGTCGCCGGACGTTGCTCACCTGGCTACCCTGGTGCTGGGATGGATGCTAACCACCCCGGACCGCCGTGTGCGTGACCGTGCCACGAAGGCGCTCGTAAGCATCGGAGAACGTGGACCGGAAGGCTTCACATCTGGCGTGAAGCTATTCCGAGGCTGTGACGATCCCTATGTCGTGGAACGGCTTTCGGCCGCACTTTGCGCCGTTGCCCTTCGCGCTTCCGACGCCGCTGTAATACTCGAAATTGCGGATGCTGCTGTCGAATTGGTCGCTGACGGGTGGCCCCTGCATTTGTTGACGCGTGACTGTCTGCGGCGCACGTCTGCAGTGGCGCGTCAACGCGGCTGGAGTGGACCTGCCTGGCAGCCTCCATACGGGGCGAAGTGGCCCATAAAAGCTCTGTCCGTCAAAACCATTGAAGGCATGGTCAAGCCGCCGGATTACGACTATTCATCGATTTGGTTCTCGCTGAACGGCATGACGGGCGACTTCGGCCGTTATGTGCTTGAGCCGGCCTTAGATCATTTCGAGCATTCAGACCATCAAAAGCTCCGTGCGTTGGCCGAGCGAGTCATCTTCGCCCGTGTACTCGAGCTTGGCTGGACACCTGAACGATTCAAGCGCATCGAACGTGGGCGGCGGGGCAACGATGGCGCAGTTGAGCGCTACGGCAAGAAGTATCAATGGATCGGCCTCTACGAGACTCTTGGCCGCATCGCTGACAACCTCGACCTGCGAGATCGATGGGGTGATGACGAGCCCTTCACTTACGAGTATGCCGAGCAACTCGTGTACAGGGATATCGACCCATGTGTTCTGGTACCGGGTGGGGTCGAGGATCCCAAGGGTGAAGAAAGGGCTTGGTTCGCCCCGGTTCAAGCAATCTTCCCCGATGCGCCGGCGGATTACCCCGTTGATCTTGACGGCGTGCCAGACCCGCTGGACCTTATCAGCCTGAAGTCGCCAGACGGCATCGAGTGGCTGTCGCTCATACGGCACGCAGGCTGGACCCAGGAGCTTCCGCCCGAGATAGCTGCGCTCGACGCGCCCAGCCTCCATGCATGGATGCAAGTCCGCGGTTACCTAATACCTGTAGCGAAAGCAGAAGCGATTCGAACCTGGGCGGTAGGGAAGAACTGGGACGGTCGTTGGATGCCTGAAAACGCCGAGGTACACAACAGATTGCTTGCCGCGCACCCGAGATCGCCGGATTGGGACTGGGCCGACGGCAATGCCGAGCCGCGTGGGCCTCTCGATGAGGAGTTGCCAGCAAATTTTTACCAGCCAATCGCGTGGTACGGCGGGACTGGCACCTCGCGTGGGCGCGCTGGCATCGACGAACCAACAGGCTATGTCCCCAGCCGGATGTTGATCGACCTCCTTGACCTACGTCGTGAGGATGATTTCCGATGGATCGATGCCGAAGGGTTGGCCGTCCAAGATCCCACCGCTGGCATGGACGAGGCCTCAACGCTGGTTATGCGCCGGGACTTAGGCCACCGACTCGGCGAGGCGGGCTACACCCTCTTCTGGACAGTGCTGCTCAACAAGCTCCGGCACGATCACACCTTCAGCGCACCTGGACCGAACTACAAGTGGATGAGTGCCAGTGCGTCGTATCTGATGACCATTGAGACAGTTGAACAAATTTCGGCAAACGCGTGGAAGTGCCGACGTTATCCCGGTGGGGATCCTAAACCCGTCGAATGGGATGTCCGTCAAACGGGCTAAGCGCATGTATGGGGCAACACTGCTGATCCTCGTCTGGGTCGGTTCGTACCGCGCCGCGTTCCCAGTGTTGCCACTTGCGATAACGCCGGTCCCGCACCGTCGGATCGATCAACCCGGCCCGCAACAACGCTCGACACACTGCCGAGGCCGAGGGCACCGGGGCCACCCGGCGTTTGGCCAGTTCGAACACCAATCGCCGCGGCCCGTAGTACGGCCGAGGCCGCCGTAGCTCCAGCGCCACCGCTTCCACCTGCGCAAGCATCTGATGCGGACACAACACCGGCCGATGCGATCGATCCGCCAAACCCTCCAGACCCTGGGCCTCATACCGAGTCAACCAGGCATGCAGCGTCTGCCGCGACACCCCAACTTTGCCGGCACGTGCGATACCGACAGACCGTTACTGACCACCGCCAGCACGGCCTGATACCTCTGCTCGACCACGCTCAAGCAAGTCCCTCATACAGGGAGTGTCAAGGATCAACCGAAGTAGCTGTTAAGCATCAGCCGAAACGTCACCCATCAACCGGAGACAAACGTCAAGCATCACTCGACGTCATACAAACAAGAGCGCCCCCGGCAGGAATCGAACCTGCGACCTAGAGATTAGAAGGCTCTTGCTCTATCCAACTGAGCTACGGAGGCAACGCGCGGACAGTCTATCTTGCCTGTGCCCAACACCACGCAAACCGTGTCAGCGGCAAAGCGGACCCGAGGGGCCGGTGGCGGACTAGCGTGGACGCTGCACTGGCGGCCAGGGGGAGGGGAGAGGGACCACGCGATGAGCGACGTGCCGGAGTTGGACGCGGCGGGACTGCCCGAAGAACTGAGCGCAGTCGATCAGCTGTTGCATCGGGGAGAGGCAAACCCGCGCACCCGGTCCGGGATCCTCGGCGTCGAGATCCTCGACACCACACCGGATTGGGACCGATTCCGGGCCCGTCTCGATCACGCGTCGCGCAAGGTTCTGCGTCTGCGCCAGAAGGTCGTCATGCCCACCCTGCCGACGGCAGCTCCGCGTTGGGTCGTCGACCCCGACTTCAATCTCGACTACCACGTGCGACGGGTGCGGGTTCCTGCGCCCGGCACGTTGCGCGACGTGTTTGATCTGGCCGAGGTCGCGCTGCAGTCGCCGATGGACATCAACCGGCCGTTGTGGAACGCCACCTTGGTCGAGGGGCTGGCCGACGGCCGGGCGGCGACCATTCTCCATCTGAGCCATGCGGTCTCCGACGGCGTCGGGATGGTCGAGATGTTCGCCAACATCTACGACCTCGAGCGTGATCCCGAACCGGCCGCCGCTGCACCGTTACCCATCCCGCAGGACCTCTCGCCCAACGACCTGATGCGGGAGGGCATCAACCGGCTCCCCGGATCGATTGCCGGCGGCGTGCTGGGTGCGCTCGGACAGGCGGCCCGGACAGTGACCAAGGTGGTGCGCGACCCTGTGTCGGCGGTCAGCGGGGTGGTCGACTACGCGATGTCCGGTGCCCGGGTGATGGGTCCGGCTGCGCACCCCTCGCCGCTGCTGCGCCGTCGAAGCCTGTCGTCGCGCACGGAGGCGATCGACATTCCGTTCGCCGACCTGCACCGGGCAGCCAAGGCCGCCGGCGGTTCGATCAACGATGCGTACCTGGCCGGGCTGTGCGGCGCCCTGCGGCTCTACCACGAAGCCAAAGGCATCTCGATCGAGACGTTGCCCATGGCCGTACCGGTCAACCTGCGCTCACAGGACGACCCGGCCGGCGGCAACCGCTTCGCCGGGATCAATCTCGCCGCGCCCGTCGGAATCGTCGACCCGGAGACCCGGATCAAGGCCGTCCGGTCGCAGATGACGAGCAAGCGCGAGGAGCGCGCCATCGACGTGGTCGGCTCGATCGCGCCCGTGCTGAGCCTGCTGCCCGATGCCGTACTGGAGACGGTGGCCGGTTCGGTGGTGAACTCCGACGTGCAGGCCAGCAATGTCCCGGTCTGGCCGGGGGACACCTTCATCGCCGGGGCAAAGATATTGCGCCACTACGGAATAGGTCCGTTGCCCGGCGTCGCGATGATGGTGGTGTTGATCTCGAGATCGGGATACATCACGGTCACCACCCGCTACGACCGCGCCGCCATCACCGACGATCAGCTGTTCGCCCGGTGTCTGCTCGCGGGATTCGACGAGGTGCTGGCGCTCGGTGGCGACGGCCACGCGGAGCCGGCCTCGTTCAGCGATGACACTTCGGCGACGAACGGGAGTGCTGCACAGTGACTTCGAAAGACCCGTCCCCGAAACCCCGCGGCACCAGACAGATGCGGCTGCCCGGCACCCTAGCCGAGATCGAGGGCAGCCCCGAGGGCCCGGAGATCGGCGCGTTCTTCGACCTGGACGGGACCCTGGTGGCCGGCTTCACCGGAGTGATCATGACCCGGGACCGGTTGCGTCGCGGTCAGATGGGTGTCGGCGAGTTCATCGGGATGGTGCAGGCCGGGCTCAACCACCAGTTGGGGCGTTCGGAGTTCGAGGACCTGATCGGTAAGGGCGCCCGGATGCTGCGGGGCAACTCGCTCAGCGATCTCGACGAGCTCGGCGAGCGGTTGTTCGTCCAGCATGTGCAGGGACGCATGTACCCGGAGATGCGGGCCATGGTGCGTGCGCACATGGCCCGCGGCCACACCGTGGTGCTGAGTTCCTCGGCGCTGACGGTTCAAGTCGAGCCGGTAGCCCGCTTTCTCGGCATCGACAACGTGCTGTGCAACAAGTTCGAGACGGACGAGGACGGCCTGATCACCGGCGAAGTCGAGAGACCGGTCATCTGGGGCGCCGGCAAAGCCCGTGCGGTGCAGAACTTCTCGTCCGCCAACGGGGTGGACCTGGCCAAGAGTTATTTCTACGCCGACGGCGACGAGGACGTCGCCCTGATGTACCTGGTGGGCCATCCGCGGCCGACGAATCCGGCGGGCAAGCTGGCCGCCGTCGCCGCCAAGCGTGGCTGGCCGGTGCTGAAGTTCAGCAGCCGCAGCGGCAGCAGCCCGGTCTCGCAACTGCGTACGCTGGCCAGCCTGGCCACCATCCCGACCGTCGCCGCCGGCGCGATCGGCCTCGGGTTGCTGACCCGCAACAAGCGCACCGGGGTCAACTTCTTCACCTCGAACTGGAGCAAGCTGCTCATGCTCACGACGGGCATCGAGCTCAACGTCCTCGGCGAGGAGAATCTGACCGCGCAACGCCCCGCGGTCTTCATCTTCAATCACCGCAATCAGGCCGACCCGATGATCGCGGGCCGGTTGGTCGGGGTGGACTTCACCGGCGTCGGGAAGAAGGAGCTGGAGCGCAACCCGCTGATGGGTCCGCTCGGGAAGGTCATGGATGCGGCATTCATCGACCGCGATGACCCGGAAAAGGCCGTCGAAAGCCTGCACCGCGTGGAAGAGCTTGCCCGCAAGGGTCTCTCGATCCTGATCGCCCCCGAGGGCACCCGGCTGGACACCACCGAGGTGGGACCGTTCAAGAAGGGGCCGTTCCGCATCGCCATGGCCGCAGGTGTGCCGATCGTGCCGATCGTGATCCGCAACGCCGAGGTGATCGCGGCCCGCGATTCCAGCACGTTCAACCCGGGCAAGGTGGACATCGCGGTGTATCCACCGATTTCGGTGGACGACTGGACCGTCGAGAACATCTCCGACCGCATCGCCGAGGTCCGCCAGATCTATCTCGACACCCTGAGATCCTGGCCGGAGGACGAGTTGCCCACCTTCGACATCTACACCCGGGCGCCGGCGGAGCAGGCCGCTCCGCGCCGGGCGGCCAAGAAGGCGCCTGCGAAGAAAGCACTCGCCAAGAAGGCACCCGCGAAGAAAGTCCCGGCGAAAAAGGCTGCCCCCGAGACGAATACCGCGCCCTCCGGCTCGTCCTCGCGGTCGACTCCCAAGGGCCGACCGTGACCACAGGTATCGACGATTACCCCAGCTTCAGCACCACCGACGACGCGCTGGTGCTCGCATCGGCCTCGTCACCGGCCGAGCTCGAACTGCTCAACGACTGGCTCAAGACGCAGCGGCGTGAACATCCCGACACGACCGTCGAGGTACTGCAGCTGCCGGCCACCGACGAACCCGCCCCCGGGGCGGTGGCCCGGTTGGTCGAGGAACTGGAATCGGACGAGGACCGGCTGGTCGTTCCGGTCCGGGTGTTCTGGGTGCCCGGCGGGTTACCCACCCGATTGAAAGTGGTGGGGTTGATCTCCGGCCGCGACACCTACCGGCCGCCGGAGATCCTGCAGCGACGCATCCTGCGCAAGGACCCGTCACGCGCCCGGATCGTTGCCGGTGAACCGGCCAAGGTATCGGAACTGCGCAAGCAGTGGAGTGAGACCACGGTCGCGGAAAACCCCAGGGAATTCGCCCGATTCGTCCTTCGGCGGGCGGTACTGGCCATCGAGCGGGTGGAGCTTCGGCTGCTGGGCCCCGAGTACAAGTCGCCGCGGCTGGTCAAGCCGGAGATGTTGGACTCGGCACGATTCCGCCAAGGCCTGGAGCAGATTCCGGGGGCGACGGTGGAGAAGGCCGGGGAGATGCTCGACGAGCTCTCCACGGGGTGGAGCCGGTTCTCGGTGGACCTGATCCCCACAATGGGCCGGGCCATCTTCAGTCGTGGCTTCGATCCGCGTATCGACTACGACCGCTCCGAGATCGAGTCGATGCGCCATGCCCTGGAACGGCATCCGGCGGTGTTGCTGTTCTCCCACCGGTCCTATCTCGACGGGGTCATCGTCCCGGTGGCCATGCAGGAGAACCGACTTCCCCCGGTGTACACGTTCGCCGGGATAAACCTCTCGTTCGGCCTGATGGGTCCGTTGTTCCGGCATTCCGGTGTCATCTTCCTGCGCCGCAAGCTTGACGACCCGCTGTACAAGTACGTGCTGCGGCAGTACGTCGGCTACATCGTGGAGAAGCGGTTCAACCTGAACTGGTCCATCGAGGGCACCCGGTCCCGGACCGGAAAGATGTTGCCGCCCAAGCTCGGTTTGCTCGCCTACGTCGCCAACGCCTATCTCGACGGCCGCAGTGAGGACATCCTGCTGCAGCCGGTGTCGATCAGCTTCGACCAGCTGCACGAGACCGCCGAGTACGCCGCGTACGCCCGGGGTGGCGAGAAGACCCCGGAGGGTCTGAGCTGGCTGTACAACTTCATCAAAGCGCAGGGCGAACGCAACTACGGCAAGATCTATGTCCGCTTCCCAGAAGCGGTTTCGATGCGCGAACATCTCGGTGAGCCGAACGGTGAGATGGCCCACGACGAGGCAGCCAAACGCCTGGCGATGCAGAAGATGGCCTTCGAGGTGGCCTGGCGGATCCTGCGGGTCACCCCGGTCAACGCGACCAACCTGGTCTCGGCGTTGCTGCTGGGCGCCCGTGGCGTCGCCCTGACGCTCGATCAACTGCACCACACTCTGCAGGACTCGCTGGACTACCTGGAGCGTAAGAACACCCCGATGACCAACAGTGCGCTGCGGCTACGGACCGCCGAGGGCGTGCGTTCGGCCGTCGATGCGCTCTCCGGCGGGCACCCGGTGACGCTGGTGGACAGCGGGCGCGAGCCCGTGTGGCGGATCGCCCCCGAGGATGAACTGGAGGCGGCGTTCTACCGCAACTCCCTGATCCACGCCTTCCAGGAGACCTCGATCGTGGAGCTGGCCCTGGCGTATTCCGCCCGTGCGGCGACCGATCCGCTGCAGGCGTTCTGGGACCAGGTGATGCGGCTGCGTGACCTGCTCAAGTTCGATTTCTACTTCGCCGATTCGGCGGCCTTCCGCGACAACGTCGCCGAGGAGCTGTCGTGGTACGACCGCACGCCCGAAGGGCAGGCGGCCGGAGGCTGGGAAGCGAAGGTCTCCGCCGGGGGCGACGAGATCTATCAGATGTTGCGCAGCAAGCGACCGCTGTTGGTGGGCGCGATGCTCCGTCCGTTCTTCGAGGCCTACGGGATCGTCGCCGACGTGCTGCGCGACGCACCGGCCGAGATCAGTGAGCGAGATCTGACCAAGCGGGCGCTGGGCGTGGGACGGCAGTACGTCGCCCAGGGCCGGGTGGGCAGCAACGAGTCCGTGTCGGCGTTGCTGTTCGCCACGGCGCGACAGGTGGCAGCCGATCAGAACCTGCTGGTCAGCGGTCCGGATCTGCAAGAGCGTCGCAACGCTTTCCGCGATGAACTGCGCGGGATCGTCGCCGATATGGACAAGGTCGACGAGATCGCACGCGAGCAGTTCTACTACCGGGACAAGCAGCGCCGCGCCGAGTCGGACCAGTCGGACTAGCCGCCGGACTCACCTTTCGTCTGGCAGCCGGGATGTGGTGGCGCCCACGCCATACCCTTGGACCATGACTTCTGCCGGCCAGGTGACCGCGTCCAGCGTGCGCAGCAGCGTGGTGTGGCCTGTGCTGGTGGGCGTGGGGCTGCTGGCGGGGGCAGTGGCCGCAGGCATCGGGGCGTTGTCGCTGGCCGACGCCCTGACCGCCACCGGACTGCCCGACCCCGGCCCCGTGACCACCTACGGCCTGCCGTTCGTCCGGGCCGCCGGCGAGATCGCCGCCGTCGTCGCAGTCGGGTCCTTCCTGTTCGCCGCGTTCCTGGTGGCACCCCAGACCAACGGCGTGCTCGACGTGGCCGGATACCGGGCACTGCGGCTCGGTACGGCCGCCTCGGGCGTGTGGACGGTGTGCGCCGCGCTGCTGGTCCCGCTGACGATCTCCGACGTGTCCGGCCAGCCGCTGCTCGATCATCTCGGCCCGGTGGACGTGTGGTCGGCTGCGAGCCTGGTCGAGGTCTCGGCGGCCTGGCGCTGGACGGCGATCCTGGCCGCCGGTGTCACCATCGCGAGCCTGCCGGTGCTCCGGTGGGGGTGGACGCCGGTGCTGCTGGCCGGATCACTGCTCACACTGATGCCGCTGGTCCTGACCGGACACTCGTCGGCCGGCGGAGCTCACGATCTGGCCACCAACAGCCTCTTCATCCATCTGGTGGCGGCGGCGCTGTGGGCCGGCGGACTGCTGGCGTTGTTGGCTCACGCCATCCGGGCCGGGGGCGGGGGCGCCTCTGACGGCGCCAACACCGCCCTGGCCGCGCGACGCTTCTCGGCACTGGCGCTGTGGTGTTTCGTCGCGATGGCCATCAGCGGGGTGCTCAACGCCCTGGTGCGGATCCAGCTTCCCGATCTGGTGCGCACGAACTACGGCTGGCTGCTGGTCGGCAAGGTCATCGCGCTGAGCCTGCTCGGTGTGCTGGGTTGGCGACAGCGCCGGGTCAGCCTGACCGCCCTGGCCGGCGATCCCGGTGCACGCACACCGTTGATCCGGTTGGCTCTGACCGAGGCTGCGCTGTTCGGCGTCACGTTCGGTATCGCCGTCGGCCTGGGCCGTACCCCACCGCCGCCGGAACCGCGGATCCCGAGCCCCACCGAGGTCGCGATCGGATACGACTTCGCCGGGCCGCCGACGGTCGCCCGGGTGTTGTTCGACTGGCGGTTCGACCTGCTGTTCGGGACCGCGGCGATCATCGCTGCGGCGGCGTACCTGGCCGCGGTGTACCGGCTGCGGAGACGCGGTGACGCCTGGCCGGTGGGCCGCACGTTCGCCTGGCTGCTGGGCTGTGCGGCGCTGCTGTTCACCACCTCGTCGGGGCTCGGTCGCTACATGCCGGCGATGTTCAGCATGCACATGATCGCCCACATGCTGCTGTCGATGCTGGTGCCCGTTCTGCTGGTGCTCGGCGCCCCGGTGACCCTGGCGCTACGGGCGCTACCCGCGGTGGGCCGAGGATCGCCGCCAGGCCCGCGGGAATGGCTGCTCGCGGCGCTGCATTCCAGGGTGTCGCAGTTCCTGACCCAGCCCATCGTCGCGACCGTGCTGTTCGTGGCGGGGTTCTACGGTCTGTACTTCGGCGGCATCTTCGACGCCGCG
This sequence comes from Mycobacterium shunyiense, assembly GCF_058270075.1. NCBI lineage: Bacteria > Bacillati > Actinomycetota > Actinomycetes > Mycobacteriales > Mycobacteriaceae > Mycobacterium > Mycobacterium shunyiense. The sequence goes on along the minus strand of NZ_JBZDPU010000027.1, from coordinate 14,242 downwards.
GTCAGCAACCATGCCGCGCACATCCTGATGAACGTGCACTTCCTGCTGTCGGGCTACCTCTTCTACTGGGTGGTCATCGGCGTAGACCCCACCCCGAGGCCGGTCCCGCACCTGGTCAAGATCGGGATGGTGTTCGCCTCGCTGCCGCTGCACGCATTCTTCGGTGTGGTGATGATGGGCATGCAGACCGTGCTGGGCGAAAGCTTCTACCGGTCACTGCAGTTGCCGTGGCATACCGACCTGATCGGAGACCAGCACCTCGGCGGCGGCATCGCCTGGGCGGCCGGGGAAGTCCCGCTGGTGATCGTGATGCTGGCGCTGCTGATCCAGTGGCGGCGCAGCGATCAACGCACCGCCAAGCGGTTGGACCGGGCCGCGGATCGCGATGACGACGCCGATCTGGCGGCCTACAACGCGATGCTGGCCGAGATGGCGCGTCGCGACCACCCTTCCGGATAGGACTTTCGGGGATTCATCCCCAGCCCGCGTTTCATCCACAGCCGACGGCGTCGTCGGGTCCGCATACCGGCCGCGCGTCGGGGTTCTGGCGGTCAATGGCTGCGTAAGGCGGCCGCGCTGCTCGGTGTCGGCCACCGGAATGGATGAAGCGAAAGGAATCAGAAATGTTCGAGACCCCGTTCACGATCGTGGGCAACATCATCACCGACCCGGTCCGGCGGCGATTCGGCGATCAGGAGCTGTACAAGTTCCGGGTGGCCAGCAATTCGCGGCGCCGCACGCCCGAGGGCAACTGGGAGCACGGCAACTCGCTCTACGTCACGGTCAACTGCTGGGGAAATCTCGCCACGGGTACCAGCGCCTCTCTGATGAAGGGCGACGCAGTGATCGTGGTGGGGCATGTCCACACCGACGAGTACGAGGACAAAGAGGGTGTACGCAGGTCGTCGGTCGAGGTGCGTGCCACCGCGGTCGGGCCCGACCTGTCCCGCTGCACCGCCAGGGTCGCGCCCCTGCCCAAACCTGCGGCCGGCCCGGCGCCCGAGCCCGAATCCGTCGACTCCCACGACGCGGAAACCGAGCCCGACGAGGGTGAGCTGCCACTGTCGGCTTAGCGGGTTTCGGGCGCGCATAGGATGGGCGCGAGTGAGTTGGGCTTGACGCAACCTTTCGCGCGAGCGCCCATCCGATATCCCCGAAGAGTTTCAGAAAGGCACATCACGGCATGGCCGAATTCATCTACACGATGCGCAAGGTTCGCAAGGCGCACGGCGACAAGGTCATCCTTGACGACGTCAGCCTGAACTTCCTGCCCGGCGCGAAGATCGGCGTCGTCGGTCCCAACGGGGCTGGTAAGTCGAGTGTGCTGAAGATCATGGCCGGCATCGACCATGCCAACAACGGCGACGCGCTGCTCGCACCCGGCGCCTCCGTCGGCATCCTGATGCAGGAGCCGCAGCTCGACGAGACCAAGACCGTCCGCGAGAACGTCGAGGCCGGCGTGGCCATCAAGGGCAAGCTCAACCGGTACAACGAGGTCGCCGAGTTGATGGCCACCGACTACTCCGATGAGCTCATGGAGGAAATGGGCCATCTGCAGGAAGAACTGGACGCGGCCGACGCGTGGGACATCGACTCCCAGCTCGAGCAGGCCATGGACGCGCTGCGCTGCCCGCCGCCGGACGAACCGGTCACCCACCTCTCGGGTGGTGAGCGTCGCCGCGTGGCCCTGTGCAAGCTGCTGCTGTCCAAGCCTGACCTGCTGCTGCTCGACGAGCCCACCAACCACCTCGACGCCGAGAGCGTGCTGTGGCTGGAGCAGCACCTGGCCAGCTACAAGGGCGCCATCCTGGCCGTCACCCACGACCGGTACTTCCTGGACAACGTCGCCGAGTGGATCCTCGAACTCGACCGCGGCCGCGCCTACCCGTACGAGGGCAACTACTCGACCTACCTGGAGAAGAAGGCCGAGCGCCTCGAAGTCCAGGGCAAGAAGGACCAGAAGCTGCAGAAGCGGCTCAAGGACGAGCTGGCCTGGGTCCGCTCGGGGGCCAAGGCCCGGCAGGCCAAGAACAAGGCCCGCCTCGGCCGCTACGAGGAGATGGTCGCCGAAGCCGAGAAGACCCGGAAGCTCGACTTCGAGGAGATCCAGATCCCGACCCCGCCGCGGCTGGGCAACGTGGTTGTCGAGGTCGAGCACCTCGACAAGGGTTTCGAAGGCCGCACGCTGATCAAGGACCTCTCCTTCACGCTGCCGCGCAACGGCATCGTCGGCGTCATCGGCCCCAACGGCGTCGGCAAGACGACACTGTTCAAGACCATCGTCGGGCTGGAACAGCCCGACAGCGGCACCGTCAAGGTCGGCGACACGGTCAAGCTGTCCTATGTCGACCAGAGCCGTGCCGGCATCGACCCCAAGAAGACGGTCTGGGAGGTCGTCTCCGACAAGCTCGACTACATCGAGGTCGGCCAGAACGAGATCCCGTCGCGGGCCTACGTGTCCGCGTTCGGGTTCAAGGGACCGGATCAGCAGAAGCCGGCGGGCGTGCTGTCCGGCGGTGAGCGCAACCGGCTCAACCTCGCCCTGACCCTCAAAGAGGGCGGCAACCTGATCCTGCTCGACGAGCCGACCAACGACCTCGACGTCGAGACGCTGTCCTCACTGGAGAACGCGCTGGAGCAGTTCCCCGGCTGCGCCGTGGTGATCAGCCACGACCGCTGGTTCCTGGATCGCACCTGCACGCACATCCTGGCGTGGGAGGGCGACGACGACAACGAGGCCAAGTGGTTCTGGTTCGAGGGCAACTTCGGTGCCTACGAGGAGAACAAGATCCAACGTCTCGGTGCCGAAGCGGCACGTCCGCACCGGGTGACCCACCGGAGACTGACCCGGGACTGACCCGTGACGGGATAAACAGCGCAGCGGGCTCGGTGGCGCCACTAATGTCGCAGCTATGCACCAATGCCGGTGCGTGGGCGTGAGTAGGGAGTGATCCGTATGACGGCCGAACCGGGAGCTCTTCGGGGACAGGGAATTAGCGACCGGGATCGCTCACAGGCGCCGCCTGAGGTGATCCACCGGCTCGCGAAAGCCTTCCTGTCCACCTACCGGGCTCCGCAGGCCGGCGCGCCGGGAGTGGCCGCCACCGGCCCTCAGGCCGCGGTGGCCGAGCGCCTCGTTTCCGATGCCACGGTGGCCGCCCACTACGCGTTGGGCGGTCAGCGGGCGCCGGGGGAGACCAAGGTCATGGTCTACCCGGGAGACAGCGACTCCGGTCCGGCCCTGCAGATCGTCACCGAGCAGGCGGCGATGCTGGTCGATTCGGTGACGGTGTTGTTGCACCGGCACGGCATCGCGTATCCGGCCATCATGAACCCGGTCTTCCGGGTGCACCGCGACGCGGACGGGGTACTGCAGGATTTCCAACCCGCCGCCGAGGCCACCGGCGTCGACGGCGTCGACGAGTGCTGGATCCTGGTGCCGGTCCACGGCGCGGCTGACGGTCCGGCACTGACCGAAGTGGTCGGCCTGGTACCGGATGTCCTGGCCCAGGCGCGACAGATCGGTCTGGACGCCGCTGCCATGGGCGCCGCGCTGCACGCCCTGGCCAACGACGTCGCCACCGATGTCGAGGGCCGGTTTCCCAACACCGACCGCAAGGACGTCGCCGCGCTGTTGCGCTGGCTCTCCGACGGGCATTTCGTGCTGCTGGGTTACCAGCAGTGCGCGATCGGCGACGGGCAGGCCACGGTCGATCCGTCGAGTCGCCTCGGTGTGCTCAAGCTACGCGAGGATGTGCTGCCGCCGCTGACCGCCTCCGACGATCTGATGGTGCTGGCTCAGGCCACCATGCCGAGCTATGTGCGCTACGGCGCCAACCCGTACATCGTCGTGGTCCGCGACAGCGGCGAGCAGGTCATCGAGCACCGGTTTGTCGGCCTGTTCACCGTGGCCGCGATGAACGCCAACGTGCTGGAGATCCCGTTGATCTCGCGGCGTGTCGAGGAGGCGTTGGCCATGGCCCGGCGCGACCCCAGCCACCCGGCGCAGCTGCTGCGTGACATCGTCCAGACCATCCCGCGCCCAGAACTGTTCGCGTTGAGTTCCAAACAGCTGTTGGACATGGCGCTGACCGTGGTGGACCTCGGGTCGCGCCGCCGTACCCTGCTGTTTCTGCGCGCGGATCAGTTGGCGCACTTCGTATCCTGCCTGGTGTACCTGCCCCGCGACCGCTACACCACCGCGGTGCGGCTGGAGATGCAGGACATCCTGGTGCGCGAACTCGGCGGGGAGAGCATCGACTACTCGGCCAGGGTCAGTGAATCACCTTGGGCAGTAGTCCATTTCATCGTGCGCCTGCCCGACGGTGCGGTCTCGCACGCCGTGGACACCTCCACGGAGAACGAGAACCGGATCCAGAACCTGCTGACTGAGGCCACTCGCAACTGGGGTGACCGCATGACCAGTGCGGCAGCAAACGCGGAGCTCACCCCGGCAGCCGTCGAGCACTATGCCTCGGCCTTTCCGGAGGACTACAAGCAAGCCGTGGCTCCAGCGGATGCCATCGCCGACATCGCGATCATCGAAGCGCTGCAGGACAATTCAGTAAAGCTGGTGTTCAGGGAAGGTCAGGACGACGGCCTCGCCCAGCTCACCTGGTACCTGGGCGGCCAGTCGGCGTCGCTGAGCGAACTCCTGCCGATGCTGCAGTCGATGGGCGTGGTGGTGCTCGAAGAACGCCCCTACACGGTGACCAGGGCCGACGGCCTGCCGGTCTGGATCTACCAGTTCAAGGTCGTCCGCCAGCGCAGCATCCCCGACGCGCCCGACGCGGCGTCGCGGGAGGCCACCGCCCAACGGTTCGCCGACGCGGTGACCGCGATCTGGCACGGATGGGTCGAAGTCGACCGGTTCAACGAACTGGTGTTGCGCGCGGGCCTGACCTGGCAGCAGGTCGTGATCCTGCGCGCCTACGCGAAATACCTACGGCAGGCCGGTTTCCCGTACAGCCAGTCGCACATCGAATCGGTGGTCAACGAGAATCCGCACACCACACAGTCGCTGCTGCAGCTGTTCGAGGCGCTGTTCGACCCGTCCGAGGACACCTCGGGAACTCGCGACGCACAGGGAGCCGCCGCGGCGGTGGCCGAAGACATCGATGCCCTGGTGAGTCTGGACACCGACCGGGTACTGCGTGCCTTCGCGACCCTCATCCAGGCCACGCTGCGCACCAACTATTTTGTGCAGGACCCGAAGTCAGCGCGGCAACGCGGGGTCGTGGCGATGAAGCTCAACCCCGGCCTGATCAACGAACTGCCGCTGCCACGGCCCAAGTTCGAGATCTTTGTCTACTCGCCCCGGGTGGAGGGCGTGCACCTGCGGTTCGGGTTCGTGGCACGCGGCGGGTTGCGCTGGTCGGACCGTCGCGAAGACTTCCGCACCGAGATCCTCGGCCTGGTCAAGGCGCAGGCCGTGAAGAACGCCGTCATCGTGCCGGTCGGCGCCAAGGGCGGGTTCGTGGTCAAACGGCCGCCCGAGCCGACCGGCGACGCCGCCGTCGACCGCGAAGCCACCCGCGCCGAAGGCGTTGCCTGCTACCAACTTTTCATCTCCGGGCTGCTCGACGTGACAGACAACGTCGACAAGGGAACCGGCGCCGTCGTCACCCCACCGCAGGTGGTGCGCCGCGACGGGGAGGACGCCTATCTGGTGGTGGCGGCCGACAAGGGCACGGCCACGTTCTCCGACATCGCCAACGAAGTCGCCAAGTCCTACGGGTTCTGGCTGGGTGACGCGTTCGCCTCCGGCGGGTCCATCGGCTACGACCACAAGGCCATGGGCATCACCGCCAAGGGCGCCTGGGAGTCGGTGAAACGGCACTTCCGCGAGATGGGGGTGGACACCCAGAGCCAGGACTTCACCGTCGTCGGCGTCGGCGACATGAGCGGCGATGTGTTCGGCAACGGCATGCTGCTCTCGAAGCACATCCGGCTGATCGCGGCCTTCGACCACCGGCACATCTTCGTCGATCCCAACCCTGACGCCGCCGCATCCTGGGTGGAACGCAAGCGCCTGTTCGAACTGCCGCGATCCAGCTGGGAAGACTACGACGCCACGCTGATCAGCGAGGGCGGCGGTGTCTACAGCCGTCAGCAGAAGTCCATCCCGATCAGCCCGCAGGCCCGGGCGGCACTCGGGATCGACGACGACATCGAGGAACTCACGCCGCCAGCGCTGATGAAGTCCATCCTCAAGGCTCCGGTGGACCTGCTGTGGAACGGCGGCATCGGCACGTATGTGAAAGCCGAGACCGAGGCCGACGTCGGTGATCGTGCCAATGACCAGATCCGGGTGTGCGGTAACGAGGTGCGCGCCAAGGTGATCGGCGAGGGCGGCAACCTCGGCGTGACATCGCTGGGGCGGATCGAATTCGATCTGGCCGGCGGACGGATCAACACCGATGCGTTGGACAACTCCGCGGGCGTCGACTGCTCGGACCACGAGGTCAACATCAAGATCCTGATCGACTCACTGGTGACCGCCGAGAAGGTCAGTGCGCAGGAACGAACGGGTCTGTTGCTGTCGATGACCGACGAGGTCGGCGCGCTGGTGCTGACCGACAACAAGCACCAGAACGATCTGATGGGCACCAGCCGGGCCAACGCCGCGAGCATGCTTTCGGTGCACGCCCGGATGATCAAGGAGTTCGTGGCCAACCGCGGGCTCAACCGCGAGCTGGAGGCGTTGCCCTCGGAGAAGGAGATCCGACGCCGAGCCGACGCCGGAATCGGTTTGACCTCACCGGAATTGGCCACGCTGATGGCGCACGTCAAGCTCGAGCTCAAAGCCGACGTGCTGGCCAGTGATCTGCCCGATCAGGAGGTGTTCGCCGCCCGGCTGCCGCAGTACTTCCCGGAGAAGCTGCGCGAACAGTTCCCCGGCGAGATCCGGTCGCACCAGCTGCGGCGGGAGATCACCACCACCATGCTGGTCAACGATCTCGTCGACACGAGCGGGATCAGCTACGCCTACCGAATCACCGAGGACGTCGGCGTCGGTCCGGTCGACGCGGTGCGCAGCTATGTCGCCACCGACGCCATCTTCGGGATCGGCAACGTGTGGCGCCAGATCCAGGCTGCCGGAGAAGCCGGGGTGCCGGTGTCCGTCACCGACCGGATGACCCTGGATCTGCGCCGCCTGGTCGACCGGGCCGGGCGCTGGCTGCTGAACTACCGGCCGCAGCCGTTGGCCGTCGGCGCCGAGATCAACCGGTTCGCCGCGAAGGTGGCCGCTCTGCGTCCCGACATGGCGCAGTGGCTGCGCGGGGATGACAAGGCGATCGTGGCCAAAGAAGCCGGCGAGTTCGCCGCACAGGGCGTGCCCAACGACTTGGCCTATGCGGTGGCGACCGGGCTCTACCAGTACAGCCTGCTCGACGTGATCGACATCTCCGACATCGTGGACCGTGAGCCCACCGAAGTGGCCGACACCTACTTCGCGTTGATGGACCACCTCAGCTCCGACGGGCTGCTCACTGCGGTCTCCCGGCTGAGCCGCGACGATCGCTGGCATTCGTTGGCGCGGCTGGCTATTCGTGACGACATCTACGGTTCACTGCGGGCCCTGTGCTTCGATGTGCTCGCCGTCGGCGAACCCAACGAGACCGGTGAGGAGAAGATCGCCGAGTGGGAGCTGACCAACAGCTCCCGGGTGACCCGCGCTCGTCGCACGCTGGCCGAGATATACGAAGATGGTGAGCAGGACCTGGCGACGCTGTCTGTGGCGGCGCGGCAGATCCGCAGCATGACACGAACGAGTGGAACGGGAACGACTGCGTGAGTTTTACAACGCCGGTGCACGTGCGCTGGTCGGACATCGACATGTACCAGCACATCAATCACGCCACGATGGTGACGCTGCTCGAAGAGGCCCGGATTCCGTTTCTGCGTGAACCGTTCGGCGCCACGATCGAGACCATCGGCCTGCTGATCGCCGACGTCAGCATCGCCTATAAGGGCCAGTTGCGGCTCGTGGACTCACCCCTGCAGGTGACCATGTGGTCCAAACGGGTGCGGGCCGTGGATTTCACCATCGGCTACGAGGTGCGCTCGCTGCACGCCGCCCCTGACTCCAAGCCGTCGGTGATCGGCGAGACCCAGCTGGCCGCGGTGCACATCGCCGAGCAACGGCTGGAGCGCCTGACGCCCGAGCAGCGCAGCTATCTGGAGAGCCACCTGCGATGACCGCACCCGAGCGCGGTCTGTGGATCGACGATCCGCGTGACCGTGAGGATCTCGCGACGTTCCTCGACCGTGCCCTGCGGTTGGACGATGCCGCGGTGGTCCGATTGCGGGAGCGATCCGGTACCCATGCGGCCGTGGCCTGGGTGGCCACCGGGCTGGAGGTGCTGGCCAGCCGGGTGGTGACCGGTCAGGTGCGGCCGTCGGATCTGTCCGCGGGAGCCGACGCTCTGGTGGCCGGGTTGTCCTCTGCCGCAGACGGATACGTGGACCCAGGCTTCCCGATGGACTCGGCCTGGCGCGGTGGTCTGCCGCCCGAGGACGGATTCGTCCACCTCGACGACGTCCCGGCGCGGGTGATGCTCGACCTGGCTCAGCAAGGTGGTGCGCTGGCCCGCGAACACGGCAGTGCACACGGGCCGCCGGCGTCCCTGATGGACCAGGAGGTCATCGCGGTCAGCTCCGGTGACGAGGCTGTCGGAGTGCCCATGCGATGTGTATTCGCATTGACCGCCATGGGTTTTCTGCCGCAGACCGGCAACGAGGTGAGCGAAGAGGAGATCGTCCGGGTCCGCGCACACCCGTCGTGGCTGCGCATCGACGCCCGGTTCGGTTCGGTGTACCGCCGCCGCGGGAATGCCGCCCTGATCCTGGGCTGAGCGCGCCCTAGGGGTTGGCCGGTTGCAACGGTGCCGCGGGCCGGAACGTCGCGGCCTGCAGTTCGGCCGGGGTGTTGACAGGTGTCGCGAACAGCTGGAAGTTCTGGTGCCGGATGTAAAGGTCCGGGAACTTCACCGACCGGAACGAGAACTGATTGGGATCGATGACGCCCTTCTCCAGCACGAACGTCGAATCCTCCCGGACCTCTGCCGCGACGTCAGGGTCGATGATGCCGTCGAAGTACTTGCCGTGAATGCGGTAGTCGTCGAACGTCGCGATCTGCAGGACGAAGCCGAGAGGTGCGGCGGCCCGGCGTAGTTGGCCGGTTTCGCCGATGCGCAGATGGGGCCCGGTCCATTCGAAGGTCGCGTCGCCGCGGTCGGTGTCGGTCTCTATCTTGGCGATATCGGCGAGCCCGCTCCGTTCGACGATGTAGAAGTCAGGAAGATTGTTGGAATACAGCGAGAGTAAAGGCATGATGAATCCTTCTGTTGTACTTGTGTTTTGATTCTGATCCGGTCGTGGACCGGACGTCAGATCACCTTGTAGGTGAGGGAGTACACGGATCCGGCGCCGGCGATTCGCTGAGTGCGCTCGCCCCGGCCCAGCTCGGCGGCGGTGATCCTCGCCGCCCCGATTCTGCGGTCGTCCGGTCCGGTCTCATCCACCTCGAACAGTTCGATGTCGATGGGAGCCTGGGATCTGTTGAATGGCAGCAGGCGGTCATCGTCGAACGAATAGACGTCACCGGGCCTCATCCGGAGCCGTTCGAAGATGACGCCGTCGGCCCTGCTGACTTGAATTTCGTCGGCGCCGTCGTGGTCCCGCACCGTGTTCGCCTGCAGCCACAGCATTTTGGCGTAGTTGGCATCGCCCATGTCGTCCTCCGGAGGTATCGAGTTCGGTTCGGTGACTGTCTCGATACTGCGATGACGACGTGGCGCTGCACATGAGTAGTTCGCTACTCGACTTTCGGTCAGCTCCCGGAAATCCAGACGGCGGCGTCCGGCGGCAGGCTGCCGGCGATCAACTCTGCGCTGCTCAGCAGAACTTCACCAGGTGGCAATGGCGCCGCAGCGGTGCCCGTGTTGAGCACGCATGTCAAGCCACCTTCGCGCCGCAATGTCAGCAGGCCATCGGCGGTAGTCAGCCCGATTCCGTCGGTGAATTCCGCACGGCTGGAACGTAATTGGATGGCCTGCCGGTAGAACTCCAGCGTCGACGCCGGATCGGCCTGCTGGCACTCCACCGTCAACGGTGTCCACTCGTCAGGCATCGGCAGCCAAGTGTCGGCGCTGGAGGAGAACCCGAACGGCGGTGTGTCACCCGACCACGGCATCGGCACCCGGCACCCGTCACGTCCCCGTTCGGTGTGACCGGAGCGCTCCCACACCGGATCCTGGAGCACGTCATCGGGCAGATCGACATTGGGCAGCCCGAGTTCCTCGCCGTTGTAGACGAACACCGCGCCCGGCAGGGCCAGCATCACCAGGGCCATTGCCCGGGCCCGCGCCAACCCGCGCCAACCCGCGGGCACCGCCGCCGTATCGGGTGACCTCGCGTTCGACGTCGTGGTTGGACAGTGTCCACGTCGGTGTCGCCCCGGCGAGGTTGGCCGCTGCCATCGCGTTGTCGATCGCGTCGTGTACGTCGCGGGCGTCGAAATCGGCTTGCACCAGACGGAAATTGAAGCCCAGGTGCAACTCATCGGGGCGCAGATACCTGGCGAAGCGTTCGTTGCCGTGCACCCACACCTCGCCGATGGCCACGGCGTCGGGATAGTCGTCCAACACCGTGCGGATGAACCGGTGGATGTCATGCACGCTGTCGTTGTCGAATCGCGGGTCGTCCTCACTGTTGCGTAGTAGCGCTGTGTCGGTGACCGCCATGTCGGGCAGTTCGGGTGGTTTGGCCATGCCGTGGGCCACATCGATGCGGAACCCGTCGACTCCGCGGTCGAGCCAGAACCGCAGTGTCTTCTCCAGATCCTCGAACACCTCGGGGTGGTTCCAGTTCAGGTCGGGCTGGGCCGGATCGAACAGGTGCAGATACCACTGACCCGGTGTGCCGTCGGGCTCGGTGACGCGGGTCCAGGCCGGCCCGCCGAACACCGACACCCAGTTGTTGGGCGGTGCGTCACCACCGAGGCCGCGGCCGTCGCGGAAGATGTAGCGCTCGCGCCGCCGCGGATCCGCCAGCGCCTCGACGAACCACGGGTGCGCCGAGCTGGTGTGGTTGGGCACCAGGTCCATGGTGACCCGGATGCCGCGGCCGTGAGCGGCATCGAGCAGGCGGTCCAAAGCATCGAGACCACCGAACAGGGGGTCGACATCGCGCGGGTCGGCGACGTCGTAGCCATGGTCGGCCATCGGCGAGACCATGACCGGGTTGAGCCACAGGGCGTCGACGCCGAGTGCCGCGAGGTAATCGAGCCCGGCGCTCACCCCGTCGAGATCGCCGACCCCGTCGCCATTGCTGTCGGCGAACGAGCGGGGATAGACCTGGTAGAAAACCGCGTCCGCCCACCACCGGCGCATGTCAGAACGCCGAATTGACCATCGAGTCAGCGGCCATGTTCAAGTAGTCCAGCAGCGCGCGGCGGTGCGGTTCGTCGAGCGTCTCCGAATCGATCGAGGCCACCGCGGTGTGCATGCAGCGCAGCCAGGCGTCCCGCTCGAGGTACCCGATCCGGAACGGGGCGTGCCGCATCCGTAGCCGGGGGTGGCCGCGCTGGTCGGAGTACGTCCTTGGCCCGCCCCAGTACTGCTCAAGGAACATCCGCAGCCGCTCCTCGGCGCCGTCGATGTCGTCCTCGGGATACAACGGCAGCAGGATCTCGTCCTCGCGCACCAGTTGGTAGAACCGCGACACGATCGCTGCGAATGTCTCGTGGCCCCCGACTTCGTCGTAGAAAGATCGCTGCACAGCCGTCACGTCACTCATTGTGGTCCATTGTGACCCGAGAGGCCGTCGGGGCCGGTCACGGAGGTCTGGTCACCTCATGTTCATTGGACTGACCTGCGAACACCCGAAGAATTTTCGTGCGTATTGCCGGGATCCGTGGTGGACTGTCTCCTCGGAGGCTCCATGGCGCACAGCAAAAAAGGCCATATACGACGGACCGGCCACATTCCCGGCCCATCGGGACCCCATGTGCCAAATCGCCCCCTCCACAGCGTCGAGGTCCTTCCCTCCGCCGCGCCCGATGCGTCCCTGTGGGGCCGCCGTCGCGTCCTGCTCCTCAACTCCACCTATGAACCGCTGACCGCGCTTCCGCTGCGGCGCGCGGTGATCATGGTGATGTGCGGCAAAGCCGACGTCGTACACGACGACCCCTCGGGGCCCGTCATTCACTCGGCCACCCGCACCATCGTGGTGCCCTCGGTGATCCGGCTGCGCACCTTCGTCCGGGTGCCGTACCGGGCCCGCGTCCCGATGACCCGCGCGGCACTCATGCACCGCGACCGCTTCCGCTGCGCGTACTGCGGTGGCCGGGCCGACACGGTCGACCACGTCATCCCGCGCAGTCGCGGTGGCGAGCACTCCTGGGAGAACTGCGTGGCGGCCTGCGGGCCGTGCAACCACCGCAAGGCCGACCGGCTGCTGGCCGAACTGGGCTGGTCACTGCGGTGTGCGCCGATGCCGCCGAAGGGACAGCACTGGCGGTTGCTGTCGACGATCAAGGAGCTGGACCCGGCCTGGGTGCGCTATCTCGGCGAGGGCGCGGCATGATGCCCGACTTGCTGGGCACACTCGGCGCGCCGGCGCATCGCGGCTGATACGGTTTGCGCGTGAGCACAGCACTTACCCATTCCCTCCTCGGAGGGGTTCCGCTGTTGTTGTTCGTGGTCCTGGCGTTGATCTTCATGACCCGCAAGGGACCGCACCCGGCTACCTACAAGATGTCCGAGCCGTGGACCCACGAGCCGATCCTGTGGGCTGCCGAGGAGCCACAGGATCACGGGCACGGCGGGCATGATTCACACGGCGTGACGATCGGAGGCGGCGCAAGTGGCAAGTGGTGAACTGGCGACTGCCACGCAGGACCTGGACCTGCCCTACGGCTACGCCCTGACCTACAGCGGTCGGATCTCGGGAGTTACCGAGCCCGGTGAGCTGTCGGTGCACTACCCGTTCCCGACGATGGATCTCGTCGTCCTCGACGACGCGCTGAAGTACGGTTCGCGGGCGGCCAAGGCCCGGTTCGCGATCTACATCGGTGACTTGGGCGCGGACACCGCGGCCACGGCGCGCACGATCCTGGCCAAGGTGCCGACCCCCGACAACGCGGTGCTGCTCGCGGTCTCACCCGATCAGCATGCGATCGAGGTGGTCTACGGCGCCGACGTCAAGGGCCGTGGCATCGAAGAGGCTGCCCCGCTGGGCGTCTCGGCGGCCGCCGCCTCCTTCAAGGAAGGCAACTTGATCGACGGTCTGATCAGCGCCGTACGCGTGCTGTCGGCCGGCGTTTCTCCCGCCTAGTTCTTTCACACCGCGAGCGTGCGTGTCTGCTGTCGGACACGCCGCTCGCGGTGTGCTTTTTCCGCACGGTCGCGGACTGGCGAGCGTCAGGTCAGACCGGCACGGATCTCCACATAGCGCGTCAGGAACGCACGCTCGTCCAGCCGCTTGCGCCGCATCCAGGTGCTGACCTCGAAGTTGCACTTGCTGGCATTGCATGAACCGCACGCCGGCACGACGTTGTCCACGGTGTAGCGCCCGCCACGTGAGATGGCCATGACGCAGTCCTTCTGGAACGGGCCCGTGGTGCTGCGGCAGTAGGCGCACCCGTCCCACGCCGACTTGATGGCTTCCCATTGTTCGTCGGTGAGGTCGTGCTCGACGAGGTCCATCCGTCGCTTGCGTTTGCGGGCGGCCCGTGCCGCGCGGGTTCGACTGACCGCCATCGCCACAGCGTATGACCGCGAGCGTGCGCAGAATGCTGTCCAGACCCGGTGTGTCGGGCAGCAGACACGCACTCAGTGTGAATGTGGTGATGCCGCTGTTGCGGTGGTTGGGTTCTTTTCACCTGGTGTTTGGCTCAGATACGCACTGCCACCTCTGTGGGTTGGCATTCGAGCATTCTGCCGACATCAGGTGGGAAGGACCGACCGGCGTGACTTGATAGGAGCGTGGCACCGCCCCCACTGAGATGTGTCCGCCGGCCGGCCCAACCTTCACTCATCCACCTCTTGATGAAAGAAGGCACTGTCCATGGTGATTGTTGGCACCGATGTGCACAAGCGCACCCACACCTTCGTTGCGGTCAACGAAGCGGGCGCCAAATTGGGTGAAAAAGTCGTCCCCGCGACCCCAGACGGGCACCACACAGCGTTGCAGTGGGCACGCCGTCAGTTCGGCGACGACCTGCTCTGGGGCATCG
>NZ_JBZDPU010000026.1:0-119787 GCF_058270075.1 Mycobacterium shunyiense | reverse complement strand
AAGACCGCCGACCAAATCCTGGCCAGCATCGCCAACTACTGCCTACGAATTAACGACTCAGGACACTAGTGCTGGGATGCCGGGTTACACGCACGTCGAAGGTCTCAGTTCCGCGGACGTGCAGCGTCTGCGGGAGGTGTGGTCACCGCTGGCCGACTCGGTGCGTGCGCTCATCGATGCCTCGATTCGCTCGGAGGTGGATGCCGAGGAGGTCGCCGCGGTACGGGCCGAGATCGACGACGCGACCGCGCGCCTGCAGGCCAAACAGATCGACGGTGCCTTCGGTGTGCGCTTCACGTCCGATGGTGACCGGATGCCGTGGGGCAACCCGGCGATCGGCATCCGCAACCCGATCGCCCCGCCGCTGGTGATGGTCAAGGAGCCCGACGGCGGGGTACGAACCGACTTTCACCTCGGCGCGCCCTATGAAGGGCCGCCTGGCCACGTGCACGGCGGCATGGTGGCGATGGTGCTCGATCATGTGCTGGGGGAGGTGGCTGCCAGCGACTCCGATCGTCCGCGGTTCACCGGGACCCTGACCATCCGGTATCTGCGGGCCACCCCGTTGGGTGATCTGCACGCCGAGGGGCGGATCACCCGCACGGACGGCATCAAAGCGTTTGCCTCCGGCCATGTTTCCGATGCTGACGGAATCACCGCCGAGGCTGAAGGAGTGTTCATCCTGCCGAAATGGGCGCGCAGCTAGCGCGTATCACCCGCGGGTTCCACCCGGTCGATCGCGATCTCCTGCAGACTTCGGGTGATCGTGCTCAGTTCGCCGATCAGGATGCGCGCCGCACCGTTGTCGGCGGACAGCGTCGAAGCCACGTTGTGTACCCGTCGCAGTGCGGTGGACAGTTCGGCGGTGTCGAGGCTCCAGGGCACCGCGGGGCTCGGCGGCGCGCCGCGCAGTGCCTCGACGTAATCGTCCACCGCAGCGATGAACTCGCCGTGCAGGGCGGACGAAGGGTGCGTCGGCAGGCTGTTCTCCAGGGTGGTGCAGGCGCTGGTCACTGAATTCAGTGCGGTGCGGTAGGACCGCAGCCAACGCCGCAGGACCGGCGGCTCCAGGCTGGTGGCACCCCACGCGGCCTCGAATGCGGCGCGGGCCCGGAAGGCCCGTTGCCAGGCCGCCGACAGGATCTCTGCCGGATGGTCGATTTCGTGCACGAATGCCTTGATCACCAGTGCGGCGTAGTCGATCTCGGTCATCAGCAGTTCCCCGGCGCGTTGGCGTAACCGGATGAGGGCGTGGTCGGGCAGGGCCACGTGGGCCATCACGGCCAGGGCGCCGCCGATCATCACGGCAAACAGTCGGTCCGTGTTGCCCGACCACGGCGCGGACGCGCTCACGCCGACCGCGAACATGACGATCGCGCCCACGGCCGCGCCGACCGCGAGATAGCCGAACTGCGCGACGCCGTAGGCCAGTCCGACGAAAACCAGCGCGCACACGGCCGAACCGATCGGCCCGGGCTGCCACACGAACGTGAGGATCGAGGCGACGATGATGCCGACGCCGAGGCCGGCCATGCGCCCGGCGCACCGGGTGTAGGTGTGCGCCGTTTCCGGCCGCAGTACCACCACGGCGGTCAGTGGCATCCAGTAGCCGTGCTCCAGCCCGCCGTAGCGGGCCGCAGCAACCGCCAGCGCGGTGGTCACCGACAGCCGGATGGCGTGGCGCAGGATCGGCGAGGTCCAGATCAGGTGTGATCGGACCACGGCGGGCGCCGAGGCCAGTGAGCCGATCAGGTCGGGCCGGTGCAGCTGCCCGAATCTCAGCACCGCGGCCTCGCGCAGCTGTTCGCAGAAGCGTTGTGCCAGCGCCGCTTCTGGCCCGGTGACGGCGGCGGCCGCGGTGTGGACGCGGACCAGTGCGTGCTCGGCATCGCGGCGCGCGGTGTGACCGTGGTCGGCGATCGCGTCGAGCAGCACCGCGGCGGCGGTCAGCAACTGGGGGAGTCCGCTGTCACCTGGGTTCTCGTCGTCGGTGGAGGTGTCGCGGTCCGCGGTGGAACGCAACGAGGCGAGGGTGCCGGCGAGGCGCTCCGGGAGCCGATAGCCGCCGTGGTAGGCGCGTGGCCGTTGACTCACCTGGCTGTCGGCGAACACCTCGCGCAACCACGTGAGCGGGGCGTCGTCGACGGTCGCGGTGCAGTCGGCGGCGACGTTGCGGGCGTCACCGGCCAACGACTGGTACGCCCGGGTGAGTCCGTCGCGCTGGGCGCGCCAGCGTCGGGGCGGCCATACCGCGATGAGCGCGGCCTGGACCACTCCGGCGACGATGACCAGAACAGGTGCCAGCAGTGACTGGCCCAATGTCGGTGCGACCGGCGGCGCCAGCACCAGCAGTGCGCTGGCCGCCGAGGCCACCAGCCCCGCGTTGGCTCCGAGTGACCACTGCATGCCCGCGGCGAAACACCACAGCGCAACCACCGCGATGAAGACGGGGCTGTACCCCCCGGCCAGGGTGCCCAGCAGTACTGCGATGGCCAGTTCGATCGAGCCGGTCACCACCAGCGGGACCCGGCCCCCGGGGCTGCGTTGCAGCGCGATGGCACTCGCGATCACGCCGCCGCCCAGCGTCCACATCGCTGTCGCGCCGGAACCCCACGCCAGGGCGACCCCAGTCACCGCCAGGACGCCGATCAGGCTTCGGGCCACCGCACCGGCGTCGGGGGTGTTGAGCCGGAGTGCGTCGGCTGCCTGTCCACCCGTGTGCACCCCACCATTCTCACTCGCCACGGGCTGCCGGTGGCACATCCGCCCGCGCGTGGCGCGGATCGGTCCGCCGGTAGGTTCTCCGTCTGTGGAGAAAGTCATCGTTCTGCTACGGGCCCCGCAATCGGATCAGCAGTGGTGTGAGCGGCTGCGAACTACCGTCGCCGGTCAGTTGCTGGCGCTCGGGTTGCCCGGCCTGACGATCAACGTCCGCGACGACGCGGTGCGGGATTCGTTGATGACACTGACCACGCTGGACCCTCCGGTGGTCGCGGTGGTCAGTCTGTGGGCCCGGCAGTATTACGGCGAGCAGATTACTGAGGCGCTGGAAGTGCTTGCTGCCGAATGTGATTCACTCGCCGCCTACCTGGTGACCGAATCGGTCCCGATGCCTGCGCCGCCGACCGGGGTGGGCGAGCGCACCGACGGTCTGGCCAATATCGCGCTGCTGCGCCGGCCCGCCGACCTCGATCAGGCCACCTGGCTGCACCGCTGGCACGTCGACCACACCGCGGTGGCCATCGAAACCCAGGACACCTTCGGCTACACCCAGAACACCGTCGTGCGTGCCCTCACCGAGGACGCCCCGGCGATCGACGGCATCGTGGAGGAACTGTTCCGGCAGCAGGCCGTGTCGGATCTGCACGCGTTCTTCGGCGCCGCAGACGACGACGATCTGGCCGATCGGATGCGCCGCATGGTCGCCAGCACCGATGCGTTCGGCGCCAGTAGCAACATCGACACCGTGCCGACCAGTCGGTACGTCTACTCCAGCCCGTTCGTCGGCTCACCGGACCCGGCCGACAAGAGTGGAACGTGTTCTAGTTAGGCTGCAGCGGCCACGGCGCGACGCGAGGAGACAGAGATGACCCTGCTGATCGAGGACAACAACCGGGTTCGCACGCTGACCCTCAACCGCCCCGACGCGCTCAATGCCTTCAACGAGGCGCTGTACGACGCGACGACCGTTGCCCTGCGTGCGGCGGCTGAGGATCCCGACGTCGCAGTGGTGCTGTTGACGGGCGCCGGCCGGGGATTCAGTGCGGGCAACGACCTCGTCGAGATGCAGGAGCGCATCACCAACCCGGAATCCACCCCGGGCGAGCACGGGTTCTACGGGATGCTCGAGGTTCTCGCTGATTTCCCGAAGCCGTTGATCTGTGCGGTGAACGGGGTAGGCGTGGGTATCGGCGCCACCATCCTCGGGTTCGCCGACCTCGTGTTCATGTCGTCGGCGGCGCGGCTGAAGTGCCCGTTCACCAGCCTGGGTGTGGCGCCCGAGGCGGCCTCTTCGTATCTGATGCCCCGACTGCTCGGCAGGCAGAATGCCGCGTGGCTGCTGATGTCTTCGGAGTGGGTGAGCGCCACCGAGGCCCGCGAGATGGGTCTGGTGTGGAAGGTCTGCGAGCCCGACGCGCTGTTGACCAAGGCTCGGAAACACGCCGAAACCCTGTCGGCCAAGCCTATTTCGAGCCTGGTGGCCGTCAAGCAGGCCATGGTGGCTCCGATCCGCGACCAGATCGCGGCCGCCGTGGAGCGCGAGAAGGCGTTGTTCGTCGAACTGGTGGGTGCGGCGGCCAACGTCGACGCGCTGGCTCAGTTCGCCGACCGCAAGCGCTAGTGGGTGGCCCGTGACGGGCAACCGTTGAACTGGGTGGGGCACCCCTCGGCCGCCTGATGGGCGGCGATGATGGCGCGGATGGTGCGTCGGCACCGGCCGCAGTCGGCACCGGCGCCGCACGCCTCGGCCACCTCTTTCGAGGTGGTGGCGCCGGACTCGATGATCTCGTTGACGACCTGACTGGTCGCCCCGGTACACAGGCAGACGAACATCAGTCGTCCTGCTCGTCGACGTTCATGATGTGGGCCAACTTGCCCACGAAAAGGCTGGGGTAGGCACCGAAACCCGCCGTGGTCATCCACTCGGCCGCCGCATCCGGATGGTCGATCCATTGCCGGGCGCTGATCTCGTCGGCGACCTCCTGCAGGATCATCACTTCCTGGCCGTCGTCGAGTGCCTGGTAGACCCAGATCTTGCGGATGCCGCCCTGCTCGAAGCGCTCGAGGCCGTCGTGCACCTTGCGCATCAAGGTGGGTACGTCGTCGACGGTGGCCACCGCACCCACGATCACCCCGGCCACGTGGCCCTGCGGCGACGGGGCGGTCAGATCGATCTTCTCCACCACTTCGCCGCCGAATATCGGCGGAATATCTTCGACGTCGGAAATATCGAACCACTCGAAAATTGCGGGCGAACGCAGTACGTCGCGGATGGACCGCGCATGCCGAATGCCGATTGTCACCAATACCCGGCCCGGCTCCCAAATTGATTTGTAAAGCACGACATGATGCGCGCCGATCGACAATAGTCCCGAGCGATGTTTCCGCATCCATTTCCACATTTCGTCGACGTCGTCGACGCGGAAATCGCAGGACAGAATGAGCGAGTGTAAGTCGTACTCACTCATTTGTTGCCGACCTTTCTTTCGGGGCGTGATCGCAGATTAGCGCAGTCTAACCTTAGTTAGGACAGCCAGTCCACTCCTCGTGGCCACGCTCGGGGCTCGGTGCCCCCATGGGTCCGGAAGCGTCGCACGAACACGCCGAATTGGTCGTTAATCATTGCGTCACACCGTGCTTCCTGGACTAGATTGGATGTGCACGGCAAACAGCAACACTTGACCAGCCCTCAAGGTGCTTAGGAGTGACGATGCAAGGCGATCCAGATGTTCTGAAATTGCTCAATGAGCAATTGACGAGCGAACTCACTGCGATTAACCAATATTTCTTGCACTCGAAGATGCAAGATAATTGGGGATTTACCGAACTGGCCGAACACACCCGTTCCGAGTCTTTCGAAGAGATGCGGCACGCGGAGACCATCACCGACCGAATCCTGCTCCTCGACGGCTTGCCCAACTATCAGCGGCTCTTTTCGCTGCGCGTGGGGCAGACACTTCGGGAACAGTTCGAGGCCGATCTTGCGATCGAGTACGAGGTGGTTGCCCGCCTCAAGCCCGGGATCATCATGTGTCGCGAAAAGCAGGACGCGACGTCGGCGCGGATCCTGGAAACGATCCTGGCGGACGAGGAAGGGCACATCGACTACCTGGAAACCCAGCTCGAGTTGATGGAGAAGCTGGGTGACGCGCTCTACGCAGCGCAGTGCGTCTCCCGCCCGCCCCAATAAGCTCGGGCAGCTCGGTCCGTTTCAATCCAAGCCGCCCTGGGTAGCCGGTGAACCGCCGGCTGTTCGGGGCGGCTTTGTTCGTGCTGTAACTTTCATAGCCTGTCTAACGATATCGCTGGTGAACCGGCAGGCCGGCGAAAGGAAGTTATGACCACCCCGACAACATCCACCGGCGAGCAGCCGACCGGCGCCCCGATCCTGAGCGTGCGCAGGCGCAACCTGGTGTTCGTTGCCGTCATGCTCGGAATGCTGCTCGCCTCGCTCAACCAGACAATCGTCGCCACCGCACTGCCCACTGTCGTGGCGGACCTCGGCGGTGCGGGCCATCAAGCGTGGGTGGTGACCAGCTATCTCCTGGCCTCCACCGTCGTCACCGCCGTCGTCGGGAAGGTCGGCGACATCTTCGGCCGAAAAGTGGTGTACCAGGCGGCGGTCCTGTGTTTTCTGATCGGATCGGTCCTCAGCGGACTGTCGGGATCGATGGCCATGCTGGTGGCCGCGCGCGCGCTGCAGGGGATCGGCGGCGGCGCGATCATGGTGACGTCCTCGGCGCTGATCGCCGAGGTCATCCCATTGCGGGACCGCGGGCGCTACCAAGGTGCGCTGGGTGCGGTCTTCGGTGTCACCACCGTTGCCGGCCCGCTGCTGGGCGGCTTCGTCACCGATCACCTCGGCTGGCGGTGGGCGTTCTGGCTCAGCATCCCAGTGGGCGTCGTCGTGCTGATCGTCGCGGCCGCCACGATCCCGGCAGTGGCGTCCCGTGGTGCGCGCCCGGTGATCGACTACGCCGGAATCGTGTGGGTCGGAATCGGGGCATCCGGTCTCACGCTGGCCACCAGCCTGGGCGGCGAACTCGCGTGGACCTCGCCGACCATCATCGGGCTGGTCATCGGTTCTGTCCTGGCGCTGGCGATGTTCGTCCGGGCGGAAACCCGGGCGGTCGAACCGATTCTGCCGATGCGGCTGTTCCGCAATCCGGTGTTCACCATGTGCTGCGTGCTGTCGCTGGTCGTCGGCTTCGCCATGCTGGGCGCCCTGACGTTCATGCCCACCTTCATGCAGTTCGTCGACGGCGTATCGCCGTCCGAATCCGGGCTGCGCACCATGCCCATGGTCATCGGGCTGCTCGTCACCTCGACCGTCAGCGGCAGTCTGGTGGGCCGCACCGGCCGGTACAAGATCTACCCGATCGCCGGCACGGCGATCATGCTCATCGGCTTCGTGCTGCTGTCGCGCATGAATGCCGCGACACCGATTCCGATCCAGTCGCTCTATCTACTCATCCTGGGCGCCGGCATCGGCATGTGTATGCAGGTGCTCGTCCTCATCGTCCAGAACACCTCCGACTTCAGCGATCTGGGCGTGGCGACCTCGGGGGTGACGTTCTTCCGGACCATCGGCAGTTCGTTCGGTGCGGCGATCTTCGGTTCGTTGTTCGTCGGCTTCCTGTCGGATCGCCTGCCCGGTGCACTCGCTGCCAGCGGTGCGCCGGCGGTGGCGGGTGCTTCACCCAAGGCGCTCCACGAACTGCCACCCGAGGTCGCCGCCCCGATCGTCAACGCCTATGCCGACGCGCTGGACCTGGTGTTCCTCTGTGCCGCACCGGTGGCGCTGATCGGCCTGATCGTGGCGCTGTTCCTCAAGGAGGTGCCCCTGCTGGAGGCCGAGGCGACCATGGCGGCGGATCTTGGCGAGGGCTTCGGCATGCCGAGCTCGGAATCGGCGGACCAGGTGCTCGAAACCGTGGTCAGCCGGCTGATGCGCAGTTCACCTGAGATCCGGTTGCGAAATGTGGCCGGAGGGCCGGGGTGCGAGCTGGATGTCGCGGGGTTGTGGGCGCTGCTCAAGATCTACCGACACGGTCAGGTGTTCGGCTCGGCTCGCCTGACCGAGATCGCCGACCGCCTGGTTGTGCCCTTCGAAGTGCTCGAGCCGACCTTCAACCGGTTGGTGCAGGACGGCTATGTGCTGCGTACCGGGGACAATCTGTGGCTGACCCAGGCCGGGGTGCGGCAGGTCGAGGGTGTCTCGGCGGCGCTGGTGAGTCGGATCGTCGACAAACTGGGGGAGTCGGCGTCGTATGAGGGCCGCCCGGACCGGGCCCAGGTCGAGGCCGCGCTCGAGCGCATCGCGCACCGGATTGTGGTGCAGCGGGACTGGGGAGACGACGACCGCGCCACCGAGCTGACCAGCTCGGGAACCAAAAACTAGAACTTGTTCCAGAACTGCCGGAATCTGCGTACGATTCGGCCATGAGCCGAATCGGAGAATTTCCCGACGACGACGTGGCCGGCTGGATCTTGAAGTCTCCCGAGATCGGCACCGCAATGGCCAACTTCACCAACGCGGTGTACACCAAGGGCCGCTTGCCCCTCCGGGTGCGCGAACTCGCCCGGATGGTGATCGCACTCAACAACGAGTGCGTGGTGTGCCAGAACACCCGCGACTCCGACGGCGCGGCAGCAGGAGTGGACGAGGACCTCTACGACCACGCCGCCGAGTGGCGGACCTGGCCGGGCTACAGCGCGCAGGAGCGCATCGCCGCCGAGTTCGCCGAGCGCTTCGCGAGCGATCACACCGGACTGCGCGACGACGAGGACTTCTGGGATCGCGCCAATGAGCAGTTCGATGCCGAACTGCTCACCGACCTGGCGCTGTCGTGTGCGATGTGGCTGGGCATGGGCCGGATGCTGCGGACCCTCGACATCGGTCAAACCTGCAGGATCACGCTGTAACCCGCGCGATCACGGCCCGGTTTACCCAGGCTTCGTGACGGCAATACCGCATGCCATGATCGGAAGCCTTCGCTCCATCGTGCTGGATTGCCGGGATCCTCGTGCGCTGGCGGCCTTTTACGCCAAAGTCCTCGGCGGCGACGTCGCCGCCGAGGACGACACATGGGTGGTCGTCACCGACCCGGCGGGCCGGCGGCTCGCCTGCCAGTACTCACCGCAGCACGAGCCGCCGCTGTTTCCCGATCCGCGGGGATCGCAGCAGATTCACCTGGACATCCAGGTTGACGATCCGGATGTCGCCCAACGCCAGGTGCTGGCGCTGGGCGCAACCCGCGTCACCGATGCCGTCGGGGAGACCTTGTTCCGCGTGTTCCGGGATCCGGCCGGCCACCCGTTCTGCCTGGTGTGGGGTATCGACTGAGCGGCTGCGGTCAGACCAGCCCGGTGGCGTCGAACACCCACGACATGTCGGCGGTGGCAAAGTTCTCCAGCCAGTCCGGCGGGGCGTGGTTGGCCAGGGCGCCCATGTCCCAGTAGTCCTTCCACAGCGTCACCTTGCCGTTCTCGACCCGGTGCACCGTGACGAACTTGAGGACGGCGGATTCGCCTGTGGCCCAGTGCCATTCCTCGTGGTGTTCGTACATGGCATCACGGCCGTTATCGACCAGCAGGCCCGGGAAGTTCTCGTAGGACGTCAGCGGTTCGAGGCCGATCTTGAGCCGCTTGACGATGTCCTCCGGGCCTCTGGCGGCAGCGGCTGCGCCTACCGGCATGTCCAGGTAGATGCAGTCGTCCGACAAATATGTCTTGAGCAGGTCCCAGTCGCGTTCCGACAGGGCCTTCCACATGCCGTGGACGGTTTCCTCGATCGAGATGTCTTCAACGGACACTGGTCAACTTCCCATCCTCGGCGGAGATCGACGGGACGCGGTGCGCGGCCCGCAGGAACTGGCCGGTGCGCTGCTGGCCCACCAGGTCGGTCAGCGCACCGTCGGCGAACACGGTGCGTCCGCCGACGAGCACCGCGGTGACGGTGTCGTCGTTGCGGTTGACCATGCGCGACAGCCCGCCGTATTGGTCGACGGTCTCCTCGGCGTACGCATCGAGCGAGTCGTCGAGGTGCTCGGGATCGACGATCACCACATCGGCGCGGTCCCCGATGCGTAGATGGCCGGCGTCGATCCGGTACCAGTCGGCGAGTTCACCGGTCAGCCGGTGCACGGCCTGCTCGATCGACATGAACGGCGTACCGGCCTGCTCAGCGTCGCGGACGTGCCGCAGCAGGCGCAGTCCCATGTTGTAGAAGGCCATGTTCCGCAGGTGGGCGCCGGCATCGGAGAAGCCGAGCTGGATACCCGGATCCCGGGCGAGCTTCTTGAGCACCTCGGGACGGTGGTTGGAGATGGTGGTCCGCCAGCGGAGCGCGGTGCCGTGCTCGAGCACCAGATCCAGGAAGGCGTCGACCGGATGCAGTTCGCCGCGCTCCTGCCCGACCTGGCCGAACGTCTTGCCGACCACGGATTCGTCAGGGCAGGCGACGATCTCGGCGTCGAAGAAGTCCCGGTGCCAGACCCGCACGCCGAACTTGCTGTCGTAGTCCTTGCGGAACTTGCGCCGGTAGGACTCGTCGCGCAGCAGTTCGTTGCGCTCGACCTCGTCACGCAGATGCAGAGCCGCTGCGCCGGAACCGAATTCCTCGAACACCACCAGATCGATACCGTCGGCATACACCTCGAACGGCACCGGCAGATGCTGCCAGCGGAAGTTGCCGCCGAGTGCATTGGCCGCCTTGGCCAGTGGGCCCATCATCCAGATCGCATAAGGGTTGGCCTTGATGTCGGCAGCCGAGAGCAGGCTGGTCTTCAGTTGCTTGCGGAACAGGCCGAGTGACTGGGCCACCTGCGAGGCCAGGTTGAGCGGATTCTGGATATCGGGACCCGACTGCAGCACCCGGCCGGCGCGCCGCAGCATCGACTTGAGCCGGCGGAGCTCGCGGGACTTGGCGTAGGTGGACGGCAGCGTGCGGGATCGGCAGGTGTCGCCGTCGATCTTGTCGAAAAGCAGTTGCTGTGAGGACATCCCGACGAAGCCCGCGTCGAGGGCCTCCTTGAGCATCTGCTCCATGCGGGCCTGTTCGGTGGCCGTCGGTCGCTGATCCTTGCGGGTCGCCCGGTCGAGTCCCATCACCGCGGTCCGCATGTCGGAGTGCCCGATGAAGGCGGCCAGGTTGGGGCCCAGCGGTAGTGATTCGAGTGCCGACACGTACTCGTCGCAGGTGGTCCACGTCTTCTTGTCGTCGACGGCGGCGATCACCTGGTCGCGCGGGATCGCCTCGACCCGGCCGAACAGGTCGCCCGCGTCGACGCCGCCGACGTGCACGGTCGACAGCGAGCAGGACCCGAGCATCGCGGTGGTCACGCCATGGCGCAGCGACTCCGACAACGACGGGCCGCCCAGGACCTCGACGTCGTAGTGCGTATGGATGTCCAACATGCCGGGCATGACCCACTTGCCGGTGGCGTCGATGACCTGAGGGCAGTCCGTGTCGTCGAGAAGGTCCGGGGAGATGGTGACCACGTGCCCGTCACGAATTCCGATGTTGCGCACCGCTGACGGGGCTCCGGTGCCGTCGAACCATCGGCCGTTGCGAATGATTGTGTCGAAGCTCACCCAGTCATAGAACAGTCCCGTTGGTGGCAGTGTCAATGAAAATGGTGAACAGATTTGAAAAAATGTCTACTGAACGCCGACGGCGCGGTCTGACCAGGGGTTATAGCGGTGCCCAGGCATCCGGTACCCGTCCGTCGAGGTCGGTGAAGCCGTATTGGCGCGCCAGTGCGGCCGAGCTGACGGAACGTTGATTCCACTGCGCCCGGTGCGGGTCGGCCGCCACGGCGGCGACGCCGCGGCCGACGAAACGGGGGGACTCGGATTCGGCGAATCCCGGCGGTGCGGCCGGGTAACCGTCGGTGCGGGCGAGGTCGAGTGCGCACCGCCAGTTGGCCTCGTTGACGCCGTAGTTGTCGAGCATCATCTCCGAGCGCAACCATCCCGGCGTGACCGCGACCGCCGTGGCGCCGAACGCGGCGAGTTCGTGCCCGTGGCTGAACGCCAGTCGGTTCACCGCGTTCTTGACCAGGTCGTAGAACACCGACAGTCGTGGGTTCTCGGCATTGAATTCGGTTGTACCATCAGTGATTTCCACCAACAGCCCACCAGGACGGTCGGCGAGCAGCGGTAGTAGGCAGTGCGACGTGATCAGGTGCGTGTCCAGTCCGAGACGGAGCATCCGCAACCCGTCGTCGAGGTCGTGCTGCCACATCGGCCGGCCCCAGGTGTCCGGCGGTCCCTTGAGCACCTCGGCGCCCCAGATGTCGTTGACCAGGATGTCGATGTGGCCGTAGTCGGCCTTGAGCCGCCCGGCCAGCTTGCGTACTTGCGCCACGCTGAGGTGATCGACCTGTACTGGGACGCCCGAACCGCCCAGTTCCGTGACCAATTCGGCGGTTTCCTCGATGGTTTCGGGCCGGTCATAGTCGGAGTCGCGGCTACCGCATCTACTGCTGCGGCCGGTGCACACCACGGTCGCGCCGACCTCGCCCAGAGCCGCGGCGATGCCCCGACCCGCGCCACGGGTGGCCCCGGCGACGACGGCGATGCGTCCGCGCAGCGCCTCCGGGTCGGGTGTCCAGGCCATCCGATGAGTATCCCGCCGCGCGCAGTTCTATAGCTGCAGTTCGGCATTTCAGCCCATACTGGCTGAGGTGACTCCACTTCAGCGCTACATTGCCGAGGAAATCGCGACCGATCACCTCGACGGACTTTTGTCGCGTCGTGAGGCGCTGCGCCGGCTGGCGCTGCTGGGAATCGGTGCGGCCGCGGCAGCCTCGCTGATCGCCTCCTGCGGCGAGGCGAAGGAGCCGGCGCCCGCCACCGCCCCCAGCGCGCCACCGGGACCGGCACAGCCGCCGGGACTGCAAAATGCGCTGCCCACCACGCCCGTCAGTTGGTCGGGCCCGGCGGGGGAGTTGCAGGGAGCCTGGGCCGCCGCGCCGGAACCCAGAGGCGCGGTGTTGGTGATCCACGAGAACAAGGGGCTCACCGACCACATCCGTTCGGTGGCCGGAAGGTTCGCCGGTAGCGGGTACTCGGCACTGGCGATCGATCTGCTCTCGGGCCAGGGCGGCACGGCGGCGTTCGCCGACCCGGCGGGTGCCACCGCTGCGTTGAGTCGGATCGAGCCGCCGCAGTTGATTGCCGATCTGTTGTCCGGCATCGAAGAGGTACAACGCCGCGTGCCGGGCCACAAGGTCGCCGCTGTCGGTTTCTGCATGGGCGGCGGGCTGGTCTGGCGACTCCTGGCGGCCGGTACGCCGGCGCTGGCCGCCGCAGTGCCGTTCTACGGCCCGGCTCCCGACGATCCGGATTTCAGTGGTTCCCGTGATGCCGCGGTCCTCGCGTTCTACGGTGCCCTGGACCAGCGGGTGAACGCGAGTGAACCGACGGTACGCGCGGCGTTGGAACGCGCCGGCATGGTGCACGAGCTGATCACCGAACCCGACGCCAACCATGCGTTCTTCAACGACACCGGCGAGCGGTACAACCCCGCGGCCGCGACCGATGCCTGGCGCCGGATCCAGGACTGGTTCGGGGCGCATCTGGCCTGATCCCCGGGCTTGTTCAGCGGCTGTTCAGGCCCCGGTTGCGGCGTCGTTGTTGACCGCACACGCGGCCCGGTTCTCATCGTGACATGCGGGTTGTCCAGGTTGCCAACTTCTATGGCCCGCGATCGGGTGGTCTGCGCACCGCGGTCGACCGCCTCGGCGCGGAGTACTGCGCGCTGGGCCACGAGGTTTACCTCATCGTTCCGGGTTCACATCCGCAGCGGCACGTCCTCGGCAGCGGTGTCGTGCGAATTTCCCTGCCCGCCAGGCTCATCCCGTTTACCGCGGGCTACCGCGCGGTGCTGCCGGGCCCGGTGACCGCGTTGCTTCAACAGCTCGGTCCGGATGCGATCGAGGTTTCGGACCGGTTGACCCTGCGGTCGCTGGGACCGTGGGGCCGCAGGCATGGGGTGGCCACCGTGATGATTTCGCACGAACGCCTGGACCGGCTGGTCGGTCAGGTACTGCCGCGATCGGCGGCGGTCATGGTGGCGGACTTCGCCAACCGCCGCACCGCGGCGAACTACGACGCGGTCGTGTGCACGACGGGTTTTGCGCGGGAGGAGTTCGACCGCATCGGTGCGGACAATGTGGCGACCGTGCCACTCGGGGTGGACCTCGAGCAGTTCCACCCACGGCGCCGGTGCGCCGAGATGCGCAGGCGCTGGGCTGCGCCACAGCAGACCCTTCTGGTGCACTGCGGCAGGTTGTCGGTGGAGAAGCACGCTCATCGAAGCATCGATACCGTTGCCGCGCTCCGTGATTCGGGCGTAGACGCGCAATTGGTGGTCGTCGGGGAGGGTCCGTTGCGGGCCCGACTGGAGAGACAGGCCAGCGGGTTGCCGGTGGCCTTCACCGGATATGTCGGTTGCCGCGACACCGTCGCGACCATCCTGGCCTCGGCCGACGTCGCGCTGGCACCGGGCCCGCACGAAACGTTCGGTCTTGCCGCACTGGAAGCGCTGGCCTGCGGAACTCCCGCGGTGGTGTCACGGACGTCGGCGCTGGCCGAGATCCTCACCTGCGACAGCGGAGCGACCGCCGACAACGACCCACGTGCCATCGCACAGGCCGTCACCTCCGTGATCGGCCGGCCCGAACCGCTGCGGCGCAGCAGAGCGCGTCAGCGTGCCGAGCAGTTCACCTGGCCGCGGTCGGCGGCGGGAATGCTCGACGTGCTCGGGGCCGGGTAACAAGCCGGGTTTTGCGCACGCTGACGCCAGACCTGGTCTGCGGCACCGTGCCGGCCTATGTTCCGCGGGTCATATTTGCGCACGCTGCCTGAAGGACGGTCGAGCATGTCCGAAACCACCACAGCCCCAGAATCGTTGGACTATCCGCCGCCTGCGGCCGGGCGCCAACTGCGCGGCAACCTGGGAGTGGCCTCGATCGTTTTCATGGTGGTGGCCGCAGCCGCACCACTCGGTGTGATCGGCGGGGTGGTGCCCTTGGGTATCGCCTCGGGCAACGGAGCCGGATTCCCCGCCACGTTCATCGCAGCCACGCTGGTGTTGTTGCTGTTCGCGGTGGGTTTCACCGCGATGACTCCGTATGTCGACGAGGCGGGCGCCTTCTTCTCCTACGTTCGTCAGTCGCTCGGGCTGCCGGCCGGCATCGGTATCGCATTCGTGGCGCTGGTCAGCTACGTGGCGTTGGAGGCGGGTGTGTATGGGCTGCTCGGCCCGGCGGGGGCGAGCGTCGTCGAGCTGGCGGGTGGGCCGACGCTGCCCTGGTGGGCGTTCGCCGCGGTGGGTTTCGCCGTCACCACCTACCTCGGATACCGCAACATCGAGCTGTCCAGCCGCGTACTCGGCGTGCTGTTGACCGCCGAGATCGCGATCGTGCTGGTGCTGGACCTGGTGATCGTGGCCAACGGCGGCGAGCACGGCTTGTCCTCGGGCATCGTCAACCCGAGTGCGATCTTCTCCGGGTCGCTGGGCATCGGGTTGTTGTTCGCGATCATCAGCTATGTCGGATTCGAGGCGACCGCGATCTTCCGTGACGAGGCCCGCACTCCCGAGCGCACGATTCCCCGGGCCACCTACCTGGCGCTGATCCTCATCGGGGTGTTCTACGCGGTCACCAGCTGGGCATTGATCTCGGGCTGGGGCGACGAGCAGGCCGTCGCCCGCGCCACCGACTCAGGCTCCACCTTCCTGGGCGACACCGCGCACCGCTACATCGGCACGGCGGGCGCCGACATCATCACGGTCCTGTACTTCACCAGTCTGTTCGCCTGCATCCTCGCCTTCCACAACGTGGCCTCGCGCTACGTGTTCGCGCTGTCGCAGCGTGACGTGCTGCCCGCGCGGCTGAGCCGACCGCACGATCGGCACGGCTCACCGCATCAGGCCTCGCTGTGGATCTCCGGGGTCGTGGCGATCAGCGTCCTCGTGGCGGTGGTGTTCGGGCTGGACCCGGCCGCCCAGTTCTACACCTGGTTCGCCGGGGCGACAACGGTCGGTGTGGTGCTGCTGATGATCGCCACCAGCGTGGCGGTCCTGGTCTTCTTCGCACGCGACCGGCACGGCCATTCAGTGTGGCGGGTGCGTGTCGCCCCCGCGCTGGGTCTGGCCGGGCTGCTGGGCGCACTGGTGCTGATCCTGACCAACCTGAACGACCTGGTCGGCGGTTCCAGCGTGCTGGCCTGGGTGATCATCGGTGTCCTCGTCGCCGCGTTCACGGCCGGTGTGGCCGTGGGTCGCCGGGTCGGCTGAATCCGGCACATCGCACCCTCGGTGGGGCCGATAATTGTCTGCGGTCTCAGACGATTCCCAGGGGGTGCCGGATGTATCGACTCGCAGTGTTGGTCGTGTCGCTGTTCCTGCTCGCCGGCACGACTGTTGCCTGTGGGCAAGCCAATTCGCCATCCGATCACGGCCGGCATTCCGAGGCGGTCACCACCAGTCCGGGGACGGCCATGCCGACCGGCCCCGTCATCGCGATCGAAGGTATGGGATTCAGTGCACTGGGGCCGGTGGCGCCGGAAACCGAAATCACGATCCTCAACAAGGACGAGGTCGAGCATTCGGTGACGTCCAGGACCAAGGGCGCGTTCGACGTCCACGTCGACGGCAAGGGACGGGCGACGCTGACGGCTCCGCAGGAGCCGGGGGAGTACCCGTTCTACTGCCTCTATCACCCCGCGATGCTGGGCACTCTGACCGTCAAGTAGACGCTGCGCGGCTGGGCCAGGCCACCGGCATGCGCTTGATGCCGTGGATGAACGGCGACAGGAGTCGGTCGGGTTCCTCGGTCACGACGATGTCGGGCAACTGGCGGTGCAGCTCTTCGAACGCCACGGTGATCTCACGGCGCGCCAGATTTGCTCCGAGACAGAAATGCGCCCCACCGCCACCGAATCCGAGGTGAGGGTTGGGGTGGCGGGTGACGTCGAACATCCACGGATCGGCAAACTTCGACTCGTCGCGATTCGCCGATCCGTACCAAAGCGTCACCTTTGCGCCGGCGGGCAGCGGTGTCCCGCCCAGCACGGTGTCCCGGGTGACTGTCCGGCGCATGTAGCTCACCGGCGACGCCCAGCGCACGATCTCCTCCACCGCTGTGGGGGCCAGCTCGTCGTACCGCGACCACCACTTCTGCCGCTGCTCCGGGTAGCGGGTGAGCGCGAGCACGCCATGGCTGATGGCATTGCGGGTGGTTTCGTTGCCCGCGACCACCAGCAGGATGAAGAACGAGGCCACCTCGGCCGAGGTCAGCCGTTCCCCGTCGACCTCGGCCTGGACCAGGCTGGTCGTCAGATCCTCGGTGGGCGCCGCGCGTCGTTCGTCGGCCAGCGCGGTCGCATAGGCGCCGATGTCCGTCGCGACCGTCACGAACTCGTCGAAATCGGTGGTCAGGTCCGGGTCGCCGAATCCCAGGATCACGTTGGTCCAGTGGAAGATCCGTTGGTGGTCGTGTTCGGGGATACCCATCATGTCGCAGATGATCTGCAGCGGTAGGGGGCCGGCGAGCTCGGTGACCAGCTCGGCGGTCCCGTCGGGATTCCTGGCCACCATGTCACTGACCAGACGCCGGGCCCGGTCACGCACAGAATCCTCGATCAGCGCCACCACCCGCGGCGTGAACGCGCTGCGCACGATGTTGCGCAGCCGGGTGTGACGGGGATCGTCCAACGCGATCATCGAGCCGAAATACTCTGCCAGTTCCGGGGTTTGATCGCCGATGGTGATTCCGGAGGCGGAGCTGAAGATGTCGGGATGGCGACTGGCGTGGAAGACGTCGTCGTACCTGGTCACCGCCCAGTGCCCGGCGCTCTCCGGGGAACCGTCGAGGACGCAGGCCCGGTGGAAGGAGATCGGGTCCTCCCGGCGCAGCACACCGAATGCGCCGTCCCGGACATCGTCATCCTCCCGCCAGAACTGCCACGATCCGAGGTCGATCTCCGAGCGCGGCACGTCGCCGGGACGCGCCCCATTGATCCGCGGTGCGATACCCACCCCGCCAGGGTAGGGCCGCGCGGACCCGGAAAACGGGTAACGCTCGGATCAGCCGTGGCGATACCCCTCTGGGGTGCACGCTTCGCCGCTCGCAGCCAGGTGAGTTGCAAGGCGTTGCGGCGCCGGGCCATTGGGGGATGGCCGGCGCCGGGGTCACGAGACTGTAGGAGGTTCAGGTATGAAACTGGCCAAGTTCGTGGCGGGAGCGCTGACAGCCGGCGCGTTCGCAATGGGCATCACCGGACTGGGGGTCCCGGTGGCGTCGGCGTCGCCCGCTGTGCCCGCTCCGCTCAAGCCGGGGCACGGTAACGACGACTGTTTCCCGTTCTGCAACGGTGGGCCGCCCGGGCATGATCGCGACTTCGACAGTCGCGGGCGTGGGCCCGATC
The DNA here is from genome assembly GCF_058270075.1 of Mycobacterium shunyiense. Lineage (NCBI taxonomy): Bacteria > Bacillati > Actinomycetota > Actinomycetes > Mycobacteriales > Mycobacteriaceae > Mycobacterium > Mycobacterium shunyiense. The sequence goes on along the minus strand of NZ_JBZDPU010000026.1, from coordinate 101,628 downwards.
GCGGCCCTGACTTCGACCGCCGCGACCATTGGGACGACAAGGGTCCGTGGTGGGCGAACAACCGGCACGACTGGTGGGACGACCGCCGGGGCGCGCCGCCGTGGGGGTGGGGACCACCGCCGCCGTTCCAATGGCGGGGCGGCCCGCTTCCACCGACCATCAACTACTGGGGATACAACTTGAACCCAGTGTGGGACAACGGGTTCCGGCAGTGGGGTGTATGGCTGTTCGGCGTCTGGGTCCCAATCCTCGGCGTCGGCTGATGCCCTGTCAGTAGCGGTCAGCCGCTTTCGCGGGTGGGTCCCTCGTCACCGTCCTGATCGAAGTCATCCTGATCGTGACGGACGACGCGGACCCGCCCGTGGGGCAGGCACGCGGCGTAGCCGTGGTACTTCCCGTACAGCTCCCACGATGTCCGGTTCTCCTCGGGCCGGACATCGATGCGGTGGCCGTCGGAAAAGCTCAGGTGGAGGCTGCCGTTGTCGTCCCAGTCCGCATGTGTGCAGCGCTGCCCCGCGAAATCGAAGAGTGGCCGAACCTCGTTACGCAGTGACCGCGGGTCCAGCGACACCACTTCCGAGGCGTCGGCACCGATGGCCGGCAGCGTCAGTTCCAGCGGGACCGAGATGACCAGTTCGTTGTAGTCATCGAGGTTGAGCACCAGGCCATCGCGAAATGCGATCCGCTGGACCAAGCACCCTTGAATCCATTGTTCGCTCATTGTCTTACTCTGTACCGCCGGACGACCGGGCACAAGAGGCGCTCGCTCGGTGTTGCGTCAATCATGGATGACATGGGAAACGTCCGATGAAGGTCCGGTTCGGTGTGGGAGTGGGCGCCGACACGGCCCCGGACGAATTGGGCGGCATCGTCGATCACCTGGAGAACTCCGGGGTCGACTCACTGTGGTTCTCCGAACTGGTCTACACCCCGGCGGTGGATCCGTTCATCGGCATGGCCTACTCGCTGGCGCGTACCCGGCGGTTGAAGGTCGGCACCTCGGTGGCCATCCTGCCGGGCCGTCATCCGGTGCTGGTGGCCAAACAACTGGCTTCGTTGGCGGCACTCGCGCCCAAGCGGGTGCTGCCCGTATTCGGGCTTCATTCGGCACTGCCCGCCGAGCGGGACATCTTCGTGGTTCCCGACCGCCGCCGGGCCGCGGTGTTCGACGAATCGCTCGAGCTCTTGAGATCCGTTTTGAGCGGCCACGACGTGTCGTTCGAGGGGGAGTACTTCACCGTCCGCTCCGCACAGGTGCAGCCGCTTCCCACCAAACCGATCGACATCTGGCTGGGCGGATCGGCGCCGGCCGCGCTGACCCGCATCGGCAGACTCGGCGACGGGTGGCTGGGCAGCTTCCTCACCCCGGACGAGGCGGCGGTGGCGCGCCGGGGCATCGAGGCCGCGGCGGAGGCCGCGGGCCGGACCATCGAACCCGACCACTACGGCATCAGCCTCGCGGTGGGCGACGGCGAACTGCCGGCCGAACTGCTCGCCGCGGTGCGTCGCCGCAGGCCCGACGTCGACCCGGCCGAACTGGTGGCGGCGGACTGGCCCGACCTGCACCACCAGATCGACGGTTATCTGGCCGCCGGCCTTACCAAGTTCGTGATCAGGGCGGCGGGCCCCACCGATCGCGCTGCGTTCCTGGACCGGTTCACCACCGAACTGTTGCCGCGGCAGGACTGAGGCCGGTCTGCTTTTGAACCGGAGAGTGTCAACAGTCGTGTCAGGGGGTATGTGCAGGCCGAGCGTGCGCTGCGCCCTGAGCGAAGGAGACTGTCATGAGGATGCGACTTCGATTTCCGCAGTTGCGCCCATCGGTCATATCCGTGCTGGCCGGCCTGCTGTCCACGATCGCGATGGTGTCGGCGCTGGTGCTCGCGCCGACCGCAGCCGCCGACGACCGGCTGCAGTTCACCGGCACCACCTTGTCGGGTGCCCCGTTCAACGGGTCGAGCCTGGTCGGGCGGCCGGCAGTGCTGTGGTTCTGGACGCCGTGGTGCCCGTTCTGCAATGCCGAGGCACCGTCGCTGAGCCAGGTCGCGGCGGCCAATCCACAGGTCAGCTTCGTCGGTGTGGCGGCACATTCCGATGTCGGGGCCATGCAGGGGTTCGTCGACAAGTACCACCTCAACTTCCCCAACCTCAATGACGCCGACGGGTCGATCTGGGCCCGCTACAACGTCCCGTGGCAGCCGGCCTACGTCTTCTACCGCGCCGACGGGTCGTCCACGTTCGTCAACAACCCCACGTCGGCGATGCCGCAGCAGGAACTGGCCGATCGGGTCGCGGCCCTGAAGAGCTAGCCGCCCGGCGTGCCAGACAACCTTGTGGGGTTGGCGTTCGGCGCCGGACTCGTCGCGGCACTCAATCCGTGCGGTTTTGCACTGCTGCCCGGGTACCTGGCGCTGGTGGTGCGGGGCGCCTCGCCGCGAGGGCCGGTGAACGCGCTGGGACGGGCGTTGGTCGCCAGTATCGTGATGACCGCCGGATTCGTTGCCGTGTTCGGCACCTTCGGGCTGCTGACGGTCGCCGCCGCAAACACGGTGCAGCGCTACCTTCCGTACGTCACCTTGGTCATCGGGATCATCCTGCTCGGGCTGGGGGTCTGGTTGCTGGCCGGTCGCAGGCTCGGGTTGCTGTTGCCCGATGCGGTGGCGGGCCGCCCCGGCTGGGCGCCCACCGCACGGCTGGGCTCGATGGCCGGTTACGGCGTCGGCTATGCGCTGGCATCGCTGTCGTGCACGGTGGGCCCCTTCCTGGCGGTCACCGGTGCCACCCTCGAATCACACACCGCACTGCACCGGGTGGCGGTCTTCGGCGCCTACGCAGGGGGTTTCGCCCTCGTCGTCGGCGTGCTGGCCGTGGCCACGGCGCTGGCCGGCACCGTCGTGATCGACCGGTTGCGCAGCGTCGTCCCGTACATCAGCCGGATCAGCGGAGCCCTGCTGATCGCCGTCGGCGCCTATGTCGCCTACTACGGCTGGTATGAAATCCAATTGTTCGGCGCCGCAGGAAATCCCGCTGACCCGGTGATCGCAGCCGCCGGACGCGTCCAAGGCGCCCTGGCGGGATGGGTACATCGGCACGGCGCATGGCCTTGGGTGCTCGCCCTGCTGACACTGGTCGTGCTCGGACTCGGGTGGCGTACCCGGCGGGTCAGAGTCGCCGCGAGAACTCGCCACGCACGTCCGGCCACGGCGGACGACGCACCATAGCGGCCGTGGCCAAAGTCGCTGCCACCAACCCGATCAGTTCACCCAGCAAGGCGATTCGCGTGTTGTCGACGGCGGGCACCCAGGTGGGTTTCCCGTCCTTGACGACGAAAATCCCCAGCGGCCTTGAGCTGGTTCGCCCGCTGTCGGACCGGTGCCGGACCTTGCTCACCGGTATCACCGTCGCTCCATCGGGCGTCAGGTACGGGTCACCGAACACCCGCGAGGTGGTCGCGGTATCGGTGGAGATGCTGTCGAGGGCATCGGGCAGGCGCATGCCGGGGGATCCTTCCTGTCAGCGGTCGAAGTCGGACTCGTCGTCCAGTGGTACGGCGATCGCCTGATCGATCAGGTCGGCCTCGGTGGCATCGGCATCCGTCGAGATCCGCACCCGGGGCAGTTCCGACAGCGCGTCGTCCTCGTCGTCGACCCCGATCGGTATCAGTTGTTCCACGACGTCGGCCTCCGGGACGTCGTCGGCGAACTCACCACGCTCAGCGTGTGTCATGGCCTGACATTACCGCCGCGGGTATCCCGGCACAGCCCGGACGGAAGAATCATTGACCGGCAACGGAAGTGAGCGCGGCGCGAATGTCTTCGGGGACCGACCGCTTGGCCCAGTCGTCGGTCGAGACCACCACATAGACGTTCCGTCCGCACACCCGGGCGTGCTCGTCGCCCGTGGCGTCGGTGCCCAGCACGGTGAAGCCGATGGTGAAACTGGTGGTGCCGATGCGCTCGCACCCGACGGCGATCCGCACCGGCTCCCGCCACCGAACCGGAGCCCGGAAATCGATCTCGGTGTGCACCACCTGCATGTCGATGCCGTTGGCGATCAGCTCGGTGAAGTTCACGCCGAGGTGGTCGAACAGCCCGGTGCATGCCTCGTCGAACCAGGTGAGGTAGTGGCCGTTGAACACCACACCCTGCTGGTCGATCTCGGCGTAACGAGGAACGATTCCGAAGCTGTACTGGGTCACGTCAGCACCGTAACCGACCGTCGGGAGACACTTGCCCGGTGAACCTGGTGACCCTCGACGACATCGACGCCGCCGCCCGGCGGATAGCCCCCGACATCGCGCGGACCCCGCTGCTGGCGGCCGGGTGGTCAGATGCTGACCGTCCGTTGTGGCTGAAGCCGGAGAATCTGCAACCGATCGGCGCCTTCAAGATCCGCGGCGCGTTCAACGCGCTGGGCCGGCTCGCTCCCGAGGTCCGGGCAGCCGGAGTGGTGGCCTACTCCAGCGGCAATCACGCCCAAGCTGTGGCGTATGCGGCTGCGGCGTTCGGTGTCACCGCCCACATCGTCATGCCCGAGGAGACCCCGGCCGTGAAGGTGGAGGCCACCCGGGGCCACGGGGCGCAGGTCGTGTTGTGCGGGGCGGGGGAGCGTGAATCGGTCGCTGCCGAACTGGTCGAGCGCACCGGCGGTGTTCTGGTGCCGCCGTTCGACCATCCCGACGTGATCGCGGGACAGGGCACCATCGGGCTGGAGATCGCGCAGGATCTGCCCGAGGTCGCGACAGTCCTGATTCCGATCAGTGGCGGTGGTCTGGCCTCCGGGGTGGGCACCGCGATCCGCGCGTTGTGCCCGCGGGCCAAGATATTCGGCGTGGAGCCCGAACTCGCCGCGGACGCCGCGGAGAGTCTGGCCGCCGGCCACCTGGTGGAATGGCCTGTAGCGCAGCGTAACCGAACCATCGCCGACGGCTTGCGTGCGACGCCGTCGGAGCTCACCTTCGCTCACCTGCAACGGGTACTCGACGGTGTGATCACGGTGAGCGAGGACGAGATCCGTTCGGCAGTACGGGAACTGGCGCGTGAAGCACATCTGGTGGCCGAACCCAGCGGTGCCGTGGCACTGGCCGGATATCGCACGGAAGCCACGCCGCCGGGGCCCACGGTCGCGATCGTCTCCGGTGGAAACATCGCGCTACCGTTGCTGGCCGAGATCCTCTCGGACAGTCAGTGAACACCTTCCATCAACCTGCTGATCCGCGGTGACATCAGCAGCACCACGACCCCCGTGAGGATCGCCACCACCCCGAGCGTGCCGAAGTAGGCGAATTCGCGGGCCGGGTCGTAATGCTGGGCCAGCACCCCCGACATCGCCGTGCCAAGCCCTACCGAGAAGAAGAACAGCGCCATCATCTGGGCCCGGAACGCCTCTGGGGCAAGCTTAGTCGTGACCGACAGGCCGATCGGTGACACCAGCAGCTCGGACACCGCGAACACCACCATGATGCCTGCGACCAGTAGCGCGGGCACCACCTTGCCCTGGTGCGGCGCTGTCGGCAGAAACAGCAGGAATGCGGCGCCCATCCCGATCACCCCGTAGCCGAACTTGCGCGGTGTGGTCGGCGCCCGGTTGCCCAGCCGGGTCCACAGGACCGCGAACAGGGGCGAGAGCAGGATGATCCAGACGGGCTCGATCGACCCGATCCAGTTCGACGGCGCGGTCCAGCCGAAGAGAGACCAGTTGACCCGCTCGTCTGAGTAGACGGCCAACACCGTGAACGTCTGCTGGAACAGCGACCAGAACACCGCATTGGCGATGAACAGCGGGATGAAGGCCCGGACCCGGATCCGTTCGGTGTCTGACACTTTGGCGCTGGTCAGCATGACCGTGAAATACAGCACCGAGGCCACGGCGATCACCGCGGTGGTGATCTGCGACAGGTTCGCGAGTTTGACCAGGTGTGCCGAGAACAGCACGCCCACGGCCACAGCCGACGCCGCCACGACGGCGAGCACCTTTCGGATGGACCGCGCCGGCAACGGGTTCGCCACGACACGTCCGTGGCTTCCGAGGTTGCGCCGGAACATCACGTACTGCGCCAGCCCCAGCGCCATACCGACCGCCGCGGCGCCGAAGCCGTAGTGGAAGCCGACGTGTGTCTGTAACAATCCCGTGGCCAGCGGTCCGACGAAGGCGCCGAGATTGACGCCGAGGTAGAACAGCGTGAAGCCGCCGTCGGCGCGCGGGTCGTTCAAGGCGTAGAGCGTGCCCAACAGCGAGGATGCGTTGGCCTTGAGTGCGCCGGACCCGAGCGCGACGAGCACCAGGCCGACACCGACGCCGGCCAGATCCGGAATGACCGCGAGAGCGATATGGCCGGCCATGACGACCACTCCGCCGTAGAACACCGTGCGCTCCATGCCCAGGACGCGATCGGCGACCCAGCCACCCAGCACGGTAGACAGATAGACCAGACCGCCGTAGGCGCCGACGATCCCGGTGGCGGTGGTCTTGGGCAACCCGAGCCCGCCGTCGGCGGCCACGTAGTACAGGTAGTAGCCGAGGATGGTGAGCATCCCGTAGAAGGAGAAACGCTCCCACATTTCCACCCCGGACAGGTTGGCCAGTCCCAGCGGATGGCCGAAGAACGTCCGGTGTCGCGGAGAATTCTGGACTTCCTGCATGCGTCACCACCTTGCCATGCCGACGGACCGGTCGACCGAAATTGACGGGCCGGACGGCAAACTATGACTGCGTTGTGTACTGGCGATTCTGCGGCACAGCACATTTCGTCGCACGTGGTGAAAGGTCACCGGTGGTGCAGGAGATGGGAATGAAGCTGCCACCGGGTAATGTCACCGTGAAACGTTTGGACGACGGCCACACTTTTCGGGGGTGCATGTGGACGCGGTGCTCGGTGTGTCGTTGACACCGTCCACCGTCGGTCTGGTCCTGGTCGAGGGCTGCGAGGCCGACGGAGCGACCGTCGACCACGAGGCGCTCGACATTCGCGGCCTTGCACCCGCGCGTACCGATGACATCTGCGCCGACGTCGTGAAGGCGGTTCGGCGTGTCGAAAGGGTTGCCGCAGAACGTGGTTTGCGGCTGGCAGCCATCGGCGTCACGTGGAGTTCGGGGGCGGCCGCCGAGGCCGCGGTGCTGCTGAAGAAGTTCACGGACGCCGGATTCGCCGATGTGATCCCGGTCCGGTTGCCGCACGCGACGGACGCGTTGGCTCGGCGCGTTGCCGGCATCGTCGGATTCGACACGACCGGCGTATGTGTGCTGGAACCCGATGTCGTACAGGCGATGACCGTCAGCGGCGACAGTCCGGTGCAGACCACGGTCAGCCGTGGCATCGAGACCGTGGCCGGTCTGACGGCCTGGCTGTCAGAGATGTTCGATGCGGCGGACCCGCGCCCTGATGCGCTGGTCGTCGTGGGGTCCGCCGTCGACCTGGACTCGGTTCTGCCGAAACTGGAGCAGGCAGTGGCGGTGCCGGTGTTCACACCTGCCGAACCGGGGTTGCCGTTGGCCAGGGGAGCCGCGTTGGCTGCGGTCCGCAGGAGCCGATGGGCATCCGACGACAGCGCGGCCAAGGCCGGATGGCGCTGGCCCCCAAAGCAATTGACGCCACTGGCGATATTGGTCGGTGGAGTGCTGGCCTTCGCGGTGTCGCTCTCCCTGGCGATCGGCCAGCAGCTGTTGCCCGGTTCGGAGCCGACACCCCACAAGAGCACGCGTCCGGTGGTGAGCACATCGGGGGATTCGGCCTCCGTGCAGCAGACCTCGGCGGTCACGTTTCCGGTGCCCCCGGCCTCGCCCCTCGAAGCCCCGCCGGTGCTCGAACCGGTGGTAGAGGACGCCCCGCCAGAGCACGTCGTCGATCAATCCACCACGGAGCCACCCCAGAACACCGGCGAGCTGATGGCGCCTCCTGCGCCCGAGCTGGAGGCGATGCCGTCCGAGCAGGCGCCACCGTTGCCCGAACAAGTCCCGGCTGCGCCACCGCCGGAGCCGGGCCAACAGCCCGTGCCCGAGAGCCAGGTGCCGCCGCCACCGTCCTCGCCATCGGAGGTGGCACCGCCCCCACCGCCGGCCCCCGAGGTGGCGCCCTCAGCGCCCTCAGCGCCACCGGCGCCGCCAGAGGCGGCACCGGTGCAACAGACGGCAGCGCAGGCTCCGGTGACCGAACCGGTACCGCCTCCGGTGACCGAACCGGTACCGCCCGCGGCCGAGCCGGCCCCGGCCGCGACAGAAGTGGCGCCACCGGCACCTGAGCAGCTGCCGGCCCCGGCCGAGCCTCCGGTGCCGGTTCCCCCCGCGCCCTGAGCGCTGTGACGTTGCTGAGACTCATGCCGGGGCGCCGATGGGCGCGGTGAAACATTCTGAGTTGCCCGGCCGATGAGTTCACCATGGGCAACCCACTGCGCCACCGCCGACCTCGAATTGCCGTCGCCACGCTGCGCCTAAAAGGTGCACCATCGGCGCTCACCTACACTGGTGGAATGCTGACCGCCCCATCGTCGTCATTCGGAACCGTTCGAGCGTCGGTACTGAAAGTGTTTGCGGCGATCGGTGTCGCCACCTTGGCTGCTGCGAGCACGGTGAATGTGGCATCTGCTGCGGTGAGCACGCCTGCACCCGGTGTGAAGATCGAGCCCGCCTCCGGCTCGGTGGTCGGCGTCGCCATGCCGCTGACGGTGACGTTCGCCGATCCGGTGACCGATCGCGATGCGGCACAGAGCAGCCTGAAGATCAGCTCTCCCGAGACCCCCACTGGCACCTTCACCTGGCTGAGTGACGATGTCATGCAGTGGAAACCGGATCAGCTGTGGCCGGCTCATTCGAAGATCTCGGTCACTGCCGGCGGCGCGAAGACGAGTTTCGAGACGGGGGCCCAGGTACTCGGTGTCGCCGACATCGATGCGCACACCTTCACGGTCAGCATCGATGGCACGGTGGCCCGCACCATGCCTGCGTCGATGGGCAAGCCCAAGCACCCGACCCCGATCGGGACCTTCACCGCGCTGGCCAAAGAGCCTGTCGTGGTGATGGATTCGCGCACGATCGGTATTCCGCTGAGCGACCCGGAGGGGTACAAGCTCACCGTCTACGACGCGGTTCGCGTGACTTGGGGCGGTGTCTACGTGCACGGGGCGCCCTGGTCGGTGGGATCTCAGGGCTACGCCAACGTCAGCCACGGTTGCATCAACTTGAGCCCCGACAACGCCGACTGGTACTTCAACACGGTGCACCTGGGCGACCCTATTGTCGTGCAGGCATAGCCGCGTGCAGGTTCTTCGAGGTCGGTGAGGTGGATACCGTCGCCAGGTCGGGGTAGGTCCCCAGGACCCGGTCCGCGGTCCCGGCGGTGGTGACCGTGAACCAGTAGTGCTCGTTCTTGTAGTGGTGCTGGCGATGGTTGCGCCAAACCGCACGGTAGGCGGGGCTTTTCGGCTTGTAGTCACTGTGGATCAGGTAGTGACACCACTCGTAGGCCAGGCCGAGAACGGTCAGCAGGGACAGAAACGTCAGCCCCAGACCGAGTCGTGGAAACACCAGGAGGGCTACGGCGACTGCGACGGGCAGAATCCACAGCAGTGCGCGCCACGGGATGAAGATCAATGGGATGTCACGTGGATCGACGTGGTGCAGCCGGTGGTCGCGAGCCAACAGCGAATCCAGTGTGATCGGGCCCAATCGCCTTGGGCGCCAGTGCAGTACGAAGACGTGGACGATCCATTCGAAGAACGGGAACGTCACCAGCATCACCGCGGGTACGAGCGCGTCGGTGGGTTGCCAGTCTCCGACGGCACACCGCGCGGCGACGCTGACGATCAGCGCGGTGCCGATCATCCAGGGGGAGGGGTGCTTGACGAACTCCCGTGCTGCGTCGGCCAACGTGAAAGCATTGCGCGTCATCGGGTTTCCTCCAATGCCTCGAGTGCGCCCATGAGCGCGTTGGTGGCAGGCTCCAGCAGGTCCTGAGCCGCGAGCCGGGCTGCGGCGGGGTCACCCGCTTCGATGGCCTCGACGATGCGGCGATACGCCTCGGGACGGCCGACCTCGGCGGCCATCATTGTGGCCAGCGCCGGCAGCGCGGGCTCGTAGGTCTGCCGAAGGGTGTTGTACATCAAGCGGAATGCGATCGAATCCGCACCGTCGACGATCAGATCCCAGAAGCCGAGTGCCTGACGTTGTTGCTCGACCGGGTCCGGTTCGGCCGCCAGGGCATCGACCGTGCGGCCGAGTTGCGCGATCACCTCGGACGGTGCCCGCTCGGCGGCCAACTCGGCCACCTTGGGTCCGTTGTGCAGCCGGGTTTCGAGGATGCTGCGAACCACGCCGACGTCGAGTTCGCCTGCGCGCAAGAGGAGCCGGGGCAACAGATCGAGGCCCGCATGCTTGCGGAAATCCCGCACCGTGGTCGAGTCGCCCTGCCGAACCTCGACCAGGCCCGCCTCGGTGAGCCGCTTGATCGCCTCGCGCACAGCCGGGCGGGACACGCCCAGCACCTCGGCGAGGCGGCGTTCACTGGGCAGGGGCTCGCCGGGCTGCATCTGCCCGTTGAGTACCTCCGCGACGATCTGCTCGAACACGTCCTCGGGTACGGAGCGACGGTTCACCGGTTGTAGCGCCATACGACCCACCTTGCCCGGCCTGGGGGTCAGAGGTCAAGTGGTCAGACCACTAATTTTCACCGCAGTGCGGCCGCGGTCTCGGCGTCGGCCGGCAGAAACGCCTCGATGCTCAGTTCCGCGGCGGTCAGGTCCAGGGCCGTCCCGAAGGTGGTGACCGTGCTCAGGAAGGTCAGTACGGCGCCGTCGGGCGAGGTCAGTTCCAGTGGGACGACCACTCCGCCGAGATCTCGTACCGGTTCCATCCCGCCCGGGTAGGACTCGATCTCGGCAAGAAGGGCGGCCAGCTCGGCTGATCCGCTCACGGTGACCTCCCGGCGCAGCCGGCTGATCAGGTGGTGGCGCCACTCGGCCAGGTTCCGGATGCGCGGCGCCATGCCCTCGGGGTGCAGGGTGATCCGCAGCGCGTTGGGCCGGGCCAGCAGATGCGGTGCGACACCGTCCAGCATGACTGCGGTACCGGCGTTGGCCTGCAACAGATTCCAGGTGCGATCGACGACCACGCAGGGAAACGGGTTGTAGGCGTCCAACACTCGGGCCACACCGTCGCGCACACCCGTCATCTCAGGGTCCTCCAGAGTCCGCTCGGCGTAGACCGGTGCCAGCCCCGCAGCGAGGAGCAGCTGGTTCTGATCCCGCAGCGGCACCTCCAGTGCCTCGGCGAGCCGCAGCACCATGGCCCGGCTCGGTACCGACCGCCCGGTTTCGATGAAGCTGAGGTGACGCGCCGAAACGTCGGCCTCGATGGCCAGGTCCAGCTGACTGATGCGGCGGCGTAATCGCCAGTCGCGCATCAGCGATCCGATAGGTGTCTGGGTTGCCGCAGTCGTCACCATCCGAGTCTCACTCACACGCCGGGAGATAACCACTACCTGCGGGGTAATTGCAGTACTTACCCGGCCCGGGCCACTGTGGTCTCCAGACCCCACGAAGGAGGCGGCAGTGAGCGACAAACCTCAGTCCGACCAACCGATTCCACGCTGGCTGCACTTCGTCATGGCGGCCGACCGGGCCGGGTCGGCCGCCTACGTCGGCACCGGATTCTTCTTCGCGCCGGTGCTCGCGGTGGTATCGCCGTGGCCCGCCCTGACAACCGTGCTATGGATCGCGATCGCACTCGCCGGCCTGTGGCTCGGGCTTCTCGGCATCGCGATGGCAACCGGTCTGGCGATCGTGCTGCGGTCGAATACCGAAATCCCGGAGGACTATTGGCGATCCGTCATCGACTACCCGACTGGCCGCGGTAGTCCACCTGCCAATGTTTGATGCCGTTGAGCCAACCCGACCGGAGACGCTCGGGCGCCGCCAACGGCGTCAGGTCGGGCATCCCGTCGGCGATCGCGTTGAAGATCAGGTCGATGGTCATCCTGGCGAGGTTGGCGCCGATGCAGTAGTGCGCGCCCGTACCGCCGAACCCCACGTGCGGGTTGGGGTCCCGCAGGATGTTGAAGCTGTACGGGTCGTCGAACACATCCTCGTCGAAGTTCGCCGAGCGGTAGAACATCACCACCCGCTGACCCTTCTTGATGGGCACGCCGGCCAGCTCGGTGTCCTCCAGGGCGGTGCGCTGGAATGACGTGACGGGCGTGGCCCACCGGACGATCTCGTCGGCCGCGGTGCCGGGGCGCTCGCGTTTGAACAGCTCCCACTGGTCGGGGTGATCGGCGAAGGCCATCATGCCCTGGGTGATCGAGTTGCGGGTCGTCTCGTTTCCGGCCACGGCGAGCAGGATGACGAAGAAGCCGAACTCGTCGTCGGAGAGCTTGTGCCCCTCCACGTCGGCCTGCAGGAGTTTGGTGACCAGGTCGTCGCCGGGGTTCTTGGTCCGCTCGGCCGCCATCTGCATCCCGTACATGATCAACTCGACGGAGGCGCTGATCGCGTCGTTGGAGGCGAACTCCGGGTCCTGGTCGCCGACCATCTGATTGGACCAGTCGAACAACTTCATGCGGTCTTCCTGCGGCACGCCCATCAGCCCCGCGATTGCCTGCAGGGGTAGTTCGCACGAGACCTGCTCGACGAAATCTCCGGAACCCGCGGCAGCGGCGGCCGCGACGATGTCCCGGGCCCGGTCGGCCAGGTCGGCGCGCAGGCGCTCGATCGCCCGTGGTGTGAAGGCCCGCGAGATGATCTTGCGCAGGTGCGTGTGGTGTGGGGCGTCCATGTTGAGCATGACGAACTTGCCCTGCTCGATCTGCTGCTGGACGGTGCCGTCGCGGTAGCGCGGGAGGGCGGTCTTCTCCTGGCTGGAGAACACGTCACTGCGCAGCGAGACCTCTTTGACGTCCTTGTGCTTCGTGACGACCCAGAACCCGCCGTCGTCGAACCCCCCTTGTCCAAGCGGCTGTTCGTTCCACCAGATCGGAGCCAACTTGCGCATCTCGGCGAGTTCCTCGACGGGCAGCCGTTCGGCGTAGATGTCGGGATCGGTGAAGTCGAATCCGGGCGGGAGGTTCAGAGTCGGCATGGCGTTGGCGCTCCTCGCGACGACGTTGTGTAGTGGCGTAAACCCATTGCTACACCACAGGTGGGGCCCCTCGGAGCGGGTTTCGGAAACTCCCACATCGTGGGTATTGGAACGTGTTCCGATTCTTGCGTTGTAACGGTTGAACGAGCGCGACGATGCACTCAGCGTTACCATTCGTCCCTGGAGCAACAGCAGGAGGCCAACCAGTTATGCGAGTCGACGTCCGTAGGTTCGGGATCGTGTTGACGGGCTGTGTGTCGGGTCCTGTCGTCGCGTTGGCCATGGCCGCCGCGGCGGCCGCGGAGCCACCCAATCCGGCGCCTGCCCCCGCGCCGGCGCCCGCGCCCGGACCGGCGGCTCAGGCAGCGGTCGGAGATCCGACGGCACCGGTTGCCGCGGCCCCGGGTACCCCTCACCTGGCCAGCCCCGATGCCCTGCCGCCGGGGGCCACGATGGATCCCACGGGACAGGGAACCGAGACGCCCAACCTGAGCTACCTCAAGGATCTGTGGCACGCGGTGCAGAACCAGGAGATCAGCGGTAAGGAAGCCCTGGTACTCGGGCTCGCGCAGCGCGGCATGAACACGCCTGTCCCGGGCCAGGTACCCGGGCCGAACGTTCCGACCGCGCCTGCAGCCCCCGGTGCACCGACAGCACCTCTGCCCGGCGGGCCGGCCGTAACCGACCCAGGCGCTCCTGCCGGGCCCGCCGTGTTGCCCGCTGCTCCTGCCGGCCCAGCTGTCGCTGTGCCCGCCGGTCCAGCCGCCCCGGCAGCGCCCGCCCCGGCCCCGGCGCCCTGAGTGCCGGGAATCTGATCAGGCCGGCAGGGTTACGACCGGAAGGTCAACCCGGGCAGGCACGTGCTTGTGCCACGGTGTGCCCGCGTACTCATCGCGCCACTGCGACGACGTGAGCTCGTTGGGTGCGACGCCGGGCACGATCGACCGCCCTTGGCCGTCGGTGTAGTCGAGGCCGAATCCGTTGGGCAGCGAGATGTGCCCCGGCAGCATCGCGTCGTTGACCTCCACGGTCACCTCCGCGCTTCCCGTCGCGGTGGTCAGCCTGGCCCGGTCTCCGTCGCGTAGGCCGATGGACTCGGCGTCGTCGGCGCTGATCCGCAGGGCTCCTTCACTGTCGCGCTTGCGCCAGGCCGGGTCGCGGAATATGTCGTTGGCGGTGTAGGCCCGACGTTCGCCGGCCGAGAGCACCATCGGGAACTCCTCGGAGGTCAGCGCCGACGGCGTGGTCGGCAATGCTCGGACCGCGTCGAGCATCTCGGGCATCGCGAGTGCGATCTTGTGATCCGGGTGGCCGATCAGAGCGAAATCGTCCGGATATTCGTGCACGGTGAAGGTCAGCCCGGACCGGCCGGCCAAGATGGCCTCGAAGAGGGCGTTGCCGTCGGCGTGACCGGCGCGACGCACGGCATCGGGATAGGTCATGGCGGTCTTCTGCGCCAGTCCCCACAGCGCCGCGGCGCCGGCGAGGCCATCCGGAAGCACCGGTCCGAGCGTCTCGTAGAGCACATACGGCAGGACCCGCCCCAGGCCCGGATTGGCACCCACAGCGCCGAGAAACGCTGCGGCATAGGCGTCCAGGCCGTCGCGGGCCGCGCGTCGTAACGGATCCAGTTCGGCATCGTCGACCGCACCGATGGCGCGCACCAGGCGGGCCCAGATCTCGGGCTCGGGCAGCGTGCCGGGCAAAGGTTCGAACAACGGGTGGCGCAGGTGGAAGCTGTTGTGTGGGAACTCGAGATTGAAGAACGTCGCCTCGGGCTTCTCGAACTGGTTGGCCGCAGGCAGCACATAATCTGCCAGCCGGGCGGTTTCGGTCATCGCGACGTCGATGACGACAAGGAGTTCGAGCGATTCCAGGGCGGCCCGCACGGCCGCCGAATCGGCGATCGAGTGCGCGGGGTTGCTGCTCTCGACGATCATCGCCCGGAAGCGGTCGGGATGGTCGGTGAGGATCTCCTGGGGCACCGCATTGGACGGCACCAGGCCGGCGATCACCGGGGCGCCGGTGACCGGGCTGCGGCCCACCCCGCCTGAACCGAACAATGGGGCGAACGACGAATGCAGATGTTGCCCACCGCGTTTGGCGAAGTTGCCGGTGAGGATCCACAGCATCTTGTTGAGGTATGAACACAGCGTGCTGTTGGGGGCCTGCTGGATGCCGAGATCCTCGAACACCGCGACGCTGCCGGCACCCGCGATGCGGCGCACCGCCTGGCGCAGCAGGGTCTCGTCGACGCCGCACCGTGCGGCATAGTCGCCGATCGGAACCTCACGAAGCACCTCACGGACCGGTTCGACGCCGTTGACGTGAGTGGCCAGAAACTCTTCGTCGCACAGGTTTTCCTGAACCAGCACCGCGGCCATCGCGGCCAGGCACCACGCATCGGTCCCCGGCCGCACGCGCAGGTGGAAGTCGGCGAGCTTGGCGGTGTCGGTGATCACCGGGTCGATCACGATCATCGCGCGGTCCGGATCCTTGGCGATCTCGTTGAGCACGACGCGGGCCCGTGGAAAACTCTGCGACATCCACGGGTTCTTGCCCACGAACACCGAGACCTCGGCGTGCTCGAACTCGCCGCGGGTGTGCCCGCCGTAGAGGTGGGCGTCGACCCACGCCTCGCCGGTCTTCTCCTGCGCCAGGGCGTTTGACCGGTACCGCGAACCGATCGCCTTGAGGAATGCGCCGCTGTACGCGCCGCCCAGGTGGTTGCCCTGGCCGCCGCCACCGTAGTAGAAGATCTTGTCCCCGCCGTGAACTTCCCTGACTGCCAGGAACTTCGCGGCGATCTCGGAAATCGCGGTGTCCCAGTCGATCTCCTCGTAGCTGCCGTCAGGTGTGCGGCGCAGTGGCGAGGTCAGGCGGTTGGTGCTGCTCTGGTAGTGGTCCAGCCGCAGCGCCTTGTTGCACGTGTAGCCCGCCGACGCCGGGTGGTCCTTGTCGCCGCGGATTTTCGTGATGGCCCGGCCTTCGGTCTGCACCACGATGCCGCAGTTGCACTCACACAGGATGCACGCGGTGGGCTGCCATTGATCGACGGTCATGACGGGATTCCTTCCGGCAGGAGTGCGCGAAGTTGACGGTGGATCAGATCGAGTGGTTTGACGTCACGGGTCGCCCGCGCCATCACCACGGCACCTTCGATCGCGGTCAGGATCAGCGTGGCGAGTTCCTCGGCGCGTTCGGTGGACACTCCGTCGCTCTGCAGGCGGCGGGTGATCTGTCCGGTCCAGCGGGTGAAGGCCACCCCAGCTCGGTCGAGGGGAGTGGGCTCGGCGGCCGTGGGTTCGCCGGCCTCGACAGTCACCGCCACAATCGGGCAACCGGCCCGGAATTCGGTGGCGGACAGTTGTTTACGAAAGCCGGCGATCATCGCGTCGAGCAGTGCCGCGGCGCTGTCCGCCTGGTCGATCTGCGCGGCGATGTGATCGCTCGCGTAATCGATTGCCTCGCATAGGAGTTGGGTACGACCGCCGGGGAAGTAGTGGTACGCCGAGCCGCGTGGGGCGCCGCTGTGGGCCAATACATCGGCAATCGCGGTGGGGTGCGCGCCGCGTTCCCGGATCAACAGTGCGGCCGAAGCAACCATGCGTTCGCGAGGACTGGTCATCCGAAGCCCTTTCGCCATTTCTATGTATGCAACCATACATAACAGGCAGGCGCAGGTCTATCGCCAATCGCCCACGACTTGAGCGGCGGATTCCTGCTCGGTGTGCTGACTGCAATTCGCCGCGTTGATGCTCTAGGCGGCCGTCACCAGCCACAGCACGAGAAAAATGGACATGCTCGTCAGACAGAGCAGATGGTCGCTGCAGATGGCGCGGGCCAATCGCGTCTGCTGGGCCGGGCTGGCGGTGCGCGCGCCCAGGGCCACGGCGTTGGGGACGGTGCGCAGCACGGCCAGCAGCACGGGGCCGCCGGCGAGCAGCGCGAACATCGCGGTCAGCCAACGCGGGTCGGCACCGTCGACTGCGTGAAAAGTCAATGCCGCCAACAACACCACCATGACGGCGGCGATCAGCAGGCTCATCGGGCGCGATGTGGTGGTCGCGCGGCGGTAGTAGCCGGCGATGGACGCCAGCACGGGTTCCGGCAATTCGGCCGACCTGCGGTGGGGTAGGACCTGAACGTCGAAGATCAGGTCCATCCACAGAACGGCGATGAGGAACCCGCTGCCGGCGGCCTCGATCACACCCCGGCGGCCTCGTTCAGCGCGTTGAGGTTGCCGGTCGCCTCCAGGTACTCCTGCACCCAGCGTTCGATCACGGCGGAGGTCTTCTCGACCTTCTTGAACTGGCCGACGACCTGGCCCACCGGGTTGAATGCGACGTCGACACTCTCGTTCGGGTACTTGTGCGTCGCCGCGACGGCCATTCCGGACACCATGTACTGAAGCGGCATGCCGAGCGGCTTCGGGTTGTCCGGGTTCTCCCAGGCGTCGGTCCAGTCGTTGCGGAGCATGCGGGCCGGCTTGCCGGTGAACGAGCGGCTGCGCACGGTGTCCTTGCTGGTGGCCCTGGCGTACGCAGCGTGCTGCTGTTCGGTGTGCTCGGACTCCTCGACCATGACCCACTGCGAGCCGGTCCAGGCGCCCTGTGCGCCGAGAGCCAGGGCGGCGGCGATCTGCTGACCGCTGCCGATACCGCCGGCGGCCAAAACCGGAACCGGGGCGACTTCCTTGACCACCTGGGGCCACAGCACGATCGAGCCGATCTCGCCGCTGTGGCCGCCGGCCTCGCCGCCCTGGGCGATGATGATGTCGACGCCCGCGTCGGCGTGCTTGCGGGCCTGTGACGGCGAACCGCACAGCGCCGCGACCTTGCGCCCCTCGGCGTGGATGCGGTCGATCATGTCTTTGGGCGGCGTGCCCAGCGCGTTGGCGATCAGCGTCATCTTGGGGTGCTTCAGCGCGATCTCGACCTGAGGCGTCGCGGTGGCCTCGGTCCAGCCCAGCAGCTGCAGGGCGTCGTCGTCGCTGTGGTCGACCGGCACGCCATGGTCGGCGAGGATCTTCTTGGCGAAATCCAGATGCTCCTGCGGCACCAGGGACTGCAGCATGCCCTTGAGGTCGTCGGCGGACATGTTGGCGTCCATGCCCTCGTACTTGTTCGGGATGACGATGTCGACGCCGTACGGGTGGTCGCCGATGTGCTCATCGATCCAGTTCAACTCGATCTCGAGCTGCTCGGGGGTGAATCCGACGGCGCCCAGCACGCCGAAACCACCGGCCTTGCTGACGGCGACGACAACGTCGCGACAGTGGGTAAATGCGAAGATCGGGACGTCGATCCCGAGCTCGTCGCAGAGTGCGGTGTGCATTCGGAGCTCCTTGTAGTGGCGGTGTAGTGGCGGTGCGGTTTGAGAGTCCTCGGCCGATACGGCCCGCATGGAAATGAAACGTGTTCTAGTTTAGTACGGCCTCGGGCTCGTTTGGGGAACGACCCGGAATTTTCATGCGAGTTCGGCGACGAACGAAACTTCATTTCCGTCGGGATCGGCAACGTCGATGACAGCCACCATGTCGGCGATGACCTGCGGTTCTCCGATCGTCACACCATCCTGGCGCAGGCCGGCGGCCGTGTGCTCCAGATCGTCGACGCCGAATCGCACAGCAGATCTCCCGGCCCGGACCGGATCGGTGACGACCTGTAGCCAGGCGGTTGCGGTCAGCTGCCATTCGGCGACCCCTGGAACAGGTTCCAGATCAGGTTCCCGGCCGAGCAGTCGCGCGTACCAGGCCCTCGCCTCCTGGAATCGACCCGTGGCGATGACGGCCGCGACGTCCTTGATCGCGATGGATTGCATTTGTGCGGACATCCCTCTGTTCTAGTCCCGGATCCGGTCTCGACTGGCCGATTGTCGTGGCGGCTTGGTGTACTAGGCCCATGGGCCGCATGCTCTCGCCACCCGAGTCACTTGAGGAGATCGGGGACGGTCCGGGCGGTGCGCAGGTGGGGGCCTTCTTCGACCTGGACGGCACGCTGGTGGACGGGTTCACCGCCACGGCGCACGCCGGTCATCGGATCCGCCGGCGCCAGGCCGCTGTCGGCGAGATCCTCGGAATCGTCGAAGCCTCGGTCAGGTACCGGATCGGCCGGATGCCGTTCGAGCGGTTGTTGGTCCGGGCGGCCGGATACCTTCGCGGCGAATCGCTGCTCGAGCTCGACGAGCTGGGGGAGTACCTGTTCGAGAGCCGCATCAACCAGCGGGTCTACCCGCACATGCGGGACGTGGTGCGCCGTCACCAGGACCGCGGCCACACCGTCGTGATGAGCTCCTCGGCCCTGACCATCCACGCCGAGCCGGTCGCGCGGCACCTGGGGATCGACCACGTGCTGTGCAATCACTTTCTGACCGACGACCAGGGCCGGCTCACCGGCGGGATCGTCGAACCGATCATCTGGGGGGCCCGCAAAGCCGATGCGGTGCAAGCCTTTTGCCGAACCGAGCAGGTCGATCTGGCCCACAGCTATTTCTACGCGGACGGCCCCGAGGACGGCGCACTGATGCGTTTGGTGGGCAATCCGCGGCCCGTGAATCCGCGGCCGGGTCTGGCCTCGGCTGCCACCGAACAGGACTGGCCGGTGCTCAGCTTGCCGCGTCCCGGTGGCCGGCGTCGTGGCGAACGCGGGCTCCGACCCGGCGCCTAGCCCAGCCTGTGCAGGCCCTTGCCCGTGACGAGCGGCATGTCCAGGGTGGTGCGGATGCCGGGCGCGGCGGCCACCACGTCGGGGATGGCGTTCACGATGCGCCCGGCCGCCGCGACGATCGCCGCGTGGTTGTGGTCGCCCTTGCGGCTGGTCGGGCAGATGTCGACCACGTACGAAGGTTCGCCGACGATCTCGACGCGGTAGGAGCCGCCGGGCTGGGCCGGTTGCGCCCAGTCCGGTCGCAAATCCGCACGCACCCGGGTGACGTGTTCGACGACGATCACCGGCTCACCGCCGACCATGCCGTTGATCTGGAAGCGCATCGCCGCCACCGTGCCCTTGGCGATGACGCCGGTTGCGACCTCGATGTCCTCGGGTGCGGGCTCCAACTCGAAGTGCTCGGTGATGTCTTCGACTTCGACGCCGAGTCCGGCGGCGAGCATCCGGATCGCGGTCCCCCAGGCGGCGCTGAGGATTCCGGGGAGAAACAACATTCCGGGCTGGTCGATCGGATTGCCGAATCCCATGACGATCGACATCACCTCGGTGCCGTCATAGGTGGCGTAGTCGGCGATCTCCATGGTCTTGATCTGATCGATGCGCTGACAGGTACCGGCGATCGCGAACGGCAAAAGGTCGGTGGCGAACCCGGGGTCGACACCGGTGATGAACACGCTTGAATTACCCGCCTGGGCAGCTTCTTCCACCCGCGCGATGGCCTTCTCCGGCATGGCGCCCCAGGGGAACTGCAGGCCGCCCGGGGCCGAGCCGACCACATTGATCCCGGCGGCCAGTGCGGCCATCACATCGCGGGTGGCTTCCACGGGGCGGGTGTCACCCATCGCGCAGTACACCAGGCAGTCCGGTTCGGCGGCGATCGCGGCATCGATGCCCAGCGTGGCGGTGACCCCGGTGACGCCGCCCAGCCCGGCCAGTTCAGCGGCGTCCAGACCGACCTTCGTCTCGGTCGAGGTGCCCACCGCGACGAGTTCGAACCGAGGGTCGTCGATGAGCTGGATCAGGGCCAACCGGCCGCAGTTTCCGGTGCCGACGAGCGCCACGCGAATGGCCATACAGGTCTCCTCAAGTGTTCGGTCTGATCGCAGTATGCCGATCCCGCGTCAAAATTGGAACAGGTTCTAATTTGGCACTGCAGGCGGTAGCCTCACCCGTCATGGGACGGGTAGACGGAAAAGTGGCACTCATCAGTGGCGGGGCGCGGGGAATGGGCGCCGAGCACGCCCGGGCGCTGATCGCCGAAGGTGCCAAGGTGGTGATCGGCGACATCCTCGACGACGAGGGCAAGGCATTGGCCGCGGAGCTCGGTGACTCGGCCCGCTATGTGCACCTCGATGTCACCGAGGAAGACCAGTGGAACGCCGCCGTGGAAACGGCCACCTCGGAGTTCGGCTCGCTCACCGTGCTGGTGAACAATGCCGGGATCGTCGCGCTCGGCCAGATCGGCAAGTTCGACATGGCCCAGTGGCAGAAGGTGATCGACGTCAACCTGACCGGCACCTTCCTGGGGATGCAGGCGTGCGTCAAGGCGATGAAGGCCGCGGGAGGTGGCTCGATCATCAACGTCTCGTCGATCGAGGGCCTGCGCGGTGCGGCCATGGTGCACCCGTACGTGGCCTCCAAGTGGGCGGTGCGCGGCCTGACCAAGTCTGCGGCACTGGAGCTGGGACCCAAGCAGATCCGGGTCAACTCGATCCACCCCGGATTCATCCGGACCCCGATGACCGAGCATTTCCCCGAGGACATGCTGACCATTCCGCTGGGCCGGTCAGGACAACCCGAGGAGGTCTCGACCTTCGTGGTGTTCCTGGCCAGCGACGAATCCCGCTACGCCACCGGCGCGGAGTTCGTGATGGACGGCGGCCTCGTCAACGACGTCCCGCACAAGCTCTGAGGACGCACCGGCCGCGCGCGGCGGTACCGGCCACGGCAGAATGACCCGGCAGGGCATCGACTCATCGCGGTGCCGTACCGGTCTGTGAGGAGCTGCCCATTTCCGCCCGGAGTCGCCGCGCAGGCCTGAGCCTCACGGGTTTCGTCGGCCTGGTCGTTGCCGCGGTGCTGGTGTTCTCGCTGTGCGCCGCCGATTTCCCGCCGTTCGCCACGCCGGAGCCCCCGTCGGGACGGGTGGAGCTGGCACAGGGCTGGCAGCTGGCCTCGGCGCGCACCGTGACGGCCGACGGCGCCGCGTTGTCGACCCCGGGCGCGGTCGAGGCCGACTGGCACGAGGTCAAGCACATGCCGTCGACGGTGCTGGCGGCGTTGCAGGACGACGGCACCTACCCGGACCTGTACGTCGGGGACAACCTGGCCGATGTGCCCGACGACCTGTTCCGCCAGGATTGGTGGTACCGGACGACCTTCACCGCGCCGCAGGGCAGCTCCAGCTACCGGCTCGATTTCCCCGGCATCAACTACCGCGCCGAGGTCTGGCTCAACGGCACCATGATCGCCGGTAATTCCCTGCTCGTAGGGATGCACACGATCCACGAGATCGACGCCACGCCGTGGATCAACCCCGGCGGCGCCAACACGCTGGCGGTCCGGGTCACTCCCGAGCAGGCGTTGCAGGACATCGACGGGGTCGAGCTCGCCGACAGCTGGTGGGACTGGCTCAACTGGAACCGCATCGGCTACCAGGGCCCGGACAAGAATCCGCTGCGTGGCAATTCCTATGTGCCCGACCGTAACGCGGGCATCTTCAAACCCGTCTACCTCAGCTACTCGGGGCAGGTCGTGCTCAGCGACCCGCTGGTGACCACCGAGTTGCCGCTGCCTGACACCACGCAGGCGCGGCTCACCGTCTACTCCGACATCCGCAACACCGCCGACATTCCGATGCGTGGCGTGGTTCGGGCCCGGATCAGCCGGCCGGGAAAACCGACCATCTCGGTGGATCAAGCGGTCAGCCTGGCGCCGGGGGAGAAGCGGGAAATCCGGTTCGAACCGGACACTTTCGCGGCGTTGCAGGTGAGCAACCCGGATCTGTGGTGGCCCTACACCATGGGCCGGCCGGACCTCTATGACCTGCGGTTGGAGTTCGTGAGGTACGGCCGGCCGATCGACACCGTGGATTCCCGATTCGGTATCCGTACCGTGGCGCAGCACCGGGACAACGACGAGCAGTTTCCCGATCTGGGCCGCGGCGGCAGCTTCTACCTGACCGTCAACGGACGCGACTTCCTGGTCCGGGGTGCGGCATACACGCCCGATCTGCTGTTCCAGTACGACCCGCAGCGGGAGGACGCCATCCTCGGATACGTCCGGGATCTCGGGCTGAACATGGTGCGCCTGGAGGGAAAGTTCCCGGGCGACAACATCATCGAGCGGGCCGATGAACTCGGCATCCCGCTGATGTACGGGTGGATGTGCTGCAACCAGTGGGAGAAGTGGTGGCAGTGGGACGACGAGGATCGCCGGGTGGCCGACGAGAGCATGCGCTCGCAGATCCTGTCGCTGCGCGGGCACGCGTCGGCGTTCCTGTGGGCCAACGGCAGCGACGGCAAGCCCCCGGCGCCGGTGCTCGACGGTTACCGCCGCATCCTGGGTGAGCTGCACTGGCCCAACACCGTCGTCGACACGGTGTCGTCGCTGGCTCGCGACGCCAACGGCGAGCCGGACTGGGATGGGATCCACATGGCAGGCCCGTATACGTGGCGCCCGCCGAGCTACTGGTTCGACGGTCGCTATCAGGCCACCCGCGGTTCCAATGCCGAACAGGGCGACAACGAGCACATCCCGCCGTTCGCCAGCCTGCAGAAGTTCATCCCACCGGACAAACTCTGGCCGATCAACGAGGCCTGGTACTTCCACGCCGGGGCGAACCCCAGCAACGCCGCCCTGGAAAGCATCCGCACTGCGGTCATGCAGCGGTACGGATCATCGCGCGGCGCAGAGGAATTCGCCCGCAAAGCCCAGCTTGCCCACTACGAGTCGACCCGCGCCCAGTTCGAGGCGTTCGCCGCAGGCGGGTGGGATAACCACAAGATGACCATCTACTGGATGCTCAACAACCACTGGCCGTCGTTCTTCGGTCATCTCTTCGACTACTACCTGCGGCCCGGTGGCGCATATTTCGGCGCCAAGAAGGGGCTGCGCCCGCTGTCGGTGGTCTTCGACTCGTATGCGACCGGCGACCACGACACCGCCAACGTCAAGGTGGTCAACCAGTCGCCGCAGGAGCGGACGGGTCTACGGGTGCGGGTGCGCACCTACGACCTGACCGGCCGGATGCGCGACGACCGCAGTTCCGAGGTGCCGACCGTGCCGTCGAACGGGGTGGCCTCCGGGCTGACGCTGCCCCGACTGGCCCTCGATTCACCGGTGGTGTTCATCCGCTGTGAACTGCTCGACGAGTCCGGCGCCGTGGTCGCCGACAACACGTACTGGCAGTCGCAGAAACTCGACGATGTCGGGCCCCCGGTCAACGACCAGGCCTTCGATCTGGTGCAGAGCAGCTGGGCCGACCTGACACCGCTCAACACCATGGGACCCGCACGGTTGGACGTGACCGCGCACCGAACCGAGTCGACCGACGGCAGCGCGAGCGTGGTGATCCGCTTGCACAACCCGGGACGTCAGATCGCCTTCTTCGAGCGGGCCGAGATCACGACGACCCGCGACGGTGACGAGATCCTGCCGATCGAATACTCCGACAACTACGTCACCGTGTTCCCCGGGGAGACGACGGAGATCAGCGGCACGGTGACCGGATCGGAGCACGGACCGAACTGGGTCCGGGTCGGCGGGTACAACAGTGCACCGACGGTGGTACCGATCGACCAGCGGGCACGACGATAGGATCGGCTGATGACCACAACCGATGAGCGCCATGAGGTCGGCCGGCTGGCCGACAGCGGCGGCTGGCTGCACCGTGACCTCGACCGGGTGGACGTCTACCAGCGCGGTGCGAACCGGATCAGGGTGGTGTGGCAGGGGCCGACCACGATCAGCGGGGCGACGCTGTACCAGGACGACATCATGACCACCTACACCCGCGAACTCGCGACGCTGAACAACTGGCTCAAGCGCTGAGTCACCGGCCGTCCTGACCGGGCGGCCGGAAAATCGGTCGCCCCCGCCGGTGACGGTGTGGCACTGTCGGATTCTGTGATCGACAACGTGGCACCCTCGACAACACCGCTCGCGATACAGAGCATCACCGACGCTGACTGGGCGGGCATGGCGCTGCTCGGCAACACCGCGTTCGGTGAGGTCAACCACCCCGATTCGATGGCGGCATGGCGCGAGCTGGTGCCGGCCGACGGTGGCGTCGTGGCGCGGGACGGCGATGGCGATGGCGATGGCGACATCGTCGGACAGTCGATCTTCCTCGACCTCACCCTGACCGTTCCGGGCGGCGCAACGCTGCCCGCGGCGGGAATCAGCTATGTGGCCGTCGCTCCCACCCATCGACGCCGCGGCATCCTGCGCTCGATGTACACCGAACTGCACCAGCGGATCGCGGAGGCGCAATATCCGATCGCCGCACTCACCGCCAGTGAGGGTGGAATCTACGGCCGATTCGGTTACGGTCCGGCCACCACCGTGCACCTGATGACCGTCGACCGCAGGTTCGCCGAGTTCCATGCCTCCGTCCCCGACCCCGGTGGCGTCCGCATGGTCAAACCCGCCGAGCACCGCGACGACTTCTCCGCGATCTACGACCGCTGGCGGCGGCAGACCCCGGGCGGGCTGGCGTGTACGACGGCGCTATGGGACGACGTGCTCGCCGACCGGGAGGACACCCGCGAGGGCGGTTCGGCATGGTTCGCGTTCCTGCACCCCGACGGCTACGCGCTGTATCGCGTTCACGGCGAGGAATCACGGACGCTGCGCGTCCGCGAAGTCACCGCGGTGACCACCGACGCCTACATCGCCCTGTGGCGGGCCCTGCTCGGGATGGACCTCATGGAGAAGGTGAGCACCTGGACTCACCCCGGCGATCCGTTGCCCTACCTGCTGACCAATCCACGGCTGGCCCGCGTGACCTCGAGCAGTGACGACCTGTGGATCAGGATCATGAACATCCCGGTGGCCCTCGAGGCGCGGCGGTATCAAGCCGACCTCGACGTCGTCCTGGAGGTCGCGGACGGTTTCCGCGGCGACGGCGGACGCTTCGCCCTGCAGGTTCGCGACGGCCGCGCACGGTGTACGCCCACTGCCGCGCCGGCGGACGTCGAACTCGACCTCGACGTGCTCGGAAGTCTCTATCTCGGCGCACATCGTCCGGAAGCGTTCGTTGCCGCAAACCGATTGCGCAGCAAGGACTCAGCCCTGGTGCAGCGGCTCGGTGCGGCTTTCGCGAGTGAAGTTCCGGCCGAGCTGGGCTACAGCTTCTAGGCCGTGTCCGACACGTGCTGCGTAGTGTTCACGGGGTGAGCACACGCGCAGGCATCGTCGTAACCGGAACCGAAGTTCTCACCGGCAGGATTGCCGACCGCAACGGTCCCTGGCTGGCCGATCAGCTTCTCGAGCTCGGGGTGGAACTCGCACACATCACCATCTGCGGTGACCGGCCCCGCGACATCGCGGCACAATTGCGGTTCCTCGCCGACGAGGGCGTGGACCTGATCGTGACGAGCGGCGGACTCGGACCGACCGCCGACGACCTCACCGTGGCGACGGTGGCCGAGTTCTGCGGTCGCGAACTCGTGCTCGACGAGGCGATGGAGGAGCGGATCGCCGCCATCCTGCGCAAGTTGATCGGTGACCGGCCCGGAGTGGATTTCGACTCGGTGCGCGCCGCCAACCGCAAGCAGGCCATGGTGCCGTTGGGCGCCGAGGTCCTGGCGCCCGTCGGCACCGCCCCCGGTGTGGTGGTTCCGGGCAGTCCGACGGTGGTGGTACTGCCCGGCCCGCCGCGCGAGCTGCAACCGATGTGGCATACCGCTGTCGCGACCGAGGCTGTGCAACAAGCGATTTCGGGGCGGACCGAGTACCGGCAGGAAATGATTCGGATGTTCGGCCTCGCCGAATCCGGCCTGGCCGAGACTCTGCGTGACGCCGAGGGATCCGTCTCGGGCTTCGACGCGCTGGAGATCACGACGTGCCTGCGCCGCGGCGAACTCGAGATCGTCACCCGCTACGAGCCCGACGCCACCGGCGCCTACCAGGCGCTGCTGGCCCTGCTGCGGGACCGGCACGGTGCCGCGCTGTACTCCGAGGACGGCGCGACGGTGGACCAGCAGGTGGCCGCCCTGCTGGCCGGTCACCGGATCGCCACCGCGGAATCCTGCACCGCCGGATTACTGGCCGCCCGGTTGGCCGACATCCCCGGCTGTTCGGATTACTTCGCAGGCGGGGTGGTCAGCTATTCGAACGAGGCCAAGGCCGAACTGTTGAACGTGGACCCGGTGCTGATCGCCGAGTACGGCGCGGTGTCGGAACCGGTGGTCGAATCCATGGTCACCGGCGCGCTGCACCATTTCGGTGCCGATACCGCGGTGGCCATCAGCGGGATCGCCGGCCCGGACGGCGGTACCCCGGAAAAGCCGGTCGGCACCGTGTGTTTCGCGGTGCGGGCCGGCTCGGTTTCGGTCACCCGCACGCTGCGGCTACCCGGCAACCGTTCCGACATCCGGGAGCGGGCGACCACGGTCGCGATGCACCTGCTGCGCCGGGCGCTCACGGGAGTCGGCGACTGACCTGTCCTCAGGCGCCGGCCGCCACCGGGGTTGCCGCGGGGCGGCCCGCACCCCCCGGAGCCGACGCGGGGCGCCGCGGGCCACCACCCGCGCCAACATCGACGGGTGCAGCAGTCTGCTGGGTGGATCGATCAGGTTCATCACCCGGAAGAACGCCTCGGTCACCACTGGATCGGACTCAGCCGCCGCGAGCACGTGCCGGGTGTACCAGTTGGACACCCGTACCGAGACCGGGCGGTGGCCGGGTATCTGCGGCAGCGCCAGGTCGGCGCCGCTCGCCATCTGCCATGCCGTGTCGACGCAGCCGGCGGCCGCGCGCAGGAACCGGGGTCCCAGATCATCGGCACCTCGGGACAGGCAGTCGCGCAGCGCCAGCGCCTCCAGTGCGGCCACCGACATCCCTTGTCCGTACACCGGATTGAAGCTGCAGATGGCGTCGCCGAACACCAGGAGACCATCGGGGAAACGGGTCATGCGCTCGTACCGCCTACGCACGCTCGCGGGATAACGGAAGGCGGCCACCGGCTCCA
Organism: Mycobacterium shunyiense; assembly: GCF_058270075.1. Classification (NCBI taxonomy): domain Bacteria; kingdom Bacillati; phylum Actinomycetota; class Actinomycetes; order Mycobacteriales; family Mycobacteriaceae; genus Mycobacterium; species Mycobacterium shunyiense. The sequence continues at coordinate 73,701 of NZ_JBZDPU010000026.1, read as the reverse complement.
GCGGTTGGGCGCCGCGCAGGGCCGCGATCGCGTCGGCTGGGAACAGATCCTCGACGAAGTCGGTCATCCCGGCCAGATCGGACGGTGGTTCATGACCGTTCATCCCGGCCGTGGTGAGCATCCAGGTGTCGTCTTCGTAGGCGAACAATGAACCGCCGTAAGGTCTTTCAGGTACGGCGCCGACCAGGATGAGCCGATCGCGGGGCGCGCTGCCGGTCAAGCGCAACAGTTGGCTGGAGTAAGCGACCTTCACCTCGACCCGGGATTCGGCCGGTCGCCCGAATCCCGCACTTTCGAGGAACGCCGGGGTCCGGCCGGCGCGTCCCATCGCGTCGACGATCAGATCGGCGGCGATCGCCTTGCCGGTACCACCGTCGTGGCCGGCCACCAGGACGCCCGTCACGCGCCGGGTGCCGGTCATCAGCAGCTCGACCGCGTCATGCCCGTCGAGGATGTCGACGTTGTCGATGGCGCGTACCCGGTCTCGCACATGTGCTTCCAGGAACGGTCGGCTGGCCAGATAGGAATCGATCGGTTGCTCCGGTGGCCGGCTGAGATTGAGCTTGTGGCCGCCGAATGTCAGCGAGATGAGGGACAGGTTCTCCCCGCCCAGCACCGTCGCGCCGTCGGCGGCCAGGTCTTCGGGGAGGCCCGGAAAGAGTTTCTCCAGTGTCCGGAGCCCACCGCTGAGCAGTCCGTGGGCATGCCGGCCCTGCGGCACCCCGCGCCGCTGGGCCGGACCGGCGGGGAGTACGTCGCGCTCCACGAGGGTGACCGTCTCGAAGAACTCGGCCAGCACCCGGGCTGCCAACAGCCCGCCCATGCTCGCACCCAGCACCACCGCGTGTTTGCCGATCGTTGCCATTGCCGACCTCCGGACCGCTGGCACATCACCAGTTGTTCGAAGTATCGAAGCGGGCCGGAGCCGGGCCTAGAGTAGTGCGCTACTCGAACGTCAGCTGGTCACCGGTATCGAGCGCCGCGCCTGCTCGACGCATGCCGGCCAGGCTCCCTCGTCGAGGACAGTGACCGCCCGCACCCCGAACGCGCTGGAGATGACGACATCGGGTTGCAGGTTCGCCAACAGGTTCAGGCTGTCCGCCATGGCTGCGGCGTCACCGACACCGGGGATCACGAACGTCGACCATCGACCGTCGCCGGCGACGAACATGGTGTCCCCGGTGAACAGGTACCGCCCCTGGGCGCCCTCGACCAGATAGCTCGTGCTGCCGGGAGTGTGCCCGGGGGTGGGGATCACCTCGACACCGCGGTCGTCGATGTGACGGGATCCCAGCGGCACGTCGATCGGGCGGTGCCGCCCGATCGTCTCGCGTTCGGCGGCGGGCGCATGCAACCTTGAACCGAACCGCGCGGCGACGCGGGCCAGCATCGGTCCCGCCTCGTCCTGGTGGGAGAGGTAGTGGTCGTCGACCCCGCCGAGCGTGTCCAGCGCGGCGAAGTCGGCGTCAGTGGCCGGGCAGTAGAACAGTGCGTTGTGCCCGGCGGGTGTCCACAGATAGGCGTGGGTGGTCAATCCGGGAAACGGTGTGTCCGTGCGCGTTTCCCACAGATCGGTTCGGACGCGGGTCATCGGGGTAGCCATGACGACAGCCTCGACCCTAAACAATGGTTTAGGTCAACCCCCAAGGGCTCTCAGTCGGTGCTGGCCTTGTCCCACATCGTGATCATGGTGCCCATGATCTCCTCGGCGCAGCCCAGACCACCGAGGTGGCTCTCATAGGGCAGCTCGGTCATCACCGCGTCGGGCAACCGGGAGACCACGTGTTGGCCGTGTGCGAACGGCACGATGTGGTCATGGTCGCCGTGCCACCAGCGCACCGGAACCTTGACCTCGTCGAGCCGGAAACCCCAGTCCCGCTCGAACACCACGATGTCGTAGAACGGGGCGGCCAGTTGCTTGCGGCTGCCGTTGAGCAGGTCGTCGAGGAACATGGCCTTGAATTCCGGCCGGCTCAGCATGCGCCGATCGCCCTCGGGGGAGATCCTGGCGTAGATCTCCAGGGCGGGGGAGGCGACCGGACGGATCAGCCGGATCAGTCCGGAGGCGGCCAACCGGATCGGCGCACCGGCCACCTCCAGGATGGGTGCGACCACAGCGCCGAGCTGCATCAGCGGACTGCTGATCGCGTCGGGGCCGATCATCGGCGCCACGCCGCCGAGCACCCCGGCCGCCACCACCCGGTCAGGCATGGCGGCCGCGGTGGCCAGCGTGTAGGGACCACCACCGGACAGCCCGATGACGGCCATCTTGTCGATGCCGAGGGTGTCGGCGATGATGTGCAGGTCCTCACCGAAATCCAGCACGCGGTCGTACTGGTGCGGTGTGGACGATCCGATGCCGGGCCGGTCCACCCCGATCAACCGGATGTGGTTGCGCTCGGCGTAGATCCGGGCCTCGGTCGGGATCTGCCTACGCGCTCCCGGGGTGCCGTGCAGCCAGAAGACCGCACGGCCCTGCGGGTCACCGAATTCGGCGAAGCCGAGCTGACGGCCGTCGCCGACGGCGATATTGCCCTCCAGTTTGGGGCGATCGATCGGGATGACCATCTGTGTGCCTCGCCGGGTCCGCGTCTAGCCCGCGACCGAGGCGTCGTAGATGGACTGGATGGACTTGTCCAACGTGGCGTTGAACTCGTCGTCGCTCTGCTGCGCCGACAGCCCCTCGGTGAGCGCGCGGCTGAAGCTCGCGATCACGCCGGTGTTCTCGGCCAGCATCTTGTTGGCGTCATCGCGCGAGTAGCCGCCGGACAGCGCCACGACCCGCATCACCTTGGGATGTTCGACCAGCGACTGGTAGTGGTTGGCCTGAGTCGGCAGCGTCAGCTTGAGCATGACCTTCTGGTCGGCGGGCAGCGCGTCGAGGTTCTTGGTGATCTCGTCGCGGAGCAGGTCCTCGGCCTCGGCCTTGTCGGAGATCGAGATGGTGACCTCGGGTTCGATGATCGGGATCAGCCCGTGCGACAGCACCTGCTTGGCCACCTCGAACTGCTGGGCGACCACGGCGGCGATGCCGTCGGCGTCGGCCGCGCCGATCACCGAACGCTCCTTGGTGCCGAAGATGCCACCCTTGGCCGCGCGGGCGAGCAGATCGTCCAGGCCGGGCATCGGCTTCATCACCTGTACGCCGTTCTCGACGTCGGCCAGGCCCTTGTCGATCTTGAGCAGCGGCACCACGCCCTTGTCCTCCCACAGGTAGGTAGCGGTGGGCTTGCCCTCGATGGAGCGGTCCATGGTCTGCTCGAACAGGATCGCGGCGAGCACGCGGTCACCGTTGAACACCGGGGAGGTGATGATGCGTGACCGCATCTGGTGGATCAGGTCGAACATCTCATCTTCGGAGGAGTAGGCGCTTTCCTCGACCCCGTAGAGACGCAGCGCCTTGGGGGTGGATCCACCGCTCTGGTCGAGCGCGGCGATGAAGCCCTTGCCCGTGGTCATCTTGTCGGCCTGCTGCTGGTTCACCATGAGGTTGTCTACTCCTTTGAAGACGGTGTCCTGATGTAGTTGTGCTGCTGAGGCGCACACCACAGTGGCGCACAGTTCGACTCAGAGGATAGGCGGCCAGCTCACAGCGGTAGCGCCCACCCATCGGGGCGGGGTACGGCCGGCCCACGGGGCCGCCTGCTCGAGTTGGCCGGCCAGGCTGAGCAGCACTGTTTCGTCGGGTGCCAGCAGCTGCACGCCGATCGGCAGGCCCTCGGCGGTCTGGCCCAGCGGCAGCGAAATCGCGGCCCAACCGGTGACGTTGGCCAAGGCGGTCCAACCGGTGGTGGCGAACTCGACGTCGAAGAAGGCCCGGGTGGTGCCCCGGGGCTGGTTCAGCAGCCCGTACGGCGGCGGACCGGTCAGCAGCGTCGGCACCAGCAGCACGTCGTGACCGGCCATTTCCCGGGCGAAACGGCGGGTCTGGGCGTGGATGGCCGAGATCGCGTTCGCGTACGCCAGTCCCGTGGTGGTGAAGCCCTCCCGGATCATCACCCAGGTGCTCGGCTCGAATTCGTCCTCGAGGGGTGCTCGCCCCAGGTGGTCGGCGGCCAGGGCATGCAGTTCTGCGTTGCTGACGGTGTGCAGCACCGCGATGGCGTCGGCGACGGCATCCGGATCGATCGTCGGGGCCCCGGGGGTGAGGTGGTGTCCGAGGCTTTCCAGCAGACGGCCGGTCGCTTCGACCGCAGCCACCACCTCCGGGTCGATCCGGTCGGTGGGAAACGGTGACGAGGTGGCGATCAGGATGCGCTGTGCCGACGGGGTCTGCGCGGCCGCCTGAAGGAAGGGGACGGCGGGAGCCGCGGCGCTGTATGGATCACCGGGTGCGGCGCCGGCGATGACGTCGAGCAGAGCCGCGCTGTCGCGCACCGTGCGGGTGAGGGCGTGGCCGTTCACGAGGCCTTCGAGGCCGTGGCCACCATCGGGGGCGAAGGACGATCGCCCGCGCCGCGGCTTGAGGCCGACGACGCCGCAGCAGGAGGCGGGCACCCGGATGGAACCGGTGCCGTCCCCGCCCGAGGCAGCGGGCACCACGCCGGCGGCGACGGCTGCGGCCGAACCTCCGCTGGACCCACCGGGGGTGACCGTGGGGGACCACGGGTTGACCGTGGGACCGAACAACAACGGTTCGGTGGTGCAGTGGTTGCCCCACTCCGGGGTGTTGGTCTTGCCGAACACGACCAGGCCCGCGTCCAGGTAGCGGTCCACCGTCCACGCGTTTTCGGTTGCGACATGGTCGCGGAAGGCGCGCGAGCCCATCGCCTCGCGGGCGCCGGCCAGCGCGGCACCCAGATCCTTGAGCAGGAACGGCACCCCGGCCAGCGGCCCGGCCTGCTCGTTGCGCAGTACGCCGGACTCGTCGAGTGCCGCGGCTTGGGCCCGCCCCCGGTCGAACAGGTCGGTGATCACGGCGTTCAGGGTGCGCGTCGCCTCGACTCGGATGATCGCAGCCTCGAGTAACTCGACGGCACTGACCTCACCAGAGGCGGCGAGTGCCGCCTGCCCGATGGCATCGGTGGCCGCAAGTTCGAATGCCGACGACGAATCCATGTCACCTCACTCCAGGAGTTCGACGGTGGTGTCCGACGGCGTACTGCGACGGGTCAGCTCGAGCGCGATCAGCACCTCGGCCCCGGTCAGGATCAGGCCCACGAAATACATCCACTTGAGTGTCGGATCGGGTTGCGCGGCAAAGTAAACGATGAGGAAGATCGGCCCGACGATACCGAAGACGAACACCATGACCTGGATGCGGACGTACCGCCAGAAAGTGGACATCGATCTCCCGCCGCACGGCCGATGAGCGGCCAGCTTAGCGCGGTTATCGCGGCGCGACGACCACCGGCGTGGACAGGATCTCGCGGTACTCGACCATCGGTTCGCGTTTGAGGACCGCGCTTCCCGAGGTGACCAGCAACTCGGTCGGTGAGACTGCGTAGTTCGCCTGGAAGTTGCGTGCGACGAACTTGCGGCCCGGTGTGAGGTCCGCCGACGCCGCCAGGGCAGCCCGGTCGGAAAGCCGTACACCGTGGTATTCCAGGCGTCCGGTGCGGTCCAGGCAGATCACTACGAGTGAGCCTTCGGTGCGCCCGATGGCCCTGGCGGTCTGGGTGTCACGGCACCGCGCCTGGGAGTCGACGAAACCGGATCCGTCGGAGGCGAACGCCGCGGTGGCCGGAGCGGCGGCAGACCGTTCGGTGGCGACGGGTTCCGGTAGGCGGTTCGGTTTCACCTCATATGTTCTGGCGCCGACGGCGTACACCGAATCCCGGGCCGAGAATTTGGAAGCCAACGTGGTGATGATGACGAATGCGGTGAGCATGGAGCTGACCACTGCTGCTGCCGCGACCCCGATCCCGACGGGCAGCCACTGTCGTTGCGGCGCCTTCCGATGACGTCCACGGCGAACCTGTTGATACGGCGGATGCGGTGTGGAGACTGGGAAGGTGACCAAGCTTGCTCCCGGGTAACGGCGGTGTGATGGGCGTGGCACAGGCGACGGGCGCTGACGCGAGCTCATATTGTGCACGACGAGACCGGGCGCTGTGGGTGACACCCGGGAATTGGCCGAAATCCGCTCGCGGTGTGGGTCGGTCGTGCTCCTGTGTCGACACTGCGCTGAAAGTAGCTCGGCAACAGTGACATTCGCAGTCATATCCTCGCAAAGAGTCAGTGCACCGCAGGCAGAAGCGATTTGGATGACCAACTCGGCCGGCAGCCGGCAACGACAAATCGGTCACCCGCTCCACGACGGCACTTCCCGTCACGTCGATTCAAACCGGTTGGCCCTGCGGGCATCCTCGTTAGCTTCGAATGGCCGATGTATGCAGCCGCTTTCGAGGGGAGTGTGGCCATGTCTTCCACGGGACTCACTATCAGTCCGCTGTCGGGATTCACCGGAGCGTTTATCGACGGGGCCGATTTGTCCGTGCCACTGCCGCCCGAACAGGTGGCCGCGATCCGCGAGGCCCTGCACCGGTGGAAGGTGGTGTTCTTCCGCGAGCAGGACCTCGACCACGCGTCACAGATCGCGTTCGGTGCCCAGTTCGGCGAAGTCACCCCGGGCCATCCCTACGAGGGTGATTCTGCCCCAGCCGGATTCCCGCAGATACATACGGTGTCCCCGGCCGCCTACGACCATCGCTACGGCACCAGGTACCGCAAGCGGCAGAGTCCCAACGGTCCGGGTTGGCACGCCGATGTCACGCCGCTGATCAACCCGCCGTCGCATTCGATCCTGCGAGCAGAGCAGGTGCCCGGTTACGGGGGTGACACTCAGTTCGCCAATGTGGCTGCGGTGTATGCGGGTCTGTCTCCGTCGGTGCAGGCGCTCGTCGACGAACTGCGTGCCGAGCACCGATTCGGTTCGACGGCATCGGCCGAACGCAGCACCGAGAAGATCGGTGATCTGGTGCGCAGCAATCCACTGGCGACGGTCCACCCGGTGGTCCGGGTGCACCCGGAGACCGGGGAGAAGGTCCTCTACGTCAATCCGTCCTTCACCCGGGAGATCGTCAATGTCTCGCCCCGGGAAGGCAGGCACCTGCTCGATCTGTTGTTCGAGGAGATCGCTCGGCCCGAGTACTCGGTGCGGTTCAGGTGGGAGCCGGGCAGTGTGGCGTTCTGGGACAACCGCGCCGCCCTGCACCTGGCACCGCGGGACTTCGAACATGTCGAGGGTGATCGGGTGCTGCACCGCATCACCCTGGTGGGCGACGTTCCGGTGGGCCCCGATGGTGTTGCCTCGGAGTCGATTTCGGGCGACTACTTCGGCGCTGCCTGACATGGCCACCTTGCTGTCGCGACCGACCGGTGTCGCGCATGCCGACCCGCCCAGCGGACTGGTCGACCCGCGGGCGGCGGTCCGGCGGGCACAGCGCAAACCGCTGGTGCCGCGTTCGGTGCAGCGGCTACTGGGCCCGGCGCTGCTGGTCGGACTGTGGCAACTGCTCTCGACGGTCGGCATCTTCGACGAGCGCACCGTGCCGCCGCCGACGCGCGTGCTCGGTGCCGCGTGGGCGCTGATCGCCGATGGGACCTTTCAGGAGCACCTGACCGCCAGTCTGTTGCGCGTCGGATACGGCCTTGCGTTCGGTATCGTGCTCGGCCTCGGGCTGGCCCTCATCTCGGGGCTGTCCCGGATCGGGGAGAACTTCGTCGATGCCAACATGGAAGTGCTGCGCGCGGTTCCGAACTTCGCGTTGGTGCCGCTGCTCATCGTGTGGTTCGGCATCAGCGAGCTGCCGAAGATCCTGCTGATCACGCTTGCCGTTGCCGTGGCGATCTACATCAACACGTTCAGCGCGATCCGCAGCGTCGATGCCACGCTGGTTGAGGCGGCGCGATCGTTCGGTGCCGGCCGGGCCGAAATGATCTACCGAGTCATCATTCCCGGCTCGCTTCCGGGATTCCTGGTCGGCCTGCGGCTGGCGCTGACGGCGTCCTGGTTGTCGTTGATCTTCGCCGAGACGATCAACGCCAAGAAGGGTCTGGGGCGGATGATGACCGACGCCCGCGAGTACTTCCAGATCGACATCGTCTTCGTGTTGATCGCCGTGTACGCAATTCTCGGTCTTGTCTCGATTCTGGTGGTCCGCTTCCTCGAAGGCCGGCTGCTCACCTGGAGGCGGGCCTATGACGGGGACTGACACGCTGCCCGCCGCTGTTGACGCGGCGGCGGTGGTGATCGCCCGCGACATCCGGAAGCGCTTCGGGGACAACGTCATCATCGACGGGCTCGATCTGGAGATCCGGGCCGGCGAGTTCGTCGCCCTGCTCGGCCGAAGTGGTTCCGGCAAGAGCACGTTCCTGCGGGCACTGGGCGCACTCGACAGTGACGTGGACGGCTACCTGCGGGTACCCGAGCGGCGGGCGATCGTCTTCCAGGATTCCCGATTACTGCCGTGGCAGCGGGTGCTGGCGAACGTGACGATCGGGTTGCCCGCCGGTGCCGCGGTACAACGGCGCGCGCTGGCGGCGCTGCGCGAGGTCAATCTGGCGGACAAGGCGAAGGCGTGGCCGCGCACATTGTCCGGCGGAGAGTCGCAGCGGGTTGCGCTGGCCCGGGCCCTGGTGCGTGAACCGCAGCTGCTGCTGCTCGACGAACCGTTCGGCGCACTCGACGCGCTCACGCGGATCAGGATGCACGGACTGCTGATGGATCTGTACCGCCGACACACTCCGGCGGTCCTGTTGGTCACCCACGACGTCGATGAGGCGATCCTGCTCGCCGACCGCGTGATCGTGCTGACCGACGGCGTCATCTCTCTCGATGTCGACGTCACGGTGCCCAAACCCCGGGCCCGTGACACCCACGAATTCACTGCGCTGCGAAAGCGGTTGCTGTCCGAACTCGGCGTATCCGAAGACAAGGAATCATCAGATGCCATTTGACCGTCGAATTCGGTTGCGGTCCGCCGCATTGTTGTTGGTTCCGCTGTTGCTCAGCGCGTGCGGGTTGTCCGACGACGAGTCCGGCGGCGCCATCGATACGGTGAAGATCGCCGCCAAGACCGAGGTACCGGCCGGCACCAAGCTCGTCGTCGCCGAGCAGAACGGGACACAGTCGCTGCCGTGGAACCTGGCCAATGCCGGCCAGGGAACACCTTATGAGGTGGATTTCGCTGATTTCAGCGGCGGCGCCGCGGTCATCGAGGCACTGCGGTCGGGCGCGGCCGACGTCGGATCCATCGGTGAGGCACCGGTACCGATCGCGGTGGACAGTGGCGTCACAGACCTGGTGACCATCGGGTTGCAGGCGAATCCGGGTACCAGCGGTGGCTACTACCTGGTGGCTCGCCCCGACAGTGGGGTCAGGACCATCGAGGATCTGCGCGGCAAGCGGGTCGCCTATCCGCCCGGGTCGGGCCGCCACATGGTGACCGCAGGGCTGCTCAAGCGCCACGGCCTCGACCTGCGAACCGATGTGCAGCCGGTGGAACTCGCTGGGGCAGAGGTGGTGCCGACGTTCGCCGCCGGCGCGGTCGATGCCGCCATCGTGCTGGGCAACCAGTACTACCAATTGGGTGAGCCGCCGATCCTCGGTGACGGCAAGGGCATCAACACCGGCATTCAGACCCTGATCGTGCGCCGCGATGTGCTCGATGATCCCGCCAAGGTGGCGGCGATCGGGGACTACCTCGGGCGCGCCGTCGCAGCCAACAACTGGAAGGACACGCACGCCGACCAATGGGTCGACCAGTACTACGTAAAGGTTCAGGGCATCACCTTCGAGCAGGGCAAGAAGCTGTACGAAGAGGACGGGATCGCCTCGTACTACCCGATCGACGAGCAGTCCACGGCGTTGTTCCAGACCGTCGCCGACGGTCTGCACGAGACCGGAACGATCAAGGGCCGCGTCGATGTGTCGCCCTTTGTGGACGGTCGCTACAACGACATCGTCACCGCGCAGAACGAACTCGACGGTGTCACACCGAAATCGCTGAAATCCTAACGGCTCCATATTGAATCGAGGGCAACACCGATGACACAACTGGCATCCGCACTGAGCGTCCGGCCACAATCCGGCTGGATCGGTGCCGAGATCCACGGAATCGATCTCACCGCACCGCTACTCGATGAGCACATCGCCGAAATCCGTGCCGCACTTCTCAAATGGAAGGTGGTGTTCTTCCGCGACCAGTTCATCGGCCACGACGATCACCTTCGGTTGGCCCGCGCCTTCGGCTCTCCGACCCCGGCGCATCCACTGTTCGATTCCATCCCGGATCCGGACTACCCGACGATCTATCCGATTTTCGCCGACCGGTTCAAGGCCCGGTACGGCAGCAGTCGCGGTTACGACAAGGCCAACTGGCATGCCGATGTCACCGCCGCGGTGAATCCGCCTGCCGCATCGATACTCCGGGCAGAGGTGATCCCGCCCTACGGCGGGGACACCCAGTGGGCGAACACCGTCGCGGCCTACGCCGGACTGTCCGCACCGCTGCAGCGGCTCGCCGACGGACTGCGGGCGGTGCACCGGTTCGCACCACCGGACGGCACGACCGCAACCGAGGACTATCAGCGCCGGGTGAATCGCCGTCCGCTGCTGACCGAGCATCCGGTGGTGCGGGTCCACCCGGAGACGGGGGAGCGTGCGCTCTACGTCAACCCGGGTTTCACCAGCCATATCGTTGACGTGTCACCGCACGAGAGTCGCCGCCTGCTCGGCCTGTTCTACGACGAGTTGGTGCGTCCCGAGTACACCGTGCGGTTCAAGTGGGAGCCGGGCAGCATCGCGTTCTGGGACAACCGCGCGACCGTGCACCTGGCACCGTCGGATCTCACGGGCGAGCACGACCGTCGGCTCTATCGCGTGACGTTGGTCGGGGATGTGCCCCAGGGTCCCGACGGCCGGCCATCGCAGGCCCTCGACGGCGAGCCGTTCGACGCAGCCTGAACGTCAGGCCGGGACCACGACGGTCAGCTCATCGCCGTCGCGTTCCACGTGCATGCCGGCGCGGCGGGCGACCGCCGCGACGCCGGCGGCGCTGTCGGGCTCGCTGCGGGAGCTGACCAAAGCGCGGGCCAGGTGGCCCTTGTGGGCTTTGTTGAAGTGGCTGACCACGGTGCGATGGCCGTCGGCATGTTCGGCGAGGACCTGCACGCGGACCGCAGTGGGGATCCGGCCCAGACCGGCGTAGGAGCCAGACCGCAGATCGACGACCAGCTCGCCTGCGGCGACATCGGCCAGGACGGGTTCCAACAGCGGGCGCCAACGTTTGGCGAGGCCCGGTTGTCCGGGCAGTTTGGACGAAGCGGACAGCCGGTAGGCGGGCACCGGATCATCGGCGCGCAGGAGGCCGAACAGGGCGGATCCGACGGCCAGCCGCTGGCGGGCTCGTGCGACGGCCGCGCCGCGGAGCGACCCGACGTCGAGGGCGTCGTAGAGCACCCCGGTGTATCGCTCGATGGCCGGCATCGTCGGCGCCTGGCGGAGTGCGGCGTTGCGTTCGATCTCGGCGTCCTGGCCGGCGGAGATGCCCAGCGCTTTCCGGCAGGCCGGTGGGTCGGCGGCGAGGGTGACCAGTTCGTCGATCAGTGACTTGCGGAGCGGGGTGAGCTCTGGCGAGCTCAGAATGTCCAAACGCACCGGCGGGCCGTCCCCGCCGGTGCGTTTGGTCTCCGATGGTGGCAGGAGCACGAGCACATCCAGACGCTATCCGAATGCTCGCGGTTGGCCGGCCACCGACCGGTGTGATGTCAGACGGCCATCGGGGCCGGCTCGTCGGGCGCAGGAGGAGCCGGAGGGGGCGGAACGTCCAGCACGATCGGCGCGTCCATCGGCGCCGCAGGCGGGATCGCTTCGGCGGGAGGCGGCGGGGCGAACGGGTCCATCGGGGCCGGGGCTGCCATCGGGTCAACCGGCGGCGGGGGCGCGAAGGGGTCCATGGGCGCCGGAGCCGCCATGGGATCGATCGGCGGGGGCGCGAACGGGTCCATTGGTGCGTCCGCAGGCGCCTCCTGCGGCGCTTCTGCCGCCATCGGCAGGTACATGTGGTGGCTGAACTGGCGCTGGTAGGCACCGCCGCCACCGATCCGGACTCCGTGGCCGCCCTCGCCCGAGGACACCGGGGTGCCGTCCGGCAGGGTCACGGCGGTGTGGCCGCCGTTCCAGCCGATCACGAGGGCGCCGGGCTGGGTCCCGTACTTGAAGCCACGGGCCAGGAGCGCACGCTCCTGGTTTCCGGTGTTGAACCGGTCGCCGTAGACGGGACGGCCGGTTGCCATATTGCTGACCCAAGAAGCCAGCCCTGAGCAGTCGGTGCCGGCCGGCGAGTCTCCACCCGAGATGTACGGCGTGCCCGAAACCTGCTGGACAAGCGCCATAAGCGTCGCGATAGCAAACATGCGGCGGGACGCTAGCAGAGCCGTTTTCCGCCGGGCAAAATATGTGACTCCGTTCACAAGGGGTGCCTGATATGGACTGTTTCACGCATCTCCGGATTGAGTGCGGTTGCCTGCGCGTGCAATTCGGTTGCCAGCGGAATGCGTTTGCCCGAGGTCGGTGGACGTGTCAAACAATCACCAATAGTGCTGTGGCACTGGGCTTGTGCCGGTCTGCGATGGGTCGATCAAAGGCTTGCGCAGAGCAAGCATAGGCCGAATTACATTGATGGTAGGGATTTTTCGGGCCTAGGACGACTACCTGCGTGGCCGGAGGGTGTCCTGGGTGGCGGCGAGCGTCTCCGAGGACGCGAACACGGGCGGATCGACATGACACGGTAAATCCGGCAACGGCGTCACCCCGTTGAATGGTGGCTGGCGAGCCCTGATCGGGCGCTCCGATTCGCGGTTGCGATGGCGATCCCCGGCGCCGGTGACGCTTGACATGCAGCCTAATGGCTGCATGATTGACCGAGAAAGTCCGGGCGCCCGGGCTGTGACGGGATGGCGAGGGTGGACGAGGTCTTCAAAGCGCTGGCCGACCCGAGTCGGCGGCTGCTGCTCGACAGCCTCAACGACAGCGACGGACAGAGCCTGCGGCAGCTCTGTAGCGGCTTGTCGATGGCTCGGCAGTCGGTCAGCAAGCATCTGGCGGTGCTGGAGGCGGCCAACCTCGTCACCACGCTGCGTCAGGGACGGGAGAAACTGCACTACCTCAACCCCGAACCGATCAATGCCATCGCCGACCGCTGGATCGACCGCTACGACTCCACGAGGGCAGAGGCACTGCAAGACCTCAAGACGGTCTTGGAGCACCCCGCTGTTCCGGGCGAGTTCGTGTACACCACCTATATCCGCACCACACCGGAGAGGCTGTGGCAGGCGCTCACCAACCCGGCATTCTCCGACAGCTACATGGGACACGCCATCGAATCCGAGTGGCAGAAGGGTTCGACCTACACCTGGGTCGAAGGCGGGCTGCGGATCGACGACCCAGAGCAGGTCGTCGTCGAGTCCGATCCCTATCAGCGGCTCGCCTTCACATTCCACACCTTCACGCCCGAACTGACACAGGTCGCCTCCGATCTCAGCGAGGAGACTCTTGCCGAGGCGGCGGCCGAACCCCGGTCACGGGTGTCGTTCGACATCGAACCGGTCGGGGACCAGGTGAAGCTCACCGTGGTCCACGACGGTTTCGACCCGGCCGGCCCCGTGCGAGAGATGATCTCGCACGGCTGGCCGGTCAAACTGTCCGGCTTGAAGTCGGGACTGGAGCAGGCCGATTAGACCAGCGAGTCCTGCGGGTCGCGCTGGACGGGAGTGGGCCACGGCGCCGGCAGAGGACGCTGACGCACCCGTTGCGGCCACCAGAACCACTTGCCCATCAGGGCTGCGATCGACGGGGTCATGAAGGAACGGATGACCAGGGTGTCGAACAACAGACCCAAACCGATGGTGGTGCCCACCTGGCCGATCACGGCGAGCTCGCTGACTGCCATCGACATCATGGTGAACGCGAACACCAGTCCTGCCGAGGTGACCACCGACCCGGTGCCGCCCATGGCGCGGATGATGCCGGTGTTCAAACCTGCGTGGATCTCCTCTTTGAATCGGGAGACCAGTAGCAGGTTGTAGTCCGCACCCACCGCCAACAGCACGATGACCGCCATCGCGAGCACCATCCAGTGCAATTCCAGGCCGATCAGGTGCTGCCAGATGAGCACCGACAGACCGAAGGAGGCGCCCAGGGACAGCACCACGGTGCCGACGATCACCGCGGCGGCCACCACACTGCGCGTGAGGATCAACATGATGATGAAGATCAGGCACAGCGCGGCGATTCCGGCGATCATCAGGTCGTAGTTGGCGCCCTCCTGCATGTCCTTGAAGGTGGCCGCGGTGCCACCGAGGTAGATCTTCGAGCCCTCCAGCGGGGTGCCCTTGATGGCCTCCTTGGCGGCGTTCTTGATCGCATCGATGTGGGAAATTCCCTCGGGGCTCATCGGGTCGCCCTCGTGGCTGATGATGAACCGCACCGCATGCCCGTCCGGGGACAGGAACATCTTCATGCCGCGCTTGAAGTCCGGATTGTCGAAGGTCTCCGGTGGCAGATAGAACGAGTCGTCGTTCTTGGAAGCGTCGAACGCCTGGCCCATGGCCGTCTGGTTCTCCATCATCGCTTCCATCTGATCCTGCAGACCGCCCATCGTGGCCTGCATGGTCAGCATCATGTTCTTCATGTTCTTCATGGTCTGGATCATCGGCGGCATGATCGTGACCAGCTGCGGCATGAGCGCATCGAGACGATCCATGTCCGGCATCAACTTCTGGATGTCGTCGGTCATGGTGTCGATGCCGTCAAGGGTGTCGAAGATCGAACGCATCGACCAGCACATCGGGATGTCGAAGCAGTGCGGTTCCCAGTACAGGTAGTTACGGATCGGACGGAAGAAGTCGTCGAAATCGGCGATGTGGTCCCGCATTTCGGCGACATCGACGACCATGCCGTGCATCTTGCCCACCATGCTGTGGGTGGTGTCCGACATTTCCTTGGTCAACCCGAGCATCTTCTCCATCGTGTCGACCGTTTTTTGCATCTCGTCGGCCTGGACCAGCATGTCCTTCATGCGGTCCTGCATGTACTTCATGTTCATCATCTGCGTCGTGCCCTGCATGCTGATCTGGAACGGGATCGAGGTGTGCTCGATCGGCGTTCCCTGCGGGCGCGTGATGGCCTGGACCCGAGAAATGCCGGGCACCTGGAAGATTCGCTTGGCGATGCGGTCGACGACCAGGAAGTCCGCGGAGTTGCGCAGGTCGTGATCGCTCTCGATCAGCAGCAGCTCGGGGTTCATCCGGGCCTGCGAGAAGTGCCGGTCGGATGCGGCGTAGCCGGTGTTGGCGGGTAGATCCGCCGGGAGGTACTTGCGGTCGTTGTAGTTGGTCTTGTACCCGGGCAGGGTCAGCAGACCGATCAGCGACAGCGCGATGGTGGCGATCAGGATCGGTCCCGGCCAACGCACGACCGCGGCACCGATCTTGCGCCACCCGCGGGTGCGCATGGCCCGCTTGGGTTCCAGCGTCTTACCGAATCTACTGGCCACCGAGATGATCGCCGGTCCCAGCGTGAGGGCGGCGACGACGCCGGTGACCATGCCGATGGCCAACGGGATGCCCAGCGATCGGAAGTAGGGAAGGTTGGTGAAGTGCAGACACAGCGTGGCGCCGGCGATGGTCAGGCCCGAACCCAGCACCACGTGCGCGGTGCCGTGGAACATCGTGTAGTACGACTGTTCGCGATCCTCACCGACACTTCGGGCCTCTTGATATCGGCCTATCAGGAAGATCGCGTAATCGGTGGAGGCGGCGATGGCCAGCGTCACCAACAGGTTGGTGGCGAACGTCGAGAGCCCGATGATGTCGTAGTAGCCCAGGGCAGCGACGACACCGCGCGCTGCCGACAGCGAGAGCACCACCATGACCAGGGTCAGGATCACCGTGATGATGGAGCGGTAGACCAGCAGCAGCATGATGATGATGACCGTGAAGGTCAACGCCTCGATGATCTTCACACTGCGGTCACCGGCAATGTGCTGGTCGGCGGCCAACGCGGCCGGGCCGGTCACGTATGCCTTGACGCCCGGCGGCGGAGTGACGCTCTCGACGATCTTCTGGACCGCCTCGACCGATTCGTTGGCCAGCGCCTCGCCCTGGTTACCGGCGGTGTAGACCTGCACGTAAGAGGCCTTGCCGTCGGAGCTCTGCGCGCCTGACGCGGTCAGCGGGTCGCCCCAGAAATCCTGGACGTGCTCGACATGCTCCTTGTCGGCCTCGAGCTTGGCGACGACCTCGTCGTAGTAATCGTGCGCTTTGATGTCGAGCGGCTCGTCGCCCTCGAGCACCACCATGACCGAGCTGTTGGACTTGAACTCCTGGAACACCTCGCCGACACGCTTCATGGCGATCATCGATGGAGCCTGGTCGGGGCTCATCGAGACCGACCGCATCTTGCCCACCTCTTCGAGCTGGGGCACAACGGTGTTCAGGATGCCGATGAGAACGACCCAGCCGATGATGATCGGCACGGCCAGGCGCCGGATCCACTTGGCGATCCCGCCGTGGTGGGCCTTTTTCGGTTCGGTGACTCCGAAGGCGTCGGTCGGGGCGTCAGGGGTGCTCATGCAGATTTCACCAAGCAGAAGGTCTGGGCATTGACGCCGTTGGAGGTTCTCTCGTCCTTGAGCTCGTCATCGACGGTGATGCGGCAGCTGATGGAGTCGCCGTTGCCCTGCGCGACGATGTTGGGAAACACCGACGGAGCGGTGGACTCCAGACGCAGCGTCCACGGCAGGGTCACCCCGTCGATGCGCTGAGGCTGGGCGTCGAGATCGAGGTAGTTCACGTCCGCCGTCGCACCGGGCACGCCGTAGATCTCGTAGACCACGACCTTGGGGTCGAACGGCTTGGTGTCATCGACCTTCGCGCTGGAGATCCCCGAGCCATTGCCTGCGCCGAAGAACGTGCGCACCCGCATCACCGTGAACCCACCTACCAACACCACCACGACGATGATCAGGGGGATCCAGAACTTCTTGGCTAGGCCAGAAATCGAAAACTGTTTCCGGCGAGAGCTTTTCGTCGCGTTGGTCATCGTGAAATGGCACCGGTCCGTCGGTTGTGGGCAAAGTGGGCATTGGGGCGGCGAGGCGACATCGCCATGCTTGTGGCATGGCAGCCGATGGGGGAGCACCCGTGCACCATGTTCACCTCGTTACGCCTCGCTGTCTAGCCGAATGGCTAACTAAAAACTTAGCGAGATATTAGCCTATTTAAATGAGTGGCAAAACGGTGACACAGCTGTGATCGTGCGCCCAGGGTGCTGCCCGGCCACCGTCGCGACCCGGCGCGTAGCCGCAGGTCAGGATGCATTTACGGGGCCGTCAGGCCGGAAGATGCCGAGGCATCGGAATGCTGATTGTGATGGAGCTAACGGAATCGGGCTGGGCCCGCTGCCGTGTCGGCGGCCGGACCCAGCCCGTTGGAAATCCTCGGATCAGTGCCAGTCCCAGACCGACATGTCGTTGGGTGGGTAGTTCTGGCAGACGTCGGTGGTGTTGGCCGCGACGCCCTTGTTGTTGAAGAACAGCTTGGCCCAGTTCGGCCAGCGCCAGGACATGTTCTCGAAGAAGGCGTTGGTGGCCATGTTCTCGGAGTACTGGCGGCGGCCGGCGTAGTCCATGGAGAAGAACCAGTGGATGCGCTCCTGGGCGCCTTGCTGGTCGGCGACCGGCTTGTTGTTGTAGTCGATCATGTAGCGCTCGTAGTAGACCGGTTCGACGTCGCGGGCGGCGGCCATGATCTGTTCGGCGGTGCAGGGGGTGCGCAGGATCCGGTTGGGGATCGGGTAGTCGTCGGTGGCGTCGGCATTTGCGATGCCGGCGCCGGCCAGGCTGCCTGCGACGGCGCAGGTGGCCACGCCGGTGCGGATCAGGTTCTTGACGCTCGTGCGGTTCAACATGTCGCTCCCAAAGGTGTTGATCAGGCGGATCAGTGCGCGGCCTGCTCGTAGACTCCGCGCTGATCGGGGCAGTAGTAGTTGATGGCGGTGCCGGTGAACTGCCAGGACTGGGCGTCGGTGCTGTCCTTGGCCAGTTGCTTCTTCACGAAACCGACCGAGTCCTGGGCGGTGTGGTCGACGCCGTTGTGCAGCCGCTTGCACATGATCTTGGCGATCCAGGCGTTGTAGTCCCGCTGCCCGTAGATACCGAAGGTGTGCAGCTCATTGGCGAAATCAGTATCAATCTCGGCATGTGCGGGAGCGGCGAAGGCGATTGCCGCCGCGGCACCGATCACTGCCAGCCCTGCAAGCTTCATGCGGTGAATCTTAGCCCATCTAAGCCTGTTTCGGGTGCGCGGTCGGTTCAGCCGATCGCCGACAGCAGCGGGACATATTGCTCGGCGCTCGTCAGCGAACCGTGATGGCCGACCAATGCCGACTCCAGGGGTTCGACTCGGCGTCTCAGCAACGCCGCTGAGCTGCGCGCGGCGGCGACCACATCGCCGATGCGGGAACGGACGTCGTCACGTACCCGAGGGCCGAACCAGCCCGCTCCGATGGCCTCGTCCCGCGACATCACCCACGCCGAATCCGCCAGGGTGGTCCGCCATGCGGTGAGGACGTCGTCGGCCGCGCCCGCGGCGGTGTAGACGTGCCGGGCGCGGGCTTCACCACCGACCGCGACCACCCCGTTGCGAAGTGGTTCGCACTCGTCGACGTCGATCGCCGCCGCTGGGTCCACGGCGACCATTCCGTGGTCGGCCACCACTGTCAGCAGGCATTCCGACGGCAGAGCTTCCAGCACCGACTCCACCAGGCGGTCGACCTGGCGCAACTGCATCCGCCAGGCCGGCGACCCGGGCCCGTGTAGGTGGCCCACCAGGTCGAGGTCGGCGTGGTAGCCGTAACAGAAGCCGCCGCCTGCGACGGCCGCGATGCTCTCGGCGGCGAGATCGCCGAGAGCGTGCACGCCGACATAGCGTCCGCCGCGCAGCAGCGCCCGGGTCAAACCGGATCCGGCGTGCTCGGCGCCCGAGACGATCGAGACCTCGAATCCGGCCGCCGCGGCCCGTTCGAACGTGGTGGGCAGCGGTTGGATCTGTTCGGGCACCACGCGGTCGCGAAGGTCGGGCCCCCACGGATGGGGGCGCCACCTCAGCGCGTTCATCACATCGAATTCCGGACCGGCCTCTGGGACCCGGAAGGAGTAGCCGACAAATCCGTGCTCACCCGAGCGGCACCCGGTGCCGATCGCCGCCAGCCCCGCTGCCGTGGTGGACGGGAACCCGACGTGCAGGGTCCGGTGGGCGGCATCCGACATGGAGGTGAGTACGGGTGCGTCGGCGGCGTGGGCGGCGAGCAATTCGGCGCCGAGTCCGTCGATCAACAGAACGCATGCTCCGCGGATCGGACCGGGCCAGGCGATCCGCGCATCGAACCCGGGTATGCCCATCGCAGCGAGCACGGACGGGACCACGTCGGCCAGGTGGGGTGCATCGGGATCGGGACTTGCAGGCTCCACACCGCGAGCGTGCCACAGATCACGCCGGCGGGATTTGTCGACGCAGACCTCGGCCCAAGGGCGCCAGACCACCGCGCCGTACCCGGTACCCTGGGTTTTCATGAAGCCGATGAAAGCCGTGATCCTCGCTGCCGCCCTGGTGGTATCTGCAGGCGGGGCGTTCACTGGCATCGCCAGTGCCGATCCGGTCGTTCCGGCTCCAGGTCCCGCGCCGGGGCCCGTGCCCGCGCCGGGCCCGCCCCCCGGTCCCGTCGACGCGGCGCCGGCAGATCCCGCGGCCCCCCCAGCGGCCCCCGCGGCCGCGGCGGGCGGAAAAGCGATCGACCACGACGGCCTGTTCATGGTCGGTACCGATATTCAGCCGGGCAACTACGCCTCGGCCGGGCCGGTCGAGGGTGGCACCTGCTATTGGAAGCGCATGGCGGATCTGCACGGCGGCGACATCATCGACAACGCGTTCACGAAGAAGCCACAGGTCATCACGATCGAGGCGACCGACAAGGCGTTCAAGACGAGTGGTTGCCAGCCGTGGCAGCCAACCGACGCAGCCCCCGACACCCCGGCCAACGGCACCATCCCGGCCTTGGTGGGCGGCGCCAAACTGCGCGCGTGGATGGACAGCCTGAACAACAATGCCCGTAACTACGACGGTTCCTCGGTGCCGATGCCCTGACAGCTCGGGCTCGATGACCTGCCCGGCAGGATCAGCCCGGCGGAATCAGCGGCGGCCGACAGACATTGCCGGTCGGGTCCCACCACCAGCCGTTGTCGCACATCGGCGGTGGAGGAACCACGGGCGGGCGACACGTATTGGCCACCGGGTCCCACCAGGCGCCGTTCTCACATCCGAGCGGCACGACCGGCGGACGGCACACATTCGCCACCGGATCCCACCATTCTCCGGCACCGCAGTCGGCCCAGCTGACCGCTGGTGTGGCGACCGTAACCACTGCCATCAGACCGAACGGCGCCAGTACCGCGCCGATACCCGCAGCGCAGCGGCCGATGATGCTGGTCATCTCACACCTCCCCGAGAGATCACGTGATTCGAGCCTATCGGCGCACTGAGCGGACTGCCAGGAATCGGACACGCCGGGTCGGCGCCGGCCACGAGGATCCGCGAGGACGTCGACGCGGGCAATTGCTTTGCTGCACAAGATCACCCGAGCCGGTGTTCGGGCAGCCCGGCGTGTCGTCCAGCAGATGCACACCGCGCGGGAAGCGCAACCCGCACGGGCGCGCTGCTAGTCTGCGAGAGCTGCCGGTTGCGCGAATCGCGGGTCGATCCGCCCGGCCAGCCGCGGCGGGAACGTGACGAAACAGCTCGGTGGATACGGAAAAGGGTGTTGTGCGCGGCGCAGAGATCAAGGCCCTGACGGGTCTGCGCATCGTTGCAGCGGTGTGGGTGGTCCTGTTCCACTTCCGGCCCCTCCTCTACCAGGTGGCACCCGATGTCACCAAGGCCCTGGCCCCCGTACTCGACCGCGGCGCCCAGGGCGTCGACCTGTTCTTCATCCTCAGCGGATTCGTCCTGACCTGGAACTACATCGACCGGATGGGGCCGACGTGGTCCACCCGGGCCACGTTGCACTTCCTCTGGCTTCGGTTGTCGCGGGTGTGGCCGGTGTACCTCGTCACGCTGCACCTGGCAGCACTGTGGCTGATCTTCACCCTCAACGTCGGGCATATCCCGCCGGAGGACACGAGCGGTTACAACGCCGTCAGCTATGTGCGGCAGCTGTTCCTCGTCCAGCTGTGGTTCGAGCCGTACTTCGACGGCTCGAGCTGGGATGGGCCGGCGTGGTCGATCAGCGCCGAGTGGCTGGCTTACCTGCTGTTCGGTGCGCTGATCCTGGTCATCTTCCGGATCGCCCGCGCGACCCGGGCGCGCAGTCTGGTCCTACTGGCCATCGCCGCCGCGGTCCCACCGGTCGTGCTGTTGATGGCCACCGGCCACTTCTACACCCCGTGGAGTTGGCTGCCCCGCATCGTCATGCAGTTCACCGCCGGCGCACTGGCATGTGCGGCGGTGCGCAAGCTTCATCTGACAGATCGGACCCAGAAGGGTGCGGGCTATCTCTCGATCCTGTTGGGCGCCGCCATCGTCGGCGGACTGTACTTCTTCGACAAGCACCCGTTGAACACCGTCGGCGATGCGGGCGGCATGGTCGACATTCTCTTCGTCCCGCAGGTGGTCGCCCTGGCGGTCGGAGTCGGCAGCCTGCCGGCATTGTTGTCCACCCGACTGCTTGTCTACGGCGGACAAATCTCGTTCGGCCTGTACATGGTGCACGAGCTGGTCCATACCGCCTGGATCTGGACCACCCGGCAATTCGAGCTGACCTTGACACCCACGCTCTCGGGTAAGGCGACGCTGCTCGGCCTGTTCGTGATCTCGGTGATCGGCGCGATCGCGCTCTATCACCTCGTGGAGGAGCCTGCCAGACGCTGGATGCGCCGGATGGTCGACATCCGGCCGGTCGACTCGACGAACACGAAACTGCACCGTATCGACACGGATTCCGCAGACCGGTCCGACGAGGTTCCAGCCCGCGCCGGCTGACCGTTGTAACCATCCAAACCCGCTGCGCGACAGGTTGTTATGCCCTTGTTATCGCTGCGTCACCAGCCGCCTATCTACGGCCCAGGTTCACACCTTAGGCTGTCTCGGTATCGCGGTCCGGGACGAATTGGGTCTCGCCGGCAGTGGAGGTTGCAGTGAGTCGTCTGACCACTTTCATCGTCTCGCTCGCCCTCCTGGTGGGGCTGTTCGCGCAGGCCCCTCAGCGGCGCTTTGTCACCTCCGGCCTGGATCCCCAGATCAGCCACATCGCGGTGATCGGAGACTCCTACACCACTGGCATGCCCGCCGAGGGTGGCATGGGGCCGAGGAACTGGGCTCCGCTGGCCTGGCAGAAATTGGCACAGCGCGGTGTGCAGGTCGACGCCGATGTGGTGGCCGAGGGCGGCGCCGGCTATGAGGCGCGCGGTAACCGCGGCAGCGTCTTCGCCGACCTGACCCCACGGGCGGTGCAGCCCGACGATGCATTGATCGTTTTCTTCGGGTCACGCAACGACAAGGATGCCGACCTGGGTGCGGTGACACGGTTGAGCCACGATGCGCTGACGATGGCCCGGCAGGCCGCTCCCACCGCTCGGATGCTGGTGATCGGGCCGCCATGGGTGAACGCCGATGTTCCGCCGAATCTGCTCGGCGTCCGCGACATCCTGCGCGATCAGGCCCGGCAGGTGGGAGCCATGTTCGTCGATCCGATCGCCGAACGCTGGTTCTTCGACAACCCGGAGCTGATCGGGGCGGACGGCATCCACCCGACCGACGCCGGCCACGCCTACATGGCGGACAAGATCGCTCCGCTGATCGGCAAGGAACTTCCGCGCTGGGTCTGAGCGCGGAGCTCAGCCGCCGGAGGTGGTGCGGAACCGGTCGCGGTAGGCCCGTGGTGACACCCCGAGGTGGTTGACGAACACCCGCCGTAGGGTCTCGGCACTCCCGAAACCGGCCAGGCGGGCGGTTTCTCCCACCTGGCGTCCCGCGTCGAGGGCTGCTCGTGCGACATCGACCCGCACAGTTTCGACGTAACGCGCCGGTGTGGTGCCCAGCTCCGCGTGAAACAGCCGGGTCAGCTGTCGGGTACTCAACGAAGCCAGTGCCGCAAGGCTTTTCACGCTGTGGTCGGCCGTCGGATCGGCCGCGATCGCGTCGGTGACCTGACGCAGCGCCGACTCTGCCGACGCGTCGGCCTCGACCAGCGTCGAGAACTGTGACTGGCCGCCGGCTCGCTTGAGATACACGACCAGTGACCGGGCGACGTCGCGCACCAGTTCAGCGCCGTAGTCCGACTCCACCAGTGCCAACGCCAGATCGATGCCCGCCGATACTCCCGCTGATGTGTAGACAGCCCCGTCCCGGACAAAGATGGCGTCGGGTTCGACCGAGATCGTGGGATAGGCACGCGCCAGTAGCCGCGCATGCCGCCAGTGCGTGGTGGCCCGGCGGCCGTCGAGCAGGCCGGCTTCGGCGAGTATGAAGGACCCGGTGCAGATCGACGCGAGCCGTCGGGCCCGTGCGGGCACATCTCGCAGTGCTGCCACCAGGCTCGGATCGATCGGCCGGCCCACGAGATTGTCTCCGCCGGAGACCAATACGGTGTCCACGCCATCGATCTGCGCGATTCGATCGGTCACCGCGAACCTCGTGCCGATCGAGGTGATGACGTCGGCGCCGTCGACCGACGCGAACCGCAGTCGGTAGTCGGCGCCGAACCGGTTGGCCTCGGCGAAGACCTCGGCTGGTCCGGCGGCATCCAGCAGTTTCATCCCGTCGAAGACGACGATCACGATCTTCCGTGGTTCCCCACCCTGTGCCATGCATCCATTGTGTCGCTTTTTGTGGGAAAGATGGCAGATCGGACATTCTCGAAGGGTTGGGTCGCGGCGCAGACTGGTTGCACGCCGACAAGGAGGTTCGCATGTCATTCACCGCAGGTGCAACCGTCACAGTGGTCCAGCCCGGGGCCGGGGATTCGGCTGAAATCCCTGGCTTCGGGGCGGTTTTCAAGCTCACCGGCCGAACCACCGGAGGCCTGGTCTCGATTGTCGAGCATCCTTTCGCGGTGGGCATGATCACCGCGGCGCACCGCCATACCAACGAGGACGAGCACTCGATCGTGTTGTCCGGCGAGATCGGGTTCCGGTCAGATGACAGTGAAGTGGTTCTGGGACCGGGCGGTTACATCACGAAGCCGCGCGGGCAGATGCACGCCATGTGGAACGCGGGTTCGACGCCGGGTCGCATCATCGAAGTCATCACGCCGGGAAACGGATTCGAGAACTACTTCCGCGAACTCGGTGAGCTACTGACCTCCGCCGGCGAACCCGGGCCGGACGGCCCACGCCTGCACACCACCGCCGAGTTCATCGAACTCTCGAACAAGTACGGCCTCACCTACGGGGTGCCGGAATGGTTCGACGACATCGTGGCCCGCTACCACCTCAACCCACCCACCCATTGAGTCGAGTCCGAAGGAGACATCCATGACAACATCACTGACCGGCAACATCGGCGGGATCGAACTGCCGGACACCGCGCTGGTGCGCGAGGCCACCGAGTACATCCGCGACGTCGAGGACGACCTGCTGTTCCATCACTCCCGCCGGGTGTTCTACTTCGGTGCGCTACAGGGCCTGCGCCGAGGGCTGCAGCCAGATCTGGAGCTGCTGTACGTCGGTGCGATGTTCCACGACATCGGGCTGACCGACGCGTACCGCACGTCGTCACAATTGCGCTTCGAGGTCGACGGCGCCGACGCCGCACGGGACTTCCTGCTGCAGCGCGGGGTCGACGAGGCCGCCGCGCGCAAAGTCTGGCTGGGCATCGCGCTGCACACCACGCCGGGGGTGCCCGAGTTCCTCGAGCCTGAGATCGCGCTGGTGACAGCCGGTGTCGAAACCGATGTGCTCGGGATCGGCCTCGACAACCTGACACCGGAAGTTCTGAGTGCCGTCACCGCGGCGCATCCGCGGCCCGACTTCAAGAACCGCATCCTGCAGGCATTCACCGACGGGGTACGGCAGCGCCCCGGGTCGACCTTCGGCACTGTCAACGCCGACGTGCTGTCCCACTTCGACGACACTTTTGTGCGGGAGGACTTCGTCGAAGTGATCCTCGCCAACAAGTGGCCGGAATAGCCTGTCCCACAGGCGGACCCGAGTCGATCAGCTGGAGGAGGTGCGGCGTTCGGCGAGGTCCCGGAGGGGTTCCGGCAGAGCAGGAGCCTGCAGGATCGTGGGCAGATGCTGTGGCTCCAAGGTCAGCGCCCGGAACACGAACCCGACGGTGATGCCATGGTCAGGACGATCGGTCACCACGATCTCGTCGCCGGCAGATACCGGTCCTGGCGTCACCAGGCGCAGATACGCACCCGGGATCGCCGTCCTGGTAAAGGTTTTCACCCAACCGTTGATCTGCAACCAGTTTGCGAACGTCCGGCAGGGGATGCGCGGCCGGGACACCTCGAGCTCCAGCCCGTGGGAACCGACCCGCCACCGTTCACCGACGACGGCGTTGGTGACATCGATGCCCGCGGTCGTCAGGTTCTCGCCGAACACGCCGTTGGCGATCTCGCGGTCCAGCTCGGTCTGCCAGCTGTCGAGATCCTCGCGGGCGTAGGCGTACACCGCCTGGTCGTCGCCGCCGTGGAACTGTTGGTCGCCGATCGTGTCGCCGACGAGGCCGCTACCGAGCCCGCCGTGCATCGGGCCGGGCGCGCGTACCGCGACCGCCCCGTCGACGGGACGTTTGTCGATGCCGGTGACTGCCCGGCCCTCGGCGGTGTTGGGTCGTGGATGGGCCACGTTGACCGTCAGTACCTGCGCCATGACGCCCAGCGTATCGGCTTAGAAAAGCGGTGTCGCAACGCCATTCGAGGACGGCGGGGAGGGCGGCACGGGCAGGCACAGCCCGGTCGCGGTGTCGAGCTGTCTGCCCGGTATGCAGAAAGGCGAACAACCGTTGGTGACGCCGGTTTCCCCGGGCGGGCAGGCTGAGCTCGGGGCCGGCGTCACGATCGTGGCCACTGCCATCGAACCGGCCGACAGCACCGCGGCCGACACCACGGTGAACACCCCGCGCCACACTGCGCTCGTCATTGGCTGTCTCCTCATGAGCTGCACCTCTTTCGGACCTACGGGCGCAGTCTAAGCCGCGGGTTGTCTGCCCACGCCCGGTTCGGTCCGCTAGCGTCACGTGGTTGTGCAGACCCTCATCGACTTCGACCGTGCGCCGGTTTTCGCCATCCCGACCATCGAGCCGGTCGGTGGGCTCACCGTGCGCGAGGGAATGCTGATCGAAGGCCCGCAGGGGTGGGGGGAGTTCAGCCCGCTGCCGCACGAGGGCGCGCTGGGCCGGTGGCTGACGTCAGCCACCGAGCCGGGAACCGTCGGCTGGCCCGATCCGGTGCGCGGCCGAGTGCCCATCGCGATCACCATTCCCGCCGTGGACGCCGCACGGGCGCGCGAGATTGCCGCCGCATCGGGTTGTCGGACCGCGGCGGTCGAAGTGGGTGTCGGGGGATTGGCCGAGGACCTTGAGCGGGTGCGTGCCGTGCGCGACGGGCTCGGTGCGGGTGGCGTCCTGCGGTGCGACGCCAAGGGACGGTGGGATCCGGACACCGCGGTCAGCGCCATCGCCGCTCTCGATCGAGTGGCCGGCGGACTGGAGTTCGTCACGCAGCCGTGCCCGACGATCGACGAGCTGGCGCAGGTCAGAAGGAGGGTCGAGGTGCCGATCGCGGCCGGGGAGTCGATCCGCGAATCCGACGACCCGATGGGCCTGAGCCTCGGTGAGGCGGCCGATATCGCCGTGCTCGCCACCGGACCCTTGGGTGGGGCCCGGCGCGCGTTGCGCGTCGCCGAGGCGTGCGGGTTGCCGTGTGTGGTCACCTCGACGCTGGAGACCACCATCGGACTCGGGTCGGGGCTTGCGCTGGCGGGGGCTTTACCCGAGTTGGCGTTCGCGTGTGAGTTGGGCACCAGGGGCTTCCTCGCCGGCGATGTCGTCGCTGATTCGCGGTCCCTGGTCGCCGTCGATGGCTACCTGCCTGTGGCGCCGATGCCGCCCGCGCCGCAGCCCGACCGACTCGAGCAGTATGCGGTCACCGACCCAGCCCGGGTGGCGTGGTGGCGCGAGCGTCTGCAGTGTGCCATTTCCGCATCGTGAACTGCTCTGATACCACCCCGGACGGGGTATCGCGGGGCTGAGCGCAGCACCCTCCGCCGAACAGATTCAAGTAGCGCACTACGCATGTGTGCGGCGTGGCGGCGACTCGAGAATCGACGTGGTCAGCTACCGCTGGCAGGAAGATCCAACGGAGGATGCCATGTCGTTGTTCGCCAAGCTGTCGGAACTCCGGGCCGTGAAGACCCAGGACTCCGCGGGGACCGACGAGCTCAGTATCAGCAGAGCTGACGGGTTTCAGTTCAAGGCTGTGTCGATGTGCCAGGGGGATGTGGTGGATCTGGACCGACTGCTGCCGTTCGACGGCCAGTTGGAGATCGTGTTGAGGGAGGTGGACCTGCGTACCGACGAGATGCAGGACGTGGGCTCGATATTCATCCGCTCGGACGAGTTGGGTAGAGGCGAGCTCACCCAGCAGTTCAGCGGCGCAGGCGCACTCTACGACCTCACGTACAAGGTCATCTGACCACTCAATCCCGAACGTCAGTCCTGAACGGCCTTGGCGATCGCCACACATCGGGTCAGCTCGTCGATGTCGGGTGCCGGTGCCTCGGTCAGCTCCCACATCGCGTTCTGCATCACCCGCACGATGGTCCAGGCCCGGGCCCGGTCGGCATCCAGGCCGGCCGCGTCGACCAGGGCCGACAGCCGGCGCCGGACCCCGTCGCGGACGTAACCCGCCAGCTCGTCCCATCGGTTCCACAGCATCGGCGCAACCTCGTAGTGCGGGTCGCCGTTCATCGGCTTGGGGTCGATCGCCAGCCATCGCTCGCGGTCACCGGCGAGGACGTTCTCGTAGTGCAGGTCGCCGTGGATCACGGTGCCGGTGGCGCCGGAATCGGCGGTCAGGTCCCTGCCGAGGGTGATCGCCTGTTCCACGAGTCGTCGTGGAACGGGGGCGTTGCGGGGGAGACGTGCCAGGTCAGCTGTCGACCGGGACGTGTAGTCGGCCAGTGACCGCAGCTGGGGCAGTGGCGGTACATGGATCCGGCCGTAGATCCCGGCGACGATCTCACACGCCTCGATGTCCCAGAGCTCGTTGAGATTTCGGTGGTGTAACCGTTCCAGCAGCATCGTCCGCCGGTGCGGATCGGCCCGCAGCAACCGGACCGCGCCGGCTCCCGCCCACCGTCGTAACGCGAGGTGTTCGTGTTCGGACTCGTCATCCGGGAACGCGGCCTTGAGGACTGCGGGCACACCCTCGTCGGTACGTACCGGTAGGACGATCGAGCAGTAGCCGTGATCGGCGGGCCCGTCGGCGTGCAGGTCCCATTCGTCGAACTGGGTCCGGATCAGTCGTGGCAGGCCATCGACCCATGATTGCCATTGCGGTCCCCGCGTGCCCATCGCACGCACGCCTCCTGGCAGATCGATCATCGTGGTCCATCGTCGCACCCCGGCCCGCCCGCTCGGCATACGGTTTTGACAGACTGTGCCCCATGGCACAGATCACCTTCAAAGGAAACCCCATCAACACGGTCGGCGACCTGCCGGCAGTCGGTAGCTCCGCCCCGAGCTTCTCGGTCACCGGTACCGACCTCGGTGCCGTCACCAACGACCAGTTCGCGGGCAAGTCGGTGCTGCTGAACATCTTCCCGTCGGTGGACACCGGGATTTGCGCCGCCAGCGTGCGCACCTTCAACGAACGGGCCGCTGCCGCCGGAGCCACGGTCTTGTGCGTGTCGAAGGACCTGCCCTTCGCGCTGAGCCGTTTCTGCGGGGCCGAAGGCATCGAGAACGTCATCACCGCGTCGGCTTTCCGGGACAGCTTCGGAGAGGATTACGGAGTCACCATGTCCGACGGTCCGATGGCCGGTCTGCTGGGACGCGCCGTCGTCGTCATCGGCGCCGACGGCAAGGTGGCCTACACCGAGCTGGTGCCGGAGATCGTTCAGGAACCCGACTACGACGCCGCGCTGGCCGCACTCTGATCGTCGTCATCCCTCCTCACCGGCGCGCCCCGCGCCGGTGAGGAACCGGCCGGCGCTCAGATCGGCCACTGCTCGCGGCGATTCGCCGCGTCGAAGAACATCCATTCGTATTTGGCCGTGACCTCGAAATGGGCTCGTGCGGCGGCCTCGTCCGCCCCGCCCAGTGTCGGTCCCAGCCGATCGGTCAGCTCGAGCACCTCGGCAACAGTGGCGGCGAACTCGTCGCCCCCGTAGCTGTCGATCCAACGCTGATAACGCCGATCGGGCGAACCCCGATCCAGCAACGCCGCCCCGACGCGGGCGTAGATCCAGTAACAGGGCAGGACCGCCGCCAACCCCTCGGCGAAGGTGCCGCTGTAGGCAGCGGCCAGCAGATAACTCGTGTAGGCGCGTGTGGTCGGGGTGATCGGCGTCGCGTTCAGCGCCTCGACGTCCAGCCCCAATTCGGGAAGCAGCTCGCTGTGTAGGCCCAACTCGACATCGAAGACCTCGGCGGCGTGCCGGGAGAACATCGCGGTGTCGGCCAGCGTGGGGGCTTTGGCGGCGACGATGGCCAACGCGCGGGCATAGTCACGCAGATAGTGCACGTCCTGTGCCACGTAGTGGGCGAAGGCCGCGTCGTCCAGGCTGCCGTCGGTCAGGCCGGTCAGGAACGGGTGCGCGAGGATCGCGGTGAATGTCGGCTCGATCGGCTCCCAGAGCCGGGAAGACCAGGATTGCGGATACGCGTCGGAATGCATGCCACCATGGTGTCAGGTCATCCGCAAACGTGGTGCGCCCTCTCGGCCGGCCTGCACCACAACGATTTTCGCCCCGGTCATGGCCAAATCGGAACTCCCCCCGACCCTTTGCCGAGGGGGAGGGCACCCACCGCGGCGCGCGGTGCTCCCGGCGGTGCCGAAGTGGCCCGCACAACGGCCGCCCAGGACCGTTCCGGTAACTGTTGGGTCACGGTCCTGTATCTGATCGAGTCTGTGCCCCAATCTAATTGGGCAAACCTGTTACTGAGCGGTACAAATGGTTGACCCGGCTGACAGCGACCAGCAGTCGGTGTCACCCTCCGGTGGTCGAGAGAGTTGATGTTCGATGAGACGTACCTTTGCCCTGCTGTTCGGTCTGGCATTCCTGGTAGCGGCTCCCGGACTGGCCGGCGCCGCGCCGATCGAACGCCCGACCGGCAACCAACGCTATGTCGATCTGGTGATTGCCCGCGCGATGTCACAGCGCGGTGTGCCCTTCAGCTACGGCGGTGGCGACGTGAACGGGCCGACCCGTGGCGTCGCCCGCTCCCTGCCCGCCGCCGCGGGCCTGGCTCCTGCCACTCCGCCGCTGGTGGGTGGTGGACTGACACCGGGCCTTTCGACTCCGGCGGTGACCGCTCCGGTCGCTCCGGTTCTGACCCCGGGTCTCGGCCTGGCGCCGGACCCGTCGGCGAACGTGGTGGGATTCGACGCCTCTGGTCTGATCGTGTATGCCTTCGGCGGAGTCGGGGTGAAGATGCCACGGTCGTCCGGCGAGCAGTACAAGGTCGGACAGAAGGTGCTCCCGGCGCAGGCGTTACCCGGTGACCTGATCTTCTACGGCCCCGAGGGCACCCAGAGTGTGGCGCTCTACCTCGGCAACAACCAGATGATCCAGGGCACCGAGCCGGCTGTCGCGGTCACGCCGGTGCGCGCCCAGGGGATGACGCCCTATCTGGTCCGCATCATCGCCTGACACCTGAGATCTTGTGCGTCCGAGGCGGCTCAATCCTCCGTAGGCTCTGAGCTGACGACGAGGAAGGCGCACTGCATTGACAGACCAGACACCTGCGACCACGCGGACCGTATTTCCCGGTATCAGTTCCCGTGCCTGGGAGCATCCTGCGGACCGGACCGCGCTGACCGCCCTGCGTCGGCTGAAGGGATTCGATCAGGTCCTCAAGGTG
Organism: Mycobacterium shunyiense; assembly: GCF_058270075.1. Taxonomy (NCBI): domain Bacteria; kingdom Bacillati; phylum Actinomycetota; class Actinomycetes; order Mycobacteriales; family Mycobacteriaceae; genus Mycobacterium; species Mycobacterium shunyiense. The sequence goes on along the minus strand of NZ_JBZDPU010000026.1, from coordinate 42,612 downwards.
CTGTCGGGGATGTTGCGCGAACGCAAGCACCGGCTGCTGTACCTGGCCAGTTCGGCACGGGTGGGTCCACGGCAGTTCGCCGACCTCGACGCGTTGCTCGACGAGTGCGTGCAGGTGCTCGACGCTCCGGTACGCCCGGAGATGTTCATCATCCAGTCGCCGGAAGCCAATGCGTACTGCATCGGCATGGAGGACCCGTTCATCGTCATCACCTCGGGCATGTACGAGCTGATGACACATGACGAGATGCGCTTCGTGATCGGTCACGAACTGGGACATGCGCTCAGCGGCCATGCCGTGTACCGCACGATGCTCCACCACCTGCTGCGGTTGGCCTCGTCGTTCGGCTTCGTCCCGATCGGTGGCTGGGCGCTGCGGGCGATCGTCGCGGCGTTGCAGGAATGGCAACGCAAATCCGAGCTTTCGGGCGATCGCGCGGGCCTGCTGTGCGGACAGGACTTCGACATGGCGATTCGGGTCGAGTTGAAGCTGGCGGCCGGCCGGCACCTCGACAAGCTCGACTCGCAGGCGTTCCTGGCCCAGGCCCGTGATTATGACGCGACCGGCGACATGCGCGACGGGGTGCTCAAACTGCTCAATCTGGAAATGCAGACGCATCCGTTCTCGGTGCTCCGGGCGGCGGCACTGACCAAGTGGGTCGACACCGGCGGATACGGCGCGATCATGGCCGGCAACTATCCGCTGCGGTCCGAGGATGCGAACGCGAGTTGGGCTGACGACGTCAGCGCGGCGGCACGCCACTACAAGGACGGTTTCGACCAGTCCAACGACCCGCTGATCCGGGGCATCCGGGATGGCTTGGGCGGGGTGGTCGACGGAGTGGGGCAGGCCGCGACGAATGCGGCAGACTCGATGGGCCGCAAGATCTCCGAATGGCGCCGCAACACCCGGCTGAGTGACGAACAGTCGACCGACGGGTAGTTGCCGTCGGAACAACGGTAAGCCCCTAGACTAGGCGCTCGTGGGCATCCTGTTTGGCTTCGCGCCGTGGATCATCTATTGGGTTCTCGTCGGCAACGTGCCGTTCCTGGTCGCCGTGCTGGTGGCGCTGGCCACGGCCATCGCGACATTCACGATCAGCCGGATCTCCGGGGCACCGGGGCGCACCTTGGAGGTCGGTGCACTCGCGACCTTCATCGTGCTGACGATCCTCACCTTGGTGCTGAGCCAGGATGTGATGGAGCGCTGGATACAGCCACTGAGTACCGCGGGGATCTTCCTGGTCGCCCTGATCGGTCAGCTGATCGGCAAGCCGTTCGTGCTGGAGTTCGCCGCAGCGGGCCAGCCGCCCGGAGTTGTGGAAAGTGATCTGTTCCAACGGATTGTGAAGATCCTGACCTGGATCTGGGTGGGCGCGTTCGCCGGGATGACGATCTCCGCGGCGATACCGCCGTTGGTGCAGGGTGATGCCACGATCCTGGACACCAAGACGCCGCTGTCGTTCGTCTGTTACTGGGTCATCCCGTTCACGCTGCTCGGGCTGGCGGCACTGGCCTCGCGGGTACTGCCCGACCGGATGACGGCGGGCATGAACGACATCGTGCGCAAAACCACTTTCGTGGCGTTCTCCGAGGCCGAGATCGACCAGCTCTACTATCTGGCGCAGGAGCACGCCAATCGCGAGGTCGGCGCCGGGCAGGAAGCCTACGACGTCCGGGTCGGTGGATCGGCGACGCCCTTGGTGGGCGATGAATCCAGAATGTCGTGGCCCTCGACGTACAAGGTGCGTGACCGCAAGAGGTAGTACCTCAGCGGTCCGGCATCATCCCCAGCAGTCCGAACATCATCACGAGGCCCGGCAGCAGGTTGGTCACCTGGTGGGCGACGATGCCGCCCCACAAACTTCCGGAGTAGAGCCGCGCCAACGCAATCGGGATGGCGACGACGAGCAGTAGCGGGGCCCGTTCGGGCTCCAGGTGGGCCAGTGCGAACACCAGGGTGGACACGATCACCGCGACGGTGCGTCCCCACCGTTGCTCGAGCGCACCCCACAGCAGTCCGCGGTACACCACCTCTTCGCAGATCGGTGCGACGAACGCGACCAGGAGCAGGACGGCAACCGCCAACGGCCAGCCGGTTCGAACGCCCTCGTAGACCCCGCCGACCGTGGAGGTCGCGTCGGGTCCGACGATCGCCTGGTACAGCAACGCGGCGGGCAGTGTGACGAACAGGCCCCCGATGCCGAACGCCAACCCGAGACCGGCGGCACGCCAGGACCACTGCCATCGAAAGTCGATGCGGGGGCCGTTGCCGCGCCATTTCGCGATGGCAACGGCCAGAGTCGCGGCGACGAGTGTCGGTACCCCGATCGCCAGGGTGATCAACCAGGGCGGCGGCGGCCCCGGGGGTGCGAAGATACCGAACGCGGCCGAGATGAGCAGATAGACGGCCTCGACGGCGATGAAGGCGCCGACGCCCCAGCGATGTGCGGTCACTTGGTTCCGAAGATGCGGTCACCCGCGTCGCCGACGCCGGGAACGATGTAGCCCTGCTCGTCGAGTTCCCGGTCCAGTGCCGCGGCGTAGATGGGCACGTCCGGGTGTGCCTGCTGCATCGCGGCAACGCCTTCGGGACAGGTCAGCAGACAAACGAATTTGACGGAGCGCGGTGCGTACTCCTTGATGCGGTCGATCGCCGCGACCGCCGAATTGCCGGTGGCAAGCATCGGATCCACGACCACCACGTCACGTTCGTGCAGATCTCCCGGCAGCTTGAAGTAATACTCCACGGCCACGCGGGTCTTCGGATCCCGGTAGAGGCCGATATGGCCGACGCGGGCGCTGGGCATCACGCTGAGCATGCCGTCCAGGATGCCGCTTCCGGCCCGCAAAATGGACACGAACACCAGTTTCTTGCCGTCGATCACGGCTCCGGTAGTGGATTCCAGGGGTGTCTCGATGTCGACGTCGTGGACTGGGATGTCACGCAGCACCTCGTAGCTCATCAGCATCGAGATCTCGTTCAGCAATTGGCGAAATCCTTTGGTGGACACGTCCTTCTGCCGCATCAGCGACAGCTTGTGCTGCACCAACGGATGATCGATGACGTGCAGGTTGCCCATATCGCCGCTCCTAGAAGACCGTGCCGTCACTGATGATGGACAACGGCGGTGCGCCGTCGCGCAGGCGTGCGGCCAGCGCGCGGCCTGTCGCCCAGGTTCCGCCCTCCAGCACACACGCCAGCGGCAGTCGTGGAGCGCCGAGATGGTCGCGGATGAGCGGTGCCAGCTCATCGAGCAGCGCGACGGTCAGTGCCCGCCATTCGACGACGAGTTCGTCGCCCACCGCCCAGTTCTTCTCGGCGAGCGCGGCATCACGTAACCGCAGCACTCCGGTATCCAGCAGCAGACCGCCGTTGCGGTACTCGGGGAGGCCGGTGAGGGCATCGAGTTCGGTGACGGCGACGCCGGCTCGTTCGAACGGTTCCAGCAGGGAGTAGGTCAGCCACTGGGACAGTTTGTGAAACGGCATCCAGCCGCGTGACAGGCCGGGGCCCGGAGTCGCCTGATGCCGCCAGCAGTCGCCGAGTGGTTGACCGCCGATGGCGTTGTCGGTGAGCCACACTCCCGATAGTGCGTCCAACACCGCCGAGAGTAGGTCGTGGGCCGTGACCGTCGGGCCGGTCACCTTGTCGAACAGTCCGCCGGGACGGCCGTCCGGCCCGAATACATCAGGGCGAGCGGCCAATTGGGTGCCCAGGCGGCGGAGCAGCTGCACCCGGCCGGTGAGGCCGAGCAATGGATTTCCGAGATCCACCTGAAAAGCGGCCGCCAGGATTTCGTCGTCGAGGCCGCGAAGTGCGCCGGCATCTGCCCGCAGCGGATCGGCAGGATCGCTCGAGAACAATCCGCTGCCGAACGCGTGCCAGCTCGCGACCCCCAGGCCCTCGGAGCGGGTCAGGCGAAGGCCGGTGCCGGGCTCGGTGTAGTGCCAATCAGGTCCGGCGCCGGCGTCGAGCAACACGCTCACCACGGCCAGGTCGATCATCGATCGAGCACGCGACGCGGCATCTGAATCGGCTGTGCGCGAGTCCAACTCGGACCGACGATCCACACCTCCGGCCTCGAAATGACGCCACCTGCCGTGGTAGGGGATGGCGAGTGTCGGGTAGCGGCTGCGGGTGACGTCTGCGACCTCGGCGGCTGCCCGGTCCAGAGCATCGTCATCCACCAGGAACCAGGCGGAGTTGCCGACCCGGGCGCGCTGCAGAAGGTGCTGCGCCCGTTCGCGGATCGCGGTGGTCGTGCGCAGCGTGGCGACTGCGGCCGCGCCGACCGTGGTCGTGGTCATGGCGTGAGTCCGCGGCCTTTGGCGATCTTCAGTTCGTCGGCGCCCGGCACCGGCCCGGGGGTGAAGTAGCCGGCGGCCATCTTGGCGTCGATCTCCACCCGGGCGTCGGCCGGGATCAGGTCGTCGGGGATGTTGACCCGCTCGCCGACCTCGATCCCGGAACCGGTGATGGCGTCGTATTTCATGTTGCTCATGGACACCAGGCGGTGGATCTTGCGGATTCCCAGCCAGTGCAGGACGTCGGGCATGAGCTCTTGGAACCGCATGTCCTGCACCCCCGCCACGCATTCGGTGCGGGCGAAGTACTGATCGGCGGTGTCGCCGCCGTCCTGGCGCTTGCGTGCGTTGTAGACCAGGAATTTCGTCACCTCGCCGAGTGCGCGGCCCTCCTTGCGTGAATAGGCGACCAAGCCGACCCCGCCACGCTGGGCACCGGCGATGCATTCCTCGATGGCGTGCGTGAGATAGGGCCGGCACGTGCAGATGTCGGAGCCGAAGACGTCCGAACCGTTGCACTCGTCGTGCACCCGGGCGGTCAGTTCCACGGTCGGATCGGCCAAATCGTGTGGTGCGCCGAAGATGTACACGGTCTGCCCGCCGATCGGCGGCAGGAACACCTCGAGGTCACCACGGGTCACGAGTTCGGGGTACATCCCGCCGGTCTCCTCGAACAGCACCCGGCGCAGGGCGGTCTCGGTGCAGCCGAACCGGGCTGCGACGCCCGGCAGGAACCACACCGGCTCGATGGCTGCCTTCGTCACCAGGGCCGCACCGTTTTCCAGGAGTATCTGGCCGTCGGGATGCAGTCGGCCGGTGGCGATGGCGGTGGCGACCTCCGGCACCATCACATGGGCCTTGGTCACCGCGATGGTCGGCCGGATGTCATAGCCGGCGCCCAGTTCCGCGGCGAACGCGTCAGAGACCATCGCGCCCCACGGATCCAGGCTGACGATCGTCTCGGGTTGGCTCCACTGGGGGTAGGGCCCGATCACATCGGTGGGGGAGGTATTGGTGAGATCGGCACGGTGCTCCGGGGAGAGGGCGCCCGCGGCGACGGCCAGAGCCCGGTACACGCTGTAAGAGCCACTGTGGGTGCCGATCACGTTGCGGTGCGCGCGGGTGGTGGTGGTACCGATCACCGGACCCCGCTCGGCTGCAGTCGGCGCGGCCCAGTGAATGGTCGGGGTACCCGCGACGGCACTGTGTGACGTCAACCGGATATGCCTTGCCTTCGTCGGCTCCGCGGATGCACCACTTGATTCGACGACCATGTCGGTGCCCCTTCCTCCGCGCTCGGCTGAGACCGTCCAGTCAACCCCGATTCGGCAGGTTCTGCATGCGGTGTGCCCGTAACGTCGATCGAATGCGGTGGATCGTGGACGCGATGAACGTGATCGGATCCAAGCCAGACGGCTGGTGGAAGGATCGCCGCAGCGCGATGGCCGGTCTGGTCGAGGTGCTCGAGCGCTGGGCCGTGGCCGGGGGGCACCGGGTCACGGTGGTGTTCGAAGGGCCCACGTCGCCGCCGATGGAGTCTGCGGTGATCGAGATCGGCCATGCCCCACGGGCGCACGCGAACTCGGCGGACGACGAGATCGTGCGGTTGGTTCAGGCGGATTCGCGACCCGGTGAGATCACCGTCGTGACATCGGATGGCGGGCTGGCCGCGAGGGTCCGCGACGCGGGCGCGCTCGTGCGACCGGCCGCCGGTTTCCGGGACCAGATCGCCTCGTTCTGAATACCCGAGCGCCCTGCTGCATTACCGTCACCGGCATGGGCGACGATGCGGTCGGCATCAGCGGTGTTGACCTGACGGATCCTGCCGTCTACCAGGCCGGTATCCCGGTCGAGTCTTTCCGTGAACTTCGGCGGCGGGCCCCCGTCGCGTGGCACCCGTACGGTGATACGGGTTTCTGGGCGCTCACCGGCTATGACGAGATTCTCGCCGTGTCGCGCGACAGTGCAACGTGGTCCTCACAGCAGACCGGGGTCATGCTCGACGTTCCTCGGTCGGAGGAGGCCTATCAGCTCAGCTTGATGATGCTGACGATGGACCCGCCGCGACACACCGCCTTGCGGAAGCTGGTGAGCAAGGGGTTCACCCCGCGGCATGTGGCGCGACTGAATTCTCGAGTGGCAAACCTGGCGGCCGAGATCGTCGACGGTGTTTTGGACCGCGGCGAATGTGATCTCGTGTCCGACGTCGCGGGCGCATTGCCGTCGTATGTGATCGCCGAACTGCTCGGGATCCCGCATGAGGACGGTCGCCGGCTTTATGAGCTGACCGAAATCATGAATACGGAGCGGGTCGGCACTCCCACGGAGTCGGCGATGCAGGCGTTGGGCGAAATGTTCGAATACGCGTCGGCACTTGCCGAACGCAAGCGTGCCGACCCGGCCGACGACATCGCGAGTGCGCTGCTGCAGGCCGAAGTGGATGGTCAACGCCTCACTGACCTGGAGTTCAACTTGTTCTTCCTGTTGCTGATCAACGCCGGTGGCGACACCACCCGCAACCTGGTCGCGGCGGGAACACTTGCCCTTATCGAGCATCCCGACGAACAAGTCCGGCTCGCGGCCGATCCGGAACTTCTCCCGACCGCAGTCGAAGAGATGCTGCGCTACGTCAGCCCGGTGAACGTATTCGCCCGCACCGCAACGAAAGACACCGAGTTGCGCGGTGTGCGCATCGCCGAAGGGGAGCGGGTGGCGATGTTCTTCCCCTCGGCCAATCGCGACGAGACGCGCTTCGGAGACCCGGACCGCCTCGACATCGGCCGCGACCCGAACCCGCATCTGGCCTTCGGCGGCGGGGGAACACATTTCTGCCTCGGCGCGAACCTGGCCCGGGTGGAGGCGGCAGCCATTTTTCCCGAGATCCTGTACCGGATGAAGGATCTTGAGGTCAGCGGGCCGGTGGAGCGGGTGCGTTCGAATCTGATGAACGGTATCCACTCGATGCCGGTGCGGTTCAGCGCGGCGTGAGGCGGGCGGACTCCAGTTCGCCGTCGACAACCAGCTGCCGCAGGGTTTTCCGGTCGAACTTGCCGCTGGGCAGGGTTGGTATCCGGTCGGCGGTGGTCAGCACCCACCTGGTCGGGACCTTGTAGGCCGACAATTGTTCCCGGGCATAGGCGGCCAGGGTTCCAAGGTCGAGGTTCGCGTTGCTCACCACCACCGCACAGACCTCTTCGCCGCGCTGCGGATCGTCGATGCCGACGACCACGCAGTGAGCCACGTCGGCCGACTCGGCGATGACGGCCTCGACCTCCAACGGAGAGACGTTGGCCCCAGCAGCCTTGATCAGATCGGTGGTTCGCCCGACGTAGAACAGTCGGGGGTCGCCGTCGCGCCGGTACACCTTGTCGCCGGTGTGGTACCAGCCGTCGGTGTCGAAGGTTTCCGACCGTTCGCGCTTGTTGTACCCGGCCATCACCCCGATTCCTCGGACCAGCAGTTCGCCGGTCTCCCCGGAAGCGACCGGGGAGCCGTCTTCGTCGACGATGGCCATGTCGGTGAAGGCAAACCCGCCCGCGGTCTCAGACATGGTGCGGTGCACCGGGAATCCGTCGGGCACGTCGGTCATGGCGATGTCCAGCGGGCCGTCGCGCAGCATCGGTGCACTGCTGAGGTCGCGCTGGGCGAACGACGGGTGGTCACGCAGCCGCTGGGTGAATGCCGGCCAGCCCACGATCCCGGTGATCCGTTCCCGCTCAGCAAGATCCAGTGCAGTCTCCGGATCGAGTTTCGGCATGACCACCAGGGTGACCGGCTCGTGTAGGGCGCCGGTGACAGCGAGCAGTCCGCCGATCCAGAAGAACGGCATGGCGCACAGGATTCGGGACCGGTCCTGCGACCCGGTGATCGCTCGGATGGCGGCGGTCCAGGTCGAGGTCTGCCGCACCAGCGTGCCGTGGGTGTGCAGGACGCCTTTGGGATCGGCCGTGGAGCCCGACGTGTGCACCATGATGGCGAGGTCGGCGGGGGATACCTCGGTCTCCGCGGCGGCGAGAACGTCGGCAGATACGACGTCGGCGGCGGCATCGCACCCGCTCGACGCCCACGGCCGGGGGCTGCCGCCGATCACCGCGATGTGACGCAGAAAGGGGGCGGCGGTCAGCGCGAGTCGACTGCCGGAGTGATCGACAAGCTCGGACAGCGCGGCTTCCAACCGGTCGGCAACATCGATGTTCAGCACCGTGTTGGGGGCGATGAGAAGCCCGATGTCGGCGAGCCGCAACACCTTTGCGATCTCGGCGGGGGTGTAGAGGGTGCTGAGCGGCACGGCCACTGCGCCGATCCGGGATACCGCGAGCCACCACGTCACCCACTCGGCACCGTTGGGGAAGAACAGGCCGACGCGGCTGCCCTTGCCCACCCCTTGGTGCAGCAGCCACCGCGCCAGGCGCGCCGACCGTTGCTCGGCCTCGAGGTAGGTGAGCCGTTCGGTGGGGGTGGTCAGGTAGACGGACTCACCGAACTCGGCGACACTGTGCCGCAGGAGGGCGGGGACGGTCAGCGGGGGTTGCGTCACCCGCCCATCTTCTCAATGGCGGGCGATGGCCTGACCGCGGTGGGTCAGTGGCTTCCGCAGGCCGCGCAGTCGTCGCGCGGCGGGCGTGGATCGCGCGGGTTGTCTGGGTCGGGATCGCCGAACCACCGCGAGGGCTCATGCTCGGGGTAGGTGTCGTGCCATGACCACCACTCGTATGCCTTGGTCTGCGGGTATCCTGGTGGGGAATCCTCCCAGGTTTCCTGTCGGCCGAGTGCGGTCATGTCCAGGAAGTTCCATGTGTTGACGAAAGCCTCGTCGCCCCGGTTGTCGATGAAATAGGTGCGGAATATCCGGTCACCGTCGCGAATGAACGCGTTGGTGCCGTGCCACTCGTCGACCCCGAAGTCCACGTCGAACTCCGCGCCGGGCCTGGGGACCATGGTGTACCAGGGATGACTCCACCCCATGCGTGTCTTGATCCGGGCGATGTCGGCCTGGGACCCGCGCGAGGCGTAGACCAGAGTGGTGTCGCGCGCGTTGAGATGGGCCAGGTTGCCGATGTGGTCGGCCATCAACGAGCAGCCGACGCAACCGTGTTCCGGCCAATCGTCCACACCCGGATCGAGGAACGCCCGGTACACGATCAGCTGGCGTCGTCCGGCGAACAGGTCGAGCAGTGTGGCGCTGCCGTCGGGGCCTTCGAACGCGTAGTCCTTGTCCACCGGCGTCCATGGCATGCGTCGGCGCAACGCCGCGAGCCGGTCCCGTGCGTGGGTGAATTCTTTTTCCTTGACCAGCATTTCGTCGAGTGCGGTCTGCCAGTCGGCGGCCGGCACGATCGGTGGATTCTTCATGGTTGCTCCCGTCGTCAGTCCGTTGCAACGCTCTTCAATCGTTCAACAAATCAGTTGAATAATGTTCCTCGAGGTAACCACGGTCCGCGGCTATAGTCAACAAGGTGGTTGAAGATCAAGTTCTGGACCGCGCGTATTCGGCGCTGGCCGATCCGACCCGTCGCCGGCTGTTGGAGGCACTCCGTGCGGGCGACGCCCGCATCAGCGACCTGGCTGCCCCGTTGCCGATGACCTTCGCCGGTGTCTCGCGCCATATCGGGGTGTTGGAGGCCGCGGGTCTGGTACAGCGCGAGATCCGAGGTCGAGAGCACTGGGTCTCGCTCAAACAGGACGGGTTGACCATGGCTCAGCAGTGGATGACCGAGCAGACGGACTTCTGGTCGAGTCGCGCGGATGCGCTGGCCGCCCGGTTGCGGCGGAAGGCAGATTCCCGATGACCGACGCGCCGACGGTCCGTGTGCGGCGATTGATGCCCGCGGCGCCCGATGTGGTGTTCGACGAATGGCTCGACCCCGAGTCGCTGCGGGAATGGATGTGCCCGCGGCCGGTGTACTGCGTCGAAGTGGCGGTCGAGCCTCGCGTCGGTGGGATCGTGCGCTTCGACATCGACGATTCCGGTTCGAGCGTGCTGATCACCGGACAGTTCCTGACCATCGACCGGCCCCGGGTGCTGCGATTCACCTGGAGCAACTCGGACTGGTCCGACCCGACCGTGGTCAGCATCGTCAACGTCGAATTCGAGCCGGCCGGCGACGGGCAGACGATGATGTCGATCGAGCATTCCCTTTTGCCGCCAGAGGAATTCGACAACTTCCACAGCGGGTGGACCCTCACGTTCGAGCAACTGGCGGCCCGCCTCGAAGGCGCCGCGACCTAGACTGCGGGCATGGACAGCGGCACTCAGGTTCAGTACGAGGCCCCGGCAGGCCTGCTCCGCATCGAGGACTGCCTGGACGAGAACGGCGGCATCGTGCTGCCCCCGGGCACCACCCTGATATCGCTGATCGACCGCAACATCGCCCACGTTCCAGACCTGGTCGCCTACCGCTACCTCGATCACAGCCAGGCCGCCGAAGAGGTCATCGAGCTGACGTGGACGCAGCTGGGCGTGCGGCTGCGGGCCGTCGCAGCGCGGCTGCAGCAGGTGGCCGGCCGCGGTGAGCGTGTCGCCATCCTCGCGCCCCAAGGGCTGGACTATGTCGTCGGGTTCTTCGCGGCGATCAAGGCCGGCAACATTGCCGTGCCGCTGTTCGCACCGGAACTGCAGGGGCATGCCGAACGCCTCGAGACCGCGCTGCTGGACTCCCGGCCGACCACGGTACTCACCACCGCCGCGGGCGATGCCGCGGTACGGGAGTTCCTCGCGACGATGCCGGATACGCTGCGTCCCCGGGTCGAGCTCATCGACGAGATTCCCGATTCGGCGGGGGACACCTTCACCCCGATCTCGGTCGATCCCGACGACATCTCCCACCTGCAGTACACGTCGGGCTCGACGCGTCCGCCGGTCGGGGTGGAGATCACCCACCGCGCGGTCGGCACCAACCTGCTGCAGATGATCCTGTCCATCGATCTGTTGAACCGAAACACCCACGGCCTCAGCTGGTTACCGCTCTATCACGATATGGGCCTGTCGATGATCGGATTTCCCGCGGTCTACGGCGGACACTCGACGCTGATGTCACCCACAGCGTTCATCCGCCGGCCCCAGAGATGGATCCGTGCGATGTCCGACGCCTCGAAACACGGCCGCGTGATCACCGCCGCACCTAACTTCGCCTACGAATGGACCGCGCAGCGCGGCGTTCCCGCCGCGGGGGAGGACGTCGATCTGAGCAATGTGGTGCTCATCATCGGTTCCGAGCCCGTAATCCCTGAGGTCATCACGGCCTTCAACGAGGTGTTCGCGCCGTACGGGCTGCCGCCCACAGCGTTCAAGCCGTCCTACGGCATCGCCGAGGCGACGCTGCTGATCTCGACGATCGGTCCGGGCGAGCAGTCGTCGGTGGTCTACTTCGACCGCGAACAGCTGACCCTGGGTCGGGCCGTCCGCGTCAACGCCCACGCCGAGGGTGCCGTCCCACATGTGTCGTGCGGTCATCCGGCCCGCAGCTTGTGGGCGGTGATCGTCGACCCCGCGACTGCCGACGGCCCCTCCGCGGAAGTTCCCGACGGTGCGGTCGGGGAGATCTGGTTGCACGGCAACAACATTGGCCGGGGTTACTGGGCCCGCCCCGAGGAGACGAGCAAGGTGTTCGGGGTGTCGTTGCATTCGCGTCTCGCCTCCGGCAGTCACGCCGCCGGGCTGCCGGAGGACGCCACCTGGCTGCGGACCGGCGATCTCGGGGTGTATTTCGAGGGGCAGTTCTATGTGACCGGGCGGATGGCCGACCTGGTGCGGATCGGCGGTCGCAGTCACTACCCGCAGGACATCGAGGCCACCGTGGCGGACGCGTCGCCACTGGTCCGGCGCGGTTATGTCACGGCGTTCACCGTCACTCCCGACGGCGACGGGGACGGTGCGCGGTTGGTGGTGATCGCCGAACGCGCCGCCCGCACCAAACAGGCCGATCCGGAGGAAGCCGGTGCGGCCATCCGCGCGGCAGTGGCCGACCGACACGGATTGACCGTCGCGGATCTGCGATTCCTGCCGGCAGGCGCGATTCCGAGGACCACCAGCGGCAAGCTGGCCCGCGTGGCTTGTCGCGGCGAGTATCTGGAAGGCACGTTGGGCGTGCGGTGACCGTTCGCCGCGGGCATGCTGGCTCGTATGAGCAGAGACGAGATCACCGCCGCGATCGTAGAAGCCCGTTTGACCAAGGGCCTGACGTGGCAGCAGCTGGCCGACGCCATCGACCGACCCGTGGTGTGGACGGTGTCCGCCCTGCTCGGGCAACATCCGGTACCGGCCGAGTCCGGCAGGATCATCGTGGACCTCCTCGGGCTGGACGAGTCGGTGATTCCGGTACTGGCTGCGGTCCCGATGCGAGGTGGACTGCCGACGGCCGTGCCCACCGATCCCACCATCTACCGGTTCTACGAGGCGCTCCAGGTCTACGGCGGAGCGCTCAAGGAAGTCATCCACGAACAGTTCGGTGACGGCATCATGAGCGCCATCAACTTCAGCGTCGATGTGCAGCGCAAGCCGCACCCTGCCGGAGACCGCGTGGTGGTGACGTTCGACGGCAAATTCTTGCCCTACGACTGGACTGCGGCCGAGCGAGTGGTCCGCTGCTAGTTTGCAGTCGTGGGCCAGTTCTCAGACTCGTGGGCGGCGCTGCGCGCTGCGGTGGCCGCGCTGGATCCCCAGGATTTCGCTCAGCCCTCCGGCTGTGCCGGTTGGCTGGTTCGAGATCTGGTGTGCCACCTCGTCATTGATGCCCAGGATGTGTTGATCACCCTGGTCACCCCGACCGACGCCGAATCGACCCGTAACGCGCTGACCTACTGGGAGGTCAGCAGAACGCCTCCGACGGGCAAGGATCCCTTGGACGCGCTGACCGTCAGGTTGGCAGCGGCATACGGGGATCCGGCCCTGCTCAAGTTTCATCTCGACGACGTGGGCTCGGCCGCGGAACGAGCCGCTGACCTTGCCGACCCGCACGCTCGGGTGGGCACGCAGGGACAGGTTCTCACCGTCGGCGACTACCTCGACGCCTACGTCCTGGAATGGACACTGCACCACCTTGATCTGGTCGCGCACCTGCCGGGGGTACCGAGCCCACCGGCGGCGGGGCTGGCCCGCTCACGCGCGATGTTGGGGGACATCACGGGCGCGCGGTTCCCCGCGGAGTTCTCCGATGACGACACCCTCCGGCTGGGGACCGGCAGGCGGGCGCCGACAGACCTGGAGCTGACCGCTCTCGGAGAGACGGCGGCACAGCTGCCGTTCATCCTGGGCTGAGCGCAGACCCTGGCCAAGCGGGCCGTCGACGGTCCATGATGGCGAGACATCCCGACGGTGACAGTAAGGATTCAAATGGCCACTCATCGAGCTGTTCACGTCCAGTCAGCTGGCGGCACCCTGGAACTCGTTGACGCTCAGACCCTCTCGCCCGATCGGGGACAGGTCCGGGTCGCCGTGGCCGCCTGTGGGGTCTGTGGCACCGATCGAGCCATTCTCAACGGCGGATTCCCGGGCATCGCGTGGCCGGTGACGCCGGGCCATGAGATCGCCGGCACCATCGCCGAAGTGGGCGCGGGCGTCACCGATTTCGAGGTGGGGGACCGGGTGGCGATCGGCTGGTTCGGCGGGCACTGCGGAGTCTGTATTCCTTGCCGGAAGGGCGATTTCATCGTCTGCGAGAAGGGTCAGGTGCCGAGCCTGCACTATCCGGGCGGCTACGCGGAATCCGTGACGGTGCCGGCCAACGCGCTCGCGCGGATACCCGACGAACTGTCCTTCGCCGAGGCCGCTCCGATGGGGTGCGCCGGGGTGACGACGTACAACGCGCTCCGACACACCCGGGCCCTGCCCGGCGACGTGGTCGCGGTCCTGGGCGTGGGCGGGTTGGGACACCTCGGGCTCCAGTTCGCCAGCGCGATGGGTTTCGAGACCGTCGCGATCGCCCGCGGCCCCGGCAAAGAAGCCGACGCCCGGACGTTGGGGGCCCGGCACTACATCGACTCGACCGCAGGCGACGTCAGCGCAGCCCTGCGGGACCTGGGCGGCGCGGCGGTGGTTCTGGCAACGGTGGGGAATTCGCAGGCCATGGCCGAGACGGTGGGCGGACTCGCGCCCCGCGGCGAGTTGGTGGCGATCGGGGTGTCGGCCGATCCGTTGCCCATCAGCCCGGTGCAACTGATCCAGCCCGCGCTGACCATCTCCGGGCACCCGTCTGGAACCGCACGTGACGTCGAAGAGACCATGCACTTCGCGGTGTTGTCGGGGGTGCGGGCCCGGATCGAGGAGCGCCCACTGGCTGAGGCGTCGAGCGCCTACGCCGCCATGGAGCAGGGACAGGCGCGCTACCGCATGGTCCTGACCATCTGATCGACGGTCGAAATCCGGTTTTCTCGCCCCACTGGTCACAGCGAACAGGTAGCGTCGGAACTTCGTTTGCTGGACGACGAATCGGTGGGGGCCGGAATGGCGTGGAAGCGGATGGCGACGGTTGCCGGCAGGGTTTTCTCCGGTAGGTCACCTGGCGTTGCCCAAGAGTTCGCCCGTGATATCTACTCTGCCCCGGTGCTTTTCACGCCGGGACGGCTCAGAACAGTGGTGTCCGTAGCGCTCGTTGCGCTCTTGGGATGCGCGGCCGCGCCAACACCCGCGTGGGCTGCGCCCTTACCGTCGGCGCAGATCGATTTCGGCGGCACGATGCGCACCTACCGGCTCCACCTACCGGCCGGGGGCCCACCATCCGGGCTGGTGGTCAATCTGCACGCTGCCGGCGCGACCGGAGCCGATCAGGCGGCGCTCACCCATTACGACGGGGTGGCCGACGCCCACGGGTTCGCCGTGGTCTACCCCGATGGCATCGATTACAGCTGGGCCGACGGCCGCGGCGCCTCGGTGCCCGACCGTCAAGGGGTCGACGATGTCGGGTTCATCTCGACCCTCGTCGATCGCCTCGTCGCCGAGAACGGCATCCCGCGCGGCCGGGTATATGCCACGGGTTTGTCGGCAGGTGGATTCATGGCCAATCGACTGGCGTGTGATCGCGCCGACCTGTTCGCCGCGATCGCCCCGGTGGCCGGCACGCTGGGGACAAATGTCGGCTGCAATCCGTCCAGGCCCGTTTCGGTCCTCGCCACCTACGGGACGGCCGACCCTGTCGTGCCTTTCAACGGTGGGCCGATGACGGGGCGGGGCGGAGGCAGCACCGTGGTGTCGGGGCCGGCGATGGTGGACCGGTGGCGTCAGATCAACGGCTGCCCGGCTCCGTCGGACGAGGTGCTGCCCAGCACGGGCGACGGCACCGAAACCCACCGCATCGCCTCCGACGGGTGTGCCGGCGGAACATCGGTGGTGTTCATGCGGGTCGACGGGGGCGGGCACACCTGGCCGGGCGTACCCGAGATCCTTCCCGTGCAGTCTGTCGGGGCAGCCAGCCACGCCTTCGACGCCTCGGATGCGTCCGGGCAGTTCTTCGCCTCCCACGGCAGATGACCGCGGTTCTCCGTTTCGGGTAGTCCGCTACGCGTGTCCGCACCACGCCGGGCCGATAGTTTCTGCGGATGCAGGCACATGAAAGTCCTTGTGTCGGCACCGAAACGACAGGAGTCGATCATGGCGATCACCTATGGGGTTCTGCGCGCACGACCGGACCGGTTCGTCAGGGAAGACGGGCAGTCCACCCCGCACCTGCAGATCCGGGCGGTTGACGACTCCGGACAACCGTGGCGGGTCGCGGTCAACGTCGAATCCAACGACGGCAGCGAGGTCGTCTTCTGGGTGGTGGATCCGCTGGTCGGACATCCCGTCGTCAACGGACTGGCCGCGGTGGCGTCCGGCTTCTCTGTCACCCCCGGCACGTCAGCGTCCTCGTTGGACTACGTCAAGGCGCCGCTGTTCGATTTCACGCTCGGCCGGGCGCTTCCGCCCAGTGGCAACGCGAATGCAGATGACCTGCAGGATCTTTTGAGCCTGTACCTGACCCAGTGCCAGACCGCCGGCGGCGAACTCTATGCCTTCGGTGCGAAATTCGACCGCAACCTGCACAAGCCGATCGATGCCGACTTCGGTAACACCGACGGTTTGCATGGTGTTCACGACATCCACATGAACCAGGGCAATGTCGGCGCGCACGCGGGGGACAACGGGGCCTTCCACGACGGCGGTCTTCTGCTGGCCTTTCCCGATCGTGTCGTCGGCATCCTGCTCGCCTTCCAGACCCAGCGGGTACCTACCGACCCACAGGGCGACGCGGCACCGGGTGCACAGCCCCTCTCCCGGTTGGTGGGGGCGGCCGGGGGCGGTGGCGAGGTGACCCCGGGCCTGGCGTATCTGGAGCGGGCGCTGATCAATCCCACCGGCCCGGACCCCGGACACGAAGCGGTGGTGATCGGCAACTACGCCACCGAGGCAGTGTCACTGCACGGTTGGCGCCTGGTCGACCGCAACGGTCGGGAGAGCAAACTGGATGCCGACCTGGCCGGTGGTGCATCGGCAGTCGTCGTGCTCGACGGGTCAGGCGCACAGCTCGGCAACTCCGGGGGAAACCTTCTGCTGGTCGATGATCATGGCACCCAGGTGGACAGCGTCACGTACTCCCGAGGCGATGCGGCCGCCGTGGACCGCTACGTGCGGTTCCAGCGTTAGCCGCCAGTATTCATCACGCCGCGGTAAACTCTCGCCGCGCTCCGAAGGCACCCGCTCGTGTGACCGAATACCGTTCGTTACCTGCGTGATTCACCCTGCGCGAAGCAGGGCGCAATCAAGCACTTTCGGATGGTGCCGCCGGCGGGCGGCGCCACCAACAGCACCGTGGCGTTACGGTTCGGTCGTGGATTGGCACAGCTGGCACGACGACTACGACCAGCCGGATTCGGCACTGGCACACCGGCTTCGCGCGGTGCAGACCTTGATCCGGCAGGCGCTGGACGAGGCTCCGGCAGGCCCGCTGCGGGTCGTCAGCCTGTGCGCCGGGCAGGGGCGCGATCTGCTCGAGGTGTTGACCGACCATCCGCGACGCGACGACGTTCGGGCGCGCCTGGTCGAGTTGGATCCCCGCAACGCCGAGATCGCCGCCGAAACCGTGGACCGGTACGGGCTGACCGGGGTCGAGGTGGTAACGGGTGACGCCGCTCTGATCGACCAGTACCAGGACCTGGTCCCCGCCGACATCGTCGTGGCGTGCGGCATCTTCGGCAACATCACCGATGAGGACATCGAGCGGACCATCGGCTTCCTGCCTCAGCTGACCAGAACCGGCGGTACGGTGCTGTGGACTCGCGGCCGCACCGTTCCCGACCGGATTCCATTGATCCTCAACTGGTTTGACGAGCGCGGTTTCGATCTGGTCTGGGTGTCGCAGCCGGATGTGAGTTACGGCGTCGGAGCCCACCGCTTCACCGGGTCACCCGAACCGGTGACACCGGCCGCCCAGATCTTCACCTTCGTCGGGTCCGACGTGATCCGGGCTGCCGACCGCGCCGGGTGACCTGAACCGACCGGCAGCCCGGCTTCCACCGGCCCGCGGCGGTTCATGACTACGCTGCACACAAATGGCTGAGGAAGGATTGAACGGCAGGGACCGCTTGCGTGGCGGGCTGCGCATGGCCCTGCGTGGACGTCGTGATCCGGCACCGGTGGCCGGCCGGCGCAGTCGCGCGTCGGCCGGCATGGGTGATGTGCACACCCGCAAGGTTCTCGACCTGACCATTCGGCTCGCCGAGGTGATGCTCTCGTCGGGGTCGGGTACCGCCGACGTCGTCGCCACCACCCAGGACGTCGCGCAGGCGTACCGGCTGACCGACTGCGTCGTCGACATCACCGTCGCGACCATCATCGTGTCGGCACTGCCCACCACGGACAGTCCTCCGGTCACGATCATGCGGGCGGTGCGGACCAGGTCCACCGACTACACCAGGCTGGCCGAACTCGATCGTCTGGTCCGGCGCATCACCTCCGGCGGTATCACCGTCGACGAGGCGCACGAGGCCATGGACGAGCTGACCGAGAGCCCGCATCCGTTCCCTCGGTGGCTCGCGACCGCCGGATGGGCGGGGTTCGCGCTCGGTATCGCGATGCTGCTGGGCGGCAACTGGTTGACCTGCCTGCTGGCCACCGTGACGGCTGCGCTGATCGACCGGGTCGGCCGTCTGCTGAATCGGATCGGCACGCCGTTCTTCTTTCAGCACGCGGTCGGCGCGGCGATTGCGACATTGATCGCGTTGGCGGCCTACCGCTACACGGGGCAGGGTCTCAGCGCGCTCGTCGCCACCGGGATCGTGTTGTTGCTGTCCGGGATGACGCTGGTCGGTGCCGTGCAGGACGCGTTGACCGGTTACATGGTCACCGCGGTCGCGCGACTCGGTGACGCCGTGTTTCTCACCGCGGGAATCGTCGTGGGCATCACCGGTGCCCTGCAGGCCGCCACCCTGCTGGGGATCCAGATCGAACTGCACGTCAACACGGCAGGCACCTTCATCACGCCGAGAGGACCGCTGCCGATCGTCCTGGCGGTCGTGGGTGCGGCGCTGGCCGGGATCTGCCTGACCATGGCCAGCTATGCACCGCTGCGGTCATTGCCCACCGCCGGGTTGGCAGCGGGGCTGGCCGAGCTGACGTTGATCGGGCTCGGGACGGCCGGCTTCGGCCAGTGGGCGGCCACCGGGATCGCGGCTGTCGGTGTCGGTTTCCTGGCGACGCTGATCTCCATTCGCCGGCAGTCTCCCGCGCTCGTGACGGCGACCGCCGGCATCATGCCGATGCTGCCCGGCCTCTCGGTGTTCTGGGCGGTGTTCGCGTTCGCCGTGGACGAGAAGTTCGGAGAGGGGCTCGCACACCTGCTGAGCGCGGCAGCGACGGCGTTGGCACTCGGCAGCGGCGTAGTGATGGGTGAGCTGCTCGGCTCCCCGCTGCGGTACCGCGCCGGACGCATCGGTGAGTTCTTCCGGAAAGAAGGACCGCCCGGCCTGCGCCGGGCGGTGGGCCAGGTGGTCCGCCTCCAACCGGCCGAGAACACGTCGGCTGTCGGCACTCCGCGCGCGGAAAGCGTCCCCCTGGAAGCAGCCCCGGCAGAGGAGCCCGAGGACGACGAGACCGCAGAGCCCGACAGCTGAGTCAGGCGATCGGCGTACCGACCGTAACCGATCCCGTCGACGTCATCGGGCCGTCGGGCCCGGCGGGATCAGGTGAACGGAAGGAAGTCGCCGTTGACCCAGACACCCCAGTGACCGCCCGCGGGCAGGTTCCACCAGACCATCGGGTGACCCTGCCACGTCTCGGCCGGCTTCTTCGGCGCGTTCGGCGGCGGCGGGAGGCTCGGATCGGGATCGGCGCTCGCGGTGGCCACGCCGAGGCCGAGTGCGGCCCCGATCAGGCCTGCGGCCGCGAAGGTCGCCACGGCTGCCTTGCTCAGGAACATGAATGCCACCTCGGTGCTCGAATCTGAACTTGGATAGTCGAAGCTTAGCCAATCGAACTGATCGGTTGTGCACCTGAGGTCGGACGACGGGCCTATAGGTCATCCTGGACCCGTGTGACGTGGCCTGACATGAGATCAGAAATATTTAGGGCCTCGATGTCGAGAACATCGTGACGGCTCCGTCCCCGTTGTGAGCGACCAACCCGGGTTGCGAATCCGAAGGGAGAATCCCATGGCCAAATACCTGTTCCTCAAGCACTACCGAGGTGCCCCCGCGTCGGTCAACGATATTCCGATGGACCAGTGGACCCCGGACGAGATCCAGGCCCACATCCAGTACATGAACGATTTCGCGGATCGGCTCAAGGACAGCGGTGAGTACGTCGACAGCCAGGCCCTGGCCCCGGAAGGCACGTGGGTCCAGTACGGCGGCGAGGGCAAGCCACCGGTGACCGACGGCCCCTTCGCCGAGACCAAGGACCTGATCGCAGGGTGGATGGTCGTCGACGTCGATTCCTACGACCGCGCGGTCGCATTGGCCGGAGAACTGTCCGCGGCACCGGGTGCGGGCGGGCGGCCCATCCACGAGTGGCTGGAGGTGCGCCCGTTCCTGACCGCCCCACCGACTGTCACCGACTGATGGCGCCCGGTGCGGTGGACGAGGCCAGGCTCCGGGATCTGATTCCCGGTGTCCTGGCCGCCCTCGTCCACCGTGGTGCGGACTTCGCGACGGCAGAGGACGCCGTGCAGGAGGCCTTGGTCCGGGCGTGGGAGACCTGGCCGCACGGGCGGCCCGACGATCCCAAGGGCTGGTTGATCACCACGGCGTGGCGCAGGTTCCTCGACCTCACCCGATCCGATGCTGCTCGGCGCAACCGTGAGGCCAGGGTTTCTGCGGAGCCGGCCGCCGGGCCGGCCGGCGCGGTGGATGACACCTTGCAGCTCTACTTCCTGTGTGCGCACCCGAACCTGACCTCCTCGGCCGCTGTCGCCCTGACCCTGCGGGCTGTCGGAGGCCTGACCACCCGCCAGATCGCGCAGGCCTATCTGGTGCCGGAAGCGACGATGGCGCAACGGATCAGCCGTGCCAAGCGCACCGTGGCCGCCGTTCGGCTGGATCGTCCCGGCGACCTGCGCACCGTGCTGCGGGTGCTGTATCTGGTGTTCAACGAGGGCTACAGCGGCGATGTCGACCTGGCAGCCGAGGCGATCAGGCTCGCCCGTCAGCTGGCCCGAACCACCGACGATCCGGAAGTCGGCGGTCTGCTGGCGTTGTTCCTGCTGCACCACGCCAGGCGCCCGGCGCGTACCCGGTCCGACGGGACCCTGGTTCCTCTCGCGGAGCAGGACCGCACGTTGTGGCGGCGCGATCTGATCACCGAGGGCGTGTACGTCCTGCAAGCCGCCCTGGCACGCGACCGGCTCGGGGAGTATCAGGCCCAGGCGGCGGTGGCAGCGCTGCACGCCGACGCCCAGTCCGCCGAGGAGACAGACTGGGTGCAGATCGTCGAGTGGTACGACGAACTCGTCGCACTCACCGACAGCCCGGTGGTACGCCTCAACCGCGCAGTCGCGTTAGGTGAAGCCGATGGGCCGCAGGCAGGTCTGGCCGCGCTCGCCGAACTGGACCCGGCGTTGCCGCGCCACACCGCTGCGGCGGCCTACCTTCACGAGCGGGCAGGGGACATCTCAACGGCGGCACGGCTGTACGTGCAGGCCGCGGCCGAGGCGCATTCGCTGGCCGAGCGCAACCACCTCACCTTGCGCGCATCCGCGCTGCACGGTCGCATTTCTGGCGACGACGGTTAACCTCCTAGTTGTGGGCAACAGTCGGAAGAGAGTGTTGATCATCGGTGGGGGATTCGGCGGGCTGTTCTGTGCGCGTCGATTGGGCGGAGTCGACGTCGACGTGACCCTGCTCGATCGGGCGGCGGGACACCTGTTCCAGCCGCTGCTCTACCAATGCGCCACCGGGACCTTGGGCTTCGGCCAGATCAGCCGACCGCTGCGCGAGGAGTTCGAGCGTCACCGCAACGTCACCACATTGCTTGGCGACGCGATCGACATCGACCCCGAGTTGCGCCGGGTTACGGCCCGCCGGCCGGATGAGACGACGTTCACCCTCGACTACGACGTCCTCGTCGTGGCCGCGGGAATGCAGCAGTCCTACTTCGGCAAAGAACATTTCGCGGAGTGGGCGCCCGGAATGAAGACACTCGACGACGCACTCAACATCCGGCAACGGGTTTTCACGGCTTTCGAGATCGCCGAGACACTGCCAGCGGGCCCCGAGCGTGACGGTTGGCTCACGTTCGCTGTCGCCGGCGGCGGTCCGACCGGGGTCGAGCTGGCCGGGCAGATCCGCGAGATGGCCACGCGCACCTTGGCTCACGAGTTTCACAGCATCGAGCCCAAGGAAGCCCGGGTGCTGCTGTTCGACGGCGGGGAACGGGTGCTGAAGGCTTTCTGCTCCGAGCTGGGGGAGAAGGCGACGAAGTCGCTGCAGAAACTGGGCGTGGAACTGCACATGGGAGTCCACGTGACCGACGTCAACCGGGACGGGGTGACCGTCACCCCGAAGTCCGGTGGGCCCGACGAGCAGTACGCGGCCCGAACCGTGTTGTGGACGGCCGGGGTCGAAGCTGTGCCATTTGCCCGGCACCTCGCCCAGGTGCTGGAAGTCGAGGCCGATCGCAGTGGGAGAATCACTGTGGGGCCTGATCTTTCGATCGACGGCCGTCCTGAGATCTTCGTGATCGGAGATCTGGCCGGCCGGGAGAACCTGCCGGGCGTCGCCGAGAACGCGATGCAGGGCGGGCTCCACGTGGCCTCGTGTGTCCGCCGGGAACTCGCCGGAAAACCCCGGCGGCCGTTCCGCTACCGAGACCTCGGCTCGGCGGCCTACATCGCGCGCCGACAGGCACTGCTGCAGGTCGGCCCGGTCAAGCTGGCCGGCTTTTTCGGTTGGCTGGCTTGGGGTTTCATCCATATCGCGTTCCTCACCGGCGTACGCAACCGCGTCAGCACGGTGACCACCTGGCTGACCACCATCGCCCGCGAGAACCGTGGGCACCGGGCGTTCATGCTCGGCGCGACCGGCCTGCCCGAGCAGCGCTATACGTGGACCACGTGGGACGCGCTGACACCGCCGCCTGCCGAGACGACGCCGGACGGAAACGACCGCTAGGACCTGCCGGGGCGGGCGTTACCCGCCTTTGGCCGGCCTGGTCTGAAGGTCGGGTGCGGCGGCTGCAAGCAGGGCCTGACGATCGCCCGTCAACGGCGGGTAGATCCGTTCGGTGTTGATGGCCTTCTTGGTGGCCTTGGCCACCGTGCCGGTTGCCACGACATGTCGGTCCCAGCCCTCGGTGTAGACCGCGCCGGCCGGACCGAGATCGAGAACGGTGACATACCAGGGGATTCGCAGCGCGCGCATGGGTTGGTCGAGGAGGTCGCCGATCACGTTGTACCCGGCGTAGCGCCCCATCGGCCTGCCGTGTTGGCACGACATCACCGACGGGTGACTGTCGTCGATCCGCGCGGCGGCCACATCGCCGGCCGCGAACACCGCGGGCACACCCTCGACGCGGAGGTACTCGTCGACGGGCAGTCGACCGAACCGGTCCAGCGTCACCGGCAGTTGGGCCGTCAATGGGTTGGCCCGCATTCCCGCACACCACACCACGGTTGCCGCCGGTACCACCGCGCCGGACGACAAGGTAACGGCACCGATGTCGACAGCGGACACGCCGACACTGGTCATCACCTGAACTCCGTTGTCGGACAATGCGGTTTCGATCACCGGACGCGCCGAGTCGCCCATATCCGAGCCGACCTGCGGGTTGTGATCGACGAGCACGACCTTCGGTGTGACGCGACCTTCGAACAGCGCGGAGAGCCGTGAGGGCAGTTCGCACGCGGTCTCGATACCGGTGAGCCCCGCTCCGACGACGACGACCGTGCCGGCGCCCGAGATCTGCGGATTGGCGGCCAACGTGTCGAGGTGATCGGCGAGGCGCCTGGCACCGTCGAATGTATCGACGTCGAAACCGAATTCGGCCAGCCCGGGAACATTCGGTCGTGCGACCCGGCTGCCGGCGGCCAGCACCAGCCGGTCATAGCCGATGACGCGTGTTCGGCCATCCTGCAGTGCGGTGACATTCCGGGCCTCGACGTCGACTGCCGTGACCTCGGCGACAACGTGATCCACACCGACGGGATCCAGCAGCTTGTGCAGAGGGATTCGGCAGTCGTCGAGATCGGTCTCGTAGTTGCGCACGCGAATGTCGTGAAAGGGACGCTCACTGACCACGGTGATCTGCACGCCCTGTGCCGCCGTTCCGAGTTCGTCGAGGCGTCTGGCGGCCCCGAGCGCTGCCCACAGCCCGGCGAAACCCGATCCGACGACCAGTACCCGAGACACGGATTCAGCCTGCCACGCGGGGCGCACCGGGGTCGTCCGGACGCCTCGAAGAAGTCCTGCCGGCGGCGCTCCAACCCAGCGCGCCACCGAGGCGGTATGCGACGATGCACGGACCGCCCTGACTCCCGAAGGAGTTTGGCGGGTGCATCGAGAGAGGACCACCGGATAGATGACCGAAGCGCACGGCGCCACGTTCGCCATCAAGGGGGCCAAGCTCGCGATCGCAGGACTGACCGCCGTCGGTGCCGTGCTGGCCGCGGCAGGACAGGCTGCAGCGGACCCCGTCGTGCCTGATCCAGCGCCCGCACCGGCGGATCCCGCCCTGGCAGCGCCCCCGCCGCCGGCACCGGCCGGTCCGCCGCAGGTGCCCGAGATCGCCAACCCGGTGTACGGCTCGGGCCAGTACGGCGGCGGCCCGGTCGGCACGCTCAGGGATCTCTGGCATCAGGCCCATGACCCGGGCGGCTTCCAGGGCGGTGGGGGAGCACCCGAAGGGGTCGCACCGCCTCCCGGCGCCGGCCCGGCGCCGCCGCTGCCGCCTGGTTACGTGTCGATCAACGCTCCCGGCTCCGAGACGCCGGTCACCGCTCCTGCTCCGGGTAGCGCACCCGCGGGCCCGGCGCTGCCACCCGGGTACTACTCGCTCAACGGCCCACCGCCGCCGGGATACGAGTACAACTCGCCCGGGCGCCAACCTGCTGCGCCGCCGGCGGCTCCTACGCCGTAGCCGGGCGTCCCAGTACGTGGCCCAGTGCCTGCTCCAGGCGCGGATGGCGGAAGCTGTGGTCGGCGGCCGTCAGGGCCGCGGGAACCGCCCGCTGGCTGGCGCAGGCGAGTTCGCGGGCACCTTGGTCGCCCAGCAGTAGCCGTGGTCCCAGGGTGGGCACCGGCAGAATCGTCGGTCGGCGCAGAACGTGGCCGAGCGTGTTGGTGTATTCGGCGTTGCGCACCGGCTCCGGTGCCACCGCGTTGACCGGGCCCGACAGCTGCTCGTCCCACAACGCGCGGTGATAGATGTCGACCAGGTCGTCGATACCGATCCAGGGCAACCACTGCTGCCCGTCGCCGATGCGGCCGCCGAGTCCGGCGGCGAACAGCGGACGCAGCAGCCGTAACGTGCCGCCGCTCGGGGACTGGACGATTCCGGTGCGGATGCGCACCACGCGGGTGCCTGATCGTTGCGCCGGGGCCAGGGCGCCCTCCCAGTCGGCCACCACATCGGCGAGGAAGCCGTCGCCGCGCTCGCTGGCCTCGGTGAGAACCTCGTCGCCGCGGTCGTATCCATAGAAACCGACCGCCGAGGCACTGACGACCACTTGTGGACCGGGGTCGGTGTCGGCGATCAGTTCCGCGAGCCGGCGGGTGGGCTCGATGCGGCTGTCGCGGATCGCGCGGCGGTGTCCTTCGGTGAACCGGCCTGCGATCGACGCGCCGGCCAGGTGGATGACGGCGTCCACGCCGTCGAACAGCTGGGGGTCAGGGTTGTCCGGGTCCCATTGCCGCTCATCAGGTTTGGTTGTTGCGCGGCGCACCAGCCGGATGACCCGGTGGCCGCCGGTGCTCAGGAAAGCGGTCAACGCCGACCCCACCAGTCCGGACGCCCCGGTGACCGCGATCGTCAGCGGCGCCAGGCCTTGTGCGTGGGCCCTTTGGTGGGCGGCGAGGTCGTCGGCGAGTTGGCGGTGACGGTAGACGAACATCGGGCGAAGGAAGTGACCGGGCACCGGCGTCTCGACGCGGTCGGTCATCCGGGTGTGGGCCGCATCGATCGCGTCGAACTCATGAATGTGCTTCCAGTGCACTGCCAACGCGGCGGGTAGCGAGGCGGGCCCGCCGCGGGCGATCTCGTCGACGAAGCGCCGGGGTGGGTCATAGCCGTCAGCCTGGTGCTGAGCCACCCACCGCAGACCGCCGGGCAGTGCGAGTTCGGCGCGGCCGTCACGCAGCGAGGTCGCCTCGGATCTGAGCGTCATGGCTTGCCACGGCGGTGACAGCCTGGTGAACGCGCCGGGGCGGCCGTGCCAGGCGAAGATTTCTTCCTGCGGGGCGTCGACGATGCTGGAGTACACCAATCCCATCGGCCGACGTTACCCGCAGAATCGCACCTATGCCGCGGCCCGCTTGGCCCGCATACCCGCGTAGGCGAACAACAGGCCGGTACCGATCTCGGAAAGTGCTGTCACCCAGGAGAACCAGGTGACGTTGAGGCGAGGACCGCTGAGATAGCTGTCCTGGAAGTCCGGCCAGAAATTCGGTAGCAGGTGTGCGTAGGTGAATATGACGGCGCTGCCGACACCGGTGAAGATCGCGAGGTCGGGCGCCCGGGGATGTCCGCGCAGGGTCATGGCGATCGCGATGATGACGATCACGCCCTGAATCATGCCGCCGGCCATGACGAACATCGGTGACGCCGACATTCCCCGGAGCAGGTGGTCGATCACATGCAGGCCCCAGCCGAGCAGGAACGTGTAGGCCGTCAGGCGCAGAAAGCGTTGTGTCTGAACGATTGTCGGTGCCGTCATAGGACCCCAAGTCGTCTACTACAACCGATAGTAGAACGATGGGGCGGTGGTGGCAATAGCCGGCCTGGGTTCGTGGCCGAGGGCTGACCTGGTCCCTCATGCCGGCGGCCGCTTATGGCACGCGAATCACTGGTCTGCGTGTCATATATGGCCACTCGGCGGCGGTCGGTGTTCGACCTCTGACCCGGCAACCCATATCGTCACGCCAACTGTAGTCAACTCTGTAATAGAGTCCGTAGCGGTCGGATGGCCGGACGAGAGGTGTACGTGTGGAGCGCACTGCGATGACGCCGTACTTTGTGAGCACTGACGACGGGTTCGTGCCCAACGAGATCGCCCACGGGGGATGGGGGCCGACGCTGGGCGGTCAGGTGGTCGGCGGTCTGCTGGCCCGGGCCGTGGAAGAACTCGTCAGCGACGCGGATCTGCAACCGGCGCGATTCACCGTGGAGATACTGCGTCGGGTCGCCAGCGCCGCGGTTCGTGTCTCTGCGTCGGTGGTGCGAGCGGGCTCGCGGATGCAAGCGGTCGATGCGGTGATGACCCAGGACGGTGACGTGGTGGCCCGGGCTTCGGCGCTGTATCTGAGACGCGGCGCCCAACCGGACGGCGACTTCTGGACCACCGCGATCGAGCTTCCGCCGTTACCCGTGGAACCGGCGGAATTCGACGACACCGTGCCCATGTTCATCCGGGCGCATGGACCGGACCCGGACTGGTCGGGTGAGGGGTTCCCGTGGCAGCAGTGTGGGCCTCGGTACGCGTGGCTGCGCGAAGTCCGTCAGCTGGTCGACGGCGAAGAGCTCACGCCGTTCGTGCGCGCAGCGCTGGCGGTCGACGTCACCAGCTCGATGTGCAATTTCAGTTCGGCCGGTTTGGCTTTCATCAATGCCGACTACACATTGGCCCTCAGCAGGTTGCCGGTGGGCCCCTACATCGGCATGGCGGCGGTGACCCACACCAGTGCCGAGGGCGTGGCCACGGCCAGCGCGTGCCTGTACGACACGTCGGGCCCGATCGGCACCGGATTGTCCACTGCGATAGCTAATTTCAACTTCAGCCCGAACGGTTCCGGCTAGCCGCGGCGCAGGACGGCCACCAGGAAGTCTGAGTTATCGGTGAACGGGCGGAGATCCCAGGTGGACAACAACAGGTCGGTGGTGAACCCGGCCGCCACCACATCGTCGAAGAACTGACCGAACTCGTAGTCGCGACCTGCCCCGAATCCGATCACCGCGCGGCCGTCGTCGGCGAGATGCGCGCGCAGCCGCGTCAGAACCTGAACCCGGGTGCTCGGGGCGAGGAAGGTCATCACGTTGCCCGCCGACACGATGATGTCGAACGGGTCGGCGATGCCGCGCGCCGGCAGGTCGAGCTCGGCGAGATCGCCGACGAGCCAACGCGGACCGGGATGGTCGTTCTCGGCCGCCTCGATCAGTACCGGGTCGACATCGACGCCGACCACCTGATGCCCGGCCTCGGCGAGGTATCCACCCACCCGGCCGGGGCCGCAGCCGGCGTCGAGGATGCGGGCATTGCGCGATGCCATCGCGTCCACCAGACGTGCCTCGCCTGCCAGGTCCTGACCGGCGCGCTCCATGGCACGAAATCGTTCGACGTACCAATCCGAATGCCCGGGATCGGCTGCGACCTTCTGCATCCAGATGCTCCGCTCGACCATGGAGGCATTGTCGCAAGCCTGCCCGGGCCCCGGCCGGGCGGTGTGAGTCAGCCCTGGGCGTCGAGGATCTTGATCGCGAAGATCAGCGAGTCACCCGGCTGGATACCCGCGGCGGGCTGTCCCTGCGGGTAGCCGTCGGCAGAGGTCATCGCGACGGCCACCGTGGACCCGACCTTCTGCCCGGAGATGGCCTTCTGGAAGCCGGGCACAACACCGTTGAGGGGGAAGTCGACCGGTTCGCCGCGTTCGTAGCTGCTGTCGAACACCGAACCGTCGCGCCCGTTGACACCCATGTAGCAGACCGAAACGTTCGCCGAGGGTGCGACGACCGGCCCGTCGCCCGCCTTCAGGGTGTGTACCTGGGTTTCGGCCACGCTGAACGGTCCGGTCACCTTCACCACAGGTGCGGCCGTGTCGGTGGACCCGGTCACCGCGACACTGCCGGTCGCCCCGGACACCGTCCATTCGGGGGCGCCGGCGTTCTGGGGTGCTGCCGTGGGGCAGGTGCTGGCTTCGGTTGCCGTCTCGGCGATCGAGGGGGTGAGTACCTCAGCGACCGAGGGCGTGCTCGTCGAGGCCGACGACGCAGAAGTGTCCGTGTCGGAGCCGCATGCGGCAAGCGTCATGGTCAACGAAGCGGCACAGGCCACGAGCGCAACGGTGGAGGGCACACGAAAGGAGTTCATGCGCGCCACGCTACAGCGGCGCGGGGTTATGCCTGCCGATAGCCGCATGACGACGCCTCGGTGGACAAAGTACCGCCGCCCAATCCCGTCTTCATCGTGAAAATTCAAATACCCGCTGCCGGGAGGAGCAAAGATTCTCCGATAGGCATCGGGTGGCGTTTGCCCGTGATAGCGTCGCCGCAGGCAGACCGTTTATCCATCCGAGGACACGGATTATGGCCAACAATTCCATGGGTGATTTTGTCAGCCAGTTGCGTCCGGCATTGCATCGGTTGCAGGACTGGCCCTATCCGGATCAGATCGATCGGACTCTGTTCAGCGCCTTCATGAAGAATCCGCACGATGTCGGCGGCGATCCCGACGCGCCGGCGATCTTCGAGGAGAAGCAGGAAGAGGCGTGGGAACTCAATACGTTCGTCACGTGTGAGGTTCTCGGCTGGCGTGGCATCTGGACGTCCGAAGAACGACGGCGGCTCGGAAACGTCGATGTCGGCCGGACGATCTATCACGGCTTTCCCTATTACGGCCGTTGGGTGTGGGCTATCGCCCGGTGCCTCGTCGAGAAGGATCACATCACGCTTCGCGAGTTGCTCGAGCGCGTCGACGAGGTGCGCGCACGGGTTGCCACCGGTGCTGCCGACGCCCTGTCGGCCGCACCGCGCGGGGTGGGCGATCCACCGGCCGTCTCCAGGAACCGCCATCACATCGAGGCGCTCGGCAAGGGCGACCCCCAGCGGTTCGCCGGCCAGGCCGGCGCTCCTCGATTCGCCGTCGGTGATCGGGTGCAGGTGCGGGATCTCCCGACCATCTTCTACACGCGCACCCAGGAGTACCTGCGCGGGAAACCGGGGACCATCGCCGAGGTGTCCTACGAAAGTCTGGTCCCCGAGGACGAGGCATTCGACCGTGAAGAGCAGAAGCCTCAGTGGTTCTACATCGTGCGCTTCAACATGACCGACGTGTGGGATCCGTATGCGGGCGCCGAGGGCGACACCCTTCAGGCCGAGATCTCCGAACTGTGGTTACGGCCGCTCGGTTAGACCGCTCATTCGACGGAACGAACAGGAAACCGACATGACGCACGACGACGCGGCGCACACGCATCACGAAGCACCGGAACGGCACGCGGCACCCATGGTCGAGGAAGTGACCGATTTCGAGGTCCTGGAAATCGCGCTCCGCGAATTGGCGATCGAGAAGGGCCTCTTCACCGCGGAAGACCACCGGCACTACACCGAGTTCGTCGAGCAGATCGGCCCGGCGCCGGGCTCGCGACTCGTCGCGAAGGCTTGGGTCGATCCGGATTACAAGCAGTTGGTGCTCAGAGATCCCATTGCCGCCAGTCGGGAAGTGGGGATCGACTGGTTGCACCCGACCGGTTTCGGTACACCCAGTGACTTCACGGCTCTGGAAGTACTGGAGAACACGCCGAGTTTGCACCACGTGATCGTCTGCACATTGTGTTCGTGTTATCCACGGCCGTTGCTCGGGAATTCTCCCGAGTGGTACCGGACACCCAACTATCGACGCCGAATTGTGCGTTGGCCCCGTCAGGTTCTCGGTGAGTTCGGGCTTTTCCTGCCCGACGATGTCGAAATCCGTGTCGAGGATTCCAATTCCAAACGTCGATTCCTGGTGCTGCCGGTCCGGCCCGCCGGAACCGAGGACTGGACCGAGGAGCAACTTGCCGAGATCGTCACCCGCGACTGCATGATCGGTGTCGCCCTACCCAAGCCCGGGGTGACCGCGAACGCGCCCCGGCCGGTGCATCCTGCCGTCCGCCCGGCTGAGGGGTACTGAGGGCAGCGCATGACCGACGACGATGACGTCACCGCAGTGAGGGTCCGGACGTTGGAACAGCTGGTCGGTCGGGGGCAGTCGTGGCCCCGCATGGCGCAGAAGTATGGCGTCTCCAACCCGGTTCCGCCCTGGAAGTCGAGTCTGGACGGGATGTGCGACGCACTTGACCACGAAGGGGTCACACTGCCGCTGCTCACTCGTCGAACCGACGAGGACCGGCTGGTACAAGAGGTCTACGTGACGCTGCCGTATCCAGAGAACCAGCTTGTCGCACTTACGCATTCCCTGGTGGCCAGACATGTCATCGATGAAGAGACACTGGCCCAGCGGATGCGCGACGTCCGGACGCGCCTCGAGGGGGCCTGAGCCGGCCGGTAGGTCGTTTCGATACGGTCGGAGGATGAGCCGGAAGCTCTATGTGATCGCCCATCCCGAAGCCACACATCACGTCGATGGGCTGGTCGGGGGATGGTTCGACTCGGACTTGACCGCGAAGGGATTGCGAGACGCTCACACCCTCGCGGAGGCGTTGCGGGCACGAGTTCCCGGGACGACCACGGTGAAAGTCGTGTCCTCGGACTTGCTGCGGGCGCAGCGAACTGCCGCTGTGATCGCCGAAACCTTCCACACGGCCGAAGTTTTGGATCCGCGACTTCGGGAGAAGTCATACGGAGAAGCCGAAGGACGTCCGCAGCGCTGGCTCGATGAACGGTTCGTCGCCCCGCCGGCGCGCGGCGATCGGCTGGCCCACCGCGAAGGCCTCCGAGGCGCAGAAACCAAAGAGGAGTTCGCACGCCGGATCTATGCGGCCATGGAGGCGATCACCGCCGCGGACGTGAGCCATCAGGTGATCGTCACACACGGATTTGCGCTGACGTTCGTGATCGCGGCGTGGATCAAGATGCCCCTGGCGTCGGTCGGCTACGTCAACTTCGCGGGGAAAGCAGGCAGCATCACTACTTTGTACGAGGACGACCGCTTTCATAACCGCCAGGTGCTGGAACTCTCGGCAACCCAGCACCTCGCAGCCGTGGACTCGAGCTGAGGTCGCTACCGGTTCCATCGGGCATTGAGCGTCGGCGGCGTCCACGTCGGCCAGATGGGTGATCCGACGACGAACCCGCCGGCGATCTGAGCGACGATCCGCGGGCCGGTGACCGCGCTGTTGTCGTAGAACGTTGCCGAGTCCACCCGCGTCGCGGCGATTGCGACGAGATCCCAAAGCCGTTGGTAGCGTTCACGAATCTTCGCCTCGGGGACATGGTGGCCGCCCGCCTGCACGCGGTGGTGCACTCGCTGCACCGCCAGTTCTTCGGGTATCAGGATGCAATGCAGGATCACGGTGTACCCGGCGGCCTGCGCGTCGTCGACGAGTTCGAGTTTGGAGGGATGGGAGAACACTGTCTCGGCGATGAAGGACTCGCCGAGTTCGATGAGCTTGGTCCGGGTTTTGGCGGCGACCAGCGCGGCCTCATAGGAGTGCGGGGCCGGATCCGCGGGCCAGCGACGCTTGGCGATCTCGTCCGCGTTGACGAAGGGGCTGCCCGGAAGCAGACGGGAGAGGGTGAGTTCGACGAAGGTGGACTTGCCGGCGCCGTTACATCCGACGACGAGATCGAGACGCTTCACTGCGCGACGGTATGGCCCGGGTCAGCGTGAGTCGGGATCACTGCTGCGACGTCAGCACCGTGGTGCTGCCGTCCGGTTGGTACTGCACGATGTCGCCATGCTCGTCGAGCGCGACCGTGGTGATGCCGCGGGCGGCCAGCGTCGCACCGTAGTCGGCGCGGGCCAAACTCTCCTCGATGGAGGCCGCGATCTCGGCGTCGAACACCGCGCCTTCTTCGGCGGTCAGCTCCCGAAGCGGGATATCGCCCGCCAGGGCGGCCTCGACCTTCCGACGGGCGGCGCTGTGCCGGCTCGACACAGCGCGACCCACCCGCGCCCAGTGGTCGAGTTGCTGCTTGGCCGACCGGCTCTGACGTGCACCTTCTGCGGCCGCACTGTCGACGAGGTCTGCGGCGAAACGCGTCACCCGATCTGCGGTCTCGGTCATGAGAACCTCCTTGGTAGCACTCTGAAACAAGCGTAGCAGAGTGCTACGAGGTTGGCTCGGCGCATCATCCTGCCGACAACCGCTTGGCGATCTCGCCGTACCGCTCGAGCCGTCCGGGCCCGCTGAGCGCGTTGTAGAGCACGAGGCGGGTGGCGATTCCTCCGTATTTGGCGGTCAACGCATCCGCCAGTCCATCCCACGTGGATTCGGTGGCGAAGGCGGCAATGTGCTCATCGGTGATCTGGGCTGCCATGCCGGCGATATCACCGGCTTTCTGCTTCTCCCGAAGTCGGGCGGTCGTGCCCTCGAAGCCGGCCTCGTCCCAGATGAAGGCGTAGTTCGGTGTGCTCCCGTAGAAGCTCATGCTGGTCCGCACGAACTCGCGCTCGTTTGCGCGTTCCTCGTCGCTGTCGCCGACGATCGTCATGACGGGGATGATCTTGGCGATGTCGGCGGCGCAGCGGCCGGCCCTGGCCGCACCGGCGGCCAGGTTGGGAAGTACGTGCCGCGCGATGTAGCCGGGCTCACCGATCGGATGGACGTGCACGCCGTCGGCGACTTCACTGGCCATGCGAAGCATCCACGGATTCACCGCGGCGATGTCGACTTTGGGATCGGGAGCATCGATCGGCCCGGGGTTCCACTGCGGAGTGATGAAGTCGAGATCGTAGAACTCGCCGTGATGCTCGAGCTTGCCGGTGCGGAAAGCAGCGAAGCATGCCTTGACCGCCAAGACGTAGTCGCGCAGGCGCGGACCCGGCTGTTCGAAGGCCATTCCGTAGCGGCGCACGACATGCGTGCGTACCTGGGTTCCGATACCGAGCCGGAATTTGCCGCCGGTGGCTTCCTGGAGCTCCCACGCCGACGCCGCCGTGACAAACGGGCTTCGCGGAAAGGCAACGGCCACACCGGTCGACAGCTCTAGGCCCGGTGCGGACTGCGAGGCGACTGCCGCGTTGAGATACGCGGTCCGGCCCGTCTCGGTGAGCAGGAGTCCGGAGAATCCGGCGGACTTGGTACGGCGGGCAAGGTCACCTATTCGAGACAGCGGCTGGGGAACGGTCATCACGTCGACGTACACGTGGGCAGCGTACGTGAGTATGCGTGCCGGGAACTCGTAATGCCTTAGAAGTCAACCATTTCACGCTGTCGGCCGCGGGCCTAGACTTGTTGACATCAGGGCAACCGGCGTCGTTACGACAAGCGCCAGGACCAGAGCTAGTTGCGACTGAAGGAGGGGAACCATGGTCAGGATTCATACGGTGGTGCCGGGGGAAACGCTGTCAGCGTTGGCATTGCGGTTCTACGGGGATGCCGAGCGGTACCGACTGATCGCCGCGGCCAGCGGGGTGCCGGATCCCAACGTCATCCAAGTGGGGCAACGGCTGCTCTTTCCCGACTATGCGCGATACACCGTGGCCGCGGGGGATACGTTGCCTGCTCTGGCGTCGCGCTTCTATGGGCAGGCCGATCTGTCGCGGTTGATCGCCGCCGCCAATGGCATCGCCCCGGATGCCGGTATCGATCCCGGCCGGCAACTGATCATCCCGGAACTCAGGAAGTACCAGGTTGCTCCGGGAGATACGTTGTCGGCGTTGGCATCACGCTTCTACGGGGACGCTACGTTCTATCCACCGATCGCCGGCGTGAACGGCATCTCCGACCCCGGCGCGATCAGCCCCGGGCAGACGCTGGTGATATTCACCGGGCGCGGCGACGGCTTCGGTCTGCGGATCGTGGATCGCAACGAGAACGATCCTCGCCTGTGGTACTACCGATTCCAGACCGCGGCCATCGGTTGGAACCCCGGCGTCAACGTCCTGCTTCCCGACGATTACCACACCAGCGGGCGGACCTATCCGGTGCTCTACATGTTCCACGGCGGCAACGACGATTTCCGCTCGTTCGACTTCATGGGCATCCGTGACTGGACCGCCGGAAAGCCGATCATCGTCGTGATGCCCGACGGTGGGCATGCCGGCTGGTACTCCAACCCGGTCACTTCATTCGTGGGACCGCGAAACTGGGAGACGTTCCATATCGCCCAGCTGTTGCCCTGGATCGAGGCGAACTTCCGGACGTACGCCGAGTACGACGGCCGAGCGGTCGGCGGATTCTCGATGGGCGGCTTCGGTGCGCTGAAGTACGCGGCCAAGTACTACGGCCACTTCGCCTCGGTCAGTGCCCATTCGGGCCCGGCGAGCCTGCGCCGCGATTTCGGCCTCGTCGTGCACTGGGCGAACATCACGTCGGCGGTTCTGGATCTGGCCGGTGGAACGGTGTACGGCGCGCCGCTCTGGGACCAGGCCAGGGTCAGCGCCGACAACCCGGTCGAGCGGATCGAGAGCTACCGCAACAAGCGGGTGTTCCTCGTCGCGGGCACCAGTCCGGACCCGATCAACTGGTTCGACAGCGCCAACGAGACGGAGGTGCTCGCCGGCCAGCGCGAGTTCCGGGGGCTGCTGGACCACGCCGGGATCCCGTACGAAGCGCACGAGGTGCCTGGGGGCCACGTCTTCCGCCCCGACATGTTCGCTGTCGACCTCGACGGCATCATCGCCCGGCTGCGGCCTGCTGCCGTCGCAGCCACCGCGATGTAACAACAGCCACATCAATCCCATCAGTCACATTTGCAACAGAATTCAATTCTTTCACTGCTATCGCATTGGAAACTGAATTCACAATGGGTTGCAAATTTCACACCGCCGATGGCCAACTCTGTGAGGCGGAACGCGAACCCGCGCGGGCTGCCGATCTTGCACGGAGATGCGTGTGAACTGCGGTTTCAGGGTCAGAAAGGGGGATCGGGTTGTTCCCATCGGCCACACACGGCCCATAACTATTAAATAAACTCAAAGAAGATAATTAGACTCTCTAGCACGGGTATTTTACTTTCGCCCCATCGGTAAACTCTGTATCACGATGGGCTGAAAATGGTCTGTCGCCCCGCCATTACCGGCGTGCACGCAGTGCACACCGCCATGAAGGGATCGACATGCGCGTGCGCAAGGTCGTCACCGTATTCGGGTTCGTCGGTGCGATCGCCCTGGCTCAATTAGTCGTCGCAGTTCCGAACGCCGGCGCCGAACCGAACTGGGACGCGATGGCTCAGTGCGAATCGGGCGGAAATTGGGCGGCGGACACCGGCAACGGCTTCTACGGAGGGTTGCAGTTCACCCCGGCCACATGGTCCTCGAACGGGGGAATCGGGTCGCCCGCCGCGGCGAGTCGCGAGGAGCAGATCCGGGTGGCACGCAACGTGATGCAGACCCAAGGCCTTGGCGCCTGGCCGGTGTGTGGCGGCCCGGTCGGCCAGGCCTCGGGGGCCTGTCGTCAGGTGATGGTCTGGATCCCCCTGAGGAACCTGCCGCGGTTGTGCACCTTGGTGCTCAATCCGCTGGGCTGAGGCCAATATCCGGGCAAATCTCGCGGCGCTCCGCCTCGCCGACCGGATCGGGTTCACCCGAGTCGGCGCATTCGAGCAATTCAAAGCCGAGCAGGTGCTGGCCACCGCTCGGCTGGGGGCCTTCCTGCGGCACTAGTGCTTTCACGCTTCGAGAAAGTCTTGGGCAGCACCGAGCCAACTCTCAGCAAAGCCTCAGTAGCGCACTGCACCATCTAGGTAGGCGCCGGCACGGCGCATGTATGTCGGTGTCGCAAAGGAAGAAGCATCACGAATGAATCAATGGTCTGGGATGTCACCGCAGAGTAGTAACCCTCAGTGGGACGCCAAACAGGCGGCAGATCAAAGAAATACAACTTCAAGCCCGTGGAGCCGGACCGGATATCAGCATCCGTCCCCGCCGTATGGCCTGCATCCCGAGATGACCAACAGTTTCGATGCCCCTCCGGTGCAAGACGTTTCGCAGCCAAAGAAGAAGTCCCGCGTCGGTGTACTGGTTGCCGGCACGGCCGCGGTGGCGATGGCCACCGGTGCCGTCGCAGCGGTCGCCGTGGTGGACCAGTCCGGAAAGCCCGCGACTGTCGCGCAGGCGCCGGCCGCTGACCACGCCCGCATCCCATCGCCTGCCGCCGGATCCGTTCCGGTGCAGCCGAAGGCATCCGCACCTGCCGGGTCGGTCGAACAGGTTTCCGCCAAGGTGCTGCCCAGCGTGGTGAAGCTGCAGATAGAGACCGGGCAGGGACGTGAGGAGGGATCCGGAATCGTCCTCAGCGAGGACGGCCTGATCCTCACCAACAACCATGTCGTGGCGGCCGCCGCCCGCGGCACCGGTAGCCAGGGGCCGTTGGCTGCCGAGGAGTCGCCGGGCGGGCAATTCCCCGGCTTGCCGCGTGGGATGTACCCGGGTGGACAGTTCCCCGGTGACGACCAGTATTCGCCGGATGGACCGTCGGCCAGGAATTCTGGTCGGGCCGGTGGCGCGATGCGGGCGACTGTCACCATGTCGGATGGACGCACGGTGCCGTTCACCGTCGTCGGGACAGACCCCGACGACGACATCGCGGTGGTGAAAGCGCAGAACGTGTCCGGGCTGACGCCGATTGCCATCGGTTCCTCGAAGGATCTGAAGGTGGGGCAGAATGTCGTCGCCGTGGGCTCGCCGTTGGGCCTGCAGGGGACGGTGACCACCGGCATCATCAGCGCGCTCGATCGTCCCGTTGCCACCGGCGATGAGCAGAGCGGCCAACACTCGGTGATGAGCGCCATCCAGACCGACGCTGCGATCAATCCGGGTAACTCGGGCGGTGCACTGGTCGACATGAACGGTGACCTGATCGGGGTCAACTCGGCGATCGCATCGTTGGGCGGCGGCCAGGGTTCGCAGGGCGGTGGACAGGCCGGTTCGATCGGTCTGGGCTTCGCGATCCCGGTGGATCAGGCCAAACGCATCGCCGACGAACTGGTTTCGACCGGAACTGTCCAGCACGCCTCGCTGGGTGTCCAGCTCTCCGGTAACGATTCGAACGGCGCAGCAGTCGCCGGTGTGGTCGCCGGGGGTCCGGCAGCCGTGGCCGGTCTGCCCGATGGTGCGGTGATCACCAAGGTCGACAATCAGGTGATCGACGGTGCCGATGCCCTGGTCGCTGCCGTGCGATCCAAGGCGCCGGGGGACACCGTGACCCTGACCTACGAGGACCCGTCGGGCGCTTCGCGCACCGTCGACGTCACCCTCGGGCAGGTCCAGGCATAGCGCAGAAGCAGTCAGTGGGCCCCAGCCGGATGTTTCCGGGCTGGGGCCCACTGCTGTGTCGGCTGTCAGTGCAGGTGAGGTGGACCGAGAAATTCGGATGACCGCGTCGCGGGCCGTGTGTGACGATTCCCGGATGCCCAGCACACTCATCGAGGTACGGCGGCCCTACTGCCAGTCCGAAGAGGTGGCGATCATCGACGCCGTGCACGACGCACTTGTGGTCGCCTTCCAGATCCCGGCGAGCGACAAGCATGTACGCCTGATAGCCCATGAGCCGCATCGGTTCTCGCATTCACCGGGCCTGGCGCAACCGGAGCTGTACACCTTGGTGACGATCGACTGTTTTTCTGGTCGGTCAGTGGACGCCAAACGAGATCTCTACCGGCAGATCGTCAATCGTCTGGAGGCGCTGGGCATCCCACCGAACCATGTCACCATCCTCGTACGCGACAGCCCGCTGCAGAACTGGGGTATTCGTGGCGGACAGGCCGCCTGCGATATCGACCTGGGTTTCAACGTGAACGTGTGATCGGCTCCTGGCGGCCCCCATCGCGTCCCACACCGGGCACGAATCGTCCGACGGCGACGCAGTAGTCACGATGGGCCTCACCGTGGGTCCGCCTCAGGTAGGGCTCTTCCACGACACGGACCTGCAGTTCGACGGTGGTCGACAACACGACGAAAGCCAAGAGCGCCACTGGGTTCGGTGTCATCAGCGTGACGCCGCCGGCGAAGACCAGCATGGCGGTGAAGATAGGGTTGCGGACCAATCCGAATACTCCGTTGCGCACGAGTGTTGTTGTCTCGCTGGGATCGACCCCGATACGCCAGGATTCACCCATGTCCAGTTGGGCGTAGACGGTGGCGACGATTCCGGCAACGGCGAGCACCGTACCCAGCGACTGGATCCATGAAGCCTGCAGGAAGGCGATCGGTGCGGTCAGTCCGAGATATTGCAGCACCGGCGCGGCCACGCCGACGATGATCGACAGGATGAAGCCGACACCGGCCAACCATTCCAGCGAGCCCGGCCGTCCGTCGATGCCACGAAATCCCGTCGACCCCGTGTGTCGGTACTGGACCCAACTACGCCAACCGAATCCCAATACCGCGAAGATCAGGTAGAGAATCAATGCGGTCACGGCCATGTTCATCTCCTCGGTTATCGGTCTCCACAGCAGGTTTCGCCGCGCCAGGCCTCGCGTCCTTCGTTGACGGCAACGCCGGCGAGTATGAGTGCGGCGATCGGATCGGCCCAGCTCCAGCCGAGCAGGCTGTTGAGGACCAGTCCGGCGAGGACCACCGCGGACAGATAGGTGCACAGCAGCGTCTGCTTGGAGTCGGCCACGGCTGAGCGGGAACCGAGTTCACGGCCGGTGCGGCGCTGGGCCCAGGACAGCAGCGGCATGATGACCAGGCTGGCGGTGGTCAATCCGATGCCGATCGCCGAATGTCCGGCTTCGGCTGCCCCGCTGAGCGATCGGATCGATTCGATGGTGACGTAGCCCGCGAGTGCGAAGAACGACACCGCAATGATCCGCAGTGCGGTCTTCTCGCGTGCCTCCGGTTCCGGGCCGGAGAACTGCCAGGCGACGGCGGCAGCCGAGGACACCTCGATCACGGAGTCGAGTCCGAAGCCGATCAGTGCGGTCGACGACACTCTGGTGCCCTCGCCGATCGCGACGATCGCCTCGATCACGTTGTAGGTGATGGTTGCGGCGACGAACCATCGGATCCGCCGGTGGAGCAACGCCCGTCTCGCGGGGGGCGGGGGAGCGGGAACCGGGGCATCGGCTGCCATCAGCAGCAACCATCCGAAGCCGCGTCGGGGCACTGCTCGGGGTCGCCGGCCAGCACCACGTTCAGCAGATCGTTCAGTGCGTGGGCGAGTTTGGGATCCGCGAGTTCATAGCGGGTTCGCCGGCCTTCCGGGACAGCCACGACCAGTCCGCAACCACGAAGGCAGGCAAGGTGATTGGACATGCTCTGCCGAGAGACGCCCGCCGCCTCGGCCAGGTCGGCCGGATATCCCGGGGCGTCCTTGAGTGCGAGCAGGATCTTGGACCGGGTCTGATCCGACAGGGCATGACCGAACCGGGCCAGCACCGCCACCTGCGTCAGCGTCTCCATGGGCCAACAGTACATCAGTTCCTGAATTCAGAAACTACTGAACTGAGAATGTGGGGTAGCCACATACTCGTGGCGGCGCCCGGCGCCCGGCGCATGCTGGCCCTGAATGGTTGACGCCGTTCATCGAAGGGAGCTTGCGATGCCGGTCAACGACTTGGATATGTTGCTCGTCCACCGCGTGTTTCGTCGCGAGCTCGATGACCTGTCGTGGCTGATCGCCAGGGTGCAGCCCGGCGACAACCGTCGTGCGCGGGTAGTCGGTAGGCACCTGCAATTCATGACAGAAGCACTGCATCACCACCACGCGGCCGAGGACGAGCTGGTCTGGCCGATCGTCTCGGCCAGGGCGTTGGATCGGAAATCGGACATCGAGCGGATGCAAGCGCAGCACGGGCAGATCGCAACGGCGCTGGAGGAGGTGCAAGCAGCTCGTGTGGCGTGGACGAAGTTCGTGCAGCGATCGACGACGGCCCGGATGAGGGAGGCCTTCGCCCAGCTGTCCGAACTGGTCTTGGTCCACCTGGACGATGAAGAACGTGACGCGTTGCCGGTGATCGTCGAGTATCTGACACCGAGGGAGTGGGGAATCGCAGTCAAGCGGGGAGCGTCGTTCTTGGCCAAGCATCCACGGTGGGGCGTCCTCCTCGGCGGTCTGGTGCTGGATTACGCCTCCCCCGAAGAGGGCCGCTCCTTCCTGATGGGAGTGCCACTGCCGCAAAGGTTTTTGGTCGAAGCGCTGGGACCGCGGTCACTGGCGGCATACCGCAGGAAGTTGTACGACGTGTGATGCGACTAGATGGCTCCGGGCGTGCCGGGCGGGCTCATCGACCCGTCGACGTTCGGCACCATTGCCGGGGCCGGAATGCCTCCCTCCGCGGCGTTGTCTCCTGGTATCCCGTCGTCTGGCGTCTGGTCGTACATGCCTCCCCAGCAGGCGGGATTCCATCCCTCGGTGGCGCACGCCGGATCATCCGGGTTGTTGGGGGAATCGAGAGCGGCGGGTGTGCGGGGTGCTGCCGAGGCGACCGACACCGGAGTGACCGCGCCCAGCACTGCAATCCCCGAGATTGCCGCCACCGCTGATCTCGTCAGCAGGCATCGCACCTCAGAAGTCATCAACGAACGCATCTTCCGCTCCTTCGTTCCGGCTGAACACGGCGGTTCGACGTTTGCCGACGTCGCGCCGTTACGGCCATGCTCGCAGTTCCGCACCTGCTGCGGGTGGAAACTGCGACTTCGCTGACAGAAACTTCAACGCCGCCTTGAAGTTTGACGTGCATGTCAAAAATTGGCAGGCAGCGGTACACGCCGTCCGGAACGTGGATGGCCGGCGCTCTCCGTGGAGAACGCCGGCCGATCACGACCGGTAGCCGGTGACTCGATCAGTAATCCCAGGCGGCAGGGACACACCGGAAGACGTCGCCGGCGGTCGCCACGTGGCACACGGACGGGAACGGCAGGTGGGTGGCCACCAGTGCTTCTCCGGTCGCTGCCAACTCGCGCAGCAGGTCGATTCGGACGCGGGCCGCCTCTTCGGGGTCGTGTTCGAATCCGTTCTGCCACTCGGGGTTGTCGAACCCGGGGGCGAACACCGCGTCGCCGGCGAATGTCAGTTTCTCGCCGCCGGAATCCAGACGGACCACACTGTGACCGGGGGTATGACCGCCGGTGCGGGTGACGAGTACGCCCGGTGCCACCTCGTATTCCGTCTCGAATGTGCGTAGCTGGCCCCGGTAGTCGTCCAAGAACTGCGAGGCGACCCGCCGGAGCACATCCGGTATCGGCTGCGGCATGACAGTGCGGGAGAAATCAGGCTTCTCCCAGAACTCGGCCTCGGCAGCCGCGGCGTGGATC
Organism: Mycobacterium shunyiense; assembly: GCF_058270075.1. Taxonomy (NCBI): domain Bacteria; kingdom Bacillati; phylum Actinomycetota; class Actinomycetes; order Mycobacteriales; family Mycobacteriaceae; genus Mycobacterium; species Mycobacterium shunyiense. Next base: position 614 of record NZ_JBZDPU010000026.1, on the reverse strand, counting down.
CGCAGATCGGGCCGCAGCCGTTCCTTCACTCCTTCGGTGATCAGTCCACCCACGTGGTCCATGTGCATGTGGGTGAGCACGACGTCGGTCACCGAACCGAGATCCACACCGGCAGCCTCCAGTCGCTGGACCGTCTGGCCGGCCCGGGGGAAGTCCGGGAACTCCAGGCCGAGCCCGGCGTCGACGAGGATGGTCCGATCGCCACTACGGACGACCACGATGTTCAGTGGCCAGTCGATCACCTCGGGCGGCAGGAAATTGTCACCCAGCCAGACTGCCAGGTCGGTCGGGTCGGCGTTGGTGGCCAACGTCGAGGTCGTAATGGGCAGCACTCCGTCGCTGATCACCAGAACCTCGATGTCCCCGACCTGTACCGCGTAGCGCGACGGAACCAACTCGTCGACCGGACTGCCCACCCGTGCACTGCTGTCCAAACTCATACTGTTCCTCCTGAGGGCCGCACTGAAGACATGTCGAATGACCTGTCTTTCTCGTGGGAACGCCCTCGAGCCATCGGAACTATCCAGCGATCGAGCTCGGCAGGTGGCTAGACATCCCAGGACCGTAAGTTGTCAAGCGGCCGTGGTGTCGGGCGTGGTTTGGCGGTGTGCCCA
>NZ_JBZDPU010000025.1:0-99735 GCF_058270075.1 Mycobacterium shunyiense | reverse complement strand
GCAACTGAAAACGCGACACACCCCAAGTCTGGACCGCCACATCCAAAATGTTTGTCAGACACGCCCTAGTCCCGGTGTCTGGCCAGACCATTGGCCAGCGCCTCACCAAGACTGGCGGGGTTCTTCAAGAACGGCGTGATGATGTCGACCGGCAGTGGGAACACCACCGTCGAATTCTGGTCCGCACCAAGCTCAAGCAGTGTCTGCAGATACCTGAGCTGCAGCGAGGCCGGGTTCTTCGACAGCGTCTCGGCGGCCTGACGCAGCTCGTCGGAGGCCTGCAGTTCGCCGCGCGCGTTGATCACCTTGGCACGGCGCTCACGTTCGGCCTCAGCCTCACGGGCCATCGCCCGCTGCATCGATTCGGGGATCTCCACATCTTTGATCTCGACCACGCGGACCTCGACACCCCAGCGGGCGCTCTGGGTTTCGATGATGCCGCGCAGGTCGACGTTGAGATCCTCGCGGTGCGCCAGCAGCGTGTCCAGATCGGCCCGGCCCAGCAGTGACCGCAGCGTGGTCTGCGCGATCTGCGACGTGGCCACCGCGTAGTTCTCCACGGCCATAATCGCTTTCAGCGGATCGGTGACTTGGAACATCACGACGGCGTTGACCCGGGCCGGCACATTGTCGCGGGTGATCACTTCCTGCGGCGGGATGGTCAGCGTCACCACCCGCTGATCGACCCGAACCATCCGATCGGCCAGTGGCAGCAGGACCACCAGTCCGGGCCCGTACAGCGGGCGGGCCCGGCCCATCCGGAACACCACGCCCCGCTCGTACTCGCGCAGCACCTTCAGCGAGAAGTACGCGAACGCCACCAATACGATCAGCCCCGCCGCGGCGAGCAAGAACCACAATCCGGTCACTGGGTCTCCTTCCTGTCGGCCCAGCCGCCGCCCCACTTCGTCGTGAACCGGTCGACGCTGACGGCCGTGATGTCCTGTTCACCGGTGCGGTGCGGGAGATGGTCGGGAGCGTTGGCCGGGCTGGCCCAAAGGTGGCGCGCCAGTGGCACACCGGCGGCGACGATGGCCGTCGCCGTCACCACCAGGACGACCACATCACCGGCACCGTGCTGCCCGATCGCCATCGCCGCGACCATGACCAGCGCCAATCCGGCCACCGCGCAGGCGATCCCGCGGTGAAACTGTCCGGCCTCCGAGTACGGCCACGGATCGACCTCCCGACTGATCTCGCGGCCGTGATCGGAGCTGGTGCAAGTGGACTTCACCGGGCAGCTGTTGCACACCGACGGCTTCGCCCGGTACCTCATCACCCGGTTGGCCGGGTCGAAGGACGTGGGCCACAACCACTGGTCCTGCGGGCACATCCAGGCGTCGTGATCGGCGTGATAGGTGAATTGCCCAGTGCGCCAACGCGCCGCGCGCATCGAGGCGCGCCGCGCCATCATGTCGAATCCCCAGGCCACCGCGACCAGTGCCAGGGCGTACCCCGCCATCAGCCACACCGCGGTGCTCGGAGGGCTCATCGCGCCTCCGGCACGGGCGTCGGGCTGACCTCGGTGTACAGCGGATTCTCGGGCATCTCGTCGGTGGTCGGGCCGGACTTGAAGTGCCGCACCGCCTGCAGGGCGATCCAGACGAACGGGACTACTCCGCCGATGATGAAGATCAGATCACCGGGCAACCGGAGCCACTCCAGCACCGCGTTACCGGGCTGGGTGATGTAGCCCAGCGAGCGCGCCTCGAAGTAGCCCTCGTTGACCGAGTGATACAGCTGCAGTACACCCAACGGCAACAGGCTGGCGAACACCATCCAGGCCAGGCCGATGTTGAGGCACCAGAACGATACTCGCGCCCATTTCTCCGGCCACTTGTCGGCCGGAATCACATACCGGAACGCGAACATGGCCAGCCCTACGGCGAGCATTCCGTACACACCCATCATCGCGGCGTGAGCGTGATTGGCGGTCAGCGCGGTGCCGATCTGGTAGTAGGACACGATCGGCAGGTTGATCAGGAAGCCGAAGATGCCGGCGCCCACGAAGTTCCAGAAGCCGACTGCCACGAGGAACATCACTGCCCAGCGGTGCGGGAAAGGTTTGGCATCTCCGGTGGTCTGTCTGGACCCCAATTGGAGGAAGGCCCATGCCTCCACGGTGAGGAACGTCAACGGGATCACCTCGGCTGCGGAGAAGAACGCGCCAAGGGCCATGTGTTCCACCGGAGTTCCGGAGAAATACAGGTGATGCATGGTGCCGATGACGCCGCCTGCCGAATACAGGATCACGTCGAGGAAGATCACCCCGAGCGCGATGCGCTGACTGACCACCCCGAGCATGACGAAGATGTAGGCCACCATCACCGTGGTGAACAGTTCGAGGAAATCCTCGACCCACAGGTGCACCACCCAGAAGCGCCAGAAGTCGGCCACTGTCAGGTGGGTGTCGCTGCCGGCGAGCAGGCCCACCGCGTAGAACATCGGAATCGCCAGGCCCGAGAAGAAGAACACCCATGGCATGTTCAACTTGGACTCGGTTTTGAGCCGGGCCCGCATGCCGCGCCAGATGATCGCAATCCACAGGAACATGCCGACGATCAACAGGATCTGCCACAGCCGCGGGAGATCCAGGTACTCCCATTGCTGCGAGAACAGTGAACCCGACGGGACGATCCCGTAGATCGACAGCGCCTCGGTGATCAGTGAGCCGACGACGACGATCACCACCGCACCGAGCAAGCCGTAGGACAGCCAGTGCTGCCGTCGCGGCTCACGCCGGGAGATGAACGGGGTCAAGAAGATTCCACCCGCCAGGAACGCCGCGGCGGTCCACAGCAGGGCTAGCTGCAGATGCCAGGTGCGGGCCAGGTTGTAGGGCAGGATGGCGGCAAGGTCGAGCCCGAAGAAGTTCGAAAGGTCGGCCCGGTAGTGCTGTACGGCGCCGCCGAGCAGGGCCTGGGCCAAGAACAGCAGCGACACGATGGCGAAGAACCAGATGGTCGACCGCTGTGCGCGCGTCAGCGGAACTTCGCCAGGCTGGCGGAATGACAGCATCGGGGCTTCGGCACTGTGCCAACCGATCTTCTGACTCCACCGCCCGTAGACGGCAAACATGATGCCGGTCCCGCCGAGCAGCATGATCAACGAGAGCGTCGACCAGACGATGAGCTGTGCGGTGGGGCCGTTGTCGACGCGGGGTTCGCTGGGCCAGTTGTTGGTGTAGCTGTAGTTGTGGCCGGGCCGGTCAGCGGCCGACGCCCATGCGGTCCAGGCGAAGAACGCGGTCAGGTCGTGAATCTCGGCAGGGTCGGTGATGAGCCGGGGGAGCAGCCCGTGTTTGGTGGAGTCCTCCCCGAAGAATTCGGCATAGTGCTGCGTGATCCGGTCGAAGGCCTCGGCCTGTCGGTCGGTGAACACCAGGGTTCGGGTCTCGGGGTTGAAGCGGTTGGTCCGGAACTCGGTGACGACGGTGTCGTGGGTGTCGGCCATACCCCCGTCCCGCAGCTGGGTGGCGACATCTTCGGTTGCCCGGCGCAGGTAATCAGCGGTGTAGTCGGGGCCGAGGTAGGCACCGTGACCGACGATCGACCCGTACTCCTGCAGGCCGCGTGACTGGAAGAGCTCCTGGCCCCGGGTGATCTCCTCGCCGGTGAACACCACCTGCCCGGATTCGGTGACCACCTTGTCGGGCATCGGCATCGATGCCGTGTAGGTGCGGTAGGCCAGCAGCCCCATGACGAAGAAGCCGAAGATCATCACCAGGGCGACGCCCTGAACCCAGCCCTTGCCGATCAGTGGTTGGCTGGTGGACTCCTTGACGGCCATGCGCTTGCTCCCCCCACCACATGGGTGCGGGCGGCATCTGAACCCGCACGTGCGGAATCTTCGACGGGGTCAAAAATACCGACGGGGCAGCGTCATTGCGGGCTTTTCGGAAAGTTCGCGCAGCGCAGCCTAGAGTGCCGCGGCCAATTCGGTGCCCTGTTTGATTGCTCGTTTCGCATCGAGTTCGGCTGCCACAGCAGCGCCTCCGATGATGTGGGGTTCGATGCCGTTGCGCCGAAGGTCCGCTTCGAGATCACGCACCGATTCCTGTCCGGCGCAGATCACCACGTTGTCGACCGGGAGCACGCGTCGGTCCCGGTGTTCGGAGCCAAAGCTGATGTGCAGACCCTCATCGTCGATGAGTTCGTAGTTCACTCCGGAAAGCTGATGCACCCCTTTGGCTTTCAGTGATGCTCGATGAACCCACCCGCTGGTCTTGCCGAGGTTGCGGCCCTGTGGGCCCTTGGTGCGCTGCAGCAGATACACCTCGCGCACGGCGGGAGCGGGCAGGGGAGTGGTGAGCGCGCCACGGGCTTCCTGGGGGTCTGCCACACCCCACTCGGCCTTCCACTCCTTGAGGTTCAGGGTGGGAGAAGCATCGGTGGTCAGGAATTCGCTCACGTCAAAGCCGATTCCGCCGGCGCCGATCACCGCTACCGACTTGCCCACGGGCGCACCGGTGATGGCCTGGGCGTAGGTGAGCACTTTCGGATGGTCGATCCCTGGAATGGCGGGAAGGCGCGGTGTGACCCCGCTTGCGAGCACCACATCGTCGAAGCCGGCCAGGTCGTCGGCTCCGGCGCGAACTCCCAACCGCTCGTCGACCTCGAGCTTGTCGAGCATCGTCGTGTAGTACCGGATGGTCTCGTTGAACTCTTCCTTGCCGGGAATCCTTCTGGCCAGGTCGAATTGGCCGCCGATGGCCGACCCCGCCTCGAACAGCGTGACCCGGTGACCGCGCTGGGCGGCGTTGACCGCGGTCGACAACCCGGCTGGGCCGGCGCCTACGACGGCCACCGAACGGGCCCGACGCGTCGGGCTGAGCACCAATGTCGTCTCCCGCCCGGCCCTCGGGTTGAGCAGGCACGAAACCTTCTTGTGCACAAAGGCATGGTCGAGGCAGGCCTGATTGCACGCGATGCAGGTGTTGATCTCGTCGGCCCGCTCCTCGGCGGCCTTGAGCACCCAGTCCGGATCGCTGAGCAGGGGCCGCGCCATCGAGATCAGCTGGACGTGGGTGTCGGCCAGGATCTGCTCGGCACTCTGCGGCATGTTGATCCGGTTGGACGCCACCACCGGGATGGAGACGTGCTCGGCCACCGCACTGCTGATGTCGGCGAAGGCGCTGTTGGGCACCGAGGTGACGATCGTGGGTACCCGCGCCTCGTGCCAGCCGAAGCCCGAGTTCAGGATCGTCGCGCCGGCCGCCTCGACTTCGGTTGCCAGCGCGACGATTTCCTCCCAGGTCTGACCGTCCTCGACATAGTCGGCCATCGAGAGGCGGTAGCAGATGATGAAGTCGGAGCCGACCGCCTCGCGCACCCGTCGCACGATCTCGACCGGGAAGCGACGGCGCTTCTCCGGGGTGCCGCCCCACGCGTCGGTGCGCTTGTTGGTGCGCGGTGCCAGGAACTGGTTGAGCAGATAGCCCTCGCTGCCCATGATCTCGACGCCGTCATAACCCGCTTCGCGGGCGAGCAGCGCGCAGCGGACGAAATCGTCGATGGTGCCCTTGACGTCCCGCAAAGCGCGCGGCCGGAACGGGTTGATGGGGGCCTTGATCGACGATGCGCTCACCGAAAGTGGGTGATACGCATAGCGTCCGGCGTGCAGGATCTGCAGCAGGATCTTGCCGTCGGCATCGTGGACGGCACCGGTGATCCGGCGGTGGCGTCGCGCTTCGGCGGAGGACACCAGTTGTGAGGCGAACGGCAGCAGCCAGCCGGTCTTGTTGGGGGCGTAGCCGCCGGTGATGATCAGCCCGACGCCACCGCGGGCCCGCTCGGCGAAGTATTCGGCGAGCTTCGCGGTGTCGCCGGCGCGGTCCTCGAGGCCGGTGTGCATCGAGCCCATCACGACCCGGTTGCGCAGGGTGGTGAAGCCGAGGTCCAACGGCGACAAGAGATGCGGATAGGTCAACCCCATGTCCGCAGGGTAGGTGGGACCGACGGTCCTATGCAACTAATTGACTGATCTGGGTTGGGCAAAAGGAATCGGTCGGGCGGCTAGGCGAGCTGTATCTGCGACGGCTAGTATCAGTTACCACGCGCCACCCATAACTGGGTGACGCGTGAAGTTAGGACACACTGAGACGCGCGTCCAAGTATCGGCAACGCATACTGTGACGTCGAACTCAACAGAGTCCCGACCACCGAGCCCAGCAGCCCACTGGACAGGAGAGACATCAGTGACGTACGTCATTGCCGAACCCTGCGTCGACGTCAAAGACAAGGCATGTATCGAAGAGTGCCCGGTCGATTGCATCTACGAGGGTGCCCGCATGCTGTACATCCACCCCGACGAGTGTGTGGATTGCGGCGCGTGCGAACCGGTCTGCCCGGTCGAGGCCATCTACTACGAAGACGATGTGCCGGACCAGTGGAGCAGCTACGCGCAGGCCAACGCTGACTTCTTCTCCGAGCTGGGTTCGCCCGGCGGCGCGTCCAAGGTCGGCCAGACCGACAACGATCCGCAGGTGATCAAGGACCTGCCGGCCAAGGCCGAGGACTGAGCACGGTCGAATCCGGCTTCGAGACTGACGTGGTGCGACAGCGTCGTTCGGCGGCATTGCCAGAGTTTCCGTGGGACACCCTGGCGGACGTCACTGCTCTGGCCCGCTCGCACCCCGACGGAATCGTCGACCTTTCGGTAGGCACTCCGGTAGATCCGGTGGCACCGGTCATCCGGGAGGCGCTGGCCGCCGCCAGTTCGGCTCCCGGCTATCCGACGACGGCCGGGACACCGGCGCTGCGAGCCTCGGCCGCGGCGGCACTGCGACGCCGGTACGGCATCACCGACCTGGCGCCGGATGCGGTGCTGCCGGTGATCGGCACCAAGGAGCTGATCGCCTGGCTGCCGACGCTGCTGGCGATCGGCCCCGGCGATGCCGTCGTCGTCCCGGAGCTGGCCTACCCGACTTACGAGGTCGGTGCCCTGCTGGCCGGGGCGCAGGTGCTGCGTGCCGATTCGCTCACCCAGCTGGGTCCGCAACGTCCCGCGCTGATCTACCTGAACTCGCCGAGCAACCCCACCGGGAAGGTGCTCCCGGCCGACCACCTCCGCAAGGTGGTGACCTGGGCCCGCGACCGTGGGGTGCTCATCGCTTCCGACGAGTGCTACCTGGGCCTGAGCTGGGAAGCCGAGCCGCTCAGTGTCCTGCATCCATCGGTCTGCGACGGTGACCACACCGGGCTGCTCGCGGTGCACTCGCTGTCCAAGACCTCCTCGCTCGCCGGCTACCGTGCCGGGTTCGTCGCCGGTGACCCGGCTGTCGTCGCCGAACTGCTCGCGGTCCGCAAGCACGCCGGGATGATGGTGCCGACGGCGGTGCAGGCCGCGATGGTCGCCGCCCTCGACGACGACGAGCACGAAGCCGTGCAACGCGAGCGATACGCGCAACGCCGGGCGCTGCTGCTACCCGCACTGCAGGCGGCCGGATTCACCATCGAGCATTCCGAGGCGGGCCTGTACCTGTGGGCCACTCGCGGCGAGCCCTGCCGCGACACCGTCAAGTGGCTGGCCGAGCGCGGCATCCTCGTGGCGCCGGGCGAGTTCTACGGTCCGGCCGGAGCTCAGTACGTGCGGGTCGCACTGACCGCGACCGACGAGCGCATCGCCGCTGCGGTCGCACGCCTCTCCTAACCGCCGAGCAGACGCAAACTCATCAGTTTTCCGCTGAAAATGTGCGAGTTTGCGTCTGCTCGCGGGAGAAAGTCAGCCCAGCAGGCCCAGCGACATCGCTTTGGTGACGGCCGCCGTGCGGTCGGACACCCCGAGTTTGTGGAACGCCCGTAGCAGATGCGTCTTCACGGTGGCCTCGCTGATGTGTAATGCGCGGCCGATATCGGCGTTGGTGGCACCTGTGGCCACCAAGGCCAGCGCCTCGGCCTCCCGCACCGACAGTGTCACCGCGGGCGTCCGGACCGCGTTCACCAATCGGTCTGCGACGCCGGGGGCCAGCACCGTCTTGCCGCGCGCGGCGTCGCGCACTGCACGGGCCAACTCGGCGCGGGACGCATCCTTGAGCAGATAGCCCGTCGCGCCGGCCTCGACAGCGCGAAGGATGTCGGTGTCACTTTCGTAGGTGGTGACCACGACGATGTGGATCGAAGGATCGGCAGCCAGAATCTGGGCAGTGGCGGTGACGCCGTCGATTCCGGGCATCCGCAGATCCATCAAGATGACATCGGGGCGCAGCGCACCGGCCAACCCGATCGCCTCGGCGCCGGAACCGGCCTCACCGATCACCGTCAGGTCGTCCTCGGCGTCGATCATGCCGCGCAGCCCCTCGCGGACCACCGGGTGATCGTCGACCAGCAGGACCTTGGTCGCAGTCCCGGTCATGCCGGCACCGCCACGATCACCCGCACGCCGCCACCGTCGGGGACCGACAGCGTCAGGGTGCCGCCGACCTGATCCAGCCGGGCCTGCATACCGCGCAGTCCGAAACCGTCGACGTGGTCGGGCTGCAGGCCGATACCGTTGTCGGACAGGGAAAGTCGTACCCCGTGCGGTACGGGCTCAAGGTGGACCCGGAGTTCACTGGCCTGCGAATGCCGGCGCACGTTCGTCATCGCCTCCTGCGCGCTGCGCAACAACACCACATCGGCGGCCATGCCAAGCGAGGGTAGGTCGTCGTCGATGTGTATGTCGACGGCGATGCCGGTCTCGGCGGCCAATCGCTCGCACTGGCGGCGCAGGGCAGCAGGCAGGGAGCCCTCCTCCAACGCGGCCGGGGTCAGTCTGGTGACCATCGTGCGGGCCTCGGCCAAGTTGTCGCGCGCGGTGTTGCGGATCAACTCCACATGCCGGGCGGCGGCGGCCGGGTCTGCGTCGCTCTCCGCCTGCACCGCCTGGGCGAGCGCCACGATGCTGGTGAATCCCTGGGCCAGGGTGTCGTGGATCTCCCGGGCCAGCCGCTCCCGTTCGGCGGCCACGCCGGCCTCCCGTGACAGGCGGGCGGCTTCGGCCCGGCTGGCCGCCAACTCGGCGACCGTCTCCGCCAACTTCTGTCGCTGGCGCATGGTGGTCATGATGGTGGTACCGATGATCGGGGCGGCAACCGCACCGACGAGGGTCACCGCGGCCACCGGCGGCAGGCTCGGCCACCCCAGCCCGTGGATGGCCACGGCGAGGCCCAACGGTGCCAGGGTGACCAGGAAAGTCAGCGTCAACGCCGCCGTCAGCGGCAACGTGGCGAAGATCAGCGGGAAGAGCGCCGGAATTGCCGCGACGGCCGGCGCCGCGGCCAGCAGCGCGAGCAGCCAGAGGCCGATCATCACTGCCAGGAACGCCGCCGTCCGTGCGCTCACCGGGCCGGTGATCGGATCCGCATCGTGAATCACGCTGCGTCCGAACACCAGAACGACGACGACCATCGCGGCGAGTGCGCCGCACGCCACTCCTACGTTGCCGCCGAGGGTGTGTCGCAGCAGCACCACCGCGACGACCGCCGCGACGCACAACCCGCAGACGTAGGTCTCCCACATCCAATGCCAGTCCGACGGTTCCCGCAGGACTGCTGTAGTGGACGGACCGGTTTCGGTCATCTGCCGATGTTAACGGCCGCCGCCGCCTTCGGTGGCCACCCAGTTTCCGTGGAATCCGTGTGGGACCCTGACCGGAATGTGCACGGTGGCAACGGGTGCCAGACTCTGCCCGTCGAGCAACACCAGATCGCTACGGTTCTCGGCTCGGTCGTAGACGAATCCCATCACCACGCCGTCGTTCTCGTCGGCATCCGGTCCGGACGGGACGAAGACGAATTCGCCGGGTTCGCGCCCGGGCCCGAAGTCGACCCGGTCGGTGGTTCCCTCTCGCAGGTCGTGGCGCAGGATGGCGCCGGCCGGCGCGTCCGGTTCCGGGGGCAGGCTGACGGTGTAGCCGTATCGGTGCTGCCGCCCGACCGTGCGGTCGTCGATGCGGGGGAATTCCTGGGTCTCGTCGTGGAGTCGCTGCTCGCGCACCTTTCCGGTGCGAAGGTCAACGGTCCAGCGGTCCAACGTGATCGAGTCGGTGAACAGCCGGTCGCCGGTTGTGAACACCGCAGGATGTCGGACGACGTCGAGCACGATCTGTTCGCCGTCGGGTCCGGTCTGGTCGTACCCGTTGAGGGTGTGGAACACATAGCACGGCGGAATGTCGAACCACCGGATGTCGGCGGCTGATCCCTCGCGGGGCATCACCCCGATACGAGCACCGTGCTCCGGTGACCACCGGTACGGCATCGCCGTCGTCGGCAGCGCGGCGCGTTCGGATCCGCGCATGGCGGCGCGCAGGACGAAGTCCGGTGCCGCGTGCCGGGCCGCGAATCCGGTCAGCAACCGTGCGGCGGCACGCGCCGGGGCACTCTTGACCATCGTCGTCAGATCGAGCAGCACCGGCAGGTCGTAGAGCACCACATACTTCTCGGTCAGGGTGAAGTCGTGCATCATCGTCTGGGCGCGTAAGGCGATGTCGACTGTGCGCCGGACCCTTCCGTCCACCCCGGTGACGGTGTAGCTCACCAGGTTGCCGCGCAACGGGTTGTACGAGACGGCATGCAGTTCACCGGTTTTCGGATCATGCTTCGGGTGTGCGGTGAATCCGCCGAACAATGTGCCGCAGAAGTCGGACGGACCTACCGTGTCGAGCTCCTCGGTGAGTTCGTAGGGTCGCACGCCGGCCTCGGTGACCACCAACGTCCGGCCGGCATGGCCGATGATGTTGGTGTTCGAGGGGAAGTCGAACCCACCGGCGTGCGCGCCGCCGGCCCATTTTTCGCCGAGCTGGCGCGCGACCGAACTCGACCTGATCCAGCGATTCCGGTACCAGGTCGCGCTGCCGTCGCGCAGCCGGATCCCGTGCGCCATGCCGTCGCCCAGAAACCAGTGGTGGCGTTCCGGATCGGGAGCGCGCAGCGGGTTGGGCCCGGTGCGCAGGTAGCGCCCGTCGAGGTAGTCCGGAATGTTCCCCGTGACCGTCAGGTCGGTGACCGTGACCTCGTCATGTACCGGGGCGTAGTTCCCGCTCAGATACGGATGTTCGTATGTGTGCTGAACCGTTTCGGTCGTCATACCCCTACGGTGCCGCTTCGCCCGCGTCCGCGCGACGCCTTCGCGGCTGATTCGTATGTCAACCGAACGATGGACAGGGGCCCACATTTCTGGCGAGCAGACGCGGCGGTACCCGACACGCCGAGCATCTGGGTACCTGAGCGTCTGCTCGGCAGGGGAGGCGACTCACGCTGTGGCACGCAGACTCAACGCGAGCAGCAGCCGGACATCGGCATCGTTGAGGGAGGTCGCCAGCAGCTCTTCCACGCGGCGGATCCGGTAACGGACAGTGTTGGGGTGTACGTGCAGATGCTGCGCGGCCGCGGCCACGTCGCCGAAGCAGTCCAGGTACATGCCCAGGGTTTCCGCGAGCACCGGTTCGTCGGCCCGCAACATCCGCACCCGCGGATCGATCAGCCGCTCGTCGGCGGCGATGGCGGTGACGATCTCGTCGAGCAACACCGTCGTGCGCGCCTCGGCCAGCGAGGTGACGGCGGCCAGCGTTCCGGGATGGCGTCCGGCCGTGCCGAGCACCCGGTCGACATCGATGCGGGCCGCCGCCGCGCCGGCCAACCCGGCCACCGGGCTGGCGATCACCGCATGCAGCTCCAGTCCCAACTCGGTGCGCAACGACGCCACGGTGCCCCGCACCCACGACGTCACCGCCTTACCAGTGGTGGGGAACAGCACATAGACCCGCGATCCCACCGAGGCCATCTGTGCGTCGTGGCGAAAGGCGCTGGCGCTCAAAGCCAGAACGTCAGCCAGTCGGCTCGCCTGATTGGCTCCGGCGCGGCTGTCGAAGCCGATCACCGCGGCCCGGCCGTCAACGGCCACACCTAGTTCCCGGGCGATCAACTCCACTTCGACGGGGGCCTCCGCCTCACCCAACCCCAGCAGTTCCTGTACCCGCACGGCATGGGTGGACGGCGCGGCGGCCAGGCGCGCCATGATCCGCGCGGCCAGAACAGCGGCGCCGCGCATCACCTCCTCGGCGTCCTCGGCCAGCGGGTGACTGCCCTGCTGCACCCAGATGGTGCCGACGAACGCGGCGGCCCGGCGCTCGTCGACGGCGGGCGCGAAGATGCCGATCGCCAGCCTGGGCCGCAGCCCGAGTTCGGGGCGCTCGGCCACCCGCACCGCCTCCGGTCGGGAACGCAACGCATCGAAGATGCCCCACTGGGCGATCCACGCCAGATGCTCTGGTGGACCCGCTCGGCCGAGAATCGACAGGCGACGCAACTCATCGGCTTCGTCGCTGGACGCGGAATAGGCCAACACGTGTGACTGGGCGTCCTCGATGCTGACCATGCCGTGCGTGCGTTCGGCCACTGACTGGGCCAGGCCGAACAGGTCGGTACCCGAATCGTGCAGCGCGCCGTCACCATGGTGTTCGAAGACATGGTTGACCAATCGGTAGAGCCGCTCCCAGCGGGCCCGCGGATCGACGGCAACCACCGCGGTGCCCGCCGCCACTGCTCGTTCGATGACCGCATCGGATGGCTTCTTGATGAAGATCGCCGCAGGCGCCCGGCGTGCGGTCTGCTGCTCGACCCAACTCAGCGCGTCTTCTTCGGACAATCCGAGCAGGAAGAACACGTCCGCGGCGCCTGCGGACGGGGCCAGGCCCAGACGCACGTCGTCGGAATCGATGAGTGCGGCCGAGGCCACCGCCAGATCTAGGCCACGGGGTGCCTCAACCAGTCTGACCAGGGTGGCATCCAGCGCCAACAACAGTTGGCCCAGGCTGACACCAGTGGTCCGCATGTTGTCCGATTCTACTGATCAGAGGAGCAAGGCTTGGCGGAACAAACAAGTGTTGCGTGGGTCACGTCGGGGATTCTTGACTCATGGATGCCATCACCGCCGTGCCCGCGCCGGCCAACGAGCCGGTCCACGACTACGCACCGGGCTCGGGCGAACGCGCCCGGCTCGCCACTGCGCTCGGCGAACTCACCGGCGCCCCGATCGACCTGCCGCACGTCATCGGCGGCAAACACACCATGGGCGGCGGTGCACGCATCGATGTCGTGCAACCGCATCGCCACAGCGCGACGCTCGGCACCCTGACCAACGCCGAACACGCCGACGCCAGTGCCGCCATCGAGGCCGCGCTGGCCGCCAAGGCCGAGTGGGCCCGGGTGCCGTTCGACGAGCGCGCCGCGGTGTTCCTGCGCGCGGCCGATCTGCTGTCCGGACCTTGGCGCGAGAAGATCGCCGCCGCCACCATGCTCGGCCAGTCCAAGACCGCCTACCAGGCCGAGATCGACGCCCCCTGCGAGCTGATCGACTTCTGGCGGTTCAACGTCGAGTTCGCCCGTGAGATCCTGGCGCAACAGCCCGTCAGCAGCCCCGGCGTCTGGAACCGCACCGATCACCGGCCACTCGAGGGCTTCGTCTACGCCATCACCCCCTTCAACTTCACCGCGATCGCCGGCAACCTGCCCACCGCACCCGCCCTGATGGGCAACACCGTGGTGTGGAAACCCTCGCCCACCCAGACCTTCGCGGCCTACCTGACGATGCAACTGCTCGAGGCCGCCGGACTGCCGCCCGGGGTGATCAATCTGGTGACCGGCGACGGGATCGCGGTTTCCGATGTGGCCCTGGCGGATCCGCGACTGGCCGGCATCCACTTCACCGGATCGACCGCCACGTTCCAGCACCTGTGGCGCGAGGTCGGCGCGAACATCGGCAGCTACCACACCTATCCACGACTGGTCGGCGAGACCGGCGGCAAGGACTTCGTCGTCGCGCACTCCTCGGCCCGCCCGGATGTCCTGCGCACCGCCCTGATCCGCGGCGCCTTCGACTACCAGGGACAGAAGTGCTCGGCAGCCTCCCGGGCCTTCATCCCGCGCTCGGTGTGGCACCGGATGGGCGATGACTTCCTCTCGGCCACATCGGACCTCAAATACGGCGACGTCACCGACCTGACCAACTACGGCGGTGCCGTGATCGACGAACACGCCTACGCCAAGAACGTCGCGGCGATCGAGCGGGCCAAGGGCGCGGCGGGCGTCACCATCGCCGCCGGCGGTGAATACGACGACAGTGAAGGCTATTTCGTCAGGCCCACGGTCCTGCTGTCCGACGATCCGACCGACGAGGCCTTCTCCACCGAGTACTTCGGCCCCATCCTCGCGGTCCACGTCTATCCCGACGCGGACTACGAGCGCATCCTCGACGTCGTCGACACCGGTGCCCGCTACGCGCTGACCGGCGCGGTGATCGCCGACGACCGCGCCGCGGTGTTGACCGCCGCCGACCGGCTGCGGAACGCCGCGGGCAACTTCTACGTCAACGACAAGCCGACCGGCGCGGTCGTCGGCCAGCAGCCCTTCGGCGGATCGCGCGCTTCGGGCACCAACGACAAGGCCGGTTCCGCGCTGAACCTGTTGCGCTGGACCTCGGCCCGCTCCATCAAAGAGACGTTCGTGCCGCCCACCCACCACACCTACCCCCACATGGAGGTCTGACATGGGCGTCTTCCAGCGCGTCGCCCGCCCGGCGATCCTGGCCGCGTCGCACTCGCCGAGACTGCGCCACACAGCCGAACGCCTCCCGATCACCCGCAAGGTGGTGGACCGCTTTGTGGCAGGGGAGACGGTACCCGAGGCGCTCGACACCGTTGGTGCACTGCGAGATTCGGGCCGATTCGTCACCGTCGACTACCTCGGCGAGGACACGACGAGCAACGACGACGCCGAACGTACTGTGCAGGCCTACCTGACCCTGCTCGACGGGCTGGCACGACGCGGCGACATCGACGCCTCCGTGCGACCGCTCGAGGTGTCACTCAAACTCTCGGCGCTCGGTCAGGCACTGCCGCGCGACGGTGAGAAGATCGCCTACGAGAACGCGCACACCGTCTGCACCAAGGCCCGCGAGGTGGGAGCCTGGGTCACCGTGGATGCCGAGGACCACACCACGACCGACTCGACCCTGTCCATCGTGCGTGATCTACGCACCGAATTCGACTGGCTGGGAACCGTTCTGCAGGCCTATCTGCACCGGACCGAGGCGGACTGCCGTGAGTTCGCCGCATCCGGAGCCCGGATCAGGCTGTGCAAGGGCGCCTACGACGAGCCCGCCACGGTTGCCTACCGCGATGCAGACGAGGTCACCGACTCCTACCTGCGCTGTCTGCGGGTGCTGATGGCCGGATCGGGCTACCCGATGGTGGCCTCACACGACCCGCAGATCATCGACGCGGTACCCGGCCTTGTCGATGAATTCAGCCGGGGCGTGGACGGTTTCGAGTACCAGATGCTCTACAACATCCGTGACGCCGAACAACGCCGGCTTGCCGACGCGGGCAACCACGTCCGGGTGTACGTGCCGTTCGGCAACGAGTGGTACGGCTACTTCGTACGGCGACTGGCGGAGCGCCCGGCCAACCTGACGTTCTTCCTGCGGGCCCTGGCCGAGCGCCACTGACCCAGGGCCTCAGCTGGGACTCAGGTCGTAGGCGACCTTGAACTTGTCGAGCAGATAGGGTCCCGACACCACCGGTTCATACCGCGCCGGGTTGTCCACGGTCGCACACGTGGGGATGCACTCGATCACGGCGTCGAAGTTGGGCTGGTGGAAGAACGGAAGGCTGAACCGCTCTGCGGTGGGTGCTCCGGTGCCCACTACCCGGTGCACTGTGCTGACCCATCGGTCGTTGGTCCACCGGGCCAACAGGTCGCCGATGTTGATGACGAACGAGCCCGGTACCACCGGCACGTCGAGCCACTCACCGCGATCGTCCCGAACCTGTAGCCCGCTCTGGGTTTCGTCCTGCAGCAGGATCGTGAGGTTGCCCCAGTCGCTGTGCTGACTGAGCCGGATGTGGCCGGCCGGCTGATCATCGGCCGGGTAGTGGTTGGCCATCAGGTTGGAGTTGTGCCGGTCGATCAGTTTGTCGAACCAGTCTTCGCGCAGGCCCAGCGCCAAGGCGAACAGCCGGGACAACTCGGTCGCAAGCGAAGCCATCTCGTCGTAATAGCGTTCGTAGGCCGCGCGGAATCCCGGTACCTCTGGCCATCGTTCGGCGACCGAGACCCGTCCATCGGCCCTTCCGGGTCCGTCGAACCCCTCCGGATTTCCCTGCGGGAAGTACACGAATTTCTCGACCTGGTCCGGTGATTCGTGTTCGGCCACCGGGTCGGCCCCGTCGTTGGTGGCCGCGAGGTTGCCCGCACTGCTGAAACCACGGGCCAGCGGATCGGCAGGATCGGCCCCGACCTGTTCCTTGAGGGCCCGTGGCAGCGAGAAGAATTCGCGCAGCGCGCGGTTGACATCCTCGATCACGCCATCGGGCACCCCATGGCCGACGAGCAGCAGAAAACCGCTGCTTTCGCAGCATCGCCCGATAGCGTCGGCGACTGCTTGGCGTTGACGTGGGTCGCCGTTTCGGGCGCTGCTGATGTCGATCAACGGGACGAAGCCGTCGCGCAGGACAACTTGGTCGACTATCACCTCTGGTTGGCTCACGCGCTCGACGGTAGAACCTCAACCTAAGTTGATGTCAACGCTGAATTTCCCTCTCGCGCAACAGCAGAAAAGTCAAGGCCGCCAGGCTCTGGGCATCGGTGATCGCGCCGTCCCGGATCATGTCGTTCAGCTCTGCTCGGCAGAACCACGCGCTGTGCATGTCCTGCTCCTCATGCTCGCGTTCGTGTTCGCCCTCGGTCAGGCCGGTCGCCAGAAACACCCAGCCGCGCTGACTGCTCATCCCCGCCGCCACATCGAGTAGGCCGAGTCTTTCCATGGTCTCGGCGCGCAGACCGGTCTCTTCACGAAGCTCGCGGTGGGCGAGGGCGGTGGCCTCCAGATGTTGATTCTCTGGCGCTGTGCCCTGAGGGAACTCCCAGCGCCGCAACCCCAACGGGTAGCGGAACTGCTCGACGAGGTGAAACCGATCGCCATCGGGGTCGTACGGAATCACCAGGGCGTAGGTCTGCTTGTCCACGACGGCGTAGACGCCGGTGCTGCCGTCAGACCGGACGATGTGGTCTTCGCGCAGCGTCAGCCAGTTGTTCCGGTACACCTCGCGCGTCGCAGTCCGGCGGATGGCGGCCGTGAGGCCGGTGCGCAGCCGCTCCGGCGCGATGTCGTCGGTGCTCTCGATGTCGTCGGCGAGAGTGGCGGCGACATCGACGAGGCGGGTCACATCGATGTCGTAGGGCGCAGGTGTTTCGACGAGTGCCAACCGCGCTGCGGCGCGTCGCAACAGGGCGGCAGCGCCGGTCCGGTTGCCGCGCTGCACATGCGTGATGCCCACAGCCAGCTGCGCCAGACCCTGCCAGAGCGCACGTTCGTGGCCCGGCCCGTTCTTCCACGCCGCTTCGAGTACTTCGTGAGCGCTGAACGCCTGACCACGGTCGAGCAGATCCTGGGCGTAGGCGAGAGTTTCGGCCGGCGTGAGCTCCAGCTCATCGGGAATGCGTGCGACGCCTTCACTGCCGTACGGCAACGGCCGGCCGAGTGCGTCACGCGGGCGGGTGTTGCGTGGCCGGCCGGAGTCGTCGCGGTCGCGTCCAGATGCTGTGCCCATACCACCCGACGGTAGCCTCACAAGGGTGTTGCTGGCCTCCTTGAACCCCGCAGCTGTCGCCGCGGGGGCCGAACTTGACGATGCCGTTTCGATCGACGGGACCGTGCTGAGCCGCAGCGACCTCGTCGGCGCCGCCACTTCGGTGGCCGAGCGCGTCGCTGTCGCCGGCCGCGTCGCGGTCTTGGCGACGCCGACCCCGACGACGGTCCTCGCCATCATCGGATGCTTGATCGCCGGCGTGCCGGTGGTGCCGGTCCCGGCCGACGTCGGCGTGGCAGAGCGCAGGCACATCCTCGCGGACTCGGGCGCCCAGGCCTGGCTGGGGGAGATGCCTGAGGACGGCGATGATCCTGCGGGGCTTCCATTGATCCCGGTCCGGCTGCACGCGCGGTCCTGGCACCGCTACCAAGAACCGCCAGCTGATTCGACCGCGATCATCATGTACACCTCCGGCACCACCGGAGCGCCCAAGGGGGTGCCGATCAGTCGTCAGGCCATCGCCGACGACATCGACGCGCTGGCCGAGGCGTGGCAGTGGACGTCCGCCGACACCCTGGTGCACGGGCTGCCGTTGTTCCACGTACACGGCCTGGTGCTTGGCCTGCTCGGCTCGCTTCGGATCGGGAACCGCTTCGTACACACCGGGAAACCGACACCGGCCGCGTACGCGCAGGCCCAGGGCACGCTGTATTTCGGAGTGCCGACGGTGTGGTCACGGGTGGTCAAGGACCTCGACTCGGCGCTGGCCCTGTCCACGGCGCGGCTGCTGGTCTCCGGTAGTGCGCCGCTGCCGGTACCGGTGTTCGACGAGTTGGTCCGGCTGACCGGGCACGCTCCGGTGGAGCGCTACGGCAGCACCGAATCTCTGATCACGCTGAGCACCCGGGTGGACGGTGAGCGCAGGCCCGGCTGGGTCGGGCTGCCGCTGGCCGGGGTGCAGACCAGGTTGGTCGACGACGAGGGTGCCGAGGTGCCGCACGACGGTGAGACCATCGGGCGGCTGCAGATCAAGGGCCCCATGGTGTTTGGTGGCTATCTCAACCGGCCCGAGGCCACCGCCGAGGCCTTCGATTCAGACGGTTGGTACCGCACCGGCGACGTTGCCGTCATCGATGCCGACGGCATGCACCGCATCGTCGGGCGTGAATCGGTGGATCTGATCAAGTCCGGCGGCTACCGCATCGGCGCGGGTGAGATCGAAACCGTGCTGCTGGGCCATGACGGCGTCGACGAGGTGGCCGTGGTCGGCATGCCCGACGAGGATCTCGGGCAGCGCATCGTCGCGTTCGTCGTCGGCACTGCCGCACCGGAAGTATTGATCGAGTTTGTCGCCCAACAACTTTCAGCACACAAGCGACCCCGCGAAGTGCGGCTGGTGGACAGCCTGCCCCGCAACGCCATGGGCAAGGTGATGAAAAAGGAACTGGCGCAATGGGACTGAGGTTCTCCGAGATCTGTATCGATGCCCACGATCCGGAAGCGCTGGGAGCGTGGTGGTCGAAGGTACTCGGCTGGCCCCATCACACCGATGCCGACGGCGACGTGATCCTCACCCCGCCGCCCGGTGCCGGCCCCGTCTGGTTGTTCACCGCCGTGCCGGAGGGCAAGCTGGTCAAGAACCGAGTGCATCCAGACTTCACCCCCGACGATCAGCAGGCCGAGGTGGACCGGTTGGTCGGTCTGGGTGCGCGACACGTCGACGTCGGCCAGGGCGACGAGACCTGGGTGGTGCTGGCCGACCCTGAAGGCAACGAGTTCTGCATACTCGCTGCCGAGTAGGTCCGGCTCCGCCGACGTGTTAACAAAAGGCGTAGCTTGGTCGATAGAGAAGTTAGAAAGCGCACGTCAACCTGCAGATGTTTGGAGGCCACACGTGAATCTCAAGAAGATCGTGGGAACAGCAATGATCGCCGGTGCACTGGGCACCGGATCCCTCGGGTTGGGCGCGGCTTCAGCGCAGGCTGACCCCGGCCCCCGTATTCCGTGGGTTCCCGGTCCGGGCTGGGTTGACTGGAATCCAGGCCCGAACCTACCGCCAGGGCAGATCAAGAAGTGGTGCCCTTGGCAATCCCCGCCAGGTCACTGGATCGGCGGCCCGCACGGGATCCCCTGCACCTAGCCTGAGTCCCCGGACGCCGGCTTGTGTGTCTCCTATCCGCGATTTGTGACACACAAGCCGACGTTCGGCGGAAGAAAGCTAGTTGGCGTGCAGCGCCTCGTTGAGCGTGATGCCGGTGCCGTCACGCTTGACGACCTCGACGGCGCCCGAGAGTGAGTTGCGGCGGAACAGTAGGTTGTTCGCGCCCGAGAGCTCGACGGCTTTGGTGGTCTGCCCGTCGGCGGTGGTCACCTTGGTGCCGCCGGTGACATAGAGCCCGGCCTCGACCACGCAGTCATCGCCCAGCGAGATGCCCAGGCCGGCGTTGGCGCCCAGCAGGCAGCGCTTGCCCACCTTGATGACCTCTTTGCCACCACCGGACAGCGTGCCCATGATCGAGGCGCCGCCACCGATGTCGGAGCCGTCGTCCACCACGACTCCGGCCGAGATCCGGCCCTCCACCATCGAGTTGCCCAGCGTGCCCGCGTTGAAGTTCACGAAGCCCTCGTGCATGACGGTCGTCCCGGCGGCCAGGTGCGCACCCAGGCGGACGCGGTCCGCGTCGGCGATCCGCACGCCCGCCGGCAACACGTAGTCGACCATGCGGGGGAACTTGTCTACGCCGTAGACCGCGACGGCACCGCGGCGGCGCAGCTTGGCCCGCACGGTTTCGAAGCCCTCGACCGCGCACGGACCGAAGTTCGTCCACACCACATTGGCCAGCGCACCGAAGATGCCGTCCATGTTGGCGCCGTGCGGGGCCACGAGCCGGTGTGAAAGCAGGTGCAGCCGCAGGTAGGCGTCATGCGCGTCGGCCGGCTTGTCCGCGAGGTCGGTGATCGTGGTGCGCACCGCCACCACCTCGACACCGCGGTCGGCATCGGGGCCGGTCAGGCCCGCGAACTCGGCGGGGACATCGTCACCCGTGAGCTTCACCGTGCCGGCGTCGCCGGAGGCGCTCAGCTCAGGGGCGGGAAACCAGGTGTCCAGGACGGTCCCGTCGGCGGTGATGGTGGCCAGGCCGACGCCAGATGCTGCAGTCACGTTGGCCAAGGTTACTGGACTAGCCTCGGACACCATGGGGCTAGACCTGCGTGCTGATCCGATCGCGCTGACCGCTGCACTTGTGGACATCCCCAGCGAATCGCGCCATGAACGACTCATCGCCGACGAGATCGAGGCCGCGCTGCGTACGCAGGCACCGTGGTTCGAGGTGATCCGCAACGGTGACGCGGTGCTGGCCCGCACCAACCTGGGCCGATCGTCACGGGTGATGCTGGCCGGCCACATCGACACCGTGCCCGCCGCCGACAACCTGCCAAGCCACATCAAGAACGGGGAGATGTGGGGCTGCGGCACCTCGGACATGAAATCCGGTGACGCGGTGTTCCTGCACCTGGCCGCCACCATCGCCGAGCCGAGCCACGACATCACCCTGGTGATGTACGACTGCGAGGAGATCGAGTCCAGCGCCAACGGGCTGGGTCGCATCGAACGCGAGCTGCCCGACTGGCTGCAGGCCGACGTCGCGATCCTCGGCGAACCGTCTGGCGGTTACATCGAGGCCGGTTGTCAGGGCACGATCCGCGTCGTCGTCGGTGCGACCGGCACCCGAGCGCATTCCGCACGTTCCTGGCTGGGCGACAACGCGATCCACAAACTCGGTGCGGTGCTCGACCGGCTCACCGCCTATCAGCCCCGCAGTGTCGACATCGACGGCTGCGTGTATCGGGAAGGGCTGTCGGCGGTCCGGATCGACGGCGGCATCGCCGGCAACGTCATCCCCGACGCCGCCTCGGTGACCGTCAACTTCCGGTTTGCTCCCGACCGAAGTGTCGATCAGGCCGTCGCCCACGTGCACGAGGTGTTCGACGGCCTCGACGTCGACATCGAATTGACCGACGCCGCCGCGGGCGCCCTGCCGGGCCTGGCCAAACCCGCTGCCGCCGCGCTGGTGGCCGCTGCCGGGGGAGCCGTCCGCGCCAAGTACGGCTGGACCGACGTGTCGCGGTTCGCCGCGCTGGGGATTCCTGCCGTGAACTACGGACCGGGCGATCCCAACCTGGCCCACAAGGTCGACGAACGCGTCGAGGTCGCCCAGATCAGCGCGGTCACCGACATGCTGAGGCGCTATCTGTCGTGAGCACCGTCCGTGTCGACAGCTGGATCTGGGCGGTGCGCATCACCAAGACCCGGTCCGCGGCGGCGGCCGCCTGTCGCGGCGGTCATGTGCGGGTCAACAACGTGCCGGCCAAACCGGCGCAGCACGTCAGTCCGGGCGACGAGGTGCGGGTCCGGCTTGACGGGCGGGAGCGGATCGTGGAGGTCATCCGCCCGATCGCCAAGCGGGTCGGTCCCGCCATCGCAGCGGAGTGCCTGATCGACCGCAGTCCGCCACCGCCGCCCAAGGAGATCCTGGCGGCCGCGCCCGTCCGCGATCGGGGTGCCGGTCGCCCGACGAAACGTGAACGGCGCCAACTGGATCGGCTGCGCGGAACCTTCTGAACCTAAATCGGTTGCACGCGTGCGTACTATGGGTAACGCATCTGCTGTCGACCGAGGTGGGCCGAAAACATGCTGGGAACTGACGATATCTCCGGGTGATCCCGAGAGTCGATTCGTCTTCCTGTCCCTCTGTGCGGTGCCTTTATGCCCGCATCACCTTGGAGTACCAGCATGTCTATTGTCTGTTCCCATTTGTCGTTCTCCTGGCCCGATGACGTCGAGCTGTTCTCGGATCTGTCGTTTTCGGTCGGCCCCGGCCGCACCGGACTGGTCGCACCCAACGGTGCCGGAAAGAGCACGCTGCTCAAGCTGATCGCCGGTGAGTACCTGCCGTCGGCGGGTTCGGTGACGGCTGACGGCGCCGTCGGCTACCTGCCCCAAAGCTTGCCGTTCACTTCTGATCTCACCGTGGCTGCGGTGCTGGGGATCGCCCCGGTGCTCGACGCGCTGGCCGCCTTGGCCGCCGGTGACGCCAGTGACGAGGTGTTCACCACCATCGGCGACGACTGGGACATCGAGGAACGCTCGCGTGCCCAGTTGGACCGGCTCGGTCTCGACGACCTGGCGCTGGACCGCCAGTTGGGGACGTTGTCCGGCGGAGAAGTGGTGTCCCTGGGGCTGGCGGCTCAACTGCTGAAGCGGCCGGGTGTTCTGCTCCTCGACGAGCCCACGAACAATCTGGACAGTGCGGCCCGGCGCCGCCTGTACGACGCGCTCGACAGCTACAGCGGCTGCCTGTTGGTGGTCAGTCATGACCGGGTGTTGCTGGACCGGATGGATCAGATTGCCGAGCTGTACCGCGGTGAAATCATCTTCTACGGAGGCAATTTCACCGCCTACCAGGAAACGGTAGAGGCGGCGCAGTCCGTGGCCGAGGGCAACATCCGAAACGCCGAACAACAGCTCAAGCGTGAGAAGCGACAGATGCAGGAGGCGCGCGAGCGCGCTGCCCGACGCTCGTCGAACGCGGCACGCAACGTCAAGGACGCCGGGTTGCCGAAGATCGTGGCCGGCAAGCTCAAACGCGATGCGCAGGAATCGGCGGCCCGCGCCGATGACGTGCACGCGAAGCGGGTCGATGATGCGCGAACCCGACTCGACGAAGCTGAACGAATGCTGCGCGAAGACAAGGTGATCGCGCTGGACCTGCCCGACACTGTGGTGCCTGCCGGACGTACGGTCTTCGCCGGAGAGGAGCTGCAGATCAGCCGTGGCGGCCAGAAACTGTTCGCCGGCAACGGTATTGGCTTGTCCATTCGCGGTCCGGAGCGCATCGCCCTGACCGGCCCCAACGGGGCGGGCAAGTCGACCCTGCTCCGGATCATCGACGGCGCGCTGGAGCCCGACTCAGGGATGGTGCAACGGGCCGACGGGCGTATCGCCTCACTGTCGCAACGCCTGGATCTGCTGCCCGAGGACCGCACAGTGGCCGAGAGTCTGGCGGCTGCTGCCCCGAGTCTCGCGCACACTCGGCGGATGCATCTGCTGGCGCAGTTCCTGTTTCGCGGTGACCGCATCCACCTGCCGGTGGCGGCATTGTCGGGCGGGGAGCGGCTACGGGCGACACTGGCCTGCGTGCTCTACGCTGAGCCTGCACCCCAACTACTGCTGCTGGATGAG
The DNA here is from genome assembly GCF_058270075.1 of Mycobacterium shunyiense. Taxonomy (NCBI): domain Bacteria; kingdom Bacillati; phylum Actinomycetota; class Actinomycetes; order Mycobacteriales; family Mycobacteriaceae; genus Mycobacterium; species Mycobacterium shunyiense. The sequence continues at coordinate 75,926 of NZ_JBZDPU010000025.1, read as the reverse complement.
CCGACCAACAATCTGGACCTGGTCAGCGTCGGTCAGCTGGAATCGGCGCTGAACGCCTATCAGGGGGCTTTCGTGGTGGTCAGCCACGACGAACGGTTTCTCGAGGCCATCGGCATCGACCGCTGGCTGCGGCTGGATGGCGGCGAGCTGGCCGCTACTGCCGGCGCTGGTTGATGTTGTGGGCCTGGGCCGGCAACGTGCTGACGCCATAGCCGTCCTCCGGCCGCACACCGGCCGAGGCTCGGTCGCCCAGCTGCTCGTTGTACCCGAGGGCGCTGGCGCCGGCCTCGGCCCGATGGCCGGGTTCACCGTCGTGTTTGCGGTGCTCGGCGTCGTTCTTGTCGTCTTTTCCGTCGTGCTTGCCGTCATGCGGATCCGCGGGGCCGCCGTCAGTGCTGTCGCCCTGGCCGTCCCCGGGGCCCTGATGGCCGGCGGCGTTGGCCTTGATGGCGTCCTCGGCTCCCGTGCCCCCGACATCGGCAGCCGTTGCCGCAGCATCGCCGCCGCCTCCGGCTGCCTGCGTGGCGGCCTCGACGATGCTTTGCACTCCCTGCATGACCTGCTGCGGTACCTGCGTCGCGGCCTGGGTCAGGCCCTGCAGTGGCTGAGTGACCGACTGCATCATCTGCCCGGCCATCTGGCTGAATTGGCCCATCATCTGGCCTGCGCCGTCGGCGCTGCCACCGGCCGAGCTTGCACCGCCACCGGCGGATGCGGAGGAGCCGCTGCCCTCGATCTGGTCGGCCTGGGCCTTGAGTCGTTCGGCGGCCGCCAGGTCACCACGCGCATATGCCTGCGACGCCTGGCCGAGTAGTTCCGACATTCTGCCGGCGGCGAACTGGGTGGCGCCCAGCGCGCTCTCCCTCGACGACTGTGCGCCATTCGTCGCATTCAGTGCCGGGTGTGCGATGGTGCCGAGGCTGCTGGCCAGACTGGAGGCACCAGGGGCGCTACCGAGAAGATTGCTGACATCCGAGCTCACATCACCCATTTGCTGCTGCCAGTTGCCCATGGCGCTGATGTCGGCGATGAACTGATTCATCGAGCCCCCTCAAAATCGCTGAGTCTAACTGCGCATTCTACGGTCGGTGCGGGCGGATGCTGTGCGGCAGTTCGTCGATCGGGTCCGGCCGTCCGGGCACAGGGGGCCTGGCACGTGGGTTATTTGGGTGGCAGCTGCCCGGGCGGCAAGTCAACCACGGATTGCATCAGGAAGCAGTCTCCAGTAGCGGTGAGCATGGCGGTGCCACCTTGTCGGAGGTTGAACTCGTAGCCATTGCCTTGTACGTCGTAGTCGCGTTTGGCGTCGTCGTTGAACAATGAGGATTCTCCGGCCGCTCCGACGCGGGCGGCTTCTTGGCGCACGATGTCGTTGGCCATTTCGAATTCTTCGGAGGTGAACGTCCGGCCGAATATGACCATGTCGGACAAGGGGCGCCGCGCGACGTCCATGGTGAGTTTTGTGCATGGCAGTCCGCTGGCCTTGACCTCCATGGCGTCGGGGTCGTCACTGAATTTCCAGGTCTGGCCGGGAATGGCGGCGGCGACGCGTTCGGCGATGGTCTGGGCGGTGGTGTTGAGGCGCGCTCTGGCGTCTTCGTAGGAGCCCTTGGCGCGCATGGTGTCGATTAGTTTGATCGCTTCTTCACCTTCGACCGTCTTGGACTCGTAGGGATTCTCAGTCAAGGAACAGCCACCTATCACCATCGAGGTACACACCAGGAATGTCAGTGCCGTCACGCGGCGCCGTGCTTGTTTGATCAGCCTTCGGTCGACCATGACAACGGGGTCTCCTTTACCGTGAGGTCAGGGCGGTCCAGCAGGATAGCTGCAAGGTTGTATCCGGTCATTCGTTCCCCCGCGTCGCGGCCGTACTCGGAGTGGCCGGAGGCGCCGATCTTGGACTCATAGGCAGGAATCGGTGTATTGCCGGCCGAGGTGTCCAGGTGTTCGAAACGGAACCGCAGGCTGCCATCGTCATTGGTGATGATGTCATTGGGGTCTGATCCCCATCCGTGCAGCGGCGCGGCAGACCCGATCGCGTTGATCAGATAGTCGTCGCCTGCGGCCATCACAAAGAAGTTGCCGTCATTCATGCCGAGCTCCGCCGGGGTGTCAGCCTGAAATCCCGGCGAACCATAGAGCACCGCGTTGTCCAGGTACTGGCTGGCGCCGTCCTGCATGGCGATGCCTGACGTCAACGAACCGTAGGAATGGCCGAACAATGCGGTGGATTGGCCCGGATTCTTCGACGCTGCATCCAATTCGCCCAGGAACGAGGTGAGTTTCGGTGCCCCCGCTTGGGCGAGATCGTCGGAGAGCACCGAGGTGTCGCCGACATTGGGCGGGGGCTGGTAGCCGACCCACGCTACTGTCGCAATACTGTCGCTGATCGGCCGGTCCGGCGTGCCGGCAGCATGGGCGACATCCGTCGCTTCGTTGCGCAATACGGCGGCCTCGCCTGTCATTCCTTCAATGGTCCCGCGGGTGGTGCCCCCTACCCCCGGCACTGTCACCGACACATGGTCGGCCGTGAACGGATCCCCGACCGAGGTGGCCGCGGGTACCATCTGCGACGGGTCGGATGGTTTTTCGAGATAGATCAGGTGCGACCCTCCCACCTTGAGCGCCGCCTCGATAGCGGAGATGTCGGCGAGCCGATCGGTCTTCACCTGCCCGTCGGGGAGTTGTTCGTATTCTGCGCGCATCTCGGCCAGAAGTTTCCGGTTGGCGTCGTCGATATCCGCGATCTTGCCGGACGACATATCTGTCTTGGTCTCGCCGTCCCCGTCCTCTTTGTTTTCTTGGTCGCCGAGCATCTGGGTGTCTTCTTTGCCGTTTTCGTCGCCGCCTGCGGGTGCGAACTGTTGGGTCTTCAGCTCGTCGTATCCGGCCTTGAGCGCTTCGATCCGGCCCTTGCTCTCAGTCATGCCAACTGTGGAACTTTGGATGACCTCGCTGATGTCTCCCATGCCTTTGCTGATGATGCCGAGCAGCATCTTCTTGCCGGCTTCGCTGTTCGGGACCGATGCTGCCAAGCTGGAGACCCAGTCGCGAGTTCGATCGAGGCTCTCGCGGCCGGCGGTGACGATGTTGGCGGCGTTCTTGATTTCGGCGGCCATCTTCTGGTCCAGATCTGCGAGTTTCTCGTAGATGTCGGCGTGCTTCTTGTTGGCCGCCGCGTAAGCCTCCGACGCGGTGCCTTGCCAACGGGCATCGGGTGCGGCCGCCTCGACCCCGGCCTTCATCTGCCGTAGGCGAGCGCTGCCGTCGAACTGCGAGCCGTCGTCCGGGGTGCCCGCCCCGAAGGTCTCCCGCGCTTTGTTCCACGTCGAATAGAACCCGTCAAGCGCACTCACCCCGATGTCTCCCCGGTCGGCATGATCGAAGTTTACGGTCCGGTCACAGACATCCGATCCGTGAACTCACCTCAACGCGACGCTTGGCGTAAGGCATCCTCAGCCGCGGCAACCATCCCGACGTCGCGATACCGCTCGGCGACGTCGGCCAATGCCGCACCGTCCCCAGCGGCCAGCGCACGCGCGTGGTCCAGCGTCAGCTGCCCGAACAGGCAATCCAGCTCGACGCGAGCGAGCGCGTCGACCGCGCGCGTATCGCCGAGTCGCACGCCGTCGTGCAACGCCCGCAGCATCACCGCGGATTGCTCGCCGCGCTCGGCGGCCTTGGCAGCCTCGCGCGCCGCGGTCACCGCACCCACCGAATCCTTGCGGGCAAAGCACGTCCAGGCGCGGGCCAGGGACAATTCCGGCGCGAACAACATCGACTTGAGTCCGTGTCGGGATTCCGCACGCGACAATGCTTTTCCCGCCTCGACCGGCATGCCCCGTTGCCCGAGGGCCTGAGCCGACAGCATCCACGCCAGCGGACCCCAGGAGTACCCGGTCGGCGCCAACGCGGCAGTTGCCTTGCGTAACAAGGCAATCGCCTCATCGAGCTGACCGCGCACCAACAACACGTCGGCCATCAGCACCTCGCCCACCGCGCGACCGGGCTGCAGCAGCTGGGTGAAATCGGTGATCCTCTGAGCCAGCTCCTCGGCGCGGTCCAGCCGTCCGGTCATCAGTAGCGCCGTGGTTTGACCGAACCCGCTGGTGAACCGCAACAGGCCCGGATGCCCTGCCGTCAACGCGCGCTCAGCCATCGCGTCCACCCGGTCGAAGGCGCCCAGGCGCGCGCAACTGAGCGCAGCCGTCGACCCCGCCCAGCCGATCGCGGTGTCATCAGCGGCGGGGGAGGCCAGCACCTCCAGTGCCAGGCCCAAAGCCCGTTGGGGCGCACCGGCATTCATCGCAAAGGTAGCTGCGAGTGCGTCGAGCGTGGTCTGTGCCCTCGGCGTCGACACCCGTCGGCGGGTGGCCTTCAGGAACGCGGTGGCGCGTTCGGGTTCTGACAACATCCAGAACTGATTGGCCGCCTGCGGCAACGCCCACGCCATCAGTTGATCCTCTGACAGGTCGGCCGGGTCGATCTGTCCCAACACGGCATCGGCCTCACGGCCGCGGCCCTGCCAGGCCAACGCATACGCCAGGGTCAGCAGACCGGTGAATTCGCCACCGGACGCTGTCGCGGCCCGTGCCAGCCGTTCGCTCAGCTCCAGGTCGCCCAATCGCAGCGCCTCGCCTGCCGCGCCGACGAGTTCCGCGGCGGGAAGGGGCACGTCGCTGTCGAGGGCCAGTACCGCCACACGCAGCCGGTCGACGACCCCGGGCCGCGGCGCCGCGGACAATCTCTCGACCACCGCGTTGCGCAACCGCCGCAGGTCGGGTCCGCCGACGGTGGCACGCATGGCGCTCAGAAACAGCGGATGCACACAGTGCACCATCCCGTCGTCGACGCGAACCACGCCGCTGTCCTGTGCAGCTTGCACGGCACCGGTGCTGGTCAGCGCCGCCAGATCGGCAAGTGGCAGCGGATCGTGCACCGCCAGTTGTCGCAATACCCCGGCCACGTCGTCGGGCAGATCGGCGAGAAACGTGTCCACCTGGTCGGCCAGTCGGGCGTCGTCGTGGCCCGGCGGCGACATCTCGACGCGGTTCACCAGCCGGTCACCCCACAATGCCGCGACGTCGTCGGGCGCCCCCGCAGATGCGGTCACGATGAGTTTGGCCGCACCGGTCACGGCGAGTTGGTAGACGAGCGCCGCCGACAACCGATCCAGCAGATGTGCGTCGTCCACGACAACCAACAGTCCGGATCCGAGCGCCTCACGCGCCGCGCGCATCACCTCGGCGGTCTTGCCTGTCGAGGGGATGTCGATCAGGTGCGCGACCGCTGCAAAGGGAACTGTCGCAGCCGATTCCGTGCCGGTGATCCACAGGACGCGACGGAAATCCGGGGTGAGATGTTCAGCAGCGGTGCGGGCCACCGACGACTTGCCCACTCCGGCGGGACCGAGTAGCGCCGCGCCGCAGCGTTCGTGCAGGCCGGCTTCCAGGCCGTCGAGCACACGGTCACGTGGTGCGATCACCCAGTCGACAGCCATCCACCGAATCCTATGGTGGGCTGCCGCCGTTCAACGCTGATTCGACATCCGGGTGCGCCGAGATCGCGTCGTCCATACCGCAGCCGGCGATGACTCGTCGGATGCTCGGCAGCGTGGTGACGAGTCGCACCGTGACTCCCTGCTGACGGCTGTCGACGGCCTGTTTGGCCAGGGCGACTAGTGCTCCGCAGCTCATGAAATCCAGGGACCCGCCGTCGACGACGAGTATCGAACCATCGGGAGCGGCGGCTGCCGACTCACCGAGCATGCGTTCCCACGTGGGCTCGTTGTGGGCATCGACCTGTCCGAAGACCTGAACGATGAGGCCTTCGGGTATGGGGTGAGCCATCCAGTGCAGCTCGTGATCCTGCCGGTTCGATTCCACGATGAAACCGAGCATACCGATCTTGGTTTACGTTGTAAACGAGGCTGCTCAGTGCCCGTCGAGCCAGGTTTCGATGCGATCGAGGAGGGCTTCCAACGCTTCCTCGAACTCGTCGGAGCTGTGATCCTCCGCCAGCATCGGCTGCAACCGTCGCAAGTTCGGGTAGTCGGCCAGCGAGGTATCGGGCCGCGGCTCGGCGTCGAGAGTCGGTTCCTCCGGGCTGAGGGCGACACCGCGTGCAGACACCTCCAGCAGCAACTGGCCCACCAGGAACGTGGTGTATGTCCGGTAGGCGGCGACGGCTGCGCTGTCGCTGAACCCATAGGAGATCAGCGTCTCCAGAAAGGTCTCCATCCAGCGCAGGCTGCGCAGTGGCGGCCGCACCCACGGGGCCTCCGGCGCCTCGGTCGCCACCAGAGGGAACACGTCGGGATGGTCAAGGGCGATCTGGCGCACTCCGTGACCCAGCCGCAGCAGGAAGTCCTGCCAGCCGTCCTCCTGTCGGCGCGCGGCGAGCTGATCTGCGTACAGGCGGTCCACGATGTGGTCGACCACGCCGGTCAGCAGGTCGCCACGGCTGTGCACATAGCGGTACAACGCCATGGCTTCGACACCGCACGCCGTGCCCAGTCGCCGCATGGTCAATTTCGTCAGACCGTCGCGGTCGATCAGCTCGATCGCGGTGTCCAAGATGAACTCGCGATTCAACCTTGTCGGTTGATCGACATCGTCAGTCACCAGGATCGTCCCTCCGCGTTCAGCTCAGTGTCCCTGCGAGCCGGGGCTTAGTCCATCAGCAACGGACATCAGCAACAGGCATCAGTAACGGACCTGTCATCAGCCACCCGACATCGACGGTTCACCACCACCCTCTAGGTTGTGTGCGTGTCCGGTGAAACTGACCGCGAGTTTGCGGTGTGTGTCTATTGCGCCTCGGGTCCCACCCATCCCGAGCTGCTGGCCCTGGCCAGTGAGGTAGGGGTGGCGATCGCCAAGCGCGGATGGACGCTGGTCTCCGGTGGCGGCAACGTGTCGGCGATGGGTGCGGTCGCCCGGGCGGCGCGATCGAGCAACGGTCGCACGGTCGGCGTGATCCCCAAGGCGCTCGTTCACCGCGAGCTCGCCGACGTGGACGCCGCTGAGCTGGTGGTCACCGACACGATGCGGGAACGCAAGAAGGAGATGGAGGACCGCTCCGACGCGTTCATCGCGCTGCCCGGCGGCATCGGCACGCTGGAGGAGTTCTTCGAGGCCTGGACAGCGGGCTATCTCGGGATGCACGAGAAGCCGGTGGTGCTGCTCGACCCGTTCGGTCACTACGACGGCTTGTTGAAATGGCTGCGCGGACTCGTCGCCTCGGGTTACGTGAGTGATGCAGCCCTGGATCGGTTGATTGTCGTCGACGAGGTGTCCGCCGCGCTCGAGGCGTGCGAGTCGGTTACCTAGAACCGGCGGTAACGGCGGTTACCAGCGCGGCTATGGTGTTGCCCACACGACAGCCACTTCGAGACCCATAACAACGCGCAGGGGGAGACCGCATGACCGACCAGAAATCGGGCACCAGGAGCAGCGTCGGCCTACTCGACCTCGCCAGCCAGGTACCCGGTCTGCTGATGGATGCGCCGGTCATCGTGCGAGGTGTAGTCACCGGAATGATGGCCCGGCCGACCGCCAAGACCTCGATCGGCAAGGTGTTCCAGGAGCGTGCCGCCCAGTACGCCGACCGGGTTTTCCTCAAGTTCGGCGACGAGCGCATCACGTATCGCGAAGCCAACGAGACCGTCAACCGGTATGCGGCAGTCCTCGCCGCCAAGGGTGTCGGCCACGGCGACGTCGTCGGGGTGATGCTGCGCAACTCGCCCGATGCGGTCCTGCTGATGCTGGCGATCGTCAAGTGCGGCGCTGTCGCAGGCATGCTCAACTACCACCAGCGCGGCAAGGTGCTGGCCCACAGCTTCGGACTGCTCGACGCCACCGCCGTGGTGGCCGAGTCCGATCTGATCGAGCACGTCACCGACTGCGGGGCCGAGGTCAACGGCCTGATCACGGTCGAGGAGCTGCGCCGGCTGGCGGCCACCGCGCCGACCACCAACCCGGCCAGCGCGTCCGCCGTCCTGGCCAAGGACAAGGCGTTCTACATCTTCACCTCGGGCACCACCGGCATGCCCAAGGCCAGCGTCATGACGCACTACCGCTGGCTGCGTGCCCTGGCCGGATTCGGTGGCCTCGGGCTTCGGCTGCACAGCAACGACACCCTGTACTGCTGCCTGCCGCTCTATCACAACAACGCCCTGACGGTCTCGGTCGGTTCGGCACTGAACTCGGGTGCCGCCCTGGCCCTGGGCAAGTCGTTCTCGGCATCCCGGTTCTGGGACGAGGTCATCGCCTACGACGCGACCGCCTTCGTCTACATCGGTGAGATCTGCGGCTATCTGCTCAACCAGCCGCCCAAACCGACCGACCGGGCACACAAGGTCCGCGTGATCGTCGGCAACGGGCTGCGCCCGGCCATCTGGGACGAGTTCACCCAGCGCTTCGGCATCCCGCGCGTCTGCGAGTTCTACGCCGCCAGCGAGGGCAACACCGCCTTCGTCAACGTCTTCAACGTGTCGAAGTCCACCGGCATCTGCCCGAGTCCCGTCGCCTTCGTCGAATACGACGCCGACAGTGGCGAACCGGCCCGTGGCGCCGACGGCCGGCTGCGCAAGGTCAAGCGCGGCGAGCCCGGCCTGATGCTCTCCAAGATCAACGCGCTGCAGCCGTTCGACGGTTACACCGACGAGGCCGCCAGCGAGAAGAAGCTGGTGCGCAACGCCTTCAAGGAAGGCGACGTCTGGTTCAACACCGGCGACCTGATGCGTTCCCAGGGGCTGGGCCACGCCGCGTTCGCCGACCGGCTCGGCGACACGTTCCGGTGGAAGGGCGAGAACGTGGCCACCACCGAGGTGGAGGCGGCTGTTGCGAGCCATCCGCTGATCGAGGAGTGCACCGTGTTCGGCGTCGAGGTGCCCGGCGCCGGTGGTCGCGCCGGGATGGCCGCTGTGCAGCTCAAGGGCGGCAAGGAATTCGCAGGCAAGGAGCTGGCCGACGCGTTCTACGCGCACCTGCCGGCCTACGCCGTGCCGCTGTTCGTCCGCGTCGTCACCGAACTGGCGCACACCTCGACCTTCAAGAGCCAGAAGGTCGACCTGCGCAAGCAGGGGTATGGATCCGACATCGAGGATCCGCTGTACGTGCTGGCCGGCCGCGAGGAGGGCTACGTGCCCTTCTACCCGGAATACCCCGACGAAGTGACGGCCGGTAAGCGGCCGAAGTAGGCGGGCGCCTGCAGCTCCGCGCGGATTTCCACGCCTGGGTCGTCGATCGCGTCCGGCGACGACCGACAGGTAGAAAACGACGCGGAAGCTGGCGCGAATACTGCTGCGGTTGAGCCACCGGGCACTATGGAGGCGTGTTGACGACGTTCTGCGGGCGCCCGGTCGCGGCTGACCGTGCCCTGATCATGGCGATCGTCAACCGGACCCCGGACTCCTTCTACGACCGCGGCGCCACCTTCACCGACGACGCGGCCAAGGCCGCTGCCCAGCGCGCGATCGACGACGGTGCCGACGTGATCGACGTGGGCGGCGTCAAAGCAGGCCCCGGCAGCATGGTCGACGCCGAAGAGGAGATCGCCCGCGTCGTGCCGTTCATCGAATGGCTGCGCACCACCTACCCCGACCAGTTGATCAGCGTCGACACCTGGCGCGCCGCCGTGGCCAAGCAGGCCTGCGCGGCTGGGGCCGATCTGATCAACGACACCTGGGCAGGTGCGGATCCAGGGCTGCCCGAGGTGGCCGCCGAGTTCGGCGCCGGCCTGGTCTGCTCACACACCGGCGGCGCGGTGCCGCGCACCCGGCCGTTCCGGGTGAACTACGGGATCACCGAACGCGGCGTCGTCGACGACGTCATCGCCGAGGTGACCGCGGCGGCCGAGCGGGCGGTAGCAACGGGTGTGCCACGCGACCGGATACTGATCGACCCCACCCATGATTTCGGTAAAAACACTCATCACGGTCTTAGTTTGTTGCGTCACGTAAAAGATCTTGTTAAGACCGGATGGCCAGTCCTGATGGCGCTGAGCAACAAGGATTTTGTCGGGGAGACTCTGGGTGTGGATCTGACCGAACGCCTGGAGGGCACCCTGGCCGCGACGGCACTCGCCGCCGCGGATGGAGCCGCGATGTTCCGGGTACACGAGGTCGGACCCACACGGCGCGTGCTGGAGATGGTCGCGTCGATCCAGGGAGTGCGGGCACCCGCACGAACAGTGAGGGGGTTGGCATGACCGCTCTGCCTGATCTGTCCGTCGCCGACGGAGTCGTCGGCCACCGCTGGCTGACCGACCACAGCTGGAACCGGCCGAGCTGGACCATCGAAGAGCTGGAGGCCGCCAAGGCGGGCCGCACGGTCTCGGTGGTTCTGCCTGCCCTCAATGAGGAAGAAACCGTCGCGTCCGTCGTCGAGACCATCACCCCGTTGCTCGGCGGGCTGGTCGACGAGCTGATCGTGCTCGATTCGGGGTCCACCGACGACACCGAGATCCGCGCCGTCGCCGCCGGGGCCCGGGTGGTCAGCCGCGAGGTGGCGCTGCCCGAGATCGCGCCGCAACCGGGCAAGGGCGAAGTGCTGTGGCGGTCGCTGGCCGCCACGACGGGCGACATCATCGCCTTCGTCGACTCCGACCTGATCGATCCCGACCCGATGTTCGTGCCCAAGCTGCTGGGCCCGCTGCTCACCGCCGACGGGGTGCACCTCGTCAAGGGGTTCTACCGGCGGCCGCTCAAGGTGAGCGGCGCCGAGGACGCGAACGGTGGCGGCCGGGTCACCGAGTTGGTGGCCCGCCCGCTGCTGGCCTCGTTGCGTCCCGAGTTGAACTGCGTGTTGCAGCCGCTGGGCGGCGAATACGCGGGCACCCGCGAACTGCTGACCTCGGTGCCGTTCGCGCCCGGCTACGGCGTGGAGATCGGCCTGCTGGTCGACACCTACGACCGACTCGGCCTCGATGCCATTGCCCAGGTGAACCTCGGCGTCCGGGCGCATCGGAACCGGCCGCTGACCGAGCTCGCCTCGATGAGCCGACAGGTCATCGCGACCTTGCTGTCGCGGTGCGGGATCGCCGATTCGGGGGTGGGGCTGACGCAGTTCTACGCCGACGGCGACGACTTCACCCCGCGGGTGTCTTCGGTGTCCCTGGCCGACCGCCCGCCCATGGTCACCCTGCGCCCGCGCTGACGGTCGGCCTTCAGTTCCGGGCCACGACGGAACCGGTAGCGGCGTCGACGCTGACTTCGTGAAGGGTGTTCGCGGGATCGACGACGTCCGCCTCCCACACCGTGGTGCCGTCGCGGTCGTCCAGGTTCAATTCGGTGATCCGGCCGTCGACGGCCTTGGCGACAGCGTCGACAGCTGCGCGGAAGTCGAGCTTGGCGGCCTGGATGCGGCTGCGGTGTTTGGCTGTGTCCTTGGCGTCCTCCGGCTTGGCGAGCGGGCCGCTCAGAACTTGGGTGCCATCGGCGGAGACCTCGACCTCGTGCTCGACGCCATCGGTCGTGATGACCTGAACCTCCCATTGCGTGTCGTCGCGCTCGGTCTCGATGGAGGACACGGTGCTGCCGGGAACAGTGCCTCGCGCCGTCTCCGCTGCCGCCAGCAGAGCGGTGTTGCCCTTCGCGGTCGCCTGCGGCGGGGACTGGGTGGGGGCCGGCGCCGCGCTGGTCCCGTCCTGCTTGTCCGGATTGGCTGTCGTCGGCGCTTGGCCTCCGCCACAAGCGACCACCGCGGCCATCGCAGTCGCGGCTCCAGCCATGAGCAGGGCAGTTGCAGGCGTTGGGTTGCCAGGCATTCTGATCCACCTTCCTGGGACGATTCGGCATCTTCTGCCCACGTAACCACCGGCCGGTGGTGTGGCGCCAGGTCTCGTCGGTGCTGTCGTGGATAGTGGACCCTGATGGACTCGAATTCCTACGTGATTGCGTGGTGTTTGCAGTGACACTGATACTGCTGTACCTCGTGGTGCTGGTTCTGGTGGCCACGGTGCTGTTCGGGCTGGGCAGCGTCATCTTCGGCCGCGGTGAGACGCTGCCGCCGCTGCCACGGGGCACCACCGCCACGGTCCTGCCGGCCTCGGGCGTCACGGGTGCCGATGTGGATGCGCTCAAGTTCGCCCAGGCCGTCCGTGGATACAAGACCAGCGAAGTGGACTGGGTGCTCGATCGGCTGGGCCGCGAACTCGACGCGGTGCGCGGGGAGCTGGCAGCGGTGCGCGCTGCGTACGGTGTGCCCGACGACTTCGACGAGGTTGCCGACGACGAGGAAGAAGTGTCGGCCACCGCAGGCGAGGTCCGCACCTCGGACGAGTCATGACCGACGACGGCAAGACCCGCTGCGGCTGGGCAGTCTCAGCCAGCAGCTCAGCTGCGGGAGACACCCTCTACCGCGACTATCACGACACCGAGTGGGGTCGCCCGCTGCGGGATTCTGGTGCGCTGTTCGAGCGGATCAGCCTGGAGGCATTCCAGAGCGGGTTGAGCTGGCTGACGATCCTGCGCAAGCGGGAGAATTTCCGGGCCGCGTTCGACGGGTTCGATGCGGACGCCGTCGCGAGGTACACCGACGACGACGTCGAGCGGTTGATGGCCGACGCGGGGATCGTGCGCAACCGGGCCAAGATCGTCGCGACCATCGCCAATGCAAAGGCTGTCACCGAGCTCGACGTAGACCTCGGCGAGCTGTTGTGGTCGTTCGCGCCCCCGGCCCGGCCGCGGCCCGCTGACCTGGCCCAAGTGCCTGCCGTGACCCCGGAATCGACCGCGATGGCCAAGGAACTCAAGCGGCGGGGCTTCAAATTCGTCGGCCCGACCACGGCATATGCGTTGATGCAGGCCACCGGGATGGTCGACGACCATGTCGCGACCTGCTGGGTCCCGGCGCAGTAATTGTGACCGGTAAAACATGCCTTAGGTCGGTATCCGACGGGTCTTTGCACAAGCACAGCCGCGGATAAGGAACAATAGGGCTAGTTCAGTAGCAGTTCAACGCCGGGTGCCGCCAACGAGTGGGCGGCTTCGGCCCCAACCTGGCCCGCTGACACGGGTCGGCACTGTTGGAGGGAGCACTCGATGGCGGCGATGAAGCCCCGGACCGGTGACGGTCCACTGGAAGCAACCAAAGAGGGGCGAGGAATCGTTATGCGAGTACCGCTGGAAGGCGGTGGGCGCCTCGTTGTCGAACTGACTCCCGACGAGGCCGCTGCGCTGGGCGACGAACTCAAGGCCGTCACCAGCTGATCGGCTCGCAAGGTGTCCGCTCAGGCGGACACCTTGCGGTATATCTCCAGGGTCTGTTCAGCGATGTGCGCCCAGGAGAACTCGGCGATGCAGCGCTGGCGCCCGGCCTCGCCGTACTTTCGGGCGGTTTCCGGCTCCGCCACGAGTGAGTTGACCGCATCGGCCAGACGCATCTCGAAGAAGCGTGGATCGCTGGCGTCGTAGTGCACGAGCAGCCCGGTCTGCCGGTCGGCGACCACCTCGGGGATGCCTCCGACGTCGGACGCGACGACCGGCGTCGAACACGCCATCGCTTCCAGGTTCACGATACCCAACGGCTCATACACCGAAGGGCATACGAAAACTGTTGCAGCGGAAAGTATTTCGCGAATCTTGTTGATCGGCAGCATCTCGCGCACCCAGAACACGCCGGTGCGGGCACGGGCCAGCTCGGCCACCGCTGAGGACACCTCGGCGGCGATCTCGGGGGTGTCGGGGGCGCCGGCACACAACACCAGCTGCACCTCGGGGCTGAACCGATGGGCCGCGGCCACCAGGTGGGCCACACCCTTCTGACGGGTGATGCGCCCGACGAACGCCACGATCGGTCGGCCCAGGTCGACCCCGAGCTCGGCGAGCACCGAGTCGGTGTCGGCAGGCGGAGTCGGGTACCAGACGTCGGTGTCGATCCCGTTGCGCACCACGTGGACCCGGCCGGGGTCGAGTGCCGGATAGGTGCGCAGCACGTCGTGGCGCATGCCGGAACTCACCGCGATGACCGCGTCGGCGGCCTCGATCGCGGTCCGCTCCACCCAGGACGACACCCGGTAGCCCCCGCCGAGTTGCTCGGCCTTCCACGGACGCAGCGGCTCGAGGGAATGCGCGGTCAGCACGTGCGGGATGCCGTAGAGCAGCCCGGTCAGGTGCCCGGCCATTCCGGCGTACCAGGTGTGCGAGTGCACCACTGTCGCGGCGGCGGCCGAGTTGACCATGTTGAGATCCGCGGACAGCGTCGACAGAGCCGGGTTGGCACCACGCAGCGCGGGATCGGGCTGCGCCACGAAGGCGCCGTCACGCGGGGCGCCCATGCAGTGCACGTCGACGTCGCAAAGCTGACGCAACTGGGCGACGAGTTCGGTCACATGCACACCGGCACCGCCGTACACCTCGGGTGGATATTCCCGAGTCATCATGGCCACCCGCATATCCGAGACGGTAGTAGGTCTTGGCGGGTCTAGCTACGCGCCGCAGACTTCTGTTGCCATTGGCTGGCCGCGTTGCTGGTTGGCGGATAGGTTTGGACCCATGAGGGAGTTGCCACATGTGCTGGGCATCGTTCTGGCCGGGGGAGAGGGCAAACGGCTGTACCCGTTGACCGCCGATCGAGCCAAGCCGGCAGTTCCCTTCGGCGGTGCTTACCGGCTGATCGACTTCGTGCTGTCCAATCTCGTCAACGCCCGTTACCTACGGATCTGTGTTCTGACGCAATACAAGTCGCATTCACTGGACCGTCACATCAGCCAGAACTGGCGTCTGTCGGGTCTGGCCGGTGAGTACATCACCCCGGTGCCGGCCCAACAGCGGCTCGGTCCGCGTTGGTACACCGGCTCGGCGGATGCGATCTACCAGTCGCTCAACCTGATCTACGACGAAGATCCCGACTACATCATCATCTTCGGCGCCGACCACGTGTACCGCATGGATCCCGAGCAGATGCTGCGGTTCCACATCGACAGCGGGGCCGGGGCGACTGTGGCCGGCATCCGGGTACCCCGCGCGGAGGCCAGTGCGTTCGGCTGCATCGACGCCGACGACTCTGGGCGCATCAAGGATTTCGTCGAGAAGCCCGCGAACCCGCCGGGCACGCCCGACGATCCCGAGCAGACCTTCGTGTCGATGGGCAACTACATCTTCACCACCAAGGTGCTCATCGACGCGATCCGCGCCGATGCCGACGACGACCACTCCGACCACGACATGGGCGGCGACATCATTCCCCGGCTGGTGTCCGACGGGATGGCGGCGGTCTACGACTTCAACAACAACGAGGTGCCCGGCGCCACCGAACGTGACCACGGCTATTGGCGCGACGTCGGAACCCTGGACGCGTTCTACGACGCGCACATGGACCTGGTGTCGGTGCACCCGGTGTTCAACCTGTACAACAAGCGCTGGCCGATCCGCGGCGAGTCGGAGAATCTGGCCCCGGCCAAGTTCGTCAACGGCGGCTCGGCACAGGAGTCGGTCGTCGGCGCCGGGAGCATCATTTCCGCGGCGTCCGTACGCAATTCGGTGCTGTCCTCCAATGTGGTGATCGACGACGGCGCGATCGTGGAGGGCAGCGTGCTGATGCCGGGCGTGCGGATCGGCCGCGGCGCGGTGGTGCGCCACGCGATCCTGGACAAGAACGTGGTGGTGGGCCCGGGCGAGATGGTGGGCGTGGACCTCGACAAGGACCGGGAACGGTTTGCGATCAGCGCGGGCGGCGTGGTCGCCGTCGGCAAGGGTGTGTGGATCTGACGCGTCCGACGCATCGCCGAACCGGATTCACTCCCAGGGGTCTACCGCGGCAGGGCGGGGAGCTGCATTGCTGCGTGCGTTGACGCCGACCTTGGCTTCACTGCGTCGTCGGCGCCACCGCCACAACCGGAAAGCACCCCAGATCAGCGCCAACAGCGCGACGAGCACCAGGATCGGCAGCAGGATCGCCACGAAGACCAGTCCGACACTCGTGACGTCCTCGACAGTGGACAGCACCGGGGCGGCTACGCCGGCGGTGGCGACGTTGGCGGCCGGCCGCACCGTCGATTTGGTCAGCGACACCACGAGTGCGGTCACCGCGCCGATCGCCACCGGAATCCATTGGCCGGACTGGGCGAACGCGCCGGGATCGGCGACCGCGGCGGTCTGGGACGCGGTGCCCGAGCCGAACACGATGCCGCCCGCGGTCGGGCGCACGAAGGTCTGGATGGTGTCGTTGATGGAATCGAGCGCGGGGATCTTGTCGGCGACCACTTCGACGATCAGCAAGACCGCGACGATCGCCATCACCCAGCCGTTCTCCAGCCACGACCACCCCGCCGGCAATGACACCAGATGGGTGAAGCGTGACAGCAGGCCGAGGGCCAGCAACGGGATGTAGGCATTGAGCCCCGCCGCAGTGGCCAGGCCGAAGCCGGTCAACAGTTCCATTACTGCAGTATGCGGCGAACTCCGCTCCAGACCCGGCGGTTCGTCGTTATCGGCTCTGAGTCCGCGTCGTGGCCTCTCACATCGCAGTCCTCACCAGACGTAGGGCAGCAGCCGGTAACGGACCTTCCCGGCATACGCGTCGTAGCCGTCGAGTTCGGCGCGCAGGAGCTTCTCCTCGTCGACTATGCGCATGGCGAGTATCGCTATACCCGGGATCATGAGCAGCAATCCCCAGTACGAGCCGAGAGCCGGCGGGATGCCGATCATCATGATCACGTTCCCGGCGTACATCGGATGGCGCACCAGCCGATACAGGCCGGTGGACACGACGGTCTGGCCCGCCTCCACGATCACGTTGGCCGCGGCGTAACTGTTCTGGCTCACCACGAGCATCGCGGCGCCGAGTCCCACGGCCACCAACGCGTTGCCGACGACCGACACCCAGGCGGGGACGGCCGACCAGCCGAACCGGTGGTCCAGGACGCTCACGATGACCATCGCAGCCAGGAAAGTGAACGCCAACGTGCTGGCGACCTTCTGCAGTGGTCTGGTCTCGGCGACCGGTCCGGCGCGCATCCGGCGTCGCAGCGCTTCCGGATCATGCACCGCCAGGTATCTGCTCGGAAGGAGAGTGGTCAGGGCGAACACCGCGAGGAATGCCCACCCCTGCCAGTAGTCGAACGTCCCGGCCGGACCGAACACCAGTGCACCGAATACGACCAGTCCGATGACGGCCGACACGGCGGTGAGTAGACCTGTCTTCACGTCGCAGTCCTCACCAGACGTAGGGCAGCAGCCGGTAGGGCACCTTCTGCGTGTACTCGTCGTAGCCGTCGAGTTCGGCTCGCAGCATCTTCTCCTCGTCGGCGATCCGCACGCCGAAGATCGGTATCGAGGCGATCGAAACGAGTAGGGCCCAGTAAGAACCCAGCGCCAGTGGGGTGCCGAACATCATCAACACCGCGCCGAAATACATCGGGTGTCGGACCAGACCGTAAAGCCCCGTCGAGACGAGCGGCTGGTCGTCCTCCACCTGGATACTGGCGCCGGCGAAGCTGTTCTGGAAGACCACCGTCTGCGCGAGGATGAGCCCGACCGCCACCAGGACGTTGCCGAGGATTACGACGGCGACCGGCACGCTGGACCAGCCGAACCGGTGGTCGAGCGCACTGAGGGCAAACGCCGCGAAGGCCGAGCCCGTGACCGCCCAGATGACGATCTTCTGCACGATCCGCGTTTCCGCGGTGGGCCCACCGTGGAGGCGTCGTTGCAGGGCGGCCGGGTCTCTGACCGCGAGATAAATGCTCGGGACCATGGTGGTCGCCATGAACACGGCAATGAAAACCCAGGCCTGCCAATAGTGGAACGTGCCGGCCGGCCAGAACAGCGTCACGGCGAACAATGCCAGGCCGAACACGCCCGAAGCGATCGTCTGAAGTGCGAGTTTCATCAACTGTCTCCTGTTCGGGTTCACACCGCGTCGCGGTTGCGATAGATCAAGCCCGCGATGGCCGCCAGAACCGTTGCGGTGACGAGCATTACCACCAGGGCCATGGCCGGGAACTGGCTCGGCACGGTGGTCTGGCCGACCGGGGACAGCTCGATCAGCCAGCGCGGGAGCCGTAGCAGCGCCCCGAGGTACAACGCGGTGATCACGAAGGTGACTGCCAGCCAGGCGATCCAGGGCGAACGCAGAGCCACGGCCAGGGCCGCGACCGAGGCGAGCACCGCCAGCGCGGGGAGATAGGCCAGCGCGGCCAAGGTGAGGCGGATGATGGTGCCCGGCTCACCAAGAGTCAGCCCGGCACCGAGGCCGTTGCCCAGGCCGGCGCAGAACATCAGGATCCCCGACCCGGCCAGCGCGCAGCCGACCGCGCCCAACAGCCAGCGCCACCGTGACACCGCCCCGGCCAGAACCGGCTCGCCCAGTCCGTTCTGCTCGTCGGTGTACACCCGCAGCACCACTGATGAGACATACGCCGTGGCCGCCGCGGCCAGGAACTGAGTCATGGTGGTGTAGATGCCGTCGTTGCCCGTCGCGGACAGCAATCGGGCGATCAGCTCGTTGGTCTTGGCCGCGTCCATCAGAGCTTTCGTCATCGAGCCGAATACCAGCCCGGCCACGAACAGTCCCACTGCCCAGCCGATTGTCTGGCCGCGTTGCAGCGTCAGGTGCAGCCGCAGCGGGCCGGTGATGGCAGGGGCGTCGGGACGCTCACCCGTCGACGCGATAGTCCCCGCATCGTATTGACGACGGCTCTCCAGCACCGCGGCCACGGTCATCAATCCGACCGCCAGAATGACCAACAACCCGAACGGCCACCAGCGCAGATCGACGAACGGGCGCATCTGCTGCGCCCAGGCGATGGGGGAGAACCAGCTCAGGGTGCTGCCGGAGTTGTCGATGACGTCACCGGCCCCGCGCACCAGCGCGGCCACCGCCAGGGTCGCCATCGCTGCGCCCGACGCGGTGCGGGACTGGCGCCAGAGTTGGGCGGTCACGGCGGAGACCGCGCCGAACACCATCGCCACCCCCGTGATGCCCAGGCTCATGGCGGCGGTGTCGACGACGGCGAAACCGGTGGAGGCCATCGCCAGCGTCATCGTGAGTGCCAGCACCGCGTTGACTCCGCCGACCAGCGTCAGAGCCGCAGCCGTTCGGGCGTAGCGGCCCACCACGGAGGACAGCACCAGCTCTGCGCTGCCGTTCTCCTCCTCGGCGCGGGTATGACGAATCACGGTGAGAATGGCCAGGATCGAGGTGGCGATGGTCAGGGTGAGAGTCAGCTCGTTGGCCATCATCACGCCGAGGTCGGTTTCGTTCACGCCGAACATCGGGCCGCCCAGCATCATCCCGGCAGGTGTCTTCAGCAGGTTGACCCGGGCCAGGCGTTGTTCCTCTCCTGGGTAGGCCAGGCGAATTGCGTTGGGGGCGTACACCATCATCAAGCTGAGGGTGGCGACCCACACGCTCAGCCGGACCCGGTCCCGGCGTAGTGCCAACTTCAGCAGCGTGCCGATACCGGTGAACGGCGATGTGCCCGTGCTCGGCCGTCGGGCGGGCCGGGCCGGGCCGGTTGCGGTGGTCACCGGGTCGCCCCCTGGTACTCGCGCAGGAACATGTCCTCCAGCGACGCTGGTGTGACCGTCAGATCCTCGATGCCGAGATCGGTCAAGTGCTCGAGGGTGAACTCAAGGTCGGCCCGGTCCACCGAGAAGGACACGGTGCCATCGTTACTCGCGAAGTCGTGCACATACGGGGTGTTCTGCAGTGCCCGGCCGTCGGAGCGGGTGCGGGCGCTGACCTTGGTGCGCATCAGGTGCCGTAGTTCGGCGAGGGTGCCGGAACGTACCGTGCGTCCGGACCGGATGATCGTCACGTTGTCGCAGAGCTTTTCGACCTCGGCCAGGATATGGCTCGACAGCAGGACCGCGGCACCCTGCCCGGCCACCTCGGCTACACACTGCTGAAATGCTCGTTCCATCAACGGGTCCAGCCCGGACGTCGGCTCGTCGAGAATGTAGAGGTCGGAGTGGCAGCTGAACGCCGCCACGATGGCGACCTTCTGCCGGTTGCCCTTGGAGTAGGTGCGGGCCTTCTTGTGCGGGTCCAGTTCGAACCGTTCGATCAGTTCGTCGCGTCTGCGGGTGTCGCTGCCGTTCCCGCGCAGCCGGCACAGGAAATCGATGGCCTGCATGCCGGTCAGGTTGGGCCACAGGGTGACATCGCCGGGGACGTAGGCGATGCGGCGGTGCAGTGCGACCGCGTCGCGCCACGGGTCGCCGCCCAGGAGTCGCACGGTGCCCCCGTCGGCGCGGAGCAGGCCCAGCAACACCCGGATCGTGGTGGACTTACCGGCCCCGTTGGGCCCGAGGAATCCGGTGACGTCGCCAGGGGACACGCTCAGATTCAGGCCATCGAGTGCCTTGGTGTGTCCGAAAGACTTTGACAGTCCGCGGATTTCGACGGAGTGGTTCACGCTGGCTCCTTCTTGTCGGTGGTTGTGGCGGTGTCGTCGGTGCCGGAACTGAACGGGATGCCTTGTTCGCGCTGGTGCAGGAATGCGTCGTACATCGTCGAGTCGGTCATCAGACCGTCGGTGTAGAGCTCGAGGGCCGGCAGCATCATGTCCTCGCCGTAATCCCGCAGCACCCGGCGCAGATCCGTTGGGTCGTCGTGCATCTGCAGGTACAGCAGAAATCCGCCGCCGCTGCAGATCGCCATGAAGCGGGCGCGCGCTTTCGGGTCGCGGCTGGGTTTGAGCACTCCGGTCCGCACGCCTTCTTCGAGGTACTGCTCGGCGTTGTCGACCATGGTGCGCCAGAACGTCTTCGCCAGGTCACTCCCGGACTGCATGCTGCGGACCAGGTACGCCATCAGCGGCGCGTAGGACTCGATCTCGGACATCTGGGCCATCCAGGTGGCGGGGTCGCCGTTCTGCAGCGACTCGGTCTTGGCCTCGCGCACCACTTCGGCGACATAGGCGTCGCACGCCTTGCGTAGCCCTTCCTTCGAACCGAAGTGGTGGATCACCAGGGCGGCGCTGACGCCCGCGGCCTCGGCGATGGTGCGCAGTCCCACGCTGAATCCGTGTTGCCCGTACTGCTCGATCGCGGCGTCGCGGATCCGGGCCACTGCTGTTCGATCATCTCGATCATCGACTGAACGCATGTTCAATACGCTAAACGCGCGTTCAGCGCTCGGTCAAGGGGGTGGCCCGTCAGGAATCCGTAAAGAAAAAGTTCGGCGCGGGACAGCGCTCCGTGCCGAGCAGACGCGCAGGTACCCGAAAAACCCGGGCAGCGGGGACCTGCGCGTCTGCTCAGCCGGAAGCGACCGGGGTGAGGTCAGGAAGAGGCGGGGAGAGGAGGCGGGGGGAGGGTCAGTCGCGGGCGGCCGCGAGCAGACCGTCGCCCAACGGGATCAGCACCGGGGTGAGCCGTTCGTCCTCGGCGATCAGCCGGGCTGCTTCACGCACGGCAGCGACCTCGGCGTCGTTCGCCGAGGCATCGCCGGCCCGGCCGCCCAGCGCGGCCCGGTGCAGCACGATCGCGCCGCCGGAACGCAAAAGGCGCACACCTTCGGCCACGAACTGCGGCTGATCGATCGGCTCGGCGTCGATGAACACCAGGTCATAGGACTCGTCGGCCAAGCGGGTCAGCACCTCCTGGGCGCGACCGCTGATCAGCCGGGTACGTCCCGGGCCGACTCCGGCCTCGTTGAACCCCTGTTTGGCGATTCGTTGGTGCTCGGGCTCGACGTCGATGGTGGTCAGCACGCCGTCGTCGCTCATGCCGGACAACAGCCACAACCCGCTGACGCCGGCACCGGTGCCGACCTCGACGACCGCCCGGCCTCCGGTGAGCCGCGCGAGCACGCTCAGCAACGCTCCGACGGCCGGGGTCACCGCACCCGCGCCGAGTTCTTCGGCCCGCTCACGCGCGGCCGCGACGATCTCGTCTTCGGAGATCGACCGTTCGGCATGCGTGACGATCGCTTCGGCGCGACCGGGGTTGGAGCTGACCATGCCCGCAGCGTAGGCCAGAGGCCGGGGGCACCGTCGCGACACGCCCGTGGGTGGCAGGTATCACCACTGAAAATTCGCTGGTCTGCGCAGGTAACCGGACGTATCGTCGGCTTTCTCAGGGAAAGTTCAGATTGCTCATATGCCCGCCACACCGGGATCAGGAACGGTATCCGCATGGAACACGGCGCCCGCTGGCGCACTGCCCAGCACAACCAGGACAGCAATCGGAATAGCGAAGTCATCAGTCGTGTTGAGCTGAGTGAAAACTGTGATCAGGAGGATCCGACGAGCGCGAACGCTGTTACCTCGAACCCCGCCACCCAGGCCGCCCCGGTGACCATGGCCCACCTGGAGCAATTCACCGCAGGCGAATGGGTGGAGCCGTCTGATGAGTTGACCGGCACCGCCGTGTTCGACGCCACCGGCGATCAGGCTGCCATGCCGTCATGGGACGAGCTGGTGCGTCAACACGCGGACCGGGTATACCGGCTGGCCTATCGCCTCTCGGGTAACCAGCACGATGCCGAGGACCTGACCCAGGAGACGTTCATCCGGGTGTTCCGCTCCGTGCAGAATTACCAGCCGGGAACGTTCGAGGGGTGGTTGCACCGCATCACCACCAACCTGTTCCTGGACATGGTCCGCCGGCGCGGCCGCATCCGCATGGAAGCGCTGCCCGAGGACTACGACCGAGTCCCCGCAGACGACCCGAACCCTGAGCAGATCTACCACGACTCGCGGTTGGGAGCCGATCTTCAGGCCGCTCTGGACTCGCTGGCCCCGGAGTTCCGCGCCGCCGTGGTCCTGTGCGACATCGAGGGTCTGTCCTACGAAGAAATCGGCGCCACGCTGGGCGTGAAGCTCGGTACCGTCCGCAGCCGCATTCACCGCGGTCGGCAGGCCTTGCGCGAGTACCTGGCGAAGCACTCGCCGGAAACCGCCAAATCCGCCTAGTGGTGGTTGGTGTTCGGCGCGCCCGGTCGCGCTACATTCGGGTCAGGACATTTGGTCATGGCGGGAGGAGCTGGGCGATGGTCGACCCGGGACACGTGTTCCGTCGCGCATTCTCCTGGTTGCCTGCGCAGTTCGCCTCCCAGAGCGATGCACCGGTAGGTGCACCTCGACAGTTCGGTTCCACCGAACACCTGTCGACCGAGGCCATCGCGGCCTTCGTCGACGGTGAGCTGAGGATGAGTGCGCACTTGCGGGCCGCGCACCACCTGTCCCTGTGCCCGGACTGCGCGGCCGAGGTCGATGCCCAGGGTCAGGCCCGGGCCGCATTGCGAGATTCCTGTCCGATAGCCATTCCGAATTCCCTGTTGGGACTGTTGTCGCAGATTCCGCACCACAGTCCGCAGCCTCCGGCTGACGTCGACGAACAGCCTCAGTTTGCTGATGACCCGACGCGGAGTCGGCGTAAGCGCCGGTAGGCTGGACCACAAGGCGATCAGTGACCGGCGTCGGCCTATCTGGCTGGGGCGGGCGCTCCGATAGAGAGTGATACACCGGTGACCAATCAGGACCAGTCCGACGAGAGCGGCCGTCTGGAACCGCGCCCTGTCGAGCGGCCACCCGTCGACCAGTTGTCGCAGCGCACGTTCGGCCGTCCCGCCGGTGTGGACGGCTCGTTCCTCGGTGCAGAGAAGTACCAGGACCAGGGCGAGTACGCCCCCAAGGACCTCCCGCCGGATCCCGTGCTGGCCGAGGCCTTCAGTCGACCCTCCGCCGGCGGTGACTCGCTGCAGCGGCACCCCACCGACGCCGGGGCACTCGAGGCCGAGCGGACCGCAGGTGAAGACGACTTCGACGACCCATGGCGCAACCCGGGCGCCGTCCCGGCGCTGGGCACGCCCGCGCAGGCACCGGCCGCTCCGGTGATCGTGCCTGCGCCGATCGGCAAGCTGGGTGCCCGCGAAGTGTTGTTCGGCGGCCGCGTGTCGTGGCTCGCGCTGGTCGTGTTGCTCCTGATCACGCTCATGGTCGGCGCGATCGGTGGCTGGGTCGGGCAGAAGACCGCAGGTACCGTGCAGGCCTTCACCACCTCGAAGGTGACACTGGAGACCGGCGACCTGCCGTCCCCGGACGCCGGCCGGTTCGCCACGGTGGCCGCGGCGGTCGAGGACTCGGTGGTGACCATCGAGGCCAAGAGCAAGACCGAGGGCTCGCAAGGCTCCGGCGTCGTGGTCGACGGCAAGGGCTACATCGTCACCAACAACCACGTGATCTCCGATGCGGCGAGCAAGCCCGCCGACTACCAGATCACCGTGGTCTTCAACGACGGCAAGGAAGTGCCGGCCAACCTGGTCGGTCGCGACCCCAAGACCGACCTGGCGGTACTCAAGGTCGACAACGTCGACAATCTCGTCGTGGCGCGGATGGGCGATTCCGAGAAGGTGCGCGTCGGTGAGGAAGTCATCGCTGCGGGCGCCCCGCTGGGTCTGCGCAGCACGGTCACCCACGGCATCATCAGCGCGCTGCACCGGCCGGTGCCCCTGTCGGGCGAAGGTTCGGACACCGACACGGTGATCGACGGCCTTCAGACCGATGCCTCCATCAACCACGGCAACTCCGGTGGCCCGCTGATCAACATGTCCTCCGAGGTGATCGGCATCAACACGGCCGGAAAGTCCTTGTCGGACAGCGCCAGTGGCCTCGGTTTCGCCATCCCGGTCAACGAGGTCAAGCAGGTCGTCGAGAACCTGATCAAGGACGGCAAGGTCGCGCATCCGACGCTGCTGCTCAGCGCCGTCACGGTGAGCAACAGCGTGGCCTCCGGTGCGCAGGTCCGTAACGTCAACGCCGGCGGCCCGGCCGACAAGGCGGGCATTCTGGAGAACGACGTGGTGGTGAAGGTCGGGGACCGCAAGGTTGCCGACGCCGACGAGATGGTGGTCGCGGTGCGTCAGCTCCACATCGGGCAGGAAGCCCCGATCGAGGTGCTCCGCGACGGTCGGCCCATGACCTTCATGGTCACGCCGATCGGCGACGATCAAAAAGCGCAGTAGCGATGTTCGCGAACATCGGATGGGGGGAGATGCTGGTCCTGGTGATCGCCGGTCTGGTGATCCTGGGGCCTGAGCGCCTGCCCGGTGCCATCCGGTGGACCTCCGGCGCTCTGCGTCAGGCACGCGACTATGTCAGCGGTGCCACCAGCCAGCTGCGCGAAGACCTGGGCCCGGAGTTCGACGATCTGCGGCAGCCCCTGGCCGAGTTGCAGAAGCTGCGCGGCATGACGCCGCGGGCCGCGCTCACCAAGCATCTGCTCGATGGCGACGACTCGTTCCTCACCGGGGCGTTCGACGACAGTAAGAATCAGCAGCCGTCGGTCCCGGGCGACAAGCCGGCCGGTGAGATCGACAGCAAGCCGGTAGACAAGGCGGCCGGCACGACGTTCGACCCCGACGCCACCTAGCGGCGCGCGGTATCCAGACCCAGCGACATCCCGGCCAGGCCCCGCTTGCGGGCCGACAGTCCGTCGGCGATCTTGCGCAGCTCGGCACCGGCCGCTGACTCGGGCGCCGACAGGACGAGCGGAACTCCGGAGTCCCCGGCTGCCACGAGCGCCGGGTCCAGCGGGACCTGGCCCAGCAGCGGGACCTCGGCGCCGACCGAGCGGGTGAGCGACTCCGCGACCTGACGGCCGCCGCCCTCACCGAACAGCTGCATGACGGTGCCGTCGGGCATCTGCAGACCGGACATGTTCTCGACCACGCCGGCGATGCGCTGACGGGTCTGCAGGGCGATCGCGCCGGCGCGCTCGGCCACCTCGGCGGCAGCCATCTGCGGAGTGGTCACCACCAGGATCTCCGCGCCGGGGATCAACTGGGCCACCGAGATGGCGATATCGCCGGTGCCGGGCGGCAGATCGAGCAGCAGCACGTCCAGATCGCCCCAGTAGACGTCGGCCAGGAACTGTTGCAGGGCCCGATGCAGCATCGGCCCACGCCACACCACGGGCGTGTTGCCCTGTGTGAACATGGCGATCGAGATGACCTTCACGTCGTGGGCGATCGGCGGCAGGATCATCGAGTCGACCTGGGTGGGCCGGTCGTTGGTGCCCATCATGCGCGGTACCGAATGGCCGTAGATGTCGGCATCCAGCAGACCGACGGACAGACCGCGGGCGGCCATCGCCGCGGCCAGGTTGACCGTCACGCTGGACTTGCCCACGCCGCCCTTCCCGGAGGCGACCGCGTAGACCCGGGTCAGGGAGTTGGGCTGGGCGAAGGGGATCACCGGTTCGCGGGAATCGCCACGCAGCAGCGTGCGCAGTTCGGCGCGCTGCTCGTCGTTCATCACGTCGAGGCTCACCTTGACCGCGCCGGTGCCCGGCACATCGGTGGCGGCGGCCGTCACGAGGTCGGCGATCTCGGTCTTCTTCGGGCAGGCCGCGGTGGTCAGGTAGATCTCGACGTGGACGCCGTGGTCGGCATCGATCGAGATGTTCTTGACCATGCCGAGTTCGGTGATCGGCTTCCGCAATTCGGGGTCGATCACCTTGGCCAGCGCAGCGCGAACTGCGGATTGCAGCTCAGTGGCAGATTCGGACATCACCGCCGAGTCTACGGCGGCCGCACCGCGACCTGGATTCAGGCCAGCATCAGGCCGGACCCGGTGCCGGTCCCGGCGCGGGTCCGGGTGCCGGCCCGACAAGTGCCGGAGCGGCAGGCGCGGCCTCGATCGGTGGGCCGACCGGCGCGCCAGGCAACGGTCCCGGCGGGGGCGCCAGCTGCGGAGCGGGGACCGGCCCCGGTCCCGGAGCGGGGGGCGGCCCCAGCGGCGGCGCGGGAGCCGGCGGGGGAGCCTGCTCGCCCAGGCAGAACACCACGCATGCGGGCTGGCGCGGCTGCTCCCAGGGCGGGACCCACGGCGGCGGGGCGGCGGGCGTCTCGGACGGGATGGCCTGGGCCGGACCGGGCAGCGGGCCGAGCACCTGCCCGGGCGCGAATCCCGGGACGTTCTGTGTGCCGGTCTCATTGCGGTTGAGCAGCGGGATCAGAGCCAGCGGATCGCCAGCGGGCAGCCCGGTGGCATCGGCCGGCAGGCCCGGTCCGAGGCCCTCGGGATTGTCCAGATGCGAATCACCGATCGGCGGAATGGACCCGGTGATCTCCGGCAGGTCGACCGGCACCACGCCCGTGGCATACGCGGCGGCCCAGCCCAACACGTTGCGGGCGTAGGCCACCGAGTTGTTGTACCGGAGGATGGCGGTCATGACCTGGGACTGTTCCCGCAGGTTGAGCCCGCCGCTGCACAGGTAGCGGGCGGCGGCCAGCGCCGAATCGAACACATTCTGCACGTCGGCCTTGCCGTCACCGTCCCCGTCGGAGGCATACCGGGCCCAGGTTCCGGGCAGGAACTGCATCGGCCCCATCGCCCGGACATAGGAGATCCGCCCGGCCTGAGCGCTCTGGACGATGATCTCGTTGCCCGGCAGGGTGCCGTCGAGGGCGGGACCGTAGATCGGCCGCACCGCGGTGCCGCGGGCATCGGTGGCGCCGCCGTTGGCGTGCCCCGACTCGATCCGGCCGATGCCGGCCAGCAGGTTCCAGCTGATCCCGCAACCGGGGTAGGCCGCGGCCATCATCCGTTCGGCATTGCGGTACGCCTTCAGCGACGTGCCCGGAATGCCAAGGGCGCCAGGGGTATTGACGACGAAAGCGGGCGGGGGAGCCGAGATCGTGGTCATCGCCTTGATGCGGAAGTTCGTGGGGGGCCTGGCCGCGGCGACCACCGCGGGGCCCGAGCGGTCGATCTGCGGCTGCACCGCGGCCAGCGGCGTGACCGCGGTATCGGACATGTCGACGTCAGATGCGGAAGACCCGGCACCGGCGACCAGAACGATGGGAGCCAGGACGGCGACGCCGAGCACAGGTGAGCGCATGAGCTGGCTCATACGGCGCCGAGCGGTCTCGAACACCGCTCCTCCCCCTACGCGCAATTGCCTGTCCTTAGGTCAGCTTTGGCCAAATACCATGTTGTGAACCAAGTCACCATACATAGTCCCGGTTTCCGTTGTTACGACAATGGTCGACAGCGAGATCAACCACCGCGTTTGGACCGGCGTTCACCCCCGTCGGATTTGCTCGGGTTCGCCCGGTCGCCGTCGGCGGGCAAGGTGATCTCGGTGATCAGGTCACGCAGTTCTTCCAACTCGCGGCGCAGGTAGTCGCGGGTGGCAACCTCGCCGACCGCCAACCGCAGCGACGCCAGTTCCCTGGCCAGGTACTCGGTGTCGGCCTTGGTCTGTTCGGCCCGGCGCCGGTCTTCCTCGAGGGAGACCCGGTCCCGGTTCTCCTGCCGGTTCTGGGCCAGCAGGATGAGCGGGGCGGCATACGCGGCCTGAGTCGAGAACGCCAGGTTGAGCAGGATGAACGGGTACGGGTCCCATTGGAAGGTGAAGACGCCGATGTTGAGGGCGATCCAGACCAGCACCACGATGGTCTGAATGGCCAGGTAGCGCCCGGTGCCGAGGAAACGCGCGATCGACTCGCTGAACGCGCCCACCGCCTCGATGTCGACGTGCAGCCCGAAGCCGCGGGTCGCGCGCGGGGTGTCCAGCCGCTGACGCGCCGAGGTTTCGCTCATGAGCCCGCCACCGGGAGCTCAGGCTCGTCACGTTCACGCCAGTCGTCGGGCAGCATGTGGTCGAGCACGTCGTCGACCGACACCGCCCCCAAGAGGTGGTTCTCCTCATCGACGACGGGGCCGCACACCAGGTTGTACGCGGCGAAGTAGCGGGTCACCGCGGCCAGTGAATCGGCCGGGCTCAGGCTGGGCAAATCCGTATCGGCGATACCGCTGACCAGGGCCGCCGGCGGTTCTCGTAGCAACCGTTGCAGGTGGACGCAGCCCAGGTACTGCCCGGTCGGGGTGGCGCTGGGTGGCCGCGTGACGAAGACCATCGAGGCCAGGGCCGGCGTGAGATCGGGGTCGCGGATTCGCGCCAACGCCTCGGCGACAGTGGTGTCGGGCGCCAGGACCACTGGTTCGCTGGTCATCAGACCACCTGCGGTGTCGGGTGAGTGGGCCAGCAGCCGTCGCACATCCTCGGAATCCTCGGGGTCCATCTTGCGCAGCAGGGTCTCGGCATCGGCCGGGGTCATCGAACCCAGCACGTCGGCGGCGTCGTCGGGGTCCATCGCCTCCAGGACGTCGGCGGCGCGTTCGGTGTTCAGCTGGCGCAGCACCGCGGCCTGCTCATCTTCGGGGAGCTCCTGCAACACGTCGGCCAGCCGCTCGTCGTCGAACGCCCGGTACAGCTCGTAGCGCCGCTTGGTCGGCAGTTCGCGGAGGGCCTCGGCCACCTCGATGGGTCGTTGTCCCTCGAACTGCTCGAGCAGCGAGGCCACCCCCTGGTCCGGCATCGCCAGGCCGGACGGCGTCAGGCCGTGCACGTTCTGCCACTCGACGACGTGGATGTTGGTGCGCCGTCCGAGGCGTCGTTGCGGACGCACCGCCACCCGGGTCACCACCCAGTCGCGGGTCCGGGTCTGCTCGATGCCCAGATCGACTACCACGACGTCGATTCCGGCCAGTTGCTCCAGATCGGGATCGTCGACCCGCACCCGGGTTTCGAGTACCTGGCCCAGAACCAGCACCTCGCCGGGGCGCTGCGCGAACCGGCGCAGCGACACGCTACCGGTGGCCAGCGTCACCGAACCGGGTTCGATCGCGGTGACCCGCAGAATCGGAACGAAAATCCTTCGTCGGGTGAGCAATTCGACCACCAGGCCGAGAACACGCGGCTGCTGCCGGACGATGCTGATGCTGATCACCACATCGCGGACACGGCCGATGGACTCCCCGTCGGGGCCCAGCACGACCATCCCCGCCAGCCGGGCCGCGTAGACCCTGTTCACCGCCGCCATGAGTCAAAGGGTAGAGACTGTGGTCGTGGAGAACACGTATCGACCCCGCAGAACGTGCCTCTCGGTTCCGGGCAGCAGCCTGAAGATGATCGAGAAGGCCAAAGCGCTGCCTGCTGACGAGGTGTTCCTCGATCTCGAGGACGCGGTCGCCCCCGAGGCCAAGGCGTCGGCCCGCGCACAGGTGGCGGTCGCACTGGCCGGTGACGGCTGGGCAGGCCAGCTGCGTGGGGTACGGGTCAACGACTGGACCACCCCATGGACCTACGCCGACGTGATCGAGGTGGTGTCCACTGTGGCATCAGCGGGGGCGTCCATCGATCTCATCGTGTTGCCCAAGGTGACCGAGGTGGCCCACGTGCAGGCGCTGGATCTGCTGCTCACCCAGCTGGAGGTCACCCATGGGCTGGAACCCGGCCGGATCGGGATCGAGGCGCAGATCGAGAACGCGCAGGGACTGACCAACGTCGACGCGATCGCAGCCGGCCCGCGGGTGTGCGCGCTGGTGCTGGGACCCGGGGACATGGCGGCCAGCCTCAACATGCGCACTCTGGAGGTCGGCGGGCAGCCCGACGGGTACGACATCGGCGACGCCCATCACCACGTGCTGATGCGCATCCTGATCGCCGCGCGCAACCGCGGGATCAACGCGATCGACGGGCCGTATGTGAAGGTGCGCGACGTGGACGGGTTCCGCCGGGTGGCCGGCCGCTCAGCGGCACTGGGTTACGACGGCAAGTGGGTGCTGCACCCGGACCAGATCGAGGCCGGCAACGAGATCTTCAGTCCTCGCCAGGCCGATTACGATCACGCCGAGCTGATCCTGGACGCCTACGAGTGGCACACCTCGCAGGCCGGCGGGGCCAGGGGAGCGGTGATGCTCGGCGACGAGATGATCGACGAGGCCAGCCGCAAGATGGCTTTGGTGATCGCGGGCAAGGGGCGGGCAGCGGGGATGAACCGGCTGGCCGACCCCTTCCGGCCGCCCACTTAGGCCGGACCCTCCTGTGCTGCACCAGATTTGGTGCCGTGGGGCGGGGCTATGAGCCGAGGGCGCTGCCGATGAAGAACAGCAGCCAGACGCCGTTGATCAGGGTGCCGAAGGCGCCGACAGCGATACCGGCAATCGCAAGGCCGCGGCCCGGTTGCTCGGCGTACGGGCCGTAACCGAATTGTCCGCTCTGCGGGCCGTAGCCCAATTGTCCGCTCTGCGGACCGAAGCCCGGTGCACTCTGCTTGATCTGATTGAGCGCGACGATCCCGAGACCGATACCGACCAGGGCGGCGAGCAGTCCGACCCCGCAGGCGAAGAACATGATGAGCGACAGGACCGAGGCGACCAGCGATCCGATCGCCATGCTGTTGGTGGGGTTGGCCGGTGGCATCCCGTAACCACCTGGGTATCCCGGGTAGCCGGACACGCCGGCGGGGTAACCGCCGGGCGGTGCGAAATCCGGCGGTGCGTAACCCGGCGGTGGCGGTGGATATCCGGGCAGCGGCGGGGGATAGCCGGCACCACCCGGCATTGACGGCGGCAGCCCCGGCGGTGGCGGGTAGTCGTACGGAATGTCGGCGGGGTAGTCGATCGCAGGCGGATAAGGCGTGCCGGGATCGGGGGTCGGCGGCGCGAACTCGTACGACGGTTGCGCCGCGCCGGTATCCGGCCGATCCTGAGAGTGCTCGATCGAAGGTGCTTCGTAGCCGCTGGACGACAGTTCAGACGGTTGGGAACCGGGGTCGGATGGCGGCGTTTCGCCCGCGTTGCCGTCCGCGTTTGTCATGCTGATCAACCTAGCGCACGGACAATGGCGCCAAGGGGGGCGTGACTCCGGCACCAATTCCGGTGTGAGGGCGTTGCTGTAACGAGAGCAGCCGCCGAGCAGGCGGTGCGGAGGAGAGTGAAGTTCGATGACGAGCCCATTTCAGTCCGGTCAGACACCGGGTGCCGCGCCCACGGCGCGCGGTGCGCTGCCGACGCCGCCCAAAGGCTGGCCGATCG
Source organism: Mycobacterium shunyiense (assembly GCF_058270075.1). Lineage (NCBI taxonomy): Bacteria > Bacillati > Actinomycetota > Actinomycetes > Mycobacteriales > Mycobacteriaceae > Mycobacterium > Mycobacterium shunyiense. Next base: position 44,144 of record NZ_JBZDPU010000025.1, on the reverse strand, counting down.
GCTCCTACCCGACGTACGCGGAGGCCCAGCGTGCCGTCGACTACCTGTCCGACCAAGAGTTCCCCGTGCAGCAGGTGACGATCGTCGGGGTGGATCTCATGCAGGTCGAGCGGGTCACGGGCCGGCTGAGCTGGCCCAAGGTGCTCGGCGGCGGTGTGTTGTCCGGCGCCTGGCTCGGCCTGTTCATCGGCCTGATCCTGGGCTTCTTCAGCCCCAACCCGTGGAGCGCACTGCTCACCGGTCTGGTCGCCGGCGTCTTCTTCGGCTTGATCACCTCGGCGATCCCGTACGCGATGGCTCGCGGCACAAGAGATTTCAGTTCGACGATGCAGCTGGTCGCGGGCCGCTATGACGTGCTGTGCGACCCGCAGGGTGCCGAGCAGGGCCGAGATCTGCTGGCCCGCTTGACGATCTGACCCGTCTCGCCACCAGTGCCGGGCCGCGGTGGCAAAGTTCCGCAGGTCACGATTGTGACGCGGCGCGCCCGGCACTGTTGCACATAGCTCCGCATGGCTCTACGGTTTGCGCGCGGGAGCCGCTCCGGCGTCGTGGGGGCCGCTCCGGCGGCGAGAGATGACTCGGACGGGAGGCAGAGCGGTGCGCGCTCGGCGGCTATGTGCTGCGGCAGTGGCCGCGTTGACGACGGCCTCGGTGGTGTCGGCTTGTGGCAAAGGCGACGACGGGATCGTCATCAACTACTACACCCCGGCCAACGAGATGGCGACTTTCACCGCCGTGGCCAAACGCTGCAATGAAGAACTCGGCGGCCGTTTCACCATCAAGCAGGTGAGTTTGCCGAAAGGTGCTGACGACCAACGGTTGCAGCTCGCCCGGCGGCTGACCGGCAACGACAAGACGCTCGACATCATGGCGCTCGACGTGGTCTGGACCGCCGAGTTCGCCGAGGCCGGCTGGGCCGTGCCATTGTCCGAGGATCCGGCCGGCGAAGCCGAGTCCGACGCGGAATCCAACACCCTGCCCGGACCGTTGGAGACGGCCCGCTGGCAAGGCAGGTTGTACGCCTCACCGATCACCACCAATACCCAATTGCTGTGGTACCGGGCCGATTTGATGGACGGACCGCCGTCCACCTGGGACGGCATGGTTTCGGAGGCGTCGCGACTGCACGCGGCGGGCAAGCCCAGTTGGATTGCGGTGCAGGCCAAGCAGTACGAGGGCCTGGTGGTGTGGTTCAACACCCTGCTGGCCAGTGCCGGCGGCCAGGTGCTCTCCGAGGACGGCAAGACCGTCACGCTGACCGACACCCCGGAACATCGCGCGGCGACGGTCAAGGCACTGCAGATCATCAAATCGGTTGCCACCGCGCCCGGCGCCGACCCGTCGGTCACCCAGACCGATGAGGGAACGGCCCGACTGGCTCTCGAACAGGGCAAGGCCGCGCTCGAGGTCAACTGGCCGTTCGTGCTGCCCTCACTGCTGGAGAACGCCGTCAAGGGCGGGGTGAACTTCCTTCCCCTCGACAAACGTGCCGACCTGACCGGCGCCATCAACGATCTCGGCACCTTCTCGCCGACCGACGAACAGTTCGAGTCGGCCTACGAGGCGAGCAAAGACGTGTTCGGCTTCGCCAACTACCCGGGGGTGTCCGAGGGTGAGCCGGCAAAGGTGACCATCGGCGGGCTGAACCTCGCGGTGGCCAAGACCAGCCGGCACAAGGCCGAGGCCTTCGAAGCCATCCGCTGCCTGCGCAATGTCGAGAACCAGCGGTACACCTCGGTCGAAGGCGGTCTGCCCGCGGTGCGGGAGTCGCTGTACGACGATCCGGCGTTCCAGGCCAAGTACCCGCAGTACGCGATCATCCGCGAGCAGCTGACCAACGCCGCGGTGCGGCCCGCGACGCCGGTCTATCAGGCTGTGTCCACCCGCATTTCGGCCACCCTGGCCCCGATCACCGACATCGATCCGGAGCACACCGCCGATGAGCTGACCGAACAGGTGCAGAAGGCCATCGACGGCAAGGGGCTGATCCCGTGACTTCGGCGACGACCTCCACGACGGCCAACCGCGCCTCCGAACGCAAGCTGGCGTTTGCGCTGATCGCGCCCGCGGTGATCCTGATGATCGCGGTCACCGCGTATCCGATCGGTTACGCGGTGTGGCTGAGCTTGCAGCGCTACAACCTGGCCGCCCCCGACGACACCGCATTTGTCGGGTTCGCCAACTATCAGACCATCCTGACCGACCGGTACTGGTGGACCGCGTTCGTGGTGACCCTGGCGATCACTGTCGTCTCGGTGACGATCGAGTTCGTCCTCGGCATGGCACTGGCGCTGGTCATGCACCGCACCACCTTCGGCAAGGGCGTGGTGCGCACCGCGGTGTTGATCCCCTACGGGATCGTGACGGTGGCAGCCTCCTACAGCTGGTACTACGCCTGGACGCCGGGCACCGGCTATCTGGCCAACCTGCTGCCCGACGGCAGCGCTCCGTTGACCGAACAGTTGCCCTCGCTGGCGATCATCGTGCTGGCCGAAGTGTGGAAGACCACGCCGTTCATGGCGCTGCTGCTGCTGGCCGGGCTGGCGCTGGTGCCGCAGGATCTGCTCAACGCCGCCGAGGTCGACGGGGCCGGAGCGTGGACGCGGTTGGTGAGAATTATTCTGCCGCTGATCAAACCGGCCATCCTGGTCGCCCTGTTGTTCCGCACCCTGGACGCCTTCCGGATCTTCGACAACATCTATGTGTTGACCGGGGGAGCCAACAGCACCGGGTCGGTGTCGATCCTGGGGTATGACAACCTGTTCAAGGCGTTCAACCTCGGATTGGGCTCGGCCATCAGCGTATTGATCTTCCTGTCGGTGGCGGTCATCGCGTTCATCTTCATCAAGCTGTTCGGTGCGTCGGCGCCCGGTGCAGAGGCGGAGGGGCACCGATGAGCGCTTGCGCGAAGAGCGAGGGACGATGAGCGCTTGCGCGAAGAGCGGGGGACAGCCATGACCGAGCGAGTGGGTGCGCGGCGCGCGACCGGGTGGACGGTCGTGAACATCCTGGTGGTGCTCTACGCGTTGATACCGGTCTTGTGGATTCTGTCGCTGTCGTTGAAGCCGACGTCGAGTGTCAAGGACGGCAAGCTGATTCCGTCGCAGATCACGTTCGACAACTACAAGGGCATCTTCACCGGGAACATCTTCACCTCGGCGTTGATCAACTCGATCGGCATCGGCTTGATCACCACGGTGATCGCGGTGACCATCGGCGGCATGGCGGCCTACGCGGTGGCCCGACTGGACTTCCCCGGCAAGAAGCTGTTGGTGGGGGTCGCCCTGCTGATCGCGATGTTCCCGCAGATCTCGCTGGTGACCCCGATCTTCAACCTGTGGCGCAGTATCGGTCTGTTCGACACGTGGCCCGGGCTGATCATCCCCTACATCACCTTTGCGCTGCCGCTGGCGATCTACACGCTCTCGGCGTTCTTCCGGGAGATCCCTTGGGATCTGGAGAAGGCCGCGAAGATGGATGGGGCCACCCCGGCGCAGGCCTTCCGCAAGGTGATCGCTCCGTTGGCGGCTCCTGGCATCGTCACCGCGGCCATCCTGGTGTTCATCTTCGCGTGGAACGACCTGCTTTTGGCGCTGTCGTTGACCGCGACCGAGCGGGCGATCACCGCGCCGGTGGCGATCGCGAACTTCACCGGCAGTTCCCAGTTCGAGGAACCGACCGGGTCGATCGCGGCCGGTGCGATGGTCATCACGATCCCGATCATTATCTTTGTTCTCATCTTCCAGCGGCGGATCGTCGCTGGCCTGACATCCGGTGCGGTAAAGGGGTAATTGGATGGCCGAAATTGTGTTGGACCGGGTCACCAAGAGTTACCCCGACGGTGCGGGCGGCACGAGAGAGGCCGTCAAAGAGTTCTCGATGACGATCGCCGACGGTGAGTTCATCATCCTGGTGGGACCGTCCGGGTGCGGTAAGTCCACCACACTGAACATGATCGCCGGGCTTGAGGACATCTCGTCGGGCGAACTCCGGATCGGTGGCGAGCGGGTCAACGAGAAGGCGCCCAAGGACCGCGATATCGCGATGGTGTTCCAGTCCTATGCGCTCTACCCGCACATGACGGTGCGGCAGAACATCGCCTTCCCGCTGACCCTGGCCAAGCTCAAGAAGGACGAGATCGAGGCCAAGGTCGCCGAGACCGCCAAGATCCTGGACCTGACCGAACTGCTCGACCGCAAGCCCGCACAGTTGTCGGGCGGGCAGCGTCAGCGGGTGGCGATGGGGCGGGCAATCGTGCGTCGCCCCAAGGCATTCCTGATGGATGAGCCGCTGAGCAACCTGGACGCCAAGCTGCGCGTGCAGATGCGCGCCGAGATCTCGCGACTGCAGAGTCGGCTGGGCACCACGACGGTCTACGTCACGCACGACCAGACCGAGGCGATGACCCTGGGCGATCGGGTTGTGGTGTTGCTGGCAGGCGAGATTCAGCAGATCGGCACGCCCGACGAGTTGTACAACAACCCGGCGAACCTGTTCGTGGCCGGCTTCATCGGATCACCGGCGATGAATTTCTTCCCGGCCACGTTCACCGACGTCGGGGTGCGGCTGCCGTTCGGCGACGTCACCCTGACCCAGCAGGTGCATGATCAGCTGGCGCGGCATCCCAAGCCCGACAACATCATCGTCGGGATCCGGCCCGAGCATCTGGAGGACGCTTCGTTGCTCGACGGGTACGCGCGGATCCGGGCTCTGAGCTTCCCGGTGCGCGCCGACATCGTCGAGTCGCTCGGTGCCGACAAGTACGTGCACTTCACGATCGAGGGTGCGGGCGCCGAGGCGGCACAGCTTGCCGAGTTGGCGGCGGATTCCGGCGCGGGTGCCAACGAGTTCGTCGCCCGGGTGTCTGCCGAGTCCACGGCCGCCGGCGGCCAGCAGATCCAATTGGCCTTCGACACCTCGAAGTTGGCGATCTTCGACGCCGCGACCGGGGTGAACCTGACCCGTACCGAGCCCGCCGAGGAACCCGAGCCGGCCGAGGACACCGCGGAGACCGAGACCGGGCCCGACGAGACCGAGGAATCCGGGGCAGCCGCACCCGCCGAGTCGGCCGAGCCGGCCGGAGAACCGACAGCAGAGTGATCGACGTCCTGGCTGCCGTCCGCGCCCACGTGGGCGAATACTTCGGTGCGGCAGGCATTTCCGCGGAACCCGTCAGTGCCAGCGTGACGTTCCTGGGTACCGAGCGCATCGACGTCCTGCGGTTCGGCCCGGATCTGCGCTCTGGTGGAAGCGGACAGGATCTGTATCACTATGTGACGGTGGGCTGTTCGCGTCACCCGATGTTCGATCCGACCGAACTGGTCTCCGATCCGATCCACGGTCCCCGGGCCGAGGTGGTGCTCTCGCTCCGGGGTCCGACCCCGGGCGGGCTGGCCCGGTCACTGGCCGTCCTGGCTGCCGCACCCGCGGTGGAAGGCCTGGTGCTGGAGGCCGACGCGCTCATCGACCTGGAGACCCAGTTGTTCGACTCCGCACCGTTCAGCGCATTCCTGCTGGGCCCCAGCGATATCGGCGAGGTTCCTCTGGCCGAGCCGCTCTCGCCGGTGACCGTGCTCTCGGCCACGCCCATCACCGCCACCGAGGCAGCCTGGGTGCGCCTGAAGGGTGCGGACGCCATGCGGGAGGCGTGGCAGACCGATGGGGTGGACGTGCTGGATCCGACCAGACGGGCAGCGAGCCCCAGCTAGAGCCAGTCGTTGTGGCGGAACGTGCGATACAGCGCGAAGCAGATGAGGGCCATGGACAGGAGTACGGCGGGATAGCCCCAGGTCCACTGCAATTCGGGCATGTGCTCGAAGTTCATCCCGTAGATCCCGGCCATCGCGGTCGGCACCGCGGCGATCGCCACCCACGCGGAGATCTTGCGCATGTCCACGTTCTGCTGCATGGCGACCTTGCCGAGTGCGGCCTGCACCAGCGAGCTGAGCATCTCGTCGTAGCTCGTGACGCGATCGGAGGCCTGCACGTTGTGGTCGTGCACGTCGCGCATGTACCTGCGTACCTCGACCGAGATCAGGTCGTTGTGGTCGGTGAGAAGGCGGGCCAGGGCCAGGGTCAACGGGGCCACCGCACGGCGCATTTCGACGACTTCCCGCTTGAGCAGGTAGATGCTCTCGATGTTGGTGTGCGTGCCGGGGGAGAAGATGTCCTCCTCCATCGCGTCGATGTCGGTTTCCATCAGATCGGTCACGTCGAGGTAGCTGTCCACCACATGGTCGGCGATCGCGTGCATGACCGCGAATGGCCCGAGTTTCAGGGTGGCAGGCGAGGATTCGAGCCTCTTCCGCACGCCGGCCAGCCCGCCGTGCTCGCCGTGACGAACGGTGACGACGAAGTCCGGCCCGACGAAGATCATGATCTCGCCGGTCTCGACGATCTCGCGGGCCAGTGCCACGGATTCGTGCTCGACGTAGTTGATGGTCTTGAGTACCAGGAACAGGGTCTTGTCGTACCGCTCGAGCTTGGGGCGCTGGTGGGCGTGCACCGCGTCCTCGACGGCCAGCTCGTGCAGGCCGAAAACGTCTGCCACCGACTGCATCTGGAATTCGTCGGGTTCGTGCAGACCGATCCAGACGAATGCCTTCTGACCGGCGTTCTGCAACTCACGGACCTTGTTCAGAGCCGCGGCGTGGGTGTACTTGCCGGGTAACCGGTCACCGCCGCAGTAGACACCGCAATCGACCATCGCGCGGGCGACCGGAACGTGGATCGTCTTGGCGTCGGGGTCGGTGGGGCGGGTCCTTGCCGTCGAACGCAGGGCCGGTGGCAAGGCGCGGAATGAGGGCATGATCTGCGACCTTCCTGCGCGGTGTGCAGCTACCTGATCAGCACAGAGAATGCTACGCGTAGTTACTGTTAAGTAACGCTCACCAGCGGGGAACCGGGCCCTGTGAGAATTGGCATTGAAGTACCCTTGCGCCGTGTCGGAAAGTACAGTCGCCTCCTCGTCCGAGCGCTCGTCAGCGGAGCGCACCCCGCAAGTTGTCATCGAAGACGCCGAGATCTTCGATGCTCATGAAGGCGGAAAGCTCTCGGTCGAGTTGAAGGAGCCGCTGGACACCCAGCGTGCGCTGTCGATCGCCTATACCCCTGGTGTCGCCCAGGTGAGCCGGGCGATCGCCACGGATCACACGCTCGCTGCCAAGTACACCTGGGCCAACCGCCTGGTCGCGGTGGTCAGCGACGGCACCGCGGTGCTGGGCCTCGGCGATATCGGCCCCGCGGCGTCGCTGCCGGTCATGGAGGGCAAGAGCGCGCTGTTCAAGTCCTTCGGCGGGCTGAACTCGATCCCGATCGTGCTGGACACCAAGGATCCCGACGAGATCGTCGAGACCCTGATCCGGCTGCGTCCGACCTTCGGCGCGGTGAACCTGGAGGACATCTCGGCGCCGCGGTGCTTCGAGATCGAGCGCAGGGTCATCGAGGCGCTGGACTGCCCGGTCATGCACGACGACCAGCACGGCACGGCGATCGTGGTGCTAGCCGCGCTGCTGGGCGCCACGAAGGTCCTCGAGCGTGACATCCATGCACTGCGCGTCGTCATCTCGGGCGCCGGTGCAGCGGGTGTGGCGTGTGCCAACATCCTGCTGAACAAGGGTATTACCGACGTCGTCGTGCTCGACTCGCAGGGCATCGTGCACTCGGGTCGTGACAACCTCAATTCCTTCAAGGCCGAGCTGGCCGGGCGCACCAACCCGCGCAAGCTCACCGGTGGGGTGGCCGAGGCGCTCGAGGGCGCCGACGTGTTCCTCGGGGTGTCGGCCGGCGTCGTGCCCGAGGAGCTCATCGCGACGATGGCTCCCAACTCCATCGTCTTCGCGCTGTCCAACCCGGACCCGGAGATCCACCCGGACGCGGCCCGCAAGTACGCCGCGGTGGTGGCGACCGGACGCAGCGACTTCCCGAACCAGATCAACAACGTGTTGGCCTTCCCGGGCGTGTTCCGCGGGGCGCTCGACGCCGGTGCCCGTCGTATCACCGAGAAGATGAAGGTGGCGGCTGCCGAGGCGATCTTCTCGGTCGTGGGCGACGATCTGGCGGTCGACCACATCGTGCCCAGTGCGCTCGATCCGCGGGTCGGTCCCGCGGTTGCGGCCGCGGTCGCAGCGGCGTCTGATACCGCAGAATCCTGAGTTCGCGAATGCGCCGAACTCTGGCGTTGGCGCTGTTGACCATGTCGACGCTGCTCGTGGCAGTGTTGGGGGGCTGCGCGTCCAACTCGGCCTCGGCTGCTCTCGCGGTCGGGGCGGGGCCGGCGCCGGAGTCGGCACTGCTCGGTCATCTGTATGCCGCGGCACTGCGCTATTACGGCACGCCGGCCGTGGTCACCGAGACCGACGGCAGCCTCGGGGTGCTGGATTCGGGATCGGTGACCGTGCAGCCGGGGTTCACCGGCCGGTTCCTGACGCGGCTGGTTCCGGCCGCCACGGCCCGCGCGGACGAGCAGGTCTACCGGGACCTGGTCTCGGCGCTGCCCGAAGGCGTCGCGGCCGGCGACTACACCATGTCGGCACAGGACAAGCCCGCGCTGGTGGTCGCCGAGGCCACCGCCACGGCGTGGCGCGGGACCGATCTGAGCGCGCTGCGCCGCAACTGTGCCCAGGCACGGCCGGGTGCCGTGGTCGGTTCCTCGGTGCCCGAGGCGGTGGGGTCCTGCAATCTGCCCAAGGCCGTCACATTCCCCGACGACAAGAGCCTGTTCGCCGCATTACGTGCGGGGAAGATCAACGCAGCCTGGTCCACGACAGCCGATCCGGCGATCCCGTCGGACCTGACCGTGCTGGCCGACAAGACGGCGCTGATCCGCGGTGAGAACGTGGTGCCGCTGTATCGCCGCAACACACTGAACGAGCGCCAGGTTCTGGCGCTCAACGAGATCGCCGGCGTCCTGGACACCGGATCGCTGGCCGACATGCGCAGACAGGTCGCCGAGGGCAAGGATCCCGGTGCGGTGGCAGACGAATTTCTCCAGTCCAACCCGCTGGGCCACTAGCCCTCGGCAACCCTCGGCGTCAGCGGGGGAGCATCCGCCCCATCGCGCCCGCGAACAGCTTCTGGTACGCCGAGCCGGTGATCCGCACGATGACATCGAGGACCTTGGCGTCGGCGCCGACGAGTACCCGTGCCCGGTCCTTGCGCACCGCTTCGAGGATGATCGTGGCCGCGCGCTGCGGGGTGGTGTTGGCCAGTTTCCGGTCGAAGGTCTCGGCGAGTGCCTTCTGATCCAGTCCCTCGGCGGCGGTGGCGTTGCGGGCGATGGCGGTCTTGATCCCGCCGGGGTGCACACAGGTCACTTTGACCGGATGCTTGGCCAGAGCCATCTCCTGACGCAGGGCCTCGGTGAAGCCGCGCACCGCGAACTTGGCCGAGTTGTAGGCGGCCTGGCCCGGAACCGAGAAGATGCCGAACAGGCTGGAGACGTTGATGACGTGTCCGTCGCCGGATTCGATCAGGTGCGGCAGGAAGGCCTTGGTGCCGTTGACGACGCCCCAGAAGTCCACGTCCATCACCCGCTCGATGTCCTTGAACTGACTGATCTCGACGTCACCGGTGAACGCGATGCCTGCGTTGTTGTAGATCTGGTTGACCTTGCCGAAATGCTCCTTGACCGCGTCTGCGTAGAGCAGGAAGGCCTCGCGCTCAGTGACATCGATCCGGTCGGTCTTGACCTCGGCGCCGATCGCCTTGAGGCGTTCCTCCGTGACCGCGAGTCCCTCGGTATCGACGTCGCAGATCGCCACCTTGGCCCCGGAACGTCCGAGCTCGATGGCCAGCGCCTGTCCGATGCCTGATCCGGCGCCGGTCACGACGGCGACCTTTCCGGCGAAGCCCTCCATAGAACACTCCCTTGTGTCGATCGACTTGCGTCGAGATTACCCGGTACCCGCGGTCCCGGTTGTGCTGGCCGGCTTGGTCGCTGTCACCAGGTGGGTTCCGACGTAGGGGCCGCCCCACCACATCCGCCAGCCGAGATTCTGTCGCTGCACATGCTGCCAGCCGTTGGCGCACAGACGCTCGGAATGGCGACGTGTTTCCCAGATGTCGGCGATGGCCAGCCGGCCGCCCGGGCGCAGCACTCTGGCGGCTTCGTCGAGAGCACGGGACCGCCCGGCCCGATCGGGGATGTTGTGGATGGCCAGGCTGCTGACGATGACGTCGACGCTGGCATCGTCGAAGGGCAGGGCGGTCATGTCGCCGGTGTGGACCTCGACCCGGTCGGCGACGCCCTCGGCTGCGGCGTTGGCCAGAGTCTGTTCCGGCGAGTTGCCGGTCTGATCGGCGCGCCACAGATCGACGCCGAGTGCGCGTCCGCGTGGAAGTCGTTTTGCCGCGGCATGAAGCACCGCGCCGCGGCCGCAGCCGAGATCGAGCAGCGTCTCATCGCCGCGCAGGGCCAGGCCATCGAGGATGTCGCTCCACACTGCGAACTTGCCGCGGCGGGTGGTGTGCACGAACAACGAAACGGTGCTCGCCAGAAGAGCGGCGGAAGCACCTGTGAGACAGGCGGTTCGGCGTCGACTGCGGGCGATGTTGACGATCGTCGCGACCAGCAGGGCGGTAAACGCACCGCCGGCGATCGCGGCCTGGGCGGGCGCGGACACCGTGTTGTAATCGCCGTCGAATCCGTAATCGGGGGAGTCCATTTCACCCACGGTAGCCAGGTCGGCCGGTAGCTGGTGGGCTACGACGCGGCTGCGCGCACCGGCCGCCAGACTTCGGCCAGCGTCTCCAGCGGAATTCCCAGGGCATCGCTCAGGCCGACGACCGTGCCGAACGCCGGGGAGGGCAGCCGTCCGGTCTCGATCTTGCGCAACGTCTCCGGGGAGATGCCGGCGTGCGCGGCGATCTCGTCGAGCGGGCGGGCGCCCCGGGCGGCACGCAGGGTCTCGCCGAGTCGGCGGCCGGCAGCGATCTGTGCGGGGGTGAGTGGGGTGCGGACCACGTCACCACGGTAGCGCCGGTATTTATATACCGCTAGTGTTGGTATTTAAATACCGAGAAGGGTGTGGACATGATCGAGCTGAAGACCGCCGCCGAGATCGAGAAGATGCGGGTCACCGGACGGTTCGTGGCCGAGGTGCTCGCCGAGCTGAGCGGGCTCGCGGATATCGGGGTCAACCTGCTCGACCTCGAACTGCACGCCCGCGACATGGTCAAGCGTCGCGGTGCCGAATCGTGTTACTGGGATTACGACCCGTCATTCGGCCGCGGCCCGTTTCGCAATGTCATCTGCCTGTCGGTCAACGATGCTGTGCTGCACGGTCTTCCGCACGACTACCGGCTGGCCGACGGCGACGTGCTCACCATGGACTTCGCGGTGTCCATCGACGGGTGGGTCGCCGACGCGGCCCGCACCGTGATCGTCGGGACGCCGTCAGCCGCCGATGCACGGTTGGTTCGGGCCACCGAGGAGGCGCTGGAGGCCGGCACCGCCGCCGCGCGTCCGGGGAACCGGCTCGGTGACATCTCGGCCGCCATCGGCGCCGTCGCCGCCGACTACGGCTACCCGGTCAACCTCGAGTTCGGCGGGCACGGACTGGGCCGGACCATGCACGAGGACCCGCACGTACCGAACCGCGGCAAGCCCGGCCGCGGCATGAAGCTGCGGGCCGGGATGACACTGGCGCTGGAACCGTGGTTGGCCGCCGGTACCGACCACATCGTCTTCGACCGCGACGGCTGGACCATCCGATCCGCCGACGGTTCCCGCACCGCGCATACCGAGAACACCGTGGCGATCACCGAATCCGGCCCGGTGGTACTCACGTGTTGAGTCGTGCTGGCCTTTTGCTCAATGCTGTGGGCGCAACAGCAGCGTGGCGATCACGCTGATCACCGCGGTGGCCACCAGATATCCGCACGCCAGCCAGGGCGTGCCGCCGCCGGCGGCGATCAGTGCGGTGAGGATCAGTGGGGTCAGACCCGAGGCGTAGACGCCCGAGAGCTGATACACCGTCGACAGTCCGGTGTAGCGAGTCCGCGTCGGGAACAACGACGCGTACAGCGTGCCCTGCGCGCCGTAGAACCAGGCGTGAATGACGCCGAACGCCAACAACATTCCCACCGCATAGGCCGTGATGCTGCCGGTGTTGAACAATGCGAAGGCAGGAAACACCACCACGGCGTAAGCGGCGATGCCCGACGCGTAGACGGCCTTCGGGCTGAACTTGTCGGCGAGTAGACCCGACACCGGCAGTAGCACCGCCATCAGCAGTGCCGCCGCGGTCACCACGATCAGGACCGGCACCTTGCCCAGATGCAGCGTCGTCGTTGCATACGCGATGGTGAACACGCCCCAGGTGTTGAACGCGGCACCCTCACCCCAGCGCGACAGCAGGCCGAGCACGGTCGAACGCAACGCCGGGGGCCGGAAGATCTCCTTGACGGGGACCGCCGAGCGTTCGTCGTCGTCGCGCAGCTTCTCGAATGCCGGCGTCTCGGCCACCCGGAACCGCACCACGACGCCGAAGACCACCAGCACGACGCTGAACAGGAACGCGATCCGCCAGCCGTAGGTCTGGAACGCCTCTGCGGACAGCCACAGCTGCAGGAGCACGAACACCCCGGTGCCCAGTGCCAGACCCAGGGCGAGCCCGACCTGCGGGATACTGCCGAACAGTCCGCGGCGATGCCGGGGACTGTGCTCGACGGCCAACAGCACGGCGCCGGCCCACTCGCCGCCGAGGGCGAATCCCTGGACCACGCGCAGCACCAGCAGCAGGATCGGGGCCAGGACGCCGATCTGCGCCGCGGTGGGCAGCACTCCCATCAGTGCGGTGGCCGCGCCCATCAACAGCATGGTCAGGGCAAGCGTGCGTTTGCGGCCGATCCGGTCGCCGATGTGGCCGAACACGAATCCGCCGATGGGCCGCACGACGAACCCGACCGCGAATGTGGCGAATGCCAGCATGGTGCCGACGAACGAGCTCTGGTCCGGGAAGAAGGTGTGGTTGAACACCAGGCTGGCGGCGGTGGCGTAGAGGAAGAAGTCGTACCACTCGATCGTCGTCCCGAGCACGCTGGCCAGCACCGCCGTGCGCACCGTGTTTCCCGAGGCGGGCGTCGCCGTGGAGGCGGTGGGCGGGGCGGCTGCGATAGTCACCCTAGTTGTCTAGTGACCGCCCGACGCTGCGCACACCGTTGCGCGCGAGGTGATTCAAACCCGGCCGCGAGCGTGCGCAGAATGCTGGCCTATACCGGCGTGTAGGCCTGCAGACACGCACGCTCGCGCAGCTGGGGTTACCCGAAGGCCAGGTCGATGATCTCCTGCTGTTCGACGGCATGCACCTTCGACGACCCCGATGACGGAGCCGACATCGCGCGCCGCGAGATCCGGGTGATCGGGTTGAAGTAGTCCGGCAGCACCTCGGGCAGGGTCAGGCCGAGTGACGGCCAGGCGCCCTGGTTGGCCGGCTCCTCCTGCACCCAGAACTTCTGGGTGACATTCGGGTAGCGGTCCAGGGTCTCGGCCAACCGGCGCCGCGGGAGCGGGGCGAGCTGTTCCAGGCGCACGATCGCCACGTCTTCGCGGTTGTCCTTGGCCTTGCGGGCCGCCAGGTCGTAGTAGATCTTGCCGCTGCACAGCAGGACGCGGGTGACCTTGCTGCGGTCACCCTCGCCGTCGGTGTAGACCGGCTCCTCCAGCACCGAACGGAACTTGTTCTCGGTGAAGTCGCGGATGTCGCTGACCGCGGCCTTGTTACGCAGCATCGACTTCGGGGTGAAGACGATCAGCGGACGCTGGATGCCGTCCATGCCGTGCCGGCGTAACAGGTGGAAGTAGTTCGCCGGAGTGGACGGCACCGCGATGGTCATCGAGCCCTCGGCCCACAGCTGCAGGAAGCGCTCGATGCGGCCCGAGGTGTGGTCGGGGCCCTGACCCTCATGGCCGTGCGGCAGCAGCAGCACGACGTCGGAGAGCTGGCCCCACTTGGCCTCACCGGAGCTGATGAACTCGTCGATGATCGACTGGGCGCCGTTGACGAAGTCGCCGAACTGCGCCTCCCACAACACCATTGCGTCGGGATTGCCCACCGAGTAGCCGTACTCGAAGCCCACCGCGGCGTATTCCGACAGCGCAGAGTTGTAGACCAGGAACTTACCGCCGGTGGGGGTGCCGTCGGTGCTGGTGGCCAGCAGCTGCAGCGGGGTGAACTCCTCGCCGGTCTTGCGGTCGACGATCACCGAGTGGCGCTGGGTGAAGGTGCCGCGCTGGGTGTCCTGGCCGGAGATCCGGACCAGCTTGCCCTCCGAGACCAGCGACCCGAGCGCGAGCAACTCGGCGAACGCCCAGTCGACCTTGCCCTCGTAGGCCATCTCACGGCGCCGCTCCAGCACCGGCTTGACGCGCGGGTGCACGGTGAACCCGTCCGGCAGGGCCAGATGGGCGTCGCCGATCCGGGCGAGCAGGGACTTGTCCACCGCAGTGGCGAGCCGCTGCGGGATCTGCTGGTCGGCCTCGACCGATTCGCTGGGCTCGGCAGCGTGCTTCTCCAGCTCGCGGACCTCGTTGAACACCCGCTCCAGCTGACCCTGGTAGTCACGCAGGGCGTCCTCGGCCTCTTTCATCGAGATGTCGCCACGGCCGATCAGTGATTCGGTGTAGGCCTTGCGGGAGCCGCGCTTCGTGTCGATGAGGTCGTACATGTACGGCTGGGTCATCGACGGATCGTCGCCCTCGTTGTGTCCGCGGCGGCGGTAGCACAGCATGTCGATGACGACGTCCTTCTTGAACGCCTGGCGGAAGTCCACTGCCAGCCGCGCCACCCAGGCACACGCCTCGGGGTCGTCGCCGTTGACGTGGAAGATCGGTGCGCCGATCATCTTGGCGACGTCGGTGCAGTACTCGCTGGAGCGCGAATCCGTTGGCGCCGTGGTGAACCCGATCTGGTTGTTGACCACGATGTGGATGGTGCCGCCGGTGCGGTAACCGTCCAGCAGGGCCAGGTTCAGCGTCTCGGCGACCACGCCCTGGCCGGCGAACGCCGCGTCGCCGTGCAGCATCAGCGGGACGACCGGGTACTCGCCGGAGACGTCGGCGTCCTTGCTGCCGTCCAGCAGATCCTGCTTGGCCCGTACCAGACCCTCGAGCACCGGGTCGACGGCTTCCAGATGCGAGGGGTTGGCGGTCAGCGACACCTCGATGTCGTTCTCGCCGAACATCTGGATATAGGTGCCGGTGGCGCCGAGGTGGTACTTGACGTCGCCGGAGCCGTGGGCCTGGCTCGGGTTGAGGTTGCCCTCGAACTCGGTGAAGATCTGGCTGTAGGGCTTGCCGACGATGTTGGCCAGCACGTTGAGGCGGCCGCGGTGCGGCATGCCGATGACCACCTCGGCGAGCGCGTGCTCGGCGCACTGGTCGATCACGGCGTCCATCATCGGGATGACGGTCTCCGCGCCTTCCAGCGAGAAGCGCTTCTGCCCAACGTATTTGGTCTGCAGGAAGGTCTCGAATGCCTCGGCCGCGTTGAGCTTGCTCAGGATGTACTTCTGCTCGGCGACGGTGGGCTTGTCGTGCTTGACCTCGACGCGTTCCTGGATCCAGCGCTGCTGCTCGGGTTCGAGGATGTGCGTGTACTCCACACCGATGTGGCGGCAGTAGGCGTCACGCAGCACCGAGAGCACGTCGCGCAGTTTCATGTACTGCTTGCCGGCGAACCCGTCGACCTTGAACTCGCGGTCCAGGTCCCACAGCGTCAAGCCATGGGTGTTGACGTCGAGATCGGGGTGACTGCGGAAGCGGGTGTTGTCCAGCCGCAGCGGGTCGATGTCGGCCATCAGGTGGCCGCGATTGCGGTAGGCCGCGATCAGCTCGATGACACGGGCGTTCTTGTCGGCGATCGAGTCCGGGTTGTCGGTGCGCCAGCGCACCGGCTCATACGGGATGCCGAGTTCGCGGAAGATCTCGTCGTAGAACTCGTCGTCGAGCAGCAGGGTGTGGATGGTGCGCAGGAAGTCGCCCGACTCGGCACCCTGGATGATGCGGTGGTCATAGGTCGATGTCAGGGTGATCAGCTTGCCGATGCCCAGGTCGGCGATGCGTTCCTCGCTGGCGCCCTGGAACTCGGCCGGGTACTCCATGGCGCCCGCGCCGATGATGGCGCCCTGGCCCTGCATGAGCCGCGGCACCGAGTGCACGGTGCCGATCGTGCCCGGGTTGGTCAGCGAGATGGTCACGCCGGAGAAGTCCTCGGCGGTCAGCTTGCCGTCACGGGCCCGGCGCACGATGTCCTCGTAGGCTGCGATGAACTGGCCGAAATGCATTGTTTCGCAACGCTTGATCGCTGCAACGACCAGTGACCGGTTGCCATCCTTGCCGGGCAGGTCGATGGCCAGGCCCAGGTTGGTGTGGGCCGGGGTGACCGCAGCCGGCTTGTCGTTGGCCTCGGCGAAGTACCGGTTCATGTTCGGGAACTTCTTGACCGCCTGCACGATCGCGTAGCCGAGCAGATGGGTGAAGCTGACCTTGCCGCCACGGGTGCGCTTGAGGTGGTTGTTGATGACGATGCGGTTGTCGATCATCGCCTTGGCCGGGATGGCCCGCACGCTGGTCGCGGTGGGCACCTCCAGCGACGCGTTCATGTTCTTGACCACGGCCGCCGCCGCGCCACGCAGCACCTGGGACTCGTCGCCCTCGGCGGGGGTGGGGCCCGGCTTCGCCGGCTTGGCCGGTGCAGCAGCCTTGGCCGGTGCGGCCTTGGCGGGCGCCGCTGCCGGAGCGGGTGCCGCAGGCGCGGCGGGAGTTGCTGGCGGTGCGGCGGCAGGCGCTGTCTGCGCCGCCGGCTGACCGTTGGCGACGGTGTTGTCGGTGGTGGGTTCAGGGGAGTAGTCGACCAGAAATTCGTGCCAACTCGGATCCACCGAAGAGGGATCCTCGCGGAACTTGCGATACATCTCCTCGACCAACCACTCGTTCTGCCCGAATGGTGAAGGTGAACTGCTCACGGCAGACACTCGCCTCGATTCTTGTGTCCGGCCAGCCGTCACATGCAGGCTTGCCGCTTGTGTTCTTCTGTGGGCGGCCGACCCCTCTGGACCGCCGCATAAAGGCTATCGCCTTTCAGTGCCACCTGAGGTCAGCATGGTCCTCAGGGGTTGGCGGACGGCAGCACATGCAACGTTGCGGGCCACCGCGGCGGGGGTGCGCCGAACGCCTGGCGGGCGTTGGCGACGATCTTCTTACCCATCAGCCGGTTGCCGACGCCGCCGATGACAGCGCCGATGCCCACCGGCAGCATCTTGCCGAAAGCCATCGCGCCGCGCTTGAGCGTATACCGCTTGACGAAGTACTTGACCAGCCGGGAGTTGAGCTGGGAGACCGCGGGCAACGGCAGCGTCGCCGCACCGTCGGACAGCCACGCACCGCTGGTCCGCCCGGTGCCGAGCAGGTCGGCGATGGCACGCTTGCTGTCTTCGCCGACGAGGACCGAAAGCACCAGCGCACGGCGCCGTTCGCGATGGTCGGCCGGGATGCCGTGCACCTCGGCGACGGCGAGCACGAACACCGACGTGGCTTCGAGGAACACCACCGTCTCGCCGGCGACGGCCGACAGCGCCGCCAGGGTTCCGATGCCGGGGAAGGCGGCGGCCGAGCCGACTGCGGCGCCGCTGGCCATCACCGCGGCCAGGTAGTGCTTCTCCAGCCGGGTCACGATCTCGGCCGGGGTGGCATCGGGCTGGTGGCTGCGCAACCGGTCCACGTAGGCCTTGACGGCCGGAGCCTGGACGCGCGAACTGCGCTCGATGATGGCCGAGAGCACCTTGGCCGCCGTGCTGGGATCTTCGGTCTCTTCGACCTTCGCAGGCAGGGCTTTGGACCGCGCACGCACTTCGGGGCCTCCCAGGTGTGAACCCATCGTTGACTGCCAGGCTAACGCTTGACCTGACGTCGGGAGAACGAACGGTCACCCGTTGCCGGTGCCCGAGGGTGACAGCCGTCACGGGAACAAAAAACTGAAATGCGGGGCTGTTCACCTTCATGGCATCATCGCCCGACGTGGACCAGACGACATCGGTAGCTGAGCACAGTCGGATGCCGGGTCGGATCCGGATGATTCTCGTCCTGGGTGCGCTGGTGGCGCTGGGTCCACTGACCATCGACATGTATCTGCCGGCCCTGCCCCGGATCGCCGAGGAGCTCTCGGTCTCCTCCTCGGTGTCGCAGTTGACGCTCACCGGAACCCTGGCCGGTCTGGCCCTCGGCCAGCTGATCGTCGGCCCACTGTCGGATTCGCTGGGACGCAGGCGCCCGTTGATGGCGGGCATCGTGCTGCACATGGTGGCTTCGGTGCTGTGCGTGCTGGCACCCAACATCACCGTTCTCGGGTTCGCGCGCGGCCTACAGGGCATGGGTGCGGCGGCGGCCTCCGTCGTGGCGATCGCCGTGGTCGGCGACCTGTTCAGCGGCACCGTGGCGGCGACGGTGATGTCGCGGTTGATGCTGGTGCTGGGGGTGGCCCCGGTGCTGGCCCCGTCCTTGGGGGCGGCCGTGCTGTTGCACGGGTCCTGGCACTGGGTCTTCGTCGCGCTGGTGGTGGTGGCCGGCGGCCTGCTGGCGATGGCTGCGCTCGCCCTGCCGGAAACCCTGCCGGTCGCCCACCGGCGCCCACTCGCGGTGAGCGGCATCGTCGGCACGTACATCGAGCTGCTGCGTGATTCGCGGTTCGTGATCCTGGTGCTGGTCGCCGCCCTGGGCATGTCCGGGTTGTTCGCCTATATCTCGGCGGCGCCGTTCGTCCTGCAGGGCCACTACGGTCTCGACCAGCAGGCCTTCGCGCTGGTGTTCGCCGCGGGGGCGATCGCGCTGATCGGCTCCACCCAGTTCAACGTCGTGCTGCTGCGCCGGTTCTCGCCGCAGGCCATCACGGTGGCGGCGCTGAGCTGGTCGACCCTTGCCGGGGTGGTGTTCGTGGTGCTGACCGTGGCGCACGTCGGTGGGCTGTCCGCCTTCGTGGTGCCGGTGCTGGCGATCCTGGCGGGAATGGGCCTGGTGCTTCCCAACGCCCCGGCCGTCGCACTGTCGCGGCATCCCGACGCTGCCGGAACGGCGGCCGCGTTGTTAGGCGCGGCGCAGTTCGGCCTCGGCGCGGCGGTGGCACCGGCGATCGGGGCCCTGGGCAACGGTGCGCTGGCGTTGTCGTGGGTGATGACGGCCGGCATGGCGATCGCCCTGACGGCGCTGCTGCTGGTCGGTCGGCGTAACGACGATGACGAGCCGAGCGAATACCCGGGCGACACGCTCGTCGTTTCCGAGGCGGTTGTCGAGCCCGCCTGACGCGCTCCCGGGTAGCGTCGGCTGGGCCCGCCAACCACCCAACTGAGCCGGACCCGAGGCCCAACACACCGCATCGCCATGTCTCCAGCGCTGAACGCCCGCACCCCGAGCCCGCAGGGCAGGGTGCCCGCGCGTGCGGACAACCCGTGGAACGCCCTGTGGGCCATGATGGTCGGCTTCTTCATGATCCTGGTCGACGCAACGATCGTCGCCGTCGCCAATCCGACCATCATGGAAGAGCTCGGCGCCGATTACGACGGCGTGATCTGGGTGACCAGCGCTTACCTGCTGGCGTACGCCGTGCCGCTGCTCGTCGCGGGCCGGTTGGGCGATGTCTACGGGCCCAAGAACCTCTACCTCGCCGGCCTGGCCGTGTTCACCGCGGCCTCGCTGTGGTGCGGTCTCGCCGGCAGTATCGGGGTGCTGATCGCGGCCCGTGTGGTGCAGGGCATCGGCGCGGCCCTGCTGACGCCGCAGACGTTGTCCACGATCACCCGCATCTTCCCGCCCGAGCGGCGCGGTGTGGCGATGAGTGTGTGGGGCGCGACGGCCGGGGTGGCCAC
This sequence comes from Mycobacterium shunyiense, assembly GCF_058270075.1. Classification (NCBI taxonomy): domain Bacteria; kingdom Bacillati; phylum Actinomycetota; class Actinomycetes; order Mycobacteriales; family Mycobacteriaceae; genus Mycobacterium; species Mycobacterium shunyiense. Next base: position 24,287 of record NZ_JBZDPU010000025.1, on the reverse strand, counting down.
GTTGGTCGGTCCGCTGGCCGGTGGCGTGCTGGTCGGGGGGCTGGGCTGGCAGTGGATCTTCTTCGTCAACGTGCCGATCGGGGTTGTCGGCTTCGCCCTGGCGGTCTGGCTGGTGCCGGTGCTACCCACCCAGGACCACCGGTTCGACGTGCTGGGCGTGGTGCTGTCCGGGGTGGGCATGTTCCTGATCGTGTTCGCGCTGCAGGAGGGGCAGTCGCGCCACTGGGCGCCGTGGGTGTGGGCCACCGGCGCGGTCGGCATTGCCGTGATGGTGGCGTTCGTGTGCTGGCAGGCGGTCAACACCGCCGAGCCGCTGATCCCGTTGCGGATCTTCAAAGATCGCGACTTCAGCCTGGCCAACGTGGGCGTCGCCACGATCGGGTTCGCGGTGACCGCGATGATCCTGCCGTTGATGTTCTACGCCCAGACGGTGTGCGGACTGTCGCCGATCCGGTCGGCACTCTTGACTGCTCCGACGGCGATCGCCAGCGGTGTGCTGGCGCCGGTCGTGGGTCGCATCGTCGACCGGGCGCATCCGACGCCGGTGATCGGTTTCGGTTTCTCGGCGATGGCGATCGGGCTGACCTGGCTGGCGATGGAGATGACCCCGACGACGCCGATCTGGCGCCTCTTGCTGCCGCAGTTGGTGATGGGCGTCGGCATGGCGTTCATCTGGTCGCCGTTGGCAGCGACCGCGACGCGCAACCTGCCGCCGGATCTGGCCGGGGCCGGATCCGGCGTGTACAACGCCACCCGCCAGGTCGGGTCGGTGCTCGGCAGCGCGGGGATCGCGGCGTACATGACGTCGCGTATCGGCGCAGAGATGCCGGGGGCGGCCGGCGCGGCGCCCCGCGGTGAGGGCGCGGTCACCGAGTTGCCGGAGTTCCTGCGCGCGCCGTTCGCGGCGGCGATGTCGCAGTCCATGCTCCTGCCGGCGTTCATCGCGCTGTTCGGGGTGGTGGCCGCGCTGTTCCTGCTCGGTTTCGATGCCGAGCCCGTCTTCGCTTCCGAGCCGGATCCCTACCTGGACCCCCGCGACGACGATGACGACGATTACGTGGAGTTCACGGTGAGCCATCACCACATCGATGGCGATGGTGTGGCCGACGCGGTGACCGATTCGTTCCGGGTGCTGCCGCTGACCGAGGATCCCGAGAAATGGGAGAACATCTACGCCGAGTTCATGGCAGAGCGCGAGGAATAATTACTTTTCTCCGGCGAACAGACGCGTAGGTACCCGACAACGCTCGTTTTCGGGTACCTACGCGTCTTCTCGCGCAAGGAAAGTCAGCGCAAGGAAGGTCAGCGGAACAGCACGGCGCGATTGAGGTATCCGTCCGGATCGAAGGCGGCCTTGATCGTGCGCATGGCTGCGATGTCGGCCTCGGTGCGTGACATCGCCACATAGTCGCGCTTGCGTGACCCGACGCCATGTTCGGAGCTGACGTTGCCGCCGCAGTCGGCGATCAACGTCATCATCGCGGCATACAACCCCGCCTCGGCGTCGGTGGAGCACCGCAGCACGTTCAGGTGCAGATTGCCCTCCCCGATGTGGCCGAACAGCACCGGAATGGCGTCCGCCGTATGGGTGGCGATCAGTTCGGTGGCTTCGGTGGCGAAGTTCTTGATTGCCGAAAGTGGCAGCGAGACATCGAATTTCAATGGCGGACCGAACAATCCGAGCACCTCGGCCACCGACTCCCGTACCTGCCACAGCCGCTGCTGGGCGGTTGTGTCGATGCCGACGGCCGGCTCACCACAGAGGTCGGCCCCGTCCAGCGCGTCGGCCAGGCGTTCGGTCTGGTCGCTGTCGCCGGCCAGTTCGATCAGCAACTGCCAGGCACCGTCGACCGGGGCGGGGACCCCGAGATGCTCGGCGGTCAGCGCACTGGCCCGGGCGTCGATCAGCTCCAGGGCCGCGATGCCGTCGAGGTCGCGGAAGACGCGGCCGGCCCCGGTCAGCGCCTCCAGGTCGGTGAACCCGCAGATCGCGGTGACCCGGTGGGTGGGGGTGGGGTGCAGGCGCAGATCGAGTGCGGTGATCACACCGAGCGTCCCCTCGGCGCCGACGAACAGCGAGGCCAGGTCGTAGCCGGTGTTGTCGCGGCGTACCTGACTGTGCCGGTGGACCACCGATCCGTCGGGCAGAGCGATGTCCAGGCCCAGCACCTGCTCGCCCATGTTGCCGTAACGAACGGTGCGCAGACCGCCGGCATTGGTGGAGGCCATCCCGCCGACGGTGGCCGATTCGCGCGCGGCCAGGTCCACCCCGAACACCAATCCGGCTGCGGTGGCGGCGCGTTGCACCGCGGCCAGGGGAGTCCCGGCGCCGGCTCGGATACGGCGCTCGACGGTGTCGACGACACCGATCTCGGTGAGGCGCTCGGTCGACAGCAGGATGTCGTCGTTCTCCGGCACCGTCCCGGCCACCAGCGAGGTGCGGCCGCCTTGCACCGTGACACACGCCCCCGCATCGCGGCAGGCGCGCAGTACCGCGGCGACTTCGTCGGCGGTGCCGGGCCGGACCAGAGCTGCTGCCTGTCCGCGATACCGCCCGGTGTGGTCGACGCACCGGCCGTCCAGCACGTCGGGATCGGTGGTGACGTAGCCGGCACCGACGATTCCGGCAAGGGTTCCGGTAAGCGTTTCAGTCACCGGTTGGGTGTATCACAGGCCGGGTCCGTCATTCGGTCAGGGCCAGGAATGCGCCCAGCGCGATCAGGCTGTCCGGTTGGCCGGGCAGATAGTCGGTGAGCTGTGGTGAACGCACGATGAAGGCGACGTACTTGGCCCGGCTGATCGCCACGTTGAGCCGGTTGCGGTTCAGCAGGAACCCGATGCCGCGGGGGACGTCGGCGGCCGAGGACGCCGTCATCGACACGAACACCACGGGCGCCTGTCTGCCCTGGAACTTGTCCACGGTGCCGGCCTGCACCTCGGTGAGACCCGCTGCGTCCAGCGCGCGACGAACCGTGGTCACCTGGGCGTTGTAGGGCGTGACGACCAGGAAGTGGTCCTGCCCAAGCGGGGTGCTGCCGTGTTCGTCGGTCCAGGTGGTGCCCAGCAGACCGGTGATGGTGGTGACGATCGCGGCGGCCTCTTCCGGACTGTCGGTCGAATTGCCGAGGTGCTCGACCGCGAGCACCCGGACTCCCGGTTCGATGCCGTCGAGTTTGCGTGCCGCACTGACCTTTTCATGCGACTGCAGCCGGCCGTCATAGGACAGTCGGGACACCGGGCCGCACACCGCCGGATGCATCCGGAAGGAGTGGTCCAGGAAGTAGCCGCGCTCGGCCGGCAGCGTGTGCGCCCCGTCGACGAGCCAGCCCAGCGCGGAATCGTCCACCGGTGCCGGGTGGGTGCCCTGACAGACCTGCGGGAGTTGTTGCGGGTCACCCAGCAGCAGCAGATTCCGCGCGGCGGGGGCCACCGCGATGGTGTTGGCCAGGTTGAACTGCCCGGCCTCCTCGATCACGAGCAGATCGAGGCATTGCCGCGGTACCCGCGTCTCGTTCGCGAAATCCCATGCGGTGCCGCCGATCACGCAGCCAGGATGGTCGGCGATGAACGACGCGTAGTGGCTCTCGCCGATCTCGGTCCACCGCGGGTCGGCGCCTTTGCGCTTCTTGGCCACCTGCGCCGCGTCCACCCCGGCATCGAGTACCTGCTCGAGCAGATGCTCGATCACCGCATGCGACTGCGCGACGATCCCGATGCGCCAACCGTGTTGGTTGACCAGTCCGGCGATGATCCGCGCCGAGGTGTGGGTTTTCCCGGTGCCGGGCGGCCCGTGCACCGCGATGTACGAGCAGTCCAGATCCAGCAGAGCCGCGCTGACGTCGGCGGCGGTGTCGCCGTTGCGGGGTAGCGGGCCGCCGCTGACGGTGCGGGGCGGACGACGTAACAGGACATCGGTCATCGCATCGGCGGGCAGGTTCGGCAGACCGGCGGCGACGGTGGTGGCGGTGCTGTCGATGGATGCCTGCAGGGGCTTGGTGTTGATCGGCGGGCCAGGGGTGAGCGCGAACGGCACCTGGGTGAAGGCGTCCCCGTCCTTGGGTTGGCGTTCGGTGATCAGCACTTCGGTGGGTGCCTCCGGGTTGTCGCAGCCGACGACGGCCGCGCTGCCGAAGCCGCGCCGGTCCGGGTCGTCGGACAGGCCGGCCGGAGCGGGCGGGCTGTACAGCGCATATACCTCGGTGCTGAGTTCCCCGGCGTCGATGGCGCCGGTCAGCAAGACCTGGCGTTGGGGTTTGCGGGCGCGTGGCGGGGTGTGCCAGTCGGTGACCACCTGTGCCTTCTCGGCGACGAAAACACCTGTGCTGTCGGCCCATTCGTCGACCGGATTGTTGAGCCGGTCGAAATGGCCCCACCAGAACGGCTTGTCCTCACGCTTGTGGAAACCCCGGGCCGCGGCGATCATCGCGACGGCCTGCTGCTCGTCGGTGCGCGGTTCGACCCCGTCGCCGGCGAACTTCAGCAGCTTGCGGTCCGTGGCGTCGGCCTTCTCGATCGGCCCTCCGTCACGCACCGGTTGCGGACCGCGCGGCGGAACCTCGGCTTCGAACGCCCGGTTGATCAACCAGTCCCGCAGCCGGTGGGTGGATCGGCAGTCGTACCGGTTGTAGTCCTCGATCTCCTTGAGCACCGTGGCAGCCTGGTCGTGCTCCCCGGCCTCCCGCAGTGCGCAGTAGCGCGCGTACTCGGTGATCGAATCGGTGGCCTTGGTGACCTCACCGTCGCGGAGCTCGTTGCCCATGTAGAGCGGTTCCAGCGACTTGATGCTGTAGTTCTCGGTGCCGACGCGAATGCTCTTGCGTACCAATGGCAGTAGGTCGACGAGAATGCCGTTGCGCAACAGATCGTCGACGTCGTTCTCGCCGACCCCGTAGCGGCCGGCCAGCCGCAGCAGGGTGCTGCGCTCGTACGGCGCGTAGTGGTAGATGTGCATCTTGGGAAAACGCTTGCGGCGCTTGCGGACCAGGTCCAGGAAATCGATGAGCACCTGACGTTCGCTGGCCCGGTCATGGGCCCAGAGCGGTTGGAAGTTGCCCTCCGCGCCGAGGACGCCCCACAGGTATTCCAGGCCCCACTCGTGACCGTTGACCGTCCACAGCGGGTCGCCCTCGTAGTCGAAGAACAGGTCACCCTTGTCCGGGTCGGGCAGCAGCATCAGCGGTTGCGGATCGACGACCTCGTACGGCGGCTTGGCGTCCACCCGCGGCGCCACCTGCAAGCAGGCCTGGCCGGTCAGCGCTGTCACCACGCGCTGGGCCAGCCCGGGTACGGCTCCGGTGTGCTCGGCCAGTTGATGCACGGTGGTGATGCCCGCGTCGATGAGCCGGGCGCGCTGGGTCGCCCGCATTCCGGCGACCAGGAAGAGGTCGTCGGTGGTGCGGATCTGCTCCTGGCATTCATCGCAGCCGAAACAGGCCCGCACCGTCTCGTCGGACCAGGACACCGCGGTACCGGCGGTGAGGTGGCCGTCGAGCAGGGTCTGCAACGCGCTGCGCCGTGGCCGGTACACCGCCAGCAGTTCGTCGACGCGGTAGCTGGCTACCGCGCCGTCGCCGAGGACCAGGTCGACCTCGTCGGCCACCGGCACGCCGGCTCGGGCCAGTACGTCGGCGTAGGCGGCCAGCTGCAGTAGTGCCTCCACCTTCACCGAGCGCGACAGCTTGGTGTCCCGCAGCCGGTAGCGGTCGCCGTCCCAGATCAGAAAGTCGGCGAACCCGGCGAAGCGCCCGTCGAACATCGCGGCCTGGTAGATCACCGGGTCCCGGCGTTCTACTGCTTCGAGAGTGGCCTGGGCAGCCGTGGTCAGCCCCGGCACCGTGTAGGCAGGCCGGCCGATCACCGTCACCTCGGACGGAGATGCGTCGGCGCGCAATTCATCAAGGTGGCGCTGCTCGTGTTCCTCGCCGAGTTCTGCTGTGCGGGCCAGTAATTCGTCGTCGGAAGACACGGCCGGTCCCCGGCCCAGCCGCGCGTCGAACGAACGCAGCAGGGCGTACTCACAGCGGGCGGCCGCAGCCAGGTCCGACGCGCTGTAGATGACCGTCGGGCCCGACGCGCCTTCGTCGGTGACGAACACGGTGCCACTGTAGGGCAGCGCTCCGACAGGTCAGGCGGCTTGCGCGGTGAGGTGGGTGCGAGCGGTCCGGACAAACTCGGCAACCAGCGGGTTCGGTTCACCGACCCGGCTGGCCACCACCACCGTGCTGGCCGGGAAGCCCACCACCGGAACGGTGACCAGATCGGCGCGCAGCGACGCACGCCGATCACCGACGGGCAGCACCGCGATCGCCTGCCCGCCTGCGATGAGTTCGAGCCGGTCCTCGAAGCTCTCGTCGATGGGACCAGCCGACATCGGCCCGGGGTCGCTGTCCTGGAATGAACCCGTCGGATAGATCGAGCGGGCCCCGCCGTGGGGGCAGATGAAATCCTCGCCGGCGAAGTCGTCGGGCGACACCGACGTCCGGCCGGCCAGCTGATGGTCGGCAGGCACCACGAGCATCCGTGGCTCGTCGTACAGCGCGGTGACCCGGACCCCGTCGGTCGGGACGAACAGCGGGGCACGGGCCACCAGGACATCCACGTGTCCGTCTGTGAAGGCCTTCTCTTCGTGGCATTCGAGGTGGCGGGTGCCGATCTCGGTGCCGGGGTGCAGTCGGCGCAGTTCCCGCACGGCCGGGGTGATGACGAGATCCTCGACGTACCCGATCATGACCTTGCCCGCGGGCGCGTAGGCGCGCGCGGTGACCGCGGCCTGCCGGGCGGCTCGCAGGAGGGCCTGCGCCTCCGGCAGGAATGCCTTGCCGGCTTCGGTGAGCTGGGCGCCCTGCGGGATACGCTCCAGCAGACGTACGCCGAGCCGCTTTTCCAGGCGTTGAATCTGGCGACTCAGCGACGGCTGGGCCACGTGCAACTCGGCGGCCGCCCGGCTGAAGTTCAGTTGCTCGGCCACCACCGTGAAATACCGCACCAAGCGCAACTCCAGGTCGACCCCGGCGTCGTTCACCGCACTGTCTCCATGGCTGTTCTCAACCTGGCTCGGGCCCAGCGGTATTCCGATTCGGCATGACGCGGTGCCGAACAGGTCTTGGACGCGGTGCGGAGGACCGTCGAAGACTCGACGGTATGAGCAGATACGACGGCAAGAACGTGGTGATCACAGGGGGAAGCAGCGGACTGGGGCTGGCGGCCGCACAGTTCCTGGTGGACAACGGCGCTCGCGTGCTGGTCACCGGCCGCAACCAGGACACGCTGGACGATGCGGGGCGGCAGCTCGGCGGCAACGGGATCACGGTCCGTAGCGACGCGAGCTCGCTACCGGATATCGACGCGCTGGCCGGCCGCGTCAAGATCGAATTCGGCACGGTCGACGCGTTGGTCGTCAACGCCGGCATCGGTAGCTTCGACCCCTTCGATGCGGTGACCGAGCAGACCTTCGATGAGGTCTTCGCGATCAACACCAAGGGGCCGTTCTTCACCGTGCAGAGGCTGGCGCCGCTGCTCGCCGAGGGCAGTGGTGTGGTGCTGACGACGTCGATCGCGAACCAGACGGGGTGGGATGCGCTGAGCGTGTACTCGGCTAGCAAGGCGGCGCTGCGATCGATGGCCCGCACTCTCAGCCGGGAGTTGCTGCCCAGAGGAATTCGGGTCAACGCGATCAGCCCGGGCTCGATCGACACCGGCAAGTTGGAGAAGGAAGTGCCGGAGAAGGCCGCCCAACTCAAGGCCGAGTTCACCGCGAGCAGTCCGATGAAGCGGTGGGGTCGGCCCAGCGAGTTTGCGCCTGCGGTGGCATTTTTGGCGCTTGACGCGACGTATGTCGCCGGCACCGAGCTGGTGGTCGACGGCGGCGAGTCACAACTGTGACGGGGCTGCGGATCTAGCCTGTGTTGCCCATCAACTCCACGCCGCCGCCGTTCCAGCGGAACTTCACCGTGCTGGCCAGTCCGTGGAATCCGCCCGAGTACTGCAGCGCCACGGTGTCCCCGGTACTGGCCGTCTTGTCGATGGCGTTGAAGCCGTAGGTGTCGGGCACGCCGGTGGGGATGAACTTGCCGAGGTGGAACAGCACGGCCCGGGTGTTGGGGTGTTCGGAGTTGGTGTTGGCTTTGACGATCACCGCCGACAGCTGAGCGCACTCGTTGTAGTTGCCCGCCAGCGGTTCGGGGCTCCAGGCCTGATTGCTGCGCGGGTCACGGGGCAACTCGGAGACGGCCTTGGCGATCTCGGGTGCGGCCAGGTTGACCGCGCACGGGTCGGCCTGCGGTGCCGCCGGTGTCGGGGCGGCCTTGGCGGCTGGTTTCGACGCCGGGGGCGGTGCCGCGTTGGCGCTGGCTTCGGGGGTTTTTGAGACCGTGGAATCTCCTGATCCGCACCCCGCGAGCGTGAGCACGGCCGCCACGACGACCCCGGGCGCCATGGCGAACACTGCGACCCGTTTCACAGTTGGGCAACCTACCGTGACCCCGCTGCGGGGTTGTGCAGGCGCGCGGCCGGGAATCCGGCCGATTGGCACTAGACTTCTGAACCGATGACCTCGCCAGACCCGGATTCGGGGGATACCGCCCCAACGTTTGCCGACCTGCAGATCGACCCTGCAGTGTTGAAGGCAGTCACTGATGTCGGATACGAGACGCCTTCGGCGATCCAGGCCGCGACCATTCCAGCCATGCTCGCGGGCTCCGACGTGGTCGGGCTGGCTCAGACCGGCACCGGCAAGACGGCCGCTTTTGCCATCCCGATCCTGTCCAAGATCGACACCTCGAGCAAGGCCACCCAGGCGCTGGTGCTGGCACCGACTCGTGAGTTGGCATTGCAGGTCGCCGAGGCATTCGGCCGGTACGGCGCGCACCTTCCTGCGGTCAACGTGCTGCCGATCTACGGCGGTGCGTCCTACACCGTGCAGCTGTCCGGGCTGCGTCGCGGCGCCCAGGTCGTGGTGGGCACTCCGGGCCGCGTGATCGACCATCTCGAGCGCGGCACGCTGGATCTGTCGAACCTGGACTACCTGGTGCTCGACGAGGCCGACGAGATGCTCACCATGGGCTTCGCCGAAGAGGTCGAGCGGATCCTCGCCGACACCCCGGAGTACAAGCAGGTGGCGCTGTTCTCGGCCACGATGCCGCCGGCCATCCGCAAGATCACCACCAAGTACCTGCACGATCCGGTCGAGGTCACGGTCAAGGCCAAGACTGCGACCGCCGAGAACATCACCCAGCGGTTCATCCAGGTGGCGGGTGCGCGCAAGTTGGACGCGCTGACGCGGGTGCTCGAGGTCGAAGAGGGCGACGCGATGATCGTGTTCGTCCGCACCAAGCAGGCCACCGAGGAGGTCGCCGAGCGGCTCAAGGCCCGCGGCTTCGCGGCGGCCGCCATCAACGGCGACATCAACCAGTCCCAACGTGAGCGCACCATCAGCGCGCTCAAGGACGGCACGATCGACATTCTGGTCGCCACCGACGTCGCCGCCCGCGGTCTGGACGTCGAGCGCATCTCCCATGTCGTCAACTACGACATCCCGCATGACACCGAGTCGTACGTGCACCGCATCGGCCGCACCGGCCGGGCCGGCCGCTCGGGGCACGCCCTGCTGTTCGTCACCCCGCGCGAACGGCACCTGCTCAAGTCGATCGAGAAGCACACCCGGTCGAAGGTCATCGAGGCCGAGCTGCCCAGCGTCGACGACGTCAACGCGCAGCGCGTGGCCAAGTTCCGTGATTCCATCACCGACTCGCTCAATGGTCCGGGCCTGGAATTGTTCCGTCGGATCATCGAGGACTTCGAGCGCGAGAACGACGTGCCGATGGTCGACATCGCCGCCGCGCTGGCGCTGCAGTCGCGTAACGGCGAAGAGTTCCTGATGACCGAGCCGCCGCCGGAGAAGCGCCGGGAGCGCGATCGCGACGATCGGGGCGAGCGGCCTGCTCGCAAGGAGCGTCCGCCGCGTGAGGGCCTGGCAACGTACCGGATCTCGGTGGGCAAGCGGCACAAGGTGGGTCCCGGCCACATCGTCGGCGCGATCGCCAACGAAGGCGGCCTGCATCGCAACGAGTTCGGCCACATCACCATCCGTGGTGATTATTCGCTCGTGGAGCTGCCGGAGAAGCTGCCGAGCAAGACGCTCAAGGCGCTGGAGAACACCCGGATTTCGGGCATGCTGATCAATCTGGAGCGGGAGCGCGGTGAGCGCGCCGACCATAGTGACCGTGGGCCGCGCCGTGAGTACAAGGGCCGTTCCGAACACCGCGACCGCTCGGGGAAGCCGCACCGGAAGACCAAGTGACGGTCTCCAGAAGCGTGAAGGGGCCGTCGGATCAAGGTGGCCTCGAGTCGGTAGACAACGTGGTCTCCGGGGCTTCTGGGTCCACGCGGGTCGCGTCGCTGACCGGGATCCGTGCGGTGGCCGCCATTCTGGTGGTGCTGACCCACGCGGCGTACACGACCGGCAAGTATGGGCAGGGCTATCTCGGGCTGGTGTATTCGCGGGCCGAGATCGGTGTGCCGATCTTCTTCGTGCTGAGCGGTTTCCTGCTGTTCCGGCCGTGGGTGCGGGCTGCCGCCTCCGGCGACATCGGGCGGGGCAAGTCCCCGTCCGTCCGCCGCTACGCCTGGCACCGGGTGCGACGGATCATGCCGGCCTATGTGGTCACGGTGCTGCTCGCCTACCTGCTCTACCACTTCCGGACGGCGGGCCCCAATCCCGGGCACACCTGGATGGGTCTGTTCCGCAATCTGACGTTGTCCCAGATCTATACGGACAACTACCTGTTCTCCTACCTGCATCAGGGGTTGACCCAGATGTGGAGCCTGGCGGTGGAAGCGGCGTTCTACGTCGCGTTGCCGTTCGTGGCCTATCTGCTGCTGGTGGTGTTGTGCCGGCGGCGTTGGCGCCCGGGCCTGTTGTTCTTCGGCCTGGCCTCGTTGGCGGCGATGTCTCCGCTGTGGCTGTGGATCGTGCACGATTCCACGGGTCTGCCCGACGGTGCCCGGTTGTGGCTGCCCACGTACATGGCCTGGTTCGTGGCGGGTATGGCACTGACCGTGCTGAGCCAGCTCAAGGTGCGTGGCTACGGAATGGTGTGCGTGCCGTTGGCGGTGGTGTGTTACTTCATCGCGTCGACGCCGCTCGCGGGGGAGCCGACCACGTCGCCGGCCAAGCTGAGCGAGGCGTTGGTCAAGACGTTCTTCTATGCGGTGATCGCGGCTCTGCTGGTGGCTCCGCCGGCTTTGGGCGACCGAGGTTGGTACAGCCGGTTCCTGGCGTCGCGCCCGATGGTCTTCCTCGGTGAGATCTCCTACGAGATCTTCCTGATCCACCTGATGATCATGGAGTTGGTGATGGTCGAGGTGATGCGCGATCCGGTCTACACGGGGTCGATGTTCAACCTGTTCGTGCTCACCATGGTGTTCACCATCCCAGCCGCCTGGTTGCTGCACCGGTTCACGCGCGTCCGCTCCTGATCTTTTAGTTAGGGTAAGCTTACCTAACAAGAAGGTTCACGGGAGGTACGCATGGCCGAGCAGAAGGCGTCGCGCGGGCTCGAGGGGGCCCTGGTCAAACTCTGGCGGGGCGGTGACTACGAGCTGACGGTCTCGGGCCGTACCGAGCTCACGCCGAACTACCTCCGACTTCACTTCAAAGCGGAAAAACTGCTCGCTGAGCATCGGGTTCATCCGACGATGTGGGTGCGGGGCTGGTTTCCCGACGACGGCAAGGCTCATCAGCGCGGCTACACCCTGGTCAACGCCGACCCGCACGCCGGCACCGTGGACATCGATTTCGCCATGCACGACGGCATCGCCACCCGCTGGGCCCGTGCGGCCCAGTCCGGCGACGTCCTGGACGTGACGGTCCTCGGCAGCAACTTCGCCCTACCCGAGCCGGCACCGGCCGGTTATGTGATCGTCGGTGACACGGCGTCGCTTCCCGCGATCAACTCACTGTTGGACGCGATCGGGGATACCCCGGCCTGGGTCTTCCTGGAGGCCGGATACGACGACGACCGCGAGCTGCCGGTCACCGGTGGCGCGGAGATCATCTGGGTGGACCGGGCGGAAGAAGATCTGCTGGCGACCGTCAGCGCGTCGGCCTTCGACGCATCGGACCATTTCGGTTGGGTCGCATGCAACAACCGCACCACCCGGGCCGTGGCACGGGTCTTCCGCGAGGAATACGGGATCCCGCGCAAGTCCATCAAGGCGCAGGCCTACTGGGTGGCCTGACGCCGCCCGGCCTCACACCGTCAAAGCACTGTCTGAATCGGGGCGGGCGTCTCGGCGATCTGGTCGAGCACCCGAACGTTGTGGGCCACATCGCGACTCTCGCGCGCGGCGATCTCCTTGATCGCCAGATCGAAGGCGCCGACCAGGCTGGGTGGGTCGAACACGGCCTGCGCCTGCCGGCTCACCTGGAGGTCTCGGGCCCAGATCGTCGGTGGCCGCGCGAATCCGGGTTCCAACGCCAGCACCGTGGCGAACCGCCATGCGCTGTCACGCAGGGAGCGGATCGCCTCGTTCAGGACGAAGATCTGATGCTGTTGGAGCACGGCATAAATGTCGGCCAGCGCCGGTGACAGCTCGTTGATGTCGTTGACCACCCCGGCGATCTGGCTCGCCAGCACGGCGTTGATGGTGTCGAAGTCCTTGTGCAGCGACGGTAGCCGGCCTGCTCCCACGAGACCCTGTACCGCGATGCCGAGGTCGAGGACGATGTGGGCGGTGACGCCGGCGAGCATGTGCTGCACCAGGATCGGTGCGGGTTTGTCGGCCCACTCGAAGGTGGCCCGCCAGGACCGGGTGGGTTTCGGGTACCGGTCCGGGTGGAAGTAACCGTTGAGCGCATCGAAGTAGCGCTGTGCGAACGCCGCGTCGAGCCGGTCCATCCGTGGACCGTCCTCGAATGTGCCGGCGTCGACCGCGGTGCCTACTGCGATGGTGATCCTTTTGTACAGGGCGGCGAAATAGCCCAGCCGACTTGACGTTTCCACAGCCCAATCGGTGACCGTGTCGATGGCCGAGACAACCTCGGCAATGCTGGTGACCGCCGGGAGCGGCGGCAGTGGCGTCGGGTGGCTGGCCATAATCGAAAGTATGGGGCAGGTTCGCCCTGCGTGCCGGGCAATCGGCTACTGTGCGCGCAGTCCTGACGGGATCACCAGCGGGGCGACGAACTCGGCCAGCATGGTCCGCTCGTCCGCCTCGTCGACGCCGGGGAAGACCAGCAGCGACACCATGACGCGCACCAGCCACCTGGCGCGGCGGCCCACGACGTCGTCACTCTGCCCCGTTTCGCCGGCGAGTGAACGCACGAAGCCTTCCACCAACGCGCGGATCACCTCGGAGTGTTCGGCCATCTCGCCGCCGATCGGCGGTTGAGCGGTGGCGAACCACGACGACAGCGCCGGGCTGACACGCACTGCCCGCAGCGCGGTGATCACGCCCTCGATCAGGCGCTGCGCCGGATCGGTGACCGTGGCCACCTGTTCGCTGACCTCTTCGTACAGCCGACGTGCCTCGCGGTGCACATAGGCGGTGTAGAGCGCCTCGCGGTTCTCGAAATAGCGGTACAGCGTGGCGCGGGAACATCCTGCGGCGGCGGCGATCTCGTGCATGCCAACGGTCGCCGCGTTCTGCTGGGTGAACAGCGAGTCGGCGGCGTCGAGGATATGGTCGGCGGCCACTTCGGACCGCCGGGCCGACAACCAGTCGCGGGGCATCAGGCCCCGGCTCGGAACGGCACGGAGAACGGCCGTCGCACATAGCTGCCGCCGGCCCAGACCACCGCGTCCAGGTCGACCTCGAAATCGGGATAGCGGGAGAGCAATTCGGTCAGTGCCACCCGGGACTGCATGCGGGCAGCTGCTGCGCCGAGGCAGAAGTGTGCACCGTGGCTGAAGGTCAGGATGTTGCGCGGGGCGCGTCGCACGTCAAGTTCGGCTGCGTTCTCACCGAATTCACGCTCGTCGCGGTTGCCCGAGCCGTACAGCAACAGCGTCTTGCGCCCGGCCGGGATGGTGGTGTCGCCGATGGTGACATCGCGGGTGGTGGTGCGGGCCAGACCCTGCACCGGCGAGGTCAGCCGCAGGAACTCGTCGACAGCTTCCGGGATCAGTTCGGGGTCGTCGATCAGAAGTTGACGCTGATCGGGCCGCTGCTGCAGGAGTTGCACTGCGCCGCCCAACATTCCGGTGGTGGTGTCGTTGCCGCCGGTGACCATGGTGAACGTGAAGGCCAGGATCGACAGCACGCCGGCGATGTCGCCGTCCGCACCGACGCCCGCGGCCACCAGGTGCGAGATGGTGTCGTCGCCGGGCTCGCGGCGGCGTCGTTCGATGAGCTCGGAGAAGTAGCCCATCATCGAGGCCACTGCAGCCCCGGCGGTGCCCATCGCCGCCGTGATACCGCCGGCCGAGCTGTTGGCCGCGACGATGGCGTCTGTCCAGCCGTCGAACTGGTCCCGGTCTGCCTCGGGTACCCCGAGGTAGTGCGCGACGACCATCGAGGGCAGCGGCTTGAACAACTCGGCGGCGATATCCCCGCCGCCATTCGAGCGCAACCCCTCGAGGCGCTCGATGACGAATTCCCGCACCTTGGGCTCCACCGCTTCCACCTGACGCGGGGTGAACCCGCGCGAGACCAGCTTGCGGAACTCGGTGTGCACCGGTGGGTCCTGCATGACGAACGGCGGGTTGTCGGCCAGCCCGATCATGTCCAGCTCTCCGTAGGTGACCGTCAGGCCCTGCGCCGAGGAGAAGGTCTCGTGGTCCCGGGCGGCCGCCCAGATGTCGGCGTGCCGGGAGAGCACGTAGTAGTCGTGCTCCGGCGACTCCTCGGGCACGACGTGGTGCACGGGATCGTGGTCGCGCAGAGCGGCGTACATCGGCCACGGATTGGGCCAGGTGTCGGCGTCGGCGGGAACGAACCGGGCGGAGCTATGAGACAAAGTCGCTGCCATGTCTTATTCGTACGACAGTCGTGGCATCTGTGTCAATAGTCGGACCCGCATTAGGCTCGGGCGTGATGAACACCCCTGGCACGCCGCAGCTACCTGCCCAGACGCCGACGTGTTACCGGCATCCGGACCGTCCCACCTATGTGAGCTGCACCCGCTGCGGGCGCCCTGTCTGCCCCGAGTGCATGCGCTCGGCGGCCGTCGGCCATCAGTGTGTGGAGTGCGTCAACGAGGGCGCCAGGTCGGTGCGGGCCGAGCGCACGCAGTTCGGCGGGGTGGCCCGTGCCGGGGCGCCGATCCTGACCTACGCGCTGATCGCGGTGAACGTCGTGATGTTCGTGCTGCAGATGGCCTCGGGGGATCGGGTGACCGAGGAGCTGACGTTGTGGGCCCCGGGGATCGCGGTCTACGACCAGTACTACCGGCTGGTGACCTCGGCTTTTCTGCACTACGGCGTGATGCACCTGTTGTTCAACATGTGGGCCCTCTACGTTGTGGGTCCGCCGCTGGAGCAGTGGCTGGGCCGGCTGCGATACGGGGCGTTGTATGCGCTCAGCGCCCTGGGCGGTTCGGTACTGGTCTACCTGCTCACGCCGGTCAACGTCCCGACCGCCGGCGCATCCGGGGCGATCTTCGGCCTGTTCGGTGCGATCTTCGTGGTGGCCCGCAAGCTCCAACTCGACGTCCGCATGATCGCTGCCGTCGTCATCATCAACTTGGTGTTCACCTTCGCCGGGCCCGCATTGGGAACCGGGGCGATCAGCTGGCAGGGCCACATCGGCGGCCTGATCACGGGCGCGGGTATCGCCGCCGCTTACGTGTACGCCCCGAGCGCGCGTCGAAATGCCATCCAGGCCGGGGTCTCGGTGGCGGTGCTACTGGTATTCCTTGCGTTGATCGCCTGGCGCACAAGCCATCTGCTGACGATGTTCGCAGCGGCCTGAGTCCGGGCTAGATCGCTGCGCCGGGGTTGAGGATGTTGTGTGGGTCCAGCGCCCGCTTGATCCGGTGATTGAGTTCCATGGCGTCCGGGCCGATCTGGCCGGCCAGCCACGGTTGCTTGAGCCGGCCCACGCCGTGCTCACCGGTGATGGTGCCACCCAGGCCGATCGCGAGGTCCATGATCTCGCCGAACGCCAGCTGAGCCCGCTGCGCCTCATCGGCGTCGGCCGGGTCGAACACGATCAGCGGGTGGGTGTTGCCGTCACCGGCATGGGCGATCACCGAGATCAGCAGTCGCCGCTGGGCCGCGATCGCGGCCACCCCGCTGACCAGGTCTGCCAGTGCGGGCAGCGGCACACCGACATCCTCCAGCAGCAGTGAGCCCTTGGCCTCGACGGCCGGGATGGCGAAACGGCGGGCGGCCACGAAGGCCTCGCCCTCGTCCGGGTCTGAGGTTGAGAACACCTCGGTGGCACCGCATTCAGTGAACACCTGGGCCATGAACGCGGCGTCGTCGGCGCCCGCGGCACCGCGATCGTCGGACGCGGCCACCATCATCGCCGCGGCGTTGCGGTCGAGGCCCATCTTGAGCTTGTCCTCGACGGCGTTGATCGCCACGGAGTCCATGAACTCCAGCATGGACGGCCGGATCTTGCCGGTGATCTTCACGACCGAGTTCGACGCGGCTTCCACGGAATCGAACGTGGCCACCACAGTGCACGGGGAGTGCTGCGGGGGTAGCAGCCGCAGCGTCGCCTCGGCGACTATTCCCAGCGTCCCCTCGCTTCCGACGAACAGCTTCGTCAGGCTCAGGCCCGCAACGTCTTTCAAGCGCGGGCCGCCCAGCCGTACCGCGGTGCCGTCGGCCAGCACCACCTGCAGCCCGAGCACGTAGTCGGTGGTCACGCCGTACTTGACGCAGCACAGCCCGCCCGCATTGGTCGCGACATTGCCGCCGATGCTGCAGATCTCGAACGACGACGGGTCGGGTGGGTACCAGAGTCCGTGTGCGGCAACGGCTTTCTTCACCTCAGCGTTGAGCAGGCCGGGCTGCACGACAGCGGTGCGGGTGACCGGGTCGACGGTGATGTCACGCATCTTCTCGGTGGACAACACGATCCCGCCGTTCAGCGCGGTCGCGCCGCCCGACAACCCGGTCCCTGCGCCACGCGGCACCACAGCCACCCGATGCTCGCCGGCCCAACGCAGCACGGTCTGGACTTCCTCGGTGCGGGTCGGCCGAACCACCGCCAGCGGGGTGCCCGCCGCCGGATCGGCAGCCCGGTCCTGGCGGTAGGAGGCCAGGATGTCGGGGTCGGTGACCACGACCCCCTCGGGCAGTTCGGCGATCAACTTCGACAGCGCGGATTCCACACCGGAATCGTAGTTCGGGCCGTTGACTCTGCGGGGAGGGCGCTGATCACCCGCAGTTTCTCACCGTGGGCGCAGAGTCAATGCTGACGAGCGGAGTCCAAGGCACGCAGCGCCGGCAGGAAGACCGCGACCAGGCCAAGCAGCAGCATCGGCAGGGACAGGGCCAGGAACGTCGCGTGCAGGCCGGCGGCGTCGGCCAGCGGCCCGGCCAGGATCAACCCGAGCGGTCCGGCGGCGTAGGCCAGTGAACCCATCACGCCGACCACGCGGCCGCGCAGGTGCTGTGGGGCGGTGGTCTGCATGACGTAGTTGTAGATGGGCGCGATCGGCCCGTAGACGAACCCGACGATCGCGCACAGCACCAGGATCAGTGGAAGCGGTGGCAGGAACGCGATGACCGTCATCGCCACGCCGAGCGTGATCACCGCGGTCAGCATGGTGGCCCGTCGGCTCATGTATTTCGACATCACCGCGTAGCCCAGCGCCCCCAGCAACCCGCCGATGCTCAGCGCCATCAGTACCCAGCCCAGTTCGGTGGGTTCGTTGCGGTCGGTGAAGTATTTCGGGAAAAGGACTGATTCCATGGGCATGTACAGCCCGGTGGCCACCAGGTCGACGATCGCGAGGGTGCGCAATACCGGTGTGTACCAGACGAATCGAAGCCCTTCGAGGATGCCCGCGAGGACGCCTTCGGTCAGCATGGAGCGGTCCGGCGTGCCCGCACCTTCGAGCCGCAGGATCGAGATGGCCAGGATCGAACAGCAGAACGCCCCGGCGGTCACCCACATCGTGTTGATTCCACCGATGGTGGCGATCAACAGGCCGCCGATGCCTGGACCGACGATGTAGGCCAGGTTGAACACCGCCTCGTACACGGAGTTGGCGTGGTCCAACGTCCACCCCGCGCGGCCGGCGGCCTCGGGCAGCATGGTCTCGCGGGCCGTCATCCCGGCCGGGTCGAAGAAGGCGCCCAACGCGGCCAGGACTGCCAGCACCGCGACATTCACCGCGTCCACCCCGAAGGTCAGGGCCAGCGCCGGAACCGCCGCCACAGACAGGGCCGACAGTAGATCGGAGATCATCGAGACGCGCCGCCGGCCCAGATAGTCCACGGCTGCCCCGGCGATCAGCGTGGCGATCAGCAGCGGCAGGGTCCCGGCCATCGCCACGATCGACGCGTCGAGCGCGGAACCGTTGCGCTGCAACACCAGCCAGGGGAATGCGACGATCGTGATGCCATTGCCCGCCCCGGCCATCAGCGCGGCGAACAGGATCAGCAGCAGTGGGCCGCGCTTGGTGTCGGTCATGGCTATCGCGGCCGAATCTAGCAGCGTGCCCGCACCCGTCGCGACGGAATTTCGGGCACAGTGAGCTGATGGAGCTCGCTCATCCAAGGACCGGAGAACTGTTCACGTCCCCGGTACCGCCAGGCTCGGGCTGGCCCGGTGATCCGGCCACCCCATCCACTCCGGTGGCGAAGACCGCCGCGCAGGTGCGGCGGCTGGCGGCCAGGGCCGGGTCGGTGGACGAGTTGGACGCGCTGATCTCGGTGTGCCGGGCCTGCCCCCGGTTGGTCACCTGGCGCGAAGAGGTCGCGATCGCCAAGCGGAAATCTTTTGCCGATCAACCATATTGGGGTCGCCCGGCGACGGGGTTCGGTTCGGAGCGGCCGCGGATCTTCATCGTCGGGCTGGCGCCGGCCGCGCAGGGTGCCAACCGCACCGGCAGGGTGTTCACCGGCGACCGCTCGGGGGATTTCCTGTTCGCCGCGCTGCACCGGACCGGTCTGGCGAACCAGGCCGAGAGCGTCGACGCCGCTGACGGTCTGCAATTGAGAGGCACCCGGATGGCAGCCGCGGTGCGCTGCGCTCCTCCGGCGAATGCGCCGACACCGGCCGAGCGGGCCACCTGCGCGCCATGGTTGCAGGCCGAATGGCGGCTGGCCGGACCGTCGGTGCGCGTGGTCATCGCATTGGGCGGCTTTGCCTGGCGGGCGGCGCTGGAGTTGATCGGGGATCGCCCCAAACCCGCCCCAAAGTTCGGCCACGGTGCAACGGCGTCGCTGACCTCGGCGTTCGGCCCGGTCACGCTTCTCGGATGCTTCCACCCCAGCCAGCAGAACACCTTCACCGGCCGGCTCACGCCTGCCATGCTCGACGACATCTTCGTCACCGCCGAGCACCTGGTGACCGAGGCGGACGGGAACGAACCGGGCCGCTCGTGACGTTGACGCTGTCATGCGGCTTTCTGTCCTCGACCTCGTCCCGGTTCGCACCGACCAGTCCACTGCCGATGCCCTGACGGCCACGACACACCTGGCGCAGACCGCTGACCGGCTCGGATACACCCGCTACTGGCTCGCAGAGCACCACAACATGCCCGCGGTGGCCGCCACCAGCCCGCCGGTGCTGATCGCGCATCTCGCCGCGCACACCACGCAACTGCGGCTGGGGTCGGGCGGGGTGATGCTGCCCAACCACGCACCGCTGGCGGTGGCCGAACAGTTCGCGCTGCTGGAGGCCGCCCATCCCGGTCGAATCGATCTAGGCATCGGTCGGGCCCCAGGATCAGACCCGGTCACCTCGCTGGCCCTGCGTGGCGCCGCCGGGCGCGACGATCGCGACATCGAAGCGTTCCCGCAATACCTCGACGACGTGGTGGCCTTGATGAGTGCGCGCGGTGTCCGGGTGCCGTTGCCGCGCGACCTGATGCGGGAGAACTACGTGCTCAAGGCGACGCCCGTCGCGGTCACCGAACCCCGGATGTGGCTGCTCGGCTCGTCGATGTACTCAGCGCACCTGGCCGCGGCCAAGGGGCTGCCGTACGTCTTCGCCCACCATTTCTCCGGGCACGGCACCGCCGAGGCGCTGGCCGTCTACCGCGACGAGTTCCAGCCCAGCGATCTGGCGTCCGAGCCGGTGACCTTCCTGACTGTCAACGCCTCGGTGGCAGAGACGAGCGAAGAGGCCAGGGCCCTGCTCCTGCCGCAATTGCAGATGATGGGCCGGCTGCGCACCGGCCAGCCGCTCGGCGCCCTCGATCTCGTCGAGGACGCCGAGGCGACGACCATGACCCCGCAGGCGCAGGCCGTTGTGGCCTCCGGGCTCGCGCGCGCCGTGGTCGGTTCACCTACCGAGGCGGCAGAGCAGGTCCGGGCCTTGGCCGAGGAATTCGACGTCGACGAGGTGATGGTCAACCCCGTGGGCTCGGCTCGCCGCGGCGCCGATCCGACGACCGCGACGGCCCGTGACACCACCCTGGAACTGCTGGCCAAGGAGCTGTTCTAGGGGCTCAGCACGATCACCGGGATCGGACGTGACGTCCGCTTCTGGTACCCCTTGTAACGGTCCTTGTTGCCCGGCATCGCGTTGACGATCTCCCACAGCCGCGGGTAGTCGGGCTCATCGGGCATCACCGGCGTGGCCGTCACACCGAATCGCTTGGGGCCGACGTTGATCTCGACCTGCGGATTTGCCTTCAGGTTGTGGTACCAGCCGGGTGCCGTCGGTTCACCACCCTTCGACGCCACGACGAGGTAGTTATCGCCGTCTTTTGCGTAGGTCAGCGAATTCGCGCGCTGCAGACCGGTTTTGGCACCCACCGTATGCAGGATCAGGGCGGTCGGACCGCCTGGGATGTGATGGCCGATCCGGCCGTCGGTGGCCTTGTAGACCTTGTCGTGCAGCAACAGCAACGGGAGGCCGATGTACCGCTCCCACCAGGGCATGCTCATGGGCTCAATCCTGCGCGGATTCGTCGAGCTCCGCCAACGCTGCACGTAACAGGCGTCCCGATTCCTCGCGGTCCGGATCGCGGCGCACCATCATGCCCTTGACGAAGGACAGCTTGTCGCCGGTTTGGCGCGGCACGACGTGCAGATGGATGTGGAACACACTCTGGAAGGCGGCTTTGCCGTCATTGATCACGATGTTGTTGCCGTCGGCGTGCAGTCCGGATCGGCGGGCTGCACGCGCGATGCGTTGACCGATGCGGGCCATCTCCGCCACGGTCTCGGCCGGCGTATCCGTCAGGTCGACGCTGTGCCGCTTCGGGATCACCAGGGTGTGTCCTCGGGTGAACGGCCTGATGTCGAGGATGCCCAGGTAGTTGTCGTCCTCGTAGATGCGGATGGCGGGGGCATCACCTGCGGCGATGGCGCAGAACACGCAAGACATCCCGCCACGTTAGCCGCCGGCGGTGGCCGCCCATTCGGCGACGCGTCGTTCACGTTCGGCGGGCGTGAGGTCTTCGACGCGGGTCATCACGGTCCAGCGCAGACCGAACGGGTCGAGGACGGACGCGAACCGGTCACCGGTGACGAACGTCTGCGCAGGTTCGCGGATGGTCGCCCCGGCATTCTCCGCGCGGGTCACCACGTCATCGACGTCGGGGCAGTACAGCCCCATCGAATAGGTTGCCGGGTCGCCTGGTGCGGGAGCGGCGATCTGAAAGGACTCCTGTGGGTCGCCGAGTTGCAGTCGACCGTTGCCGAAATCCAGCTCGGCATGCGAGACGGTGCCATCAGCGCCGTCCATCCGCTCGACGACCGTGGCACCGAACACGGTCTGGTAGAAAGCGATCGCGTCGGCAGCGCCGTCGACGCAGATGAACGGGGTCAGGCTCGTGTAGCCCTCCGGAATCGGTGTGACACTCATGCCGACCAGTTTCGTAGGCTGGGGTCGATGCCGGCTTGGAAAAACGCGTCACAGCAGAACGCGCCGATGCGCGGCGTGGTCGGCCGTGCGGGCAGTGCCTCGGCATTCGACCTTCAGCGGTGGGCGCCGTCGGAGGCGGCTGCGAGCTTCGTCGAGCACTTCTGGTCGGTGGCCTGGGACCGGCATGAGGCAGGTCCATTCGAGAGCACGGTGATCACCTTCCCTGCCATGCATCTCACCAGCGAGTGGGGCGATGATGTTGTGCGCCATGGGCATCGGCTGCCCGCCACGTTGCTGCACGGGGTGGTGCCCGAGGTTTTCCGCATCACGATCAGCGGTCGGGGTGGTGTGGTTGGGGCGCGATTTCGTCCCGGTGGTTTCGTTGGCCGTTTCGGTGGGGACGCTGCGGCGCTCACCGGCCGCGTAGTGCCGGTGGACGACGGGTTGTTGGGCGCACCGGATCTGGACGAGGCGATCGGTGCGATGGCCGGTGAGCCCGACCCGACCTACCGTGCGCTCTGCCCGTTGATCGACCGGATGCGTGACGACGCGACATTGCAGCGGGTGGAGCAGGTCATGGAGCTCTCGCCGTGGAGTACGCGAACCACGCAGCGGGTGTTCCGGCGCTATGTCGGGGTGACGATCAAATGGGTACTGTGCCGATATCGGCTGCAGCAGGCGGCTTTGGAGATCGAGACCGTGCCGGGAGTCGACTTTGCTGATCTCGCAGTACGACTCGGCTGGTATGACCAGGCCCATTTCATCAACGACTTTCGGTCCATGCTGGGCAGCACGCCGGGGGAGTACGCCGCTCAGAACGCGGCCGAGCCCACCGAAGGTTGATCGCCCCTGCTCAGAAGGGTGGTGGTGGTCCGTTTTCTTCGGCGAGCCAGGCTTGGTAGTCGCGTTCGTAGGCGAGGTCGTTGTTGAGTTCGGCGCGTAGGCGTCGTTCTTCTGCGATGCGGTCACGTTGGTCTTGTTCGCGGGTGCGTGAGCGTTTGGGCATCTTCGAAGCGCGATCGGGGTGCGGGGCTTGCGGTTCGGGGTCGGGGAGGTTGAGGTCCCCGGTGGGGTGGGCCAGGGTGGGGAACAGACCGGCGCCGTGGGGTTCGGTCACGTGGGTGTGTCCGGTGGGGGTGGTGAACTCGATGGTGCCGTCGGGTCGTTGACGGTCAGTCCAGCCGGGGCAGAACGTTTTCACCAAATGGTGTGCCCGGCAAAATAGTTTGGTGTTCGACGGATGCGTCGGCCCGGCGGGCCAGGGCGCGGTGTGGTCAATGTCGCAGCGTTCGGCCGGGGCATCACAGCCAGGGAACCGGCACGTCAGATCGCGCCACCGGATGAACTCCGACAACGCCACCGACGGGCGGTACCGCGGCTCAGCCGCAGCGGGCATGCGTACCGGTTTGAC
Source organism: Mycobacterium shunyiense (assembly GCF_058270075.1). Lineage (NCBI taxonomy): Bacteria > Bacillati > Actinomycetota > Actinomycetes > Mycobacteriales > Mycobacteriaceae > Mycobacterium > Mycobacterium shunyiense. Next base: position 940 of record NZ_JBZDPU010000025.1, on the reverse strand, counting down.
CGTGCCGGTGGCGGCCAGATCCCGCACGGACTCGGCGGGCAGGATGCCATGGCCGACCAGATACCCCGGATCATCACAGGTCCCGTTCACGGTGGATTGGTCGGCCAGCACATGCACCACCGCCGCATCCGCGGCCGCCCGCTGCTGTGCGGCCGGGCAGTCCTCACGCCGACACAGACACGGCATGCGGGATTCGAGTCGGGCCACCGGCCCCACCGCATCGGCGCGGCGCTGCTCGCGGGTACGCGGATCGTGGTTGCAGACCGTGTCAGCCACCGCATCCAGGCGTTGACTCAACGCGACCCCGTCAGCGGCGTGGATGTTGGCCCACACCGAGGCCATGCCGGGGCTGCTCGCCTCGACCTGAACAAACCGGCCGTCGTCGATCGGGGGTGGGACCCGCACCCCGTTGGGGTCGAGTTTGGCGATCCACTGATCCACCCGATCCCGCAACTGCCGTTCAGACAACCGCATCCACCGATGCGCCCGGGTGGCGAGTTCTTCATCCAGGCCGGCCCATACTGCGGGGTCGACGATGCCGGTGCGGGCGATGAGCGTCCGCACGATCCGGTAGTCGATGTCGCCAACAGCGAACCGGGCGGCCACCAACGGGAGTTTGTCGCGTAATACCCGGGCGTGATGAATCTGGGTGCCGGCCCGGCCCCGACTGATCCGCAACGCCGCCGACACTTCGGCCGAGACTTCCTCGAACGGGTCGGTGGTCCAAAAGATCGACTCGGCCAACTCCTGCTCCCGCAGACTGTCCAACGCCCCAATCGCAGCCAGCCGCCCCGCGATCGCCGCCGACTCCGCCCGCGCCGCAGCACTGATCTTGTCGATCAGAGCCACATCGGAATCAACCTCGAACATGTGTGGCGCTCCTAGTGTTCTAGTGGGCGCTTTTCTGCTGTTCAGCGGTGTTTTCGATTGAAGCTCAAGC
>NZ_JBZDPU010000024.1:0-20686 GCF_058270075.1 Mycobacterium shunyiense | reverse complement strand
AAGACCGCCGACCAAATCCTGGCCAGCATCGCCAACTACTGCCTACGAATTAACGACTCAGGACACTAGGAGGTTGGCGTCATGCGCGTGTTGGTCACCGGCGGTACCGGATTTGTGGGCGGCTGGAGCGCGAAAGCGATTGCGGACTCAGGACATTCAGTCCGGTTTTTGGTGCGCAATCCGGACCGGCTACAGACCAGCGTTGCCAAGCTCGGAGTGGATGTCTCCGATCACGCTGTCGGCGACATCACCGACCGCGACTCGGTTCTGCGCGCGCTGGAGGGCTGCGACGCCGTCGTCCACAGCGCGGCGCTGGTCGCCACCGACCCGAGCCAGACCGCGCAGATGATGAGCACCAACATGGACGGTGCGCGAAATGTGCTCGGCGGCGCCGCGGAACTCGGTCTGGATCCGATCATCCATGTGTCGAGCATCACCGCGTTGTTCAATCCAGACGTGGACACTCTGGAAGCGGACCTGCCGGTGTTCGGCGGGACCGACGGCTACGGGCGATCCAAGGCGCAGGTCGAGATCTACGCCCGCGGAATGCAGGACGCCGGTGCACCGGTGAACATCACCTATCCCGGCATGGTCATGGGGCCCCCGGTCGGCAACCAGTTCGGGGAAGCCGGCGAGGGAGTCGCCGCCGCACTGCAACTGGGAGCGATCCCCGGTCGCAGCGCCGCGTGGACCATCGTCGACGGTCGAGACCTGGCGGCCCTGCACGTCGCGCTGCTCGAACCTGGGCGCGGACCCCGCCGCTACATGGCCGGCGGGCACCGCATTCCGGTGGACCAGCTGGCCAAGCTGCTCACCGAGGTCGGCAACAAGACGATGTTCGCCGTCCCGGTGCCCGACACCGTGCTGCGTGTGGCCGGGCAGGTGCTCGACCGGATGGGGCCGTTCCTGCCCTTCCAGACGCCGTTCACCGAAGCTGGGATGCAGTACTACACACAGATGCCCGCGTCCGACGACTCACCGAGCGAACGCGATCTCGGCGTCACCTACCGAGATCCACGAATCACGTTGGCCGACACCGTCGCCGGATTCCGAGACCTCAACAGCTGATGGCCGGAAGCTCAGTCGCTTCCGGCCGTCAGCCTTGGTTCGGTCGGCGTCAGTTTCCGGTGACGTCACCCGCGGTCTGCACCATGGTGGCCGCCGGGGCGCTGCCACCCAACTGGCGAGCCGCGAAATCGGCTGCCTGGATTGCCATTCCGTTGTCCTTGTAGGAGCTGTGGGCGGCGCGGTTCAAACCGCCGGGGAAGCAGATGGGGTCGCCGGGGGCGCACAGCTGGATGGTCTTGGCCACGTACGGCGCGCCGATCGCGATGGGCGGTGCACTGCGGTCGGCCAGGCCCAGAACCCACTCGTCGGGGGTTCCGAACAGCGCCACCGCCGCGACATGGGAGGCGACCGATGCAGGCATCGGGCCGCTGATGCCGGCGGGCAGGACGTATCCGGCGGGCACGGAGCTCGAGGTGGTGTAACCGGCCACCGCGGCGCCCTGCGAATAACCACCGAGCACGATCTTGGTCGCCGGGCAGGTCGCTGCGATCGACTGGATCCGGTTGCTCGCATCGGCGATGCCGTCGGTCGCCTGACCGAAGTTCAGCGATGCCGGGTAGTTGACCGCGTACACGTCCACCGACTTACCGGGCAGATCGGCGCTGAGCGCGTCGACGAACGCCTGCCCCGTGGCGCCGACACCCGGCGCCTCGTTGGTGCCGCGGGCGAACACCACCTCGACGTCGGCACACCCGTCGGCGGCGTTGGCCGAGGCGATCGGGCCGGCCAGCGAACCGAAGACCAGGGCGGCCAGCGCGAGTGCAGTGAAGATCGTGGACTGTGCCACCGTGGAGATCACGCTGCCTTTTCGGGCTCGCTGCGCTGTGCTCATGAGATAACCCCCGGTCCTTGTGTTGCTGTCATCAGCTACAAGCGCGAAGTCCGGGCTTCGATTCCGCAGCGGTCAAGTGATGTACGTCATCTGAGCAAATTTCGCCGACGGGGATGAGAGTCCGGCTGTTGGGCGTTGAGGTTGCCCGCCGTGGCGGCCGCAGGTCACGAACCGCTTTAATAGCTCGATGGCCACCTCGCGTGTCCGCACGACCGCACTGGGGTACGCGCTTGTCGCACCCAGCCTGTTCGGCGTCGTCACCTTCCTGCTGCTGCCCATGCTGGTGGTGCTCTGGTTGAGTCTGCAGCGGTGGGACCTGCTCGGCCCGATCGAGTATGTGGGGCTGGACAATTGGACGTCCGTCCTCACCGATTCGTCGTTCGGCACTTCTCTGGCGGTGACGCTGCTGTTCGTGCTGCTCGTGGTCCCGACGCAGACCGTGCTGGGCCTGATCGCCGCGTCGCTACTGGCTCGGGGACTTCCAGGCACCGGATTTTTCCGCACCGTGTACGTGCTGCCGTGGGTCTGTGCGCCGCTGGCCATCGCGGTGTTGTGGAAATGGATCCTGGCCCCCACCGACGGGGCGATGAGCACCGTGCTGGGCCGACCGGTCGAGTGGCTGACCGACCCGGGACTGGCGCTGCCCGTGGTATCCGCGGTGGTGGTGTGGACCAATGTCGGCTATGTGACGCTGTTCTTCCTGGCCGGCATCCTGAACATCCCCGCCGACGTCCACAACGCCGCCCGCACCGACGGCGCGACGGACTGGCAGCGGTTCCGGCACATCACCCTGCCGATGCTGCGGCCAACCATGTTCTTCGTGTTGGTCACCGGAATCGTCAGCGCCGCGCAGGTATTCGACACCGTGTACGCGCTGACCGCGGGCGGGCCGCAAGGCCACACCGATCTGGTGGCGCACCGTATCTATGCCGAGGCATTCGGCGCGGCGGCAGTGGGCCGGGCCTCGGTGATGGCGATCGTGTTGTTCGCCATCCTGGTCGGCATCACGCTCGTCCAGCACTTCTACTTCCGCCGCAGGATCAGCTATGACCTCACGTAACGCACTGATCTACGCGGGCCTGCTCCTCGGCGCGGTGGTCACGCTGCTGCCTTTCGGACTCGGACTGCTCACCTCGTTCACCTCGGCCGAGCAGTTCGCCACCGATCCCCCGCTGTCGCTGCCCACACCGCCGACGCTGGAGAACTACGTCGGGCTCGCCGACGCCGGGTTCGGCCGGGCCATCGTCGTAACCGCGTTGATGACGGCGGTCATCCTGTTGGGCCAGCTGGTGTTCTCGGTGCTCGCCGCCTATGCCTTCGCGCGGCTGCAGTTCCCCGGCCGCGACGCCCTGTTCTGGGTCTACATCGCGACCCTGATGGTGCCCGCGACCGTTACCGTGGTACCGCTGTATCTGATGATGGCCGAGGCCGGATTGCGCAACACCTTCTGGGCGCTGGTGCTGCCGTTCATGTTCGGCTCGCCGTATGCGATCTTCCTGTTGCGCGAGTACTTTCGGTCGATCCCGGGCGATCTGATCAACGCCGCCCGCCTCGACGGTGCCCATACCCTGGATGTGATCACGCACGTCGTCGTGCCGGCCAGCAGACCGATCCTGGTCACCCTGGCGTTGATCACCGTGGTCAGCCAGTGGAACAACTTCCTGTGGCCGTTGGTGATCACCAGCGGCAGTAAGTGGCAGGTGATCACCGTGGCGACCGCCGGGCTGCAGACGCAGTACAACGCGCAGTGGACGCTGGTGATGTCAGCGACCACGGTGGCGATCGTCCCGCTGATCGTGTTGTTCGTCGCATTCTCGCGCAACATCGTCCGCTCGATCGTGGTGACGGGGATCAAGTGATCGTCGAGATCCACACCAGGGCTGCCTATCCGCGGCCACAACGACCCTCACGCCGATCTCGCGACAGGAAGCGGCCATGAGGCGCTCGACGGTGGCCGCGATCGGCCTGGCGCTGACCATGGCCGTTCTGTTGGTGGCCGCCGTGCTGCTGGGCCGCACCACCGAACCCGAAGGCCGCACCGTGGTCACCGTGCGACTGTGGGATTCACAGGTGGCGGCCGCCTACCGACAGTCCTTCGCCGAGTTCACCAGGGAACACCCCGACATCGAGGTGCGGGTCAACACCGTTGCCTACTCCGCCTACTTCGACAGCCTGCGTACCGACGTGGCCGGCGGCAGCGCCGATGACATCTTCTGGCTGTCCAACGCCTACCTGGCCGGATATGCCGACAACGGTCGGCTGCTCGACATCGGACAGACCTTGGGCGCCAACGCCGCCCGGGCCTGGGAGCCCTCGGTGGTCAACCAGTTCACCCGCAACGACGCCCTGTGGGCGGTTCCGCAGCTGACCGACGCCGGCATCGCGGTGTACTTCAACGCCGACCTGCTCGACGCCGCCGGGGTGGACCTCGCCGAACTGACCACGATGCGGTGGTCGAACGGACCAGACGACACACTGCGGTCACTGGCGGCGAGGCTCACCGTCGACGAGCAGGGCCGCGCGGCCGGCACCGAGGGTTTCGACACCGGCCGGATCCGGCAGTGGGGCTACAACGCCGCCAATGATCTGCAGGGCATCTACCTCAACTACATCGGCTCGGCGGGCGGCATCTTCAACATCGGAGATCGTTTCGCCTTCGACAACCCGCAGGCCGTCGAGGCGTTCACCTACCTGGTTCGGATGATCAACGACGATCACGTCGCCCCGCCGGCCTCGGCCACCAACAACAACGGCGACTTCTCGCGCAACATGTTCCTGCAGGGCCGGATGGCGCTGTTCCAGTCCGGCACCTACAACCTGGCCGCGGTGGCGAACCAGGCCCGCTTCCGGTGGGGCGTGGCGATGCTTCCGGCCGGGCCCAAGGGACGGGTCAGTGTCACCAATGGCATTGCCGCAGCCGGGAACTCGGCCACCCATCATCCTGACGCGGTGCGCGAAGTACTGAACTGGATGGGTAGCAAACGCGGCAACGAATACCTCGGCGCGGGCGGTGCCGCCATCCCGGCCGTGCTGGCAGCCCAGCCCGTCTACCACGACTACTGGACGCGGCGAGGAGTTGACGTCGGCCCGTTCTTCCGGGTGCTACGTGGGCCCCGGATCCCGGCGCCGGGCGCGGCCGGCTTCCCGGCCGGATTTCAGGCCCTCAAGCCCTATTTCGACGAGATGTTCCTGGGACGTCGCGATGTGGAGAAGTCGCTGGCCGACGCTCAGTGGGCGGCCAACACGGCAGCAGCGCGCTGACCGACGGAATATTTGCCGCCCGTGAACGCCGGCTTGTCGCTTACATTGGGCTGATGCGCAAGCAAACCAGCGGATCCCGTCACCGCCGCATGACGGTGGCACTGTTTGCCGCGACGATGTTGGCGGTCGCACCGGCCTGCGCGGCCGGTCACTCCCCCAATTCCTCGGCACCGGCGGCCACACAGAGCGATGCCGGGTTCGCCCCAGCCGCACCCGCACCGGTGCCGGAAAGCGGTGCAGGGCTGAAGGAAGCGCCGATACCCACCGACGTCAAGCGGGACATCGTCAAGACCGCATCGATGTCGATCACCACGGGCAACCCGGCCGCAGTGGCCGACAAAGCCGTATCTCTGGCCACCGATGCCGGCGGCCGGGTCGACAGCCGCTCCGAGGATGCCGGCTCCAGTTCCGGCCGCGCGCGCATCTCACTGGCGCTACGCGTCCCGGCCGCCGAACTGGAAGGCACCCTCGACGAGTTCAAGAAGCTCGGCACGGTGCAGACCGTCGAGGTCCGCTCCGACGACGTGACCTCGCAGCGTGTCGATCTCGACGCCCGCATCAAGGCGTTGCAGACTTCGGTTGACCGCCTGCTCGGGATCATGCGCGACGCCAAGGACCCCGAGGCGTTGATCAAGGCCGAGGGCGCCTTGTCGCAGCGCCAGGCCGAACTGGACAGTCTGCGTGCACAGCGCACGCAGCTCGGCGATCAGATCGACTACAGCACCGTCAATCTGGACATCACCGCCGAGCAGATCGGCGGCCCGGCCCCGCAGTACCAGGGGTTTTGGGGCCAGGTCGAGCGTGGTTGGCACGGCCTGGTGTCAGCAGCCTCCGGGCTCGTGATGTTGTTCGGCCTGCTGCTGCCGTGGCTGGCCGTCGTCGTCATCGCAGCCGCCGTCATCTACGCCGTCATTCGGCTGGCCCGGCCGCGGGCCGGGCAGCGGTCAACGCCGCGGGAAGCTGGTCGGCAGGACGGTGAGCTCCAGGGCCAAGGCAGTGCCGCAGACCAGAACGAGGATGGCGAAGGCGATCCAGTCACGCGCCCGGGGACCTGACGGCGCGGCCGAAATCTGGCCGGCGCCTCCGCGTGCGGTGATGGCATCGCCCATCTCGTCGCCGCGGCGCAGCGCCACGGTGACCGCTGCGGCCAACAGATCGACCAGATTCCCCACCCGCTGTCGACGTCTCGCCCGGAACGTCTCCGCAGGTTCGACCGGACGCAACCGGTGCGCCGCATACAAGGTGCGGAACTCGTCGATCAACATCGGGAAAGCCCGGAGCGCCAATGCAATCGTCACCGCCCAGTCGTGCACCGGAACGCGCAGTACGCGCAGAGGACGGCCCAGGGTGGCCACCGCCGGGGCGACGTCGGCGACATTCGTCGTCCAGGAAACCAATGCCCCCAGACCCAGTAGCACGATCGCCAGCGCGGTGATGCGCAGGTAGTTGAGTAACCCGCCCAGGCCGATCTGCACCGAACCGATGTCGATGAACGGGGATCCACCGGCCAGCGCGGCGAGCACCCCACCCAACGCCACCAGGATCCACAGGAAGAACGGGATCGAGGGCAGTGCCCCGCGTGGGATGTGGGCCAGTCGCGCGGTCACCAGGACCAGTACGGCGACGGCGCCGATGGGCACCCAGCCGGGATAGAACGTCAGCAGCACACCGATGCCCGCGACGGAGAGCAGTTTGGTTCCGGCCCACAGCCGATGGATCACGGTGTCGCCGGGGACCGGACGCAACAGCACGACCGGTTTGCGTTGTCCTCGCGTCGGAGCGGTCATCGCGCGCCTCCGGCAGTCGTCGGGGCAAGGGCGAGCTCGCCGTGGTGCAGGTGCAGGGTGCGCGGGCAGAGATTCTCCAGACCGGTGAAGTCGTGCGAGATGACGACGACGGTGAGTCCGTTGTTGTGCCGCAGGTCCTCCAGCAATCGCAACAAACCTCGCTGGCTGGCGGCGTCCAATCCGGCCAGCGGCTCGTCGAGAATCAGCGCGCGCGGCGACCGGGCCAGCAATCCGGCCAGTACGACACGACGCATCTGGCCGCCCGAGAGTTGGTCGATGCGCCGCTGGGCCAGCGTCGCATCCAGTCCGACCATTTCCAGCGCGGCCGCGATCCGGTCGGTCTCGTGCCGGGAAAAGCCTGCGGCCGAGGCGATTTCGCGGCCGACGGTGCTGCGCATCAACTGCAGGCGGGCGGCCTGGAACGAGATCGCCACCGCACCCACCTGCTGCGCCACCGGCGCCCCGTCGAGCAGGCAGGCACCATAGGTCGGGACGGTCAGCCCGGCCATGATCCAGGCCAGGGTCGATTTGCCCGAACCGTTCAGGCCATGCACCAGCACCCCGTCACCCTCGTTGACGGTGAACGTGATGTCGCGCAAAGCGGTTTTCGCCCAAGGTGTTCCGCTGGCGTACTCGTGCCCGACGCCGGTCAGTTCGAGTACCGGCGCACCCTGGTGGGTTGCGGCGGCGTCGTTGACGGGCACTGCAGAGGTCTGCACCATGTCGGTGTTGTCGGCGGTGCCGCCGTTGCCGCTGAGTTGCACCGAGCGGTCAGCAGAATCGGCCTCGTCGTTGTAGTGCGTGATGTGCACCAGCGACATGTCGTGGTGATCGGTCAGCCCGGACAACACATTCATCAACGTGTCACGACCCTGCTGGTCGACCATGCTGGTGACCTCGTCGGCGATCAGCAGCGAGGGCTCTCGGGCCAGCGCCGCGGCCACGGCCAGGCGTTGCAGTTCGCCACCGGACAATCCCCCGGTGTCGCGCTCGGCCAGCCCGTCGAGCCCGACCTCGGACAGCAGTCGCTCGACGTCGGCGGTGGCGCCCACGGGCAATCCCCACACCACGTCATCGGCCACCCGGGTGCCCAGTACCTGGCTCTCCGGGTGCTGCATCACCACGGCAGTGCCGCCGATGCGGCCCAGTCCCACGGCACCGGCCCGCTCGATGCTGCCCGAAGTGGGTTGGCGACCGGCCAACATGAGCATGAGAGTGGTCTTGCCCGAGCCGTTCGGCCCCGTCACCGCGACATGCTCGCCGGGCTGCAATTCCATGGACACCGGACCCAAGGCGTCGTGATCGATCCCCGGGTAGCGGAACCGTACGTCGGTCAGCCGGGCCGGAACCGGTGCGATCACGGCAGAGTCGTCGGCATCGGTGTCGGCGTCGAGCTTGTGCACGTCGGGCACGCCGAGCAGCCGCGCCAGAATCCGCGAAAGCGCCCACCAGCCGACCATGCTGATCGAGGTGATGGTGAAGATGCCCAGCACCAGCATCAGCAGCGGCCAGTACTCGATCATGGTGGCGATGGTGGTCCTGAGCGGTTCGGCGATCACGTCGAGTACCGGGATGCGTTCCAGCACCTTGGCCAGGCCCTCGACGCTGGCGGTCAGCGAGTCGAAGACCAGATTGCGTAGCCGTGACAGCACCGACAGCGCGACGACGGCGGCCGCCCCGAATACCGCCCCGGCCACGATCGAGGCCCCGAATGCCATGGCGGTGCCGCGCCCCCTGCGCTTGACCACACCCGTCAACCCGCCGATGTAGGCGCAGTCGACGACGGTCATCAGGCCGCCCATGCCCGCGATCAGGAAGGCGATCGTGCCGGCGGCGACAGTTGCCGCGAGGAGCACGCGCAGTCGGTACCGGTAGGCCAGCAGGCCCATCGGCACGGTGCCCAACACTGAAAGGCCTGCCGCGAACGGCACCACCACGGCGATGATCGCGGTGGCCGCACACAGCGCAGCCATCACCGCAGCCTGCGCAAGCTCGCCGGGAGTGAGGCCGCGCCGAGGCGTCGTCGCCGGTGGTATCGCGGTCATCGTTCGATTCTGCCAGCCGCGATCGCCGGCGTCGGCTGCCCGTTGTGTGAGCGAGCGCACGCCGAGCAGGTAGACTACATAGCAAATCTATGTAAATATGGTGGGTATGCCGACCCCGACCGAGGATGTCACGGTAACCGATCAAACCGAGCTTGGCGCCGACCTGCTGTCGGTCGTCGCCCGACTGAACCGACTGGCCACCCAACGCACCCGATTGCCGCTCCCCTGGGCCCAGGCCCGGTTGCTGTCGACGATCGAGGACCAGGGTGAGGCCCGCATCTCCGATCTCGCCTACCTCGACCACTGTTCGCAGCCGACCATGACCACCCAGGTTCGCCGCCTCGAAGACGCCGGACTGGTGTCGCGCACCACCGATCCCGGTGATGCCCGCGCCGTGCTGATCCGGATCACCGAGCAGGGGCGGCAGACCCTGGAGCAAGCCAGGGCGGACCGCGCCGCGGCGATCAACCCGAGACTCGAACGGCTCACCGCAGAGGAGCGCCGGACGCTGGCCGCCTCCGTCGGCATCATCCGCCGGTTGCTCACCGACGTCGACGAGCATCCGCTGTCGCACAAGAATTAGTTAGGAGTCAACGCCCTGATGTGGCGCCAACCCAAGGCCGTATGGGCCGTCGCTTTCGCCTCCGTCGTCGCCTTCATGGGCATCGGACTGGTCGATCCCATCCTCAAACCGATCGCCGACAACCTCAACGCCTCGGCGTCGCAGGTGTCGTTGCTGTTCACCAGCTACATGGCGGTGATGGGCGTGGCGATGCTGATCACAGGTGTGGTGTCCAGCCGCATCGGTCCCAAGCGCACGCTGCTACTCGGCCTGGTGATCATCATCGCCGGCGCCGGTCTGGCCGGGATGAGCGACACCGTGATGCAGATCGTGGGCTGGCGCGCAGTATGGGGGCTCGGTAACGCACTGTTCATCGCGACCGCACTCGCCACCATCGTCAACTCCGCGAAAGGCTCAGTGGCGCAGGCCATCATCCTCTACGAGGCGGCACTCGGCCTGGGCATCGCGATCGGCCCACTGGTCGGTGGTGTGCTCGGTTCGATCTCCTGGCGCGGCCCGTTCTTCGGCGTCTCCGCGCTGATGGCCTTCGCTCTGGTGATCACCGCGTTCCTGCTGCCGGCCACCCCACGCGCCGAACGCGCCACCACGCTGGCCGACCCGTTCCGGGCGCTGCGCCATCGCGGGCTGCTCGGCGTCGCGATCACCGCACTGCTCTACAACTTCGGTTTCTTCACCCTGCTGGCGTTCACGCCATTCCCGCTGGACATGACCGCTCACCAGATCGGGCTGATCTTCTTCGGCTGGGGTCTGGCATTGGCATTCACCTCAGTGGTGGTCGCGCCGCGGCTGCAGCACCGTTTCGGCACAGTCCGGGTGCTCATCCTCAACCTCATCGCCTTCACCGCCGTGCTGGCCGCGATGGCGGTGTGGACGGATTCCAAGACCGTGCTGGCCTCGGGCGTCGTGATCGCCGGCCTGTTCATCGGCATCAACAACACACTGATCACCGAGACCGTGATGAAAGCCGCCCCGGTCGAACGCGGCGTGGCCTCGGCGGCCTACAGCTTCCTGCGCTTCGGCGGGGCTGCCGTCGCACCGTGGCTGGCCGGGGTTCTCGGCGAACAGGTCAGTGTCCACCTGCCGTACTGGGTGGGCGCGGGGGCCGTCCTGGCGGGTGCCGGTGTGCTGTTCCTGACGCGTCCGCACCTCACCGGAATCGATGTCGAGGAAGCCGAACTCGACGAGCTCACCGACGAGGCGACCGCGGTCACCGTGGGTTCCGACAGCTGACACAGAGGCGAAATCCGCCCCGAGGTCAGCAAAGCTCCCCACAATGGGGAGATGTCGCAGCAGCTCGACGGCGAGGCCCGGTTGTCGTGGATTCTGGCCGGCCTCGCCGGAGTACTGGGCGCCGCGGCGTTCACCCATTCCGCCGGGTATTTCGTCACCTTCATGACGGGCAACACCGAGCGGGCCTTCCTCGGCTTGTTCCAAGGTGAGGAGTGGCTGGCGATCGGTGCCGCACTGCTGTTGCTCTCCTTCGTCGCCGGAGTGGTGATCGCCTCGTTGTGCCGCAGGCACCTCTGGGTCAATCATCCCCACGGCGCGACGGTGCTGACGACGCTTGCGCTGGTGGTGTCCACCGTCGTCGACCTTGTCGAGCGCGGCTGGACGGCCCGCGATGTTCCGTACGTACCGATCCTGTTCGTGGCCTTCGGGATCGGCGCCCTGAATACGTCGTTCGTGAAGGACGGCGAGGTGTCCATCCCGTTGAGTTACGTGACCGGGACGCTCGTGAAGATGGGCCAGGGCATCGAACGCCACATCAGTGGAGGCCAGCTGAGCGATTGGCTGGGGTATTTCCTGCTGTGGGCCGGATTCGCCGGTGGTGCGATCATCGGTGGCTTCATCAGCGTGGTGGTGAGCGGATCTCAGATGCTGCTGGTGGCCACCGTCATCTGTGCCGTCACGGCGAGCTACACCTACTTCTACTTCGACCGCCACGCGTTGTTGAAGTAGCGGATCTTGCGCCACGCGTTCGCGTTTGTAACGTCACGGCGGAAAAGATCGCCTGCGGCCGCCACCTGGTTACGAACGCGAGTCCCGCCGAAACCCGCGTGGTCATATGTGCCGATGCGCCCAACGAACCGGATGCCCGAGCGCCGCGCCAACCAGTGCGAGTGTTTCCTCGCCTATTGCGTACACCGGGTTTCGTGCCGCCACCGACCAGGACGCGAAGCCCTGGGGCGCGTCATAGACCAGTTCGTTCAAAGAAGTCTGAACACCACAACACGGTGTCGTCACATCCAGCGGCCAGAACCCACCGCTGTCGGTCCAGACTCTGTTCAGCTGAGCCACCCACCAATCCATGCTCTTCGGGTTCTCCCCCACCAAGGTCCCACATGCCGGGCAACCGATCGTTTCGATGCACTCACCAGCGTCTTCCAACACCACCCTGCCGGGCCGGTTCACCTTGACCTCGATATCAGCGCCCATCAGCACCTCGAACACGGCACGCGCAGCATCCTCGCGATCCTGGCTGGGAACCCATTGCGGGTCGGTCGGGAAAACCGCAAACCACTCGACGCTCACGAAACAATCATCCAGCACACCCGCGGCGCCCCAGCACGTGAATTCTCACAGCGCGAACAGCAGGAACTGCGTCACCTGGGTGGGCGAGAAGTTGTCGTCGCTGACCGCGATCACCGATTGTCGGCCGTCGGGCAGCTTGGGCCCCAAGGTGATTCCCTCGATGTTGTCCAGCGGCGCCAGACCGGGCGTGCTGGTCAGGTCGGCCAGCAATGTTTTCGTCATCTCGGTGGAGCCGTCGACCAGGCTCGCACGGTAGATCCGCACCGCCACATGGGTGCCGAAACCACGCTCGATCACCAGGAAGTTCCTGTCGTCGAGTGCTACCAGGTCTGACAACCCGTTGTCGCCACCCGGCCCGGCACTGACCGGATCGAGCGGGTAGGTGTACCGCCCGTCGGCCGCCTCGGAGTCCGCATCGAAGCGGAACACGCGGGTCAACGCGCCGCGCTGCGCGTCGGGCGATGGGCCGTCCTCGTAGCCTGGCCCCTCCATCGCCGCCCACAGATGGCGTCCGTCCGGCGTCAGCGTGAGCCCCTCCAGCGTGCTGTTGCGGCGCGGGCCGTGCTCGTCGGCCGACATCCGCAGATCCTCGGGCAGCGCGAACTCGCCGAGGAAGCTGCCGTCGAGTCCGGCGGACCGCACCCATGGATCCAGCAGGATCGGCGCCCCGGGGCCGGTCCGCCTCTCCCCCTCACTGGTCCAATACAACCGCTGCCTGTCGGCATCGAAGGCGATCGCCTCGGGGTCCGGCGGGACCACAGCCGGCACCGCGTCAACATCCAACGGGTGGAACGGTTGTCCGTCACGATCCAGCCACGGATGGGTTCCGACGAATTCGACATCACCGATGCCGTTGTCCGACACGTTGATCCGTGCGGTGTAAAAACGCGCCGGACTCTTGGCGGAGCGATCGTCGCTGATGATGTAGTACAGGTCGTCGGCCGCGTCATAGCTGATTCCCGACAGTCCGCCGATGACGGTGCCAGCGAATGGCGTTGCGAAGGCAATCTGCCGTTGGCCGAGGAACTCGAAATCCGCTACGGCGCGCGCAGGAGAACAACCGGCCAGGACCAGCAACCCGGCCGCCAGGATTCGATACAACATCAGGTGATGACGGCCCCGACCAAGATGCCGACGACGTAGGTCGCCGCGATCGCGACGGCACCGAACACCAGTTGCCGCAGTCCCGCGACGGCCACCGGCTTACGGGTGAACTTCGCCGCCACCGCACCGGCGATCAACAGACCCACCCCGCCGCACGCCAGCCCGGCCCACAACGATTGGAAGCCGAGCAGATACGGGATGAGCGGGACGATCGCACCGATTGCGAACATCACGAAGGACGAGCCGCCTGCCACCCACGGCGACGGCTTCTCCGTCGGATGCACACCCAGTTCCTGCACGAGGTGAAAGTTCAGGGCCCGGCTCTCGTCGCGGTGGATCTCCTCGCTGGCTTTCACGGCCGTTTCCGGCGTCATCCCCATTTCCTGAAGCATCGCCACGAGCTCGGCCTGCTCGGCCTCTGGGTTCTTGCGGAACGATTTTCGCTCGACCCTGACCTCGGAATCGACCTGCTCGTTCGCGGTCGTCACCGAGGTGTACTCGCCGAGCGCCATCGAGAACGCCCCGGCCAACAGGCCGGCCACGCCGCTGAGCACCACAGTCTGAGCCGAGGCGCTGGCCCCGACACCGGCGATCAACGCGGTGTTGCTGACCAGACCGTCCATCGCACCGAAGGTCGCCGCGCGCAACCAGCCGCCCGTCACATCGGCGTGCCGGTGATAGCTGACATGCGGCAAGCCCGTGGGAGATAGCGACTTACCGATCGAGTCCGGCATGTTCGCCAGTCTTTCGCGGTGAGGTCGGGCTTGTCCAGGAAGGCTTGCCTTCCCCGCAGATACAGGGCCAACCGGCCTACTACAGCAGCAGCACGCGTTACCGTCGGATATGACCTCAACTGCCGAACATCTGCGAAATGCGCTGGACGGCCGCTGGCGCGACGTCAAAAACGCCATGCGGGCCAGGTTGTCGGACGAGATCTTCCGACCGCATTACACCCCCAATACGGTGATCGCCCGCGCGAAGGTGGGCGAGCAGCTCAAGATCATGGCCGCGGCCGGCGCTGCCGAGGACGGCTTCCGCAAGGAGCACGGCGGCAACGGCGACGTCGGCGCCGCCATCACCCAGATCGAGATGCTGGCCATGAGCGACCTTTCCCTGATGGTCAAGGCCGGTGTGCAGTGGGGCCTGTTCGGCGGCGCCATCGAGAACCTGGGCACCGAACGTCACCACAAGGCCTACGTCCGACCGCTGATCGACCTTGACCTGCTGGGTTGTTTCGCCATGACCGAAACCGGCCACGGCAGCGACGTGCAGTCGCTGGAGACCACCGCCACTTACGATCCGGCGACCCAGGAATTCGTCATCCACTCCCCCACCCCCACGGCACGCAAGGACTACATCGGCGGGGCCGCCGAAACCGCCCGGGTAGCAACCGTATTCGCGCAGTTGATCACCCCGGACGGCGAGGGCCACGGCGTGCACTGTTTCGTCGTGCCGATCCGCGACGACGAGGGCAACGACCTGCCCGGCGTGACGACGTCGGACTGCCACTACAAGGGTGGCCTCCCCGGCGTCGACAACGGCCGTATCGTGTTCGACCACGTCCGGGTCCCGCGGGAAAACCTGCTCAACCGCTACGCCGACGTCGCCCCCGACGGCACCTACAGCTCACCCATCGAGAACCCCGGCCGGCGGTTCTTCACGATGCTGGGCACGCTGATCCGCGGCCGCGTCACCGTCGGCGGCAGTGCCGCCGCGGCGGGGCGGGTGGCACTGGACATCGCAACCCGATATGCGCTGGAACGCAGGCAGTTCGAAGCCCCGAAGAGCGACGAGGAAGTCCTCATCATGGACTACCTGGTGCACCAACGCCGACTGTTGCCGCTGATCGCGAAGTCCTACGCGCTGCAGTTCGCCCAGAACGAGCTGGTGGCCAAATGTCATGAGCTGCAGACCTCCGACGACCCTGACGCCGAGGAGCAACGCGAACTGGAGGCCCGCGCGGCCGGCCTGAAAGCCGCCAACACCTGGCACGCCAGCCGTGCCATCCAGGAAGCCCGCGAAGCGTGCGGCGGTGCAGGCTATCTCGCCGAGAACCGGCTGATCGCCCTGCGCGCCGACACCGACGTGTTCACCACGTTCGAGGGCGACAATCACGTGCTCACGCAGTTGGTCGCCAAGGAATTGCTGACCGCCTACGCCGACGACATCAAGGGCATGAGCCCGGTCGAGTGGGTCCGGTTCGCGGCCAACTACGCCGGCGAGCGGGTGCTGAAACGCACGGCCGCCGAGACCATCATCCAGACCGTCCTCGACACCCGCCAGGACAACGAGGAGGAAGGCAGCCTGTTCAACCGCGGTACCCAGGTCAAGATGTTCGAGGACCGCGAGGAGTACATGCTGGCCTCGGTGGCGCGGCGTCTGCAGGGCAAGTCCAAGGAGATGTCGGCGTTCGACGCGTTCAACGCCGTGCAGGACCACGTGCTGCACGCCGCGCAGGCGCACATCGACCGGGTCATCCTGGAGGCGTTCGTGGCCGGCATCGACGCCTGCGAGGACGACACCGCCCGCGAACTCCTCGACGATGTCTGCGACCTGTACGCGCTGTCGGTGATCGAGGACGACAAGGCCTGGTTCATCGAACACCGCTACCTGTCCACCGAACGCGCCAAGGCCGTTACCCGGGGGATCAACGAACGCTGCCGCGCACTGCGCCCGCACATCGAAATCCTCGTCGACGGGTTCGGTATCCCGGAGCAGCTGCGCTACGCGGCGATGCTCGACCCCGCCGAGCTGCTCAACGGCTGACGCGCCTCAGGCCTTCGGAATCGGGTCGACGGCAACCAGTTTGCCGTCGTCCCCGATCCGGAACCGCACGGTGGCGATGCCGGTCGGCGCGGTGGGCGAATCATGCCCCTGCTGCCACTGGTAGTTGACCACCACCGTGTCATCGGCGTTGGTGACCACGTTGATGTAGGGCCGGGGTTCCGGGGTGGCCGGGCCGAGCGGGGTCTGCCGGTCGAAGAACAGCAGCTGTCCGGTGCTGTTGGGCTGAGGGTTGGTCTGGCCCACCTGGACCCAGTACAGCCGGCAATTGCTCGTGTGGCCGGAGCCGATCTGCGTCCACTGCCTGCCCGCTTCGGGCGCCGGCAGTTTGGCGATCTGATCGGCGACCGCATCGGCGCTGGGGCCGTCGGTCGGTGCGCAGGTATCGGGCTTCGGAGGCGGCGCGGACGACGGTTTCCAGCCGCAACCAACCGCGAGGAGACCGATGAAGGCGACGATGGCGATCAGCCGTGGGTACACACCCCGAGGGTAGCGAATCAACCCGGCTGAGCGAGTGGGCTGACGACGGCGCGTCGATAGGTGACACTGTTTGCGATCCGACCACGGATCACCGCTCACGAACATTTACCCAAGGAGACACAGATGGCTTGGTTCCTCGCCATGGAAGGCCCTGCCAACAAGGCCGTCCTGTACCAACTGCAGGAATCAGTCAACGTCCAACAGCTCGCCGAGGAGATGTCCAGCGCGGCCACTCTCGATCGTGCGGTCCCCGTCCCTGCCGTGTTGGCCAACAACCGGCAACAGGTGACGGTGTACGTGCGACCGGCGGCTTGGGGCGTGTGGACGTTCTACCAACTGTCCGAAGAGGAGCGGAAAGCTCTCGCGTCGGCGTCCAATCCACTGGTGGAGGCGCTTACCCAGGCGGCCCGTCAGGCCCAGACCCGGCCCCAGTCCTAGGACTGGGGTTTGGAGAACTTGCTCCCCCGATTGGACTCGAACCAATAACCGCCCGATTAACAGTCGGGAGCTCTGCCAATTGAGCTACAGGGGACTACCTTCCGCGGAAGCTCCGCGGCCGAGCGTTGACTCTAGCGTACGGACCGCCACTGCCGCCAACTCGCTCCCAGACGGGCGCGCCGGGGCAGCGGTGAGGCAGGATGGAGCACACAAGTTGGTTCTCTGGGGGCACGTCGCATTGGGAGGTCCGTCGCTTTGGGAGGTATTCAGTGATCCGCTATGCCGCCGTGATCGCCGTCGGCTACGTGCTGGGCGCCAAGGCCGGGCGACGTCGCTATGAGCAGATCGCCAGCACCTACCGCGCGGTGACGGCCAATCCAGCCACCAAGGCGGTGATCGACGCCGGACGACGCAAGATCGCCAAGCAGGTGTCGCCGGATCCGCAGTTCCTCACCCTGACACCCATAGACGCAGAAACGTCGGTGCTCGCCACGAAGGAGAGCACCGACGGTTCGGCGAGAAAAGTAGCTGGTAGGGGCTAGCCGATCCCCTGGTTGATCGAAGTTCCGGGCAGCAGCGGCCCAGTGACGAATCCGCCATTGCCGCCGGCGCCGACCCACGGCGTACCGATGTTCGCAGGCATGCCGTTGGAGTAGGACAGGCACTTGCCGTCCTCTTTGTTGCCGAACCAGGCCAGGCAGGCTGGCTGGGCTGTGACCTCGGAACCAGATGTGGATCTCGCGACGAACGCCGGGGCTGCCGCTGCGGCCCCTGTGGCCAGCGCAAATGCGCCAACTGCGACGAACCGTCGCGTCCGCGTGCTGAACAGTGTCACCAGGTCTGCCTCTCTCGCCTGAACATGCCCGACTGCACCTCACCCTATCGCGATGTGTCTGATCACGCAGTGAGGTCGTCGCCACTTGCCTGCTCGAGCAGGCTGCGCCGGTAGGACTCCATGGCCACCAGGTCACCGAACAGGGCGTGATATTCGTCTCCCTGCTCCACCGGCGACATGCGCTGCAGCTTGGACTTCACCTCGGCGATCTGGCGGCCCACCCAGACTTCCTGCAGGCGGGCCAGCACGCTGCTGATGTAGCGCGGCAGGTGCTCGTCGTCCTCGACGTTGATGGCCTCGACGCCCAGTTCGTTGACCAGGCTGGCTGCCGCCGGAGATGTGGTCTGCTCACGCGCGGCCTCGATCCACTGGGCCCCAGATTTGCCCGACGCCATGCCGCCGGCCGACTCGATCGCCGAA
The DNA here is from genome assembly GCF_058270075.1 of Mycobacterium shunyiense. Lineage (NCBI taxonomy): Bacteria > Bacillati > Actinomycetota > Actinomycetes > Mycobacteriales > Mycobacteriaceae > Mycobacterium > Mycobacterium shunyiense. The sequence continues at coordinate 2,517 of NZ_JBZDPU010000024.1, read as the reverse complement.
CGCACCGCGGCGTACCCCGGATGGGTGAAGCTCTCGACGGTCAGCGAGTCGAACACCGGCCCGGCGATCGCCGGATACTGCAGGGCAGCCTTGAGGGCCTCGCGCTGCGGCCACAGCGTCGGATCGGCCGGATTGGGGCGCGACACGGGAGCCGCCGCAGGTTTGGCCTGTTGCCGCGCCGGCTGGCGCCGCGAATCCTTGCGGCCACCGCTGGCGTCCTCCCGCACCCGGCCGATCACCTGGGCGACGTTGTCCCAGCCGACCCAGCCGGCCAGCTGCCTGGCGTACTCGTCGCGCAGTGTCTGATCCTTGATCCGGGCTGCGATCGGCACGCAGCGCCGCAGCGCGGCCACCCGGCCCTCGGCACTGTCGAGGTCATGCTCGGCCAGTGCGCTGCGAATCACGAACTCGAACAACGGAGTTCGCCGTGCCACCAGATCGCGCACCGCGCCGTCGCCGGAGCGCAGCCGAAGATCGCACGGATCCATCCCGTCGGGAGCCACCGCCACGAACGACTGACCGGACAGGTTCTGCTCGCCCTCGAAGGCTTTCACCGCGGCGGCCTGGCCCGCGGCGTCACCGTCGAACACGTAGATCAACTCGCCGCGGAAGAAGTTGTCGTCCATCATCAGCCGGCGCAGCATCGACAGGTGCTGCTCACCGAACGCGGTGCCGCATGAGGCCACCGCGGTGGTCACCCCAGCCTGGTGCATGGCCATCACATCGGTGTAGCCCTCGACCACCACGGCCTGGTGCCCCTTGGCGATGTCGCGCTTGGCGCGGTCCAGTCCGAACAGCACCTGCGACTTCTTGTAGAGCACCGTCTCGGGGGTGTTGACGTACTTGGCCTGGTTCTGATCGTCGTCGAACAACCGACGCGCGCCGAAGCCGATGGTCTCGCCCGAGGACACCCGGATCGGCCACAGCAGCCGTCGATGGAACCGGTCCATCGGCCCACGCTTGCCCTCCCGGCTCAGCCCGGCCGCCTCCAACTCCTTGAACTCGAAACCCGAACGCAGCAAATGCTTTGTCAGCTTGTCCCACCCCGACGGCGCGAACCCGCACCCGAACTGGGCGGCCGCGGCGGCGTCGAAGTTGCGCTCGGTCAGGTATTTCCGCGCCTCGGCGGCCTCATCCGAGGCCAGTGCCTCGGCGTAGAACTCCTGGGCGGCGGCATTGGCGGCCAGCAACCGGCTGCGGCTGCCCCGGTCCCGCTGGACATTGGTCGTCGACGAGCCGGTGTAGGTGACGGTGTAGCCGACCTTGTCGGCCAACAACTCGACCGCCTCGACGAACGTGACGTGCTCGATCTTCTGGATGAAGGCGTAGACGTCGCCGCCCTCGCCGCAACCGAAGCAATGGAAGTGACCGTGGTTCGGCCGCACGTGGAACGACGGCGACTTCTCGTCGTGGAACGGGCACAGACCCTTCATCGAGTCGGCCCCGGCCCGCCTCAACTGGACGTAATCACCGACGACATCCTCGATGCGGACCTTTTCACGGATGGCCGCGATATCGCGATCTGAAATCCGGCCGGCCACCGGCCTAGTCTATGCGTGCCCGGAGGCGGCGTTGACCGGGTTCGCCGCCACCTGGGGAAGGATGTGAACTGCGGTGACAAAACTCCCACCCGACTGGATCGAACGCGACGACCGCCGGGTCGCCTTCACCGCCTACGGGCCCGACTCCGGGATGCCGGTGCTGTTCATCGCCGGTGCAGGATGCGGCCGGCTGATGAGGTTCGGCGAACAGCACCTGGAGAACCACCACGTGCGGTTGATCTCGGTGGACCGGCCCGGGATCGGTGCGTCTGGTCCCGACCCGGACAAGACTTTCGACAGTGTCGCCGCGGACTTGGCCGCGGTGATCGATACCGTCGCGGGCGTCCCGGTGCCGGTTGTCGCCAACTCTCAGGGCGCACCGTTCGCGCTCGCCCTGGCCGAGACCGGGCGGATCGACGGACTGGTGCTGGTATCGCCGATCGATGATCTCGGCTATCCGCCGGTGACCGCGCTGTTGACCCCGCCACACCGCGAATTCGTGACGGCGATCGCCGCCGATCCGGACGGCGCCGAGCACGATCTCTCCGGCTACACCGCTACCGCACTCTTCGACATGATCATGACCGACTATCCGGTATCCGACCGCGTCGTCTACGACGATCCCGGCTTTCGCACCATGTTGCGGGCGGCCCTTGTCGACGGATTCGCCCAGGGGCCGGCCGGATACGCCCGCGACACCGTGCTGGCGACTACACCGTGGCCGGCGCATCTGCTGACTCCCGCCACCGATGTGCAGTTGTTGTTCGGCAGCGACGACACCGTGCACTCCCCCGATCTCGGCATCACCCTGGCCGGCCGGATACCCGGAGCCAGTCGAACCGTCGTCGACGGTGTGGGCGGCGCGTTGCTGTGGGCGTACCCCGATCTGGTGCTGCGCCGGTTGAGAACCTAATGGGAATCGAGCAGCGAGCCTTCTGAGGGTGATGGCCCGTCCGGGGGACGCTGGTCACTGAGC
>NZ_JBZDPU010000023.1:0-258453 GCF_058270075.1 Mycobacterium shunyiense | reverse complement strand
GCGCAGTGAATCGCTGGCCAACTTCGGCCGGATCGCGGCGGGCCACGCGAACCAGGTGGACCCCGAGGGCCACCGTACCCTCGACGAACGCCGCCGGCCGCTGACCGGCGGCATCCGGCAGCAGACTGCCGAGCCGGCGCTCGGGCGCCCGTTGCGGCTGGCCGACGATCCGACCGCGCAGCACTCGGTGCACGGCCGCAACCGCTGGAACCCGAACTTCCTGCGCGGCAACAACTGTGCCTACGCCGTCGCCGAAGAGCTGTCCCTCCGACACGGGCGCGACATCACCGTCGACGCCCCCATCTCGCCACGCGGAGTCCAGGCCAGGAGCCTGTTCGAGGCGGTCGGATCGGCCGCCCGATTCGCTTCCTATTCGGAGGTCCAGGCCACGCTACAACGGTTGGGTCCAGGCTCGTCGGCAGTATTGACGTCTCGTTGGCGCGGCCGGGGCCAGGGCGGTCATGCGTATCTCGCGGTCAATGACGGCGGCACCATCTACCTGCTCGACCCCCACAGCGGTCAACGCTCGGGATGGCCGCCGCACTGGGGTACCGACGCCGTCAGACGCACCGCCGTCGGGTACCTCGATGCCGACGGCGTCGCCGTCACTCCGCTGGACGGCAACACCAACAGGCAATTGCGCGACGCAGATGTCGTCGGCCTGGTACAGGGTGATCACACTCAAAGCGGCGACCACGCGATTGCCGAGGATGCCCTGGGACAGCGCACACCAGCGGTGCGGCCGGACGAACTCCGCAATCCGCTCGGGTTGGCCGAAGAGGCCGCCGCGCGCGCCAGGAACAATGCCACCTGGTGGGCCGGTCTGTCCGAGAGGCAGCAGCAGGCCCTCATCGATACCTATCCTCAGCACATCGGGAACGCCGAAGGGATCCCGGCAACGGCCCGTGATGCGGCCAATCACAATGTGCTGCAGGAACTTCGCGACCGTGCCGATCGTATCCAGACCAAGATCGACGAGTTCGAACGTCCCACCCGGGCTGAACGCAGATTTCTGGCGAAGTTCAACCAACTGGACCGCGCGTTGGACAAGGCCCGCGCCGACGCCGCACGCGCTGGGGAAGACGGCCCGCTGATGCTGGCCTTCGATCCCAAGGAACTCGGCGGCGACGGTCGCGTCCTGCTGAGCTTCGGCCACGACCCGTATTCGTCGGACTCGGTGTCCTGGCACGTGCCCGGCGTGCAGACGACGATGCACTCTCTGCTCGGCTTTTACAGCCACTCGGCGCTCAACCATCTGCAGTCGGTACGAACAGAGAATCCCGAGCTCAAGGCCTCATCGATCGCGTGGATCGGTTACGACGCGCCGAGCGGCCGCAAAATTTGGCGCGCTGCCGGTCACGGATTCGCGCGCACTGGTGGCGACATCCTCCACAGCGACATCACCGCTTTCAACGCGGTTCACGAATCAAGCAGTAATGGAACGGGTTTCACCGGAAATCACGTCTTCGGCTACTCCTACGGGTCGACCACCACAGGGTACGCCGGACTCGACGGTCGGTTGGGCGACCACGTCAGCAGTGTGACGCTGGTCGGATCGCCCGGGGCCGGTCCGATCACGCACGCGGCTGATTTCGGTATCGGGGCGGACAACGTCTTCGCGGCGTCCTCGTCACGGGATCTGGTCACTGCGCTCGGGGGACGAACTCCGGGATCCTCCGGCCGGATCCTGGGGATCGGCCTCGGTGTCGATCCGGCCATGCATTCCTTCGGGGCGGTGCGTGTCACCGCCGAGTTCCCGTCCCGGATGAACCACCTGCACACCGGCGGCACGCATCACGCCTATTTTCTGCATACCCGTTCGACGGGGCCCAGCGAATCGCTGGCCAATCTCGGCCGGATCGCGTCAGGTCACTCCGACCGGGTCGCGATCGAACCGCATCGGACCGTCGAGGGCCGGCACACCGTGGAGCCCGCCGCCGGGTCGTCGGTCCGCCGAATCTGGAACCTGCCGTGGCGATCTGGCGAGAACTGTGCTCAAGGAGTCGCCAGGGAACTGTCGGCGATGTACGGCCGGGAGGTGCAACTCGCGACCCGACCGACGCGCAGTGGTGTCCCCGCTCGGGCATTGTTCGAAGCGGTCGGGTCCGACGCGACGTTCGCCACCTACGCCGAGATCGAGCAACGCCTGCGCGAACTCGGCGACGGGTCGTCGGCCGTCCTGGCGTCGCGATGGAGTGGCGGGCGCGGCGGGGGCCATGCCTATCTCGCGGTAAACGTGGGTGGGGACATCCAGCTGGTCGATCCACACCGGGGGCGCTCGGGATGGCCACCGCACTGGGGCCAGGATGCGGTGAGCCGCACCGCGGTGGGTTACCTCGACTCCTCAGGTAACCCGTTGGTACGCAGCGCCGTAGACGCACCTATGAGCCTCACAGCAGCCGACGCCATCGGCCCGGTGCGTGGGCACCGCGATGATCCTGACTTCGGGCGGCGGCAGGCCGGGTACCGTGCTCAGGACCCCGCGGCCAGGCCGGTGGACAGCCGATACGCCCAGCCGCTGAACGAGGTCGTCGACAATCTGGACGGTGCCGCGGTTCGGCAACTGGCTCAGGACCTTTCGGGAACTTATGGGCCGCACCGGATCCAGATCGAGGGCGAGATCGTCGGGGGCGAAGTCATGCTCACCGGCAAGATCTTCCACGGCGATACCGAGATCGGCACGATCCAGCGCAGGTTCGAACGTGACGGCGACGGCAACCTGGTGGCCTATCACACCGGGCTGGTGATCAAAGAGGAATTCGAACTCCTGCGCGGCCAGGGCTTCTCGAAGGCGGTGACCGCCGAGTTCGAGCGTTTCTACGTGGACTCGGGCGTCGACCGCATCGAGCTGAAATCGCATGACACCGGCAGCAACGCGTGGGCGCGCAGGGGGTTCACCTGGGACCCGGCGCCCAGACGGCTGGCCGAGTCCCTGGGCAGCATCAAGAGTGCAGCCAACCGCCTCATGCCGACCCTCAGCCCGGAGGGGCGCGCGGCGTTGGCGGACATGGTGTCCCGGCTCGAACCGGACCATCCACGCTTGCCCGAGCCCGTCGAGGTGGCAACCCTGGCCACTGCCGCCGAACCGGAGTTGGGCCGGCAACTGTTGAAGGACACCGGCGTCAACTTCGTCCGCCACCTGCCGGTCGCCGAGGACCACGCTCAACCTGACAACGGTTTGAGATCGCGGTTGCAACGATGGCTCGGGCTCGGCGGACAACGGTCGTCGGCGCAGAACTGTGCCGACGGCGTTGCCGGGGTGTTGACGCAGAGATACGAGCGACCATTCCGGTTGGACGTCCAAGCCTCGCGCACAGGAGTTCCGGCGTGGGCGCTGTTCCGGTCCGTCGGATCAACCGCTGTGTTCACGACGTATGACGACGTGTCGGCGACACTGCACGATCTCGGCGACGGCTCATCGGCGGTGTTGGCGTCGCGCTGGTCCGGCTCCCGCCAGGGCGGTCACGCGTATCTCGCGGTCAATGACGGCGGCCAGATCCATCTCTTCGACCCGCACACGGGGAAGAAATCAGGATGGCCACCGCACTGGGGTGAACAGGCGGTGGACCGCACCGCCGTCGGCTACCTCGACGCCGACGGCACCGCGGTAAGCCCGCTTGCACAAGCGCCGCTGCATGTTTCGCTCGGTGTCGCTGACGGCATCGGTGACGTGCGGGGGCACGCCGCCGACAACGATTTCCACGCCGGCCAACAGGAGTACCGCGCCCAGGATCCGGCCACCCGCAGGGTCGACACCACCCACGCCCAACCGCTGGGCGAGATCGTGGACAGCCTCGATGCGGATCAGGTCCGTCAACTCGGCAATGATCTGTCCGGGGTGTACGGCCCGTACCGCGTCGAGATGTTCCGCGCCGTCGCCGATGAACGGACCGGTGAAGTCATCATCGGCGGAGCGATCATCAGCGGTGACGAGGAGATCGGCTTCACCCAGCAGACCTACGTCCGAGACCGCGACGGCAACCTGGTCGCCCACCAGAATGTGGTGGACATCCCGGACCGGGCATTCCGCGGCAGGGGCTTCTCCAAGGCCCTGTCCGAGCAGCTGGAGCAGTACTATGCGATCTCTGGTGTCGACCGGATCGAACTACGCACCGAGCAGGACGGCGGCTATGCGTGGGCCCGCCAGGGTTTCAGCTGGAACCCGGACCCGGCGAAGTTGCAGACATCGGTCGACAACGTCCGCAACGCCGCTGTCCGACTGCACGATCAAGTCGGCCCGGAGGCGCAGGCGCTCCTCGACGACGTCATCCAGCGCCTCCATCCGAGCCGACCCGACCTACCGGAACCCATCGACCTCGCGGCGCTGTCCACAGGCCTGGAGCCAAACCTGGGCCGCGATCTGCTGACCGATACGCACTGGAACGGAGTCAAGTACTTCGGCGCCGCTGACGCGATCGGGGATGTGCAGGGCCACATCGGGTACCGGGATCAGGACCCGGCCACCCGCACGGTCGACACCCGCTACGCCCAGCCGTTGGGTGAGGTGATCACCGAGTCCGGGGACCAGGTTCAGGCGGAGCGATTCGCCGAGGATCTCTCGGGCGCGTACGGGCCCTACCGGGTCGAGTTCACGGCCGAGGCACTCCCCAGTGCGGTCCAGCTGAACGGTGAGATCTTCCACGGAGACAAACGGATCGGCGAAATCGAACGGATCTTCATCCGTGACGACTCCGGAGAACTCGTCGCTCACCACAACGAGATCAAGATCGAAGACAAAGAGCTGCGAGGGAAGGGCTTCTCCAAGGCCTTCCTGTCCGAGTTCGACCAGTACTACGCCCGCTCGGGGGTCGACCGCATCGAGCTACTGGCGGTACGGGACGGTGCGTACGCGTGGGCCAGGCGAGGTTTCACCTGGGATCTGCGCACTGACGAACTGCAAGAATCGCTCGACTCGATCAAGGTTGCGGCACAACGGCTGATGCGTTCGACCGGCACCGAGGCCCGCGTCGTCCTCGAAGAGGTCATCGGGAGGTTGGAGCCGGGGCATCCCCGGTTGCCGGAGCCCGCGGACCTCGCGACCCTCCGCGCCCCCGGCCACCCGGAATTGGGGCGCGAGTTGCTGCGCCGAACGAGCTGGCACGGGGTCAAATATGTCGACGAAGCGCCGCGTTACCGGTCACCCGATGACGTGGAGCTCGCCGGATTCTGGGACCGGATCGGGCAATTGGACCAGGCAGCGCTGTCGCCCGAGACGCTCCTCGACGCGGTCTACCGCCCGGTGGCGATGGATACCGTCACCGGTTTCTACGAAGGTCGGGTGTCGGGATTCAAGACGTCAGAGGTAGTCCGCGCACAACAACACGTCGCAGGCACCGGCGACAGTGCGTTCTTCGTATCCGCCGATATCGCCAACCTGAGGGGCCTCAATCAGGCATCTGCCGATCGGACCGAAGCCAACGCGCACTTCTCCGGTCTGTCGGCAGCATTCCTTGCCGCGCTTGAGGAATCGGGAGCCGACGTGGTGCCGATGCGAATCGGTGGCGACGAGCTGGGCGCAGTCGTGGTCGGCGACATCGACGAGGCCACCATCGAATCGGCCATCGCCACAATCCGCGCCCGGGCACAGCAGTACGCACAGCAACACAATCTGGCCGACATCCCGCATCCCAAGCATCCGGGACAGCCCGAGTACAACGGTGTGGGAATGCACGTTGGATACGCTGAGGTTCTGCCCGATCTCGATGTGCGCGACATCTTCGACGACGCAGATCTCGGCGTAGACCGCAGCAAGACGAGGAGGTCGGATGTCGCAGGAGGACCGGGACGAGCGGTTGGGGCTGACCGGGCTGACCCCGCAGGAGCGGCAACGCCGGGTCGAGGAGATGGAACGCGAACTGGCCCGCAAGCGACAGGAAGCGAAGGCCAAGTTGCAGGCCGCCCGAGCCCGGAAGGCCAAGCCGGACAACAGCTGAGCAATCGCTCGCGATATCAGCATCCTGACGACATCAAGCGGGCATCCTTCCTGGCCGAGGCAGCCCGGCTGGGTGCGGAGGGCCGCGGGGGGTTGCAAGCCCTGTACGAGTCGCTGGGGCGCGATGAGGTTTCGGGCTTCTATGACGGCCGCGCGTCGGAGTTCAAGACCGGTGAAGTAGCACGGGCCCGCCAGTGGGTCACCGAGACAGGCGGGTCCGGCATCCTCGTCTCCGCTCAGCTGGACAACCTGTCCGGTCTCAACGCGCACGTCCAGAACCGCGCCGAGGTGGCCAATGCCCACTACCGGGCCATCACCCAGATCTTCCGCACCGAAATCGAGGCAACCGGTGCGACGGTCGTCCCGATGCGCACCAGCGGCGATCGTTTCGACGCTGTCGTAATCGGGGCGGTCGACTCCGCAGCCGTCGACGCCGCGCTCGCCCGGATCGACAGCCGGACCGCGGCCTACGCTCAGGACGAGGGTCTGTCAGATATCACGAACCCGTCGAATGCCGGCCGACAAGGCCTGCGGTTGTACTTCGGATATTCCGATCTCACCGCACCCGGCACTCTCGACGAGATCATCCAGACCGCAGAGCGGCAGATGTTCGGCCGCCAGGACTCTGGAGACCCCAGGCAAGTATCGGAACCCGACATCGACATCCCCAGCCCGCGCCAGCCGGACACCGTAGGCGAGGGTAATTGTGCGCACGGGGTCGCCGACGCATTGTCGGAACGATATGGGCGCGAATTCCAGGTCGCCGTGGAACCTTCCCGCACCGGGGTGCCGGCGCGGGAACTGTACGAAGCCGTCGGCTCGGCTTCGCGTTTCGCCACCTACGACCAAGTGGAAGAGAGTCTGCGCCGCCTCGGTGACGGCTCTTCGGCGGTGCTGACGTCGAGGTGGCGGGGCGGGCGTAGCGGTGGACACGCCTATCTCGCCGTCAACGACGGTGGAGAAATCTACCTGTTGGATCCGACGAGCGGAGAGCGTACGGGTTGGCCGCCGCACTGGGGTCAGGCAGCTGTCGACCGCACGGCGGTCGGCTACCTGGATTCCAACGGTGATCCGATCAATCCACTACACGACGTACCGCTGCGGCTCGGCCCCGCCGAGACCGTCGGCGACGTTCGGGGTGCGCCTGCCGACCTCGACCCCACGCAGCTGGTCCGTCCCGTCGACGATCCCTGGCTGGCGGTCGCGCGGGCCAAGGCCAATGCGTCCTGGTGGCAGGGGCTGAGCCTCGATCAGCGGCAGGCGGTGATCGAGTCGTATCCGATGCAGATCGGCAACGCCGAAGGCATTCCGCCGATGGTCGCGCATGAGGCTAATTCCCTTGCCCTGCAGGATTGGTTGGCCAAGGGGCGTGAGCTGCAGACCAAGCTCGACAACGGCGTCCGTCTGGGCTGGGAAAACCACCTGCAGATGCAGGGCGCCAAGGTGGTCGGGGACGCCCTGGAGCGGGCGACCGATGCCGCGCGGCGGGCCGGCGTCGACGGCCCCTACCTGCTACGGTTCGACCCGGATGCACATCGTGGTGCCGGCGCCGCTGTCGTCGGATTCGGGGTCGATCCGTATCTCGCGGAATCGGTTTCGTGGCACATCCCCGGAAGGGGCATGACCATCCTGGAGCTCGGACCCGGCATGGGCTCGGCGCTCAACCATGCGATGTCGGTCCTGCTGGAAGACCCGACCGCATCAGCGTCCTCGCTGATCTGGATCGGTTACGACACCATGACCGGTGAAGCGGCCCGGGTGGGCGGTGTCGCACTGCGCAGCGACATCATCGGATTCAATGCCGGCCGCGACGCCTGGTCTGGAGGTGCCCCGTTCAGGAACAACCATGTGTTCGGGCACTGCCAGGGTTCCACCGTCGCCGGTTACGCCGGAGAAGCGGGACGGCTGCGCAGCGAGATCAACACCGTCTCCCTGTTCGGGTCGCCCGGCCTTGGCCCGATGAACACTGCCGGTGAATTCGGTGCCGGCGTCGGAGTCTATGTGGCGGCATCCTCGACAGACCGATTCACCTGGCACGGTGGTGTGATGCCGGGTCTGCGCGGCGATTTCCTGGACGGATTCGGTGTCGATCCGGCGATGGATTTCTTTGGTGCACGACGAATTACCGCTGAGTTCCCCTTGGTCGAGATGACCCGGGCGGGCGACTATGACATCCACAACTTCTATTACAAGTTCGTCGACAAGGCCGCCGGCGTGCGCAACGAGTCGCTGGCCAACTTCGGCCGCATCGCTGCCGGGCACGCCGAGCGGATCGAGTTCGACAGACACCGCGGGCTGGTCTCGGAGCCGGACGGCGAGTCGAAGGTCCTTGACCCGGCTGCTGCGCGTTCGGTGCGAATCGCGGATCTCGCAGTGCCGGCTACCGACCCGGCGGACAACTGCGCCTACGGCGTCGCCGAGGCACTGTCGCAGCGGTACGGGCGAGACATCCGAATCGAAACCGCCGTCACGGCAACCGGTGTCCCGGCGCGTTCGCTGTTCGAGGCCCTCGGATCGCGCGCCGATTTCGCGACCTACAGCGAAGTCTCCGAGCGACTGGCGCAGCTGGGGCCGGGCTCGTCGGCGGTGCTGGCCTCCCGCTGGGCCGGCGTGCGGCAAGGCGGGCATGCCTACCTCGCCGTCAACGACGGCGGCGAGATCCGCCTGGTCGACCAGCGCACCGGGCAGCGATCGGGTTGGCCACCGCACTGGGGGCAGGCAGCCGTGGATCGCACTGCGGTGGGCTACCTGGACGAGCACGGCAACGCTGTTGCCCCACTGGGCGATCAAGCATCGCAGCTTGCCGACGCACACGCTGTCGGCGATGTGCGTGGCCTTCGAGATGATCCGGATTTCGTTCGGCGGCAACAGGAGTACCGGGCCCAGGATCGCAGCACTCGTACTGTCGACACCCGGTACGCCGAGCCGGTCGGAGACCTGGTCGACAATCCCGGCTCCACTAGATTGCAACAACTCGCCGACGATCTGTCCGGCAGATACGGACCGTACCGCGTCGAGTTCGAAGTCGAGTTGAACGGCGACCAGCTCGCGCTTTCCGGGGTGATCCTGGATGGCAACGAGGACATCGGCTCGATCGACCGGGTGATCTACCGCGACGAGGACGGACACCTGGTGGTCCACAACGGGCTGATGGCCATCACCGACGGCCGGCGGCGCGGGCAGGGGTTCTCCAAGGCGCTGACCGCCGAGCTCGAACGTTTCTATGTGCGCTCCGGGGTAGACCGCATCGAGCTGACCTCCGACTGGCAGGGCAGCAATGCCTGGGCGCGCCGCGGATTCACCTGGGGCACCGACGTGTCGAATCTGCAAGGCGCACTGGATCAGATCAAATTCTCTGCCGAGCGGCTGCGTGAGCGGGTCGAGGGAGAGGCGGTCGTTGTACTCGACGAGATCGTCGCGCGGCTGGAAGTCGATCACCCCAGGCTCCCCGAACCCGTCGACCTGGCGATGCTGGCCACCGACGAGGTGCCGAACCTCGGGCGGTTGCTCCTGGAGAACACCTCGATCGATATGGTGAAGTACCTGCCCGCGCCGGTCGCCGACCCGCTCGGCCGCCTCGGTCTGCCGGACCACGAGCCGGCCACCCTGCCCGAGGGGCAGGCGATCACCGCATTCGCCGACGGTGAACTGCGGCTTCGTGCGCTCAACGAACAGCTTGAGCGTGATGGCGTCACCGTCGAGGATCGGGCCAGACAGCTCGCAGAGGCCCGGAATGCGTTGCGGAACTGGGCATATGGCCTGATGGGCAATCAGGTGGCGGCGCAATGGCTGGCCGCCAACACCTCGAACCCGACCTTCGAGGACCTGGTTACCCGCAACGCCGAGCGTGGCCTTACCGGGGACGCGATCTACGAAGCCATCATCGAGACCTCCACCCACAGCCGCCTGGCGCCGGGCAGCCTGACCGATATCGAGACCGGCGCCGTTTATTCGCAGTTCGAGCTCGGACTGCGGGCGCTGAACGAACAGATGATCCGCGATGGTGCCGGTATCGACGCCCGTGCCAGGCAGCTGTCCGGGCTGCGCAGCACTCTGCGGGCGTGGACGCGGGAGCTGATGGAAAACCGCTCGGCGGCCGAATGGCTGTCGGCGAACGAGAGCGCTCCGACGTTCGAGGAGCTGGTCGCACGCTACGAGGCCAAGGGACTCACCGGCGAGGCCGTCTACCAGGCCATCATCGACGGGGCAACGCACAGTCATTATGCGGCCGGCACGCTGTCCGATGAAGAGACCCGGACTGTCTACACCACCTACGAACTGCGGATGCGGGAACTGCGGGACCAGCTACTGCGAGACGGTGTCGGTGCCGAGGAACGTGCCAGGACGATGTACGGAATGCGGGCCACCATCCGCAGCTGGACCCGATCTCTGATGGAGAACCGGGACCTGGCCGATTGGCTCAATGCCAATGAGCCCAACCCCACCTTCGACGAACTCGTCGAGCGAAACCGAGCCAAGGGACGAGTGGGCGACCAGATCTATGAGGCCATCATTGCCAGCTCCACCCGCAGCCGTGGCAGTGTGAACGCAGATCTCGGTATCGACCCCGAGAACCCGCCCGGGTTGCCCCCGATGAGGGGCCCGACCGACCCGCCGCTGCAAGGCACCGAGGAGGACAACCCATGACCGAGGATCAGCGGTACACACCGCTGCGCCACGACCAGTTCGGCCTGCGCGGGAAGCGCGCCCGGGTGCTGGTCGACGAGCCGACCGACGAGATCGACTGGCCGGCCAACCTCCCGGCCGGGATCAAGAACGTGATCATTGTGGACGATGCCCCGAACCCGCACCACACGCTGCGGGTGCACCCGCTCGACGATCCTGAGCGGATGGCCTTGGTGGTCTTCGACCAGCTGGCGCTGGACGACGGTGGCGAGGAGTAGGCGTGGACCCACGACGGATCGAGCTCAACCGCAAGCACAGCAGGGAGATGGGCGCGCTGTTCAACCAGTTCCTTGACCTTCACCCGGATGTCGAATCCGAGGTCAACGGCGCCCAGATGACGCCGGAGCAGGACGCGGCATGGACCGTCTTCAACGCGCAGTTGCTTGCCCGGCAACAGGCTGAGCGCTCCGCTCTGGCCGACGTGATCGAAGCTGAACGAGAGGGAAGGTAGACGGAATGGAAGCGGCCCAGGCCATCTCATTGGTCACCGACTGGATCAGATCGCGGGGGCTTGACTACCCGACCGAGGGTTTGTCTGCCGATCGCTTCGACTCCGGCTGGAGTGTGTACGCACCGGTCGAGGTGGACGAAAGCGATCCGATGGCGTTCCTCGACATCCCGGTGGGACGCTCGTCCTTCCTGGTCGGCGATTCCGGACGGATCGAGGAGGTGTCGTCCTCGATCCCGCCGCAGCAGGCCCGCGCCCAGTTCAATGCCACCGAACACGGCGCGGCTCCGGCACTCCGTCCTGCGGACGATGCTGCCTTCATGGCGGAATTCGAGAAGCAGTTCAACGCAGCGGCCGGGGACAGCCCAACTCCGATCGCCGATTTCACCGTCGTCGATCCGGCTCCACCAGAGTCGGGTTCCGGTACTGCCGCAGGGGATGAGGCCGTCGCCGAGGAGGCCTCGCGACTACTGGAGCCCATCGCGCAGCAACTGGCCGCGCTCGGCCCGACGGGCTGGGAGGAGTACACCGCCGAGTTCGCCTTCACGGTGTCTTCACAGATCGCGCAATTGCAGTTCTATGCCGGTGACCGTGCGGGCCTCGTGCCGGTGCCGCAGTCGATCGCCGAACTGGTGCAACAGCAACGTGAGGTCTCGGCGCGCATGAGTGCCGGTCCCTGGTGGCGGTTGTTGCTCAACGTCACGAACCGCGGCGAGATGTCGGTGAACTACGACTACGGCGACGAGCCGTTCCCGCAGGACCAATTGGTCACTCCCGAGTTCTACCGCGACGATCTGGAAGCCTATCCGCGTCATCATCTGCCGGTCTGGCTCGCTGCCTACGTCGCCGGGCCCGAGGCGCAGGGGCGAGATCCCCGCACCGCCGCGCAGGCGGTTGCGGCGGACACTGCGGCCGGGCACACCCCGGTCGCCACCGACGAGATCCCACCGCTGCCCGAACTGCTTGCCCGCTGGGCGGCGCTGTCGGCCGCATATGCCGGGGCCGGATCGGAGTGGGGGCCGCGAATCTTTCCCGGCTATGCCTGGTTCGAAAGTGACCGCCGCAGCGGGGGCACGCTGTACCTGTTGCCAGGTGATCGGGCGGTGCTCTCCGGTGGGAAGTGGAACTCAGCACTGCTCGACGCTGCGTACAACGGGGGGAAGGCGTTGCCGGACCTCTACACCGGTGCGCCGGCCTGGGTGAACGACAGCGTGCTGAATACCCGTAACCGCAACGGATTGTTGACCTTCTGCTTCTGGTGGGACAACGGCCAGTGGTATCGAGGCGGCAGCGACGCCTCAGGCGAGCTCGAAGCGGCACTTCCCGCGATTTGGACTGTGGAGGAGACGGCCGCGGCCATCGCAGCTCAGACCGGTTCCGGGGCCACGGATCAAGCTCGTGCGCTGCTGGCCGCGGCAACGAGGCGAGGTGCCGGCTTCGATGACGTATCCGCGTTGTTCACCAACCTGCCCGAGGCCGAGGTGGATGTCGCGGCGAACCAACTCAGCCTGGCCGGTCTGCTGACCTAGAACTGGCGGGCAGCTGAACTCTCGGCGAACAAGGCCGTCAGAAATGGCGGTCTGCGGTATCGCGCAATAACGTGAATTGCGATGCTGCACGGAACTTTTCGCCGATGGGGGATCGGATGACCCTGCAGATTCCCGGTCCGCTGCAATGGGTGTCCTACCTGGTCGGATCGCAATGGCCCAAGGGTGACGAAGACGCGATGTACCGCATCGGCGGTGAATGGCGTGATCGCGCCGAACAATTGAGAGATCTGATACCCGAACTGAATCGGATGCGGGCCAGCACCAGTGCTGTCCTGCAGGGCGTGACCGCAGGCACCGCCGACCAGCAGTTCGCGTTGCTTTTCGACGGTGATGCCACGGTCGACAAACTCGCCGAGGCGATGGCGGCGCTCGGTGAGCTCGCCGAAAGTACCGGCAAGAACATCGAATACACCAAGTTGCAGATCTTGACGTCGTTGGCCATCGCGGCGTTCGAGATCTCCTGGGCGCTGGCTCAGACCTCCGTGACGTTCGGAACGTCGGCGGCCGAGATCCCGCTCATCGAAGCGAGCACGTCCGCCGCGATCCAGCGGATGGTGTCGGTGCTGCTCAAGGACGTCATGACCGACCTGGGCAAGGCGATGACGAAGACGACGGTGCACCGCATCATCAAGAAGTCCGGCGTCGAGGCCGCCGAGGCTCTCGGGCAGGAACTGTTCATCCAGAACATCCAGCAGTCCAAGGGGCATCAGAACGGCTACGACTGGAACCGGCTCGGAACCGTCGCACTCGCCAACTCCGTCGGCGGGGCTACCCAGGGCACGGTCAGCATCTACGGTCAGCGGCTACTGGGTAATTCGGCGGTCAAGGGTGCGGCCGTCGGATACGTCGCAGGCATGTCCAAGAAGGTGACCGGAGCGCTGGCCACCGGCGGCGAGATCGACCCTGTTTCGGTCCTCGGATCGGTTCCTACTGCAGTCACCGGCGGGGTGCGGGGCCGAGCTGCGGCACACAGCAGCAAGGCGTCGACGGCGGACGGGGGCGGTGCCACCGCGGCGTCCAGCGGGGGAGACGGGGACTAGACATGGACAACGACGCGGCACGACATGAACTCATCGATGCGCTCGCGCTCGTGCAGGAACAGTTCGCCGACCTGGCCGTGGTCGAGGAGGAGCGAGCAACTCTGTCCTCAGCGGCCACCCGCGCCGACGGCTCGGTCGCGGTAACCGTGGACTGCGACGGCGTCGTCATCCACACGGCGGTCAGCGAAACTTACTTGGATGACCACGATCTCGCCGACCTCGGCCGGCACATCACCGGCGCAGCCCAGGACGCCGCCCGCGACGTCGAGCGGAGGATCGCGGAACTCCTTGCCCCGCTGGCGGAGCGACGCGAGCAGATGCCCTCGCTGTCCGACATCATCGACGGCGCACCCGACCTCAGGGATCTGCTGTCGTTCCGTGTGGCGCGGCTGCAGGGCGGCAACGAACCCGAAGGCTTCCCCACCGTGAGGAGTGTGCGATGACCGTGCCGCTGGGCGTCACGCCGGCTGACCTGCGTGGCACCGCACGATACCTCGCCTCTGTCAGCAATGACATGAAAACCGTGCAGTCGGCGCTGATGCAGATGCTCAGCGGCGAAGGCGAAGCCTGGGGGCACGACAAGATCGGCAAGCAGTTCGCCGACGGCGCCAAAGGCTATAAGGCGCAGTTGGATTGGGTCGACGGGTCGATCACCGCGAAGACCGACCTCCTCGACTACTACGCCGACGGCCTGTACCTCACAGCAGACGCCCTGGAGCAGCAAGACAAACCCTGACTCACTCCGAACGTCCCGGTGTGAATTGCTGCGTCTGAGTCTGCCGTGCCGGGCCGGGCTGGACCGCCGAGTTGGGCTGCCAGGTACCGTCCCGCTGCGGAATGCGGCGGCGGAACTCGGACTGCTCGACGAGTGCACTGTCCGGCTGCTCGGCTTCCTCGTTCGCGCCGACCACCGGCACCGATGCATCCGCGTCGCCGATGACGTCCTTGCCGTTCTTCTTGCGGCGCAGGGCCTTGTTGACCTGGTGGCCTTTGCCATTCTGATCGCCGCGCTGCCCGGCGGCCGGCGCGCCCGCTCCGGGGCTGCCGGCGCCTGCACCCAGACCCGCCGCGGCGGCCGGGGCGGTCACCTTCGCAGCGGTGGTCGCGGGGATAGTGGTTGGGAGGCCACTGGGCATGCCGCGCAACGGAACTCCACCGCCGGTCCCGCCGGCTCCCTTGCCCGCGCCCGCGCCGCCGAGGCCTTGCGGCCCGAGGCCGAGGACGCCCTCGGGCGGTCCCTTCGGCATGTCGCCCAGGGGGTTCTGTTGGGCGGCGTTCTTAGCGGCGTCCATCGCCTGGCCCATCGCGTCCTTGGCGGCATTGGTCGCCGAGTCGATCGCCGATTTGACCGGATCGGTCAGGCTGTCGAGGGGGTTCTCGCCGGTGGTATCGGTTCGATCCTCGGGACCTGTCATGCTCCTCGGATCCTTGGGATCTATCGCGAACTTGTCCTTGTCGATCGGCTTGGTACCCAAGCCCGGCTTGAACGGGCTGGTGCCTGCGCCGCCACCCGGGGTGAACGGGCTGGTGCCTCCGCCGCCACCGGGACCGTTGGGATTGCCGCCCGGGCCGCCCGGGCCGGTCGGATCTCCGTACTTCATGTTCGGTGGTGCGGGTAGATTGGGAAAATTCTGGGCCACGGCGACGACCGTCGGGTTGTAGTTGTCGCGAAAGAGCTGGACCGCCGTCGTGTAGTCGGTGATCGAGCGGTTGATCTTCTCCATCTCTTTGACGACATCGGGCGCGGAAACATACCCGTCGTCGTTGTTGCGCAGGCGATTGCCTCCGTCGATGTGGTATCTGGAATTGAAATCGTTGATCTTGGCGTCGAGAGCCGCCTTGTCGAACTTGCCGTCGTCGATGAGTTGGTCATCGGCGTCGTCGGGAAACCGATCGCGAATGCTGGTGAAGGAATCCTTCAGAACGGTGAGCCGATCCGCGATCGCGTCGGAGGCCGAGGTGAAATCGTAGATCGAGGTCTTGGTGACCTGTTCGGAGGCGGCCTCGGCCGCGGCCGCGCTGTCGCCCGACCAGTTTCCCTTGATTTCCTTGTTGACGGTCTTCTTGAAGTCCTCGGACGTTGTCTTGAGGGTGTCTCCGTGTTCGGTCCACGCGATCTTCAGATTGTCGATCGCACCGACGTTGAGCGAATCCTTCTCCGCACGCATCTCGCTGAACGTGAAGGACTCCCAGTTCAGCGTGTTGGCCCCGTGAAGCTTGTCCTGCATCTCCTGGTAGGCGCTGTTGTCGGAAGTCAGCCCGGGAACCTCGCCGAGCAGGTCGCTGTTGATCAAAAAGGGAGTCGAATCTTTGGCCGATGTGTCCATCTCCAGCTGGACGAACTTGCCATCGTCGCCGATCAGCGCGGCACGCCCCGGGTAGTTCGAGTTGGTCAACCACGCAAGATCGTAAATGCGGCTTTTACCGCCGTTCTCGTTCTCGCCATTGCCCAGCGTCGCACCGAGGTAGTTTCCGAATCCGCTCATGGTCTTCTACGCCGTCCCGTTCACCGTGTGACTAGTCGTTCTCGTGGGTGCGCATGGCCTCTGCCGCATCTCGAGCGGTCTTCACGAAATCATGTGCCTGTGTCTGCTGCTCCTGCAGATACTGGGTCAACTGCTTGCCGCGCTGGTCGAACAGCTTCTGCAGGACCGGAGCGAGCGTGTTCGGTCCACCGTCCTTGCCGAAGAATCCCGTCGTCTCGTCGAGGGAATCGTTGATGAGGGCCTGCAGGCTTTCGTCGTACGGTGTGTAGACGCGTTCGATCTCGGGGATCACTGCCGGGTCCAGGTACAGCTTGTCGTTCGTGGTGTCGGCGTCCAGGCCGCTCCAAGGACTGGTCATGGTTCTCCTCCGTGATGACCGATCATGCGAATCGTGTTGTCATGGCAGCAGATTAAACGGCAGAGTCACCTCCTTCTCGATGCGCAGGAGGACGGCGGCACAGTTGACGAAATTTCCGGCGGCGAACAACAGCACCAGATCGCCCACTTTTGTGATCTTGTTGTTCATCAGGTAGGCGAGGTTCACGCCGAAATCCGAGACCGTGAGATGCCCGAATTGGGCGGCGAAAGGGTACAGGCCGGGGACGACTTCCAGGAAGGTCTGCTTCGCCAGCATGTCGGTGACATAGCTCGGTTCGATGAAAGACGGTGCGAACCAGTCGATGTCGTACGGCGTTACACCTGCGCGTTCGTAACATTCGGTCACTGTTCTGACCGCGACCCGGAAACTGGCGATCGCGTTGTCTCGCACCGTGCCGTCACCGCGCCGGTCGTAGTCCTCCCACCGGTCGATCCAATCCGCCAGGGTCGGAAACTTCGGGTCGTCGATGGCGCTGTCAGCTCGGCCGTGCATCATGCCGGCCGACGGATTGTGCGAACGCGCCGCGGCCGAAATGATTCGGGCGAACCCTTCGGTTCGGTTGAGCAGCGCGCAGAAACCGCTGTCACCCAACAGCGAACCTTCGGTCGCCGGGCTGGCCGCATACTCGTGCCGGTCGAAGTAGAAGATGCTGTCGCCACCGGTCACCATCGCGTGGTTGCCCGCCCAGCCCGCCTGTAGCACCGCATCGGCGAGCATCACTCCGTACAGGCCGCCGGAACAGAACTGGCGGATCTCTGTCGCGGAGCCGGCCGATGTCCGGCCCAGCACGGACTGTTGGATGGAGTTCTGTATCGGCCAGAAGTGTTCGCCCTGATACAAGGTGCCGCAATGGAATGAGGCCGCCATGCTGTCGGCTGCAGCGGACAGTGCGGAGCCGTCGATCTGCTGCGCGGCGGCTTCCACCATTTCGTGAACCGACTGCATCTCGGATGCTGCGGTCGCGAGATGTTTCGGGCGACCCTGACTGTCCGTGCCTTCGGGCACGTAGACGGAAACGGTGTCAAGGTAAGGCATCGAAATCCCGGTCCGATTGTTGTGCGGAGAGCTTTTCCGCCAATGTTTCTGACTGCCGTTTCTCGATCTTCTTGAACACCTGCATGAGGTTGGGCACCGTGGCCGGGATGATCTGAAATGCCGTCGGGGTCTCGTTCACCACGTAGGCGCCGTCGTCGGCGACGTTGATCACGGTCAGGTAGTCGGCGTTGAGCAGTTGATAGTCCATGGTGAACTCCGGCGATCCGCTGAGCAGAATCGATCCGGTGATCTGCGCGTCTCGAAGTGCGGACGCGGGTGTCTCGTCTGCGAGTAGCTCTTCCTTCCGGGGCCGGGTGCCGGGCTGGTATGCCGGAAGGGCTTCCAGGACGACCTGAGGGAAATCGATGTTCACGCACCCGATGATCTGGATGTCTTCGCCGAAGATCAGCTGTTCGCTGGGATCCTGGGTGATGACAGCGCAGTAACCAGTCGTCCCGATGACGCCGAACAGACGGTAGACCTGCTTCCCCGCCCCCGACTCGACACGGCCAAATCCCTGGAGCAAGTAGGCCGGAAACCGCAAAGCCTCAAGTATGCGAACACGATTCGGATTCATTCCTTCCCGCAACCGAGCGAGTGCGTCACGGCGATCGGCCGCCACCTCAGACATGTACTTGGGTCCGCGATGACGGTAGGACAGCGGTGACGGCAATTGGTCGAGTCCGAGCGCCTCCCAGACGCAGCGAAACTCGAAACCACTCATAAACCACGGTTCGAGGCCGTGGCGAAGCGGGGCTGCCTCATCGGTGATCACGTTGAGCCCCTTTCTCTCTGGCAACTGGAAAATGAACGCGCTAGCGGGCTCGGTTGCGGCGGTGCCGCCAACCGAGCCCGCTGACGAGCTGTCGAATCAGAAGCCGCCGGCAAGATGCTTGTCGAGCGCCGCCGCGTCTTCCTGCGACTGATTTCCCCCGGACCGGGTCTGGGTGATCTCGTTGAGGATCGCGTCCATCTGCTGCAGGATCTGTGTCTGCTTCTGGTGCAGCGTCGCCGCGGCATCGCCCTCATACACGCCCTGCAGCGCGGTGAAGACCTGACTGACTTCCTCACGCATCTGCTGCGCGTTGTTGGTCGCGCCCTGAATGTCGTCCAGGGATGCGTAGTTGGATCCGTACTGGTACCGGATGCTGTCTGTATCCATTGATCAAGCCCCTTTCGTTTGGTCGACTGCTAGTCGGCGTCGTGGCTGACGAGTGCGTTGATGTCGGACTTTCCCTTGTCGACGATGTGCTGCAGGTTGTTGATGACGTAGTTGAAGTCCTCGTGGTGCTGCGTCATGATGCCGCGGAACTTCGCCGCCTTGCCGCCCGTCCAGGAACTGGCGGTCATCGACTCGGTCTGGTCGAGGATCTGGGAAGCCAGCCGCCTGACATCCATCATCTGTTTGTCGATGTTCTCGATCTTGCTCTGGGCTTCCGCGGGCGTCAGATGGAGCGTCATGCCTTACCTCTCTTTGTCAGAACCGGCATGAATCGCCGGACGGTGGTTGAGAATTCGCTGTTGAACACGGAGCGGATCTAGCAGTCCCCCCATCTGTAGCCGGACAGCTCGACAAGCTGGCCGACGGCCTGCTTGACCGTGTGGTCCGACCCCGGCTTGAGGGTGGTCCACAGCTGCCCGCTGGGTGAGGAGCTCGGGGCGCCGACGATCCGTCCGCGCTTGGTGTAGAACAGTCCGACCGCCCCGGCAGAACGTGAGACCCGGTCCACGTCGGCATCGAGCGCGTAGTAGACGATCTCGGCGAATGCCAACCGTGCGGCCAGCGCCGAGCCCAGCATCATCGCGGTGCGGGTGTCGGCCCCGAGTGCCCGGATCCGGTCGGACAATTCGGTGGGGTCGTGGGTGTCCGACAGGGCCTGGGCGATCTCGGCCAGTGGGGCACCGACGGGACTGATCTCGGCCGGGACGGACGCCGGCAGGCGACGCAGCAGGGCGCTGGTGGCGCTGGAAAGGTTGGCGCCGTCGTCGATCAGGTCCAAGGTGATCTCGTCACCGACCCGGCAGGCCGAGACGCACCAGGTGCCGTGGCGCACGACCGTGACGCGAGCCGGCCCATCGGGGGTGACCAGGCGCATCGCGAGCTCACGGTCGGGCCGTTGCAACGACTGCACGACCGTGGCGAGGTCTGTGGGTACCTCCCCGCCCGGCAGCAGGCCGCGCTCGGCCAGGGTTCGGGTGGCTCGACCGGCTGCCTCGACCCGAGCGGTTTCGGTGGGATGGCGGGATCGCAAATTCAACACCAACGGCAGCGACTGGACACCGAGTCTCGCTGCCAGAACCTGCAGTTCGTCGTCCGTGACGACTGGGGCAAGCGATGCCGTCATAGGCTGAGCCCCCGGTCGACGCCGATCACCGGGGGAGTGACCCAACGGTTGTCCACCTGCTCGAGGGTGCGCTCGGGTTCGTCGGCGAAGCCCTCGCCCGCCGGTACCTCGGGGGCAGCCAGTTCGTCGAACACCGCGGTATCCGGGCCCCAACTGACGTTCGACACCGTGAACGGTGCGTCGTTCTGCTGCGCGGTGGGAAGCCAGGACTGCCCGGCGTCCGACACCCCGGCGCCGGGTTCTCCCGCGCCGTCGAGGGTCGCCGCGGGTTGCGCCGACTCGTAGTCGCGGCTCTGGTCGTTGCGGCCCATCGCGCCCATCGGCGCATAGGGCGCGCCACTCATCCCGGTGCCCGAGGAACCGCCGCTGCCGGCGAATCCGGTCTTCTGCAACGACTTGGGGTCGTTACTCGACTTGATGGTCGGTGCGACCATCGGCACCAGCGGCGGGGGCGGCACCGCAGGGGCGCCGCCTGCTGCCGAACCGCCACCGCCGGGTGCATCCTCGCCGCCCTGTTCGGCCGCCAGGGCATTGCCTTTCGACACCTGTGGCGGCGGGGGCTGCTCCCACGGCTGGGCCAGCGGAGCAGCGGCCTCCTCGTACTGCTGCATGACGGCCGCGGCGTTGGCCGCATCGGCGGTGGCGGCCGCGTCGAACTCGGCGAACGTCCCGGTCAGCACGGCCCCGTTGTACGCGGCCAGCGAGGCCATCATGTCCTGGGCGGCCCGTGCCTCGACGGCCTCCGACACGCTGGGCATCGCGAGCACCGCCACAGTGTTGGCGACCGCGGCTTCCTCTGCGCGTTGACCGTTGCCTGCCGCGCTGAGGCTGATCGCCCGCAGCCACTGGCCGAATTCTTCCAGGCGTTGTGCCGCCGCGTTGGAGGCCTGGCTGTCCCACGCAGTTCGAAGACGGGCCACGAGCTTGTCGAAATCGACTGAGACATTCGCCAGTTCGTTGGCGACTCGGATCCAGGCTGCGCCGGCACCACCGACCGACGCCGGGCCGGGCCCCTCGGTGAGGTCACGCGCCAGCTGCTCGGTGCTGCGTGACTCCCACGCAACGTCGGTGAACCCCACGCCCAGAAACCTCCCCTCGCCGAACAGAACCAGATGTACGTATGACGGTCAGCCGGCGAAGTCCTCCGAGGCGGCAATGTTGGACGAATGACTGCGCAGGGTCGCGGCCACCTCGTGGACCTCGACCATCCCCTGGTCGGTGGAGGTCCCGAATGAGGAGTGGACCTCGTTGAGAGTCTGGGCAATTCGTTGTGACACCTCGTCACGTCCCGACGGGGTAACCGTGAGGTTGGGCGCCTCGTCGGTCATCACCCGCCCTACCCGGTTGGCGAGTTCGTCGAGTTGGCGGCTGATCTCCTGCACCTCTGCGGGCTGGATGGACATTCCGTCGCTGTCGGCCATGACCGTTCTCCTTGGTTGGGATGACTAGATCCGGAGTTCGACGTCCGGAGTCTGATACGGGTCGGCCTCCCCGAGGACCGGGGGTGCCGCAGTGCCGAGATCGCCGACGATCTCGCTGCCTTGGTCGGTGGTGTGCAGGAAGGACGCCGAGGTGTGGTTGTTGCCGGAAGAGGCGTTCGCACCCTGGCCGGCGCCCATCGCCCCCATGGGTGCGCCCCCCATCATGCCCGGTGAGCCGACACCGCCGACTCTCGGCGCGGCTGATTGTGCTGGGGCGCTGGCGGTTTCAGCCTGAATCATGGCTGACATGGGTAGTGACCGAGGCCCGGGCATGCCGGCACCCCCGATCCCGCCGCCGACACCGCCGACGCCTACTCCACCGCCCGCGAGCGCGGGGTCGCCTTCACCTTCTCCCAAAGCGTCGGCCGCCGGGTCCATCGGATCGATCGCGGGATTCGCGGCGTTCTGACTGGCTGCCGACGCCGCGCCGGTGCCGGCCTGCACCCCTGCCTCTGCGCCTTTCATCGCCATCGGCATCAGCTGGGCCAGGCCAGCCAGCGACGAGGCACCTTCGGGTGCGGCGGTGATGCCCACGGGTGCACCGGCGGTGGTGACCTGGGCGGCCTGGGTGGCCAGTGAGGTCTGCAGTTCGGTCATCACCTCGGCGGTGGTGGCAATTGCCTTGTTGGCAGCGGCGATTGCGGCGGCCCACCCCCACGGGAAGATGATCATGGGACCGATGGCGGCGATCGTCGCGGCGAACTCGGTGATGATCGCGATGAGCCGGACCCTGGCCTGGCCGACGTCGGCGGCGGCCCCGGTCAAACTGCTACTCAGGGCCTCGGATTGGGCACCTACCGCGGCCCCGTCGGAAATGGCGGTCGTGGTCTTGGCCGCCGCGGCGGTGCCGGACGCGCCCTGCCAGGCGTCGCCCGCCGCACTGACCGACTTCGCCATCGGACCGCCGGTGGACTGGAACATCTTGGCGATGGCAGGCAGCATCGTCGTCGGATCGACCCCGTCGAACATGCCGGTGCCAAGCGTGCTGAGAGCATCGGTGACCGGGCTGATCAAGGCACTCGGATCCATGGGATTCGCGGGTGGCTGCTGTTCGGGTTGGCCTTCGGGTGGCGGTACTTCTGCCGGCTTTTGATCCGCAATTGGCGGCAAACCCAGCCGGTCAAGAATTTGTCTGACTGGCAAATTCAGAAAGTCTTGCAGATTCTGTTCTTGAGCAGCGATTACCGGTGTGGCGTCGTAGCCGGGAACGCGTTGAGCCAACTGTCCAACGGGGGTTACCGGCTGGGGAGGCAAAACTGTAGGCATATGGCGTCAGGCCTAGGCGTCGTCGTTGGACAGGACGGCGGACCGGGCCCCTTCGGTGGCGGCCCCGGTGGCGGCGTGCACTCCGCCCACCAGCAGTGTGCCGGCCAAATTATTGGCTTGAGCTGGGCCAAATGCCGCCAGATACACCGCGCCGATCGGGCCGAGTGCGGCTGCCGCGGACATCAGCATCGCCGCTGAGTCGGCCGATCCAGCTGTGGTTATCGCGGATGCGGCCGCCTCGTTCGCAGCGGAAAAGGTAGCCATCCCCGAGGGTTGGGCGGCGAAAATGTCGCTCATCGTGCTGATACCTTTCCAGCTGGAAGCGGGGGTTGTGTGGGCACGAGACCAATAGACTATAGCCGCGGCCACCCTCCGCAGCTAACTAAATTTTCCGCAAATAATCCGTGTAGATCGTTCGTCTTGGTAATTAGCGAAATGGCAAAAATTGCTGATCACGGTGATTTGTGGGTGGTTTCTGCGTGCACGCTGGGAAGGTGCTGTCGCCGGGTGTTTGCCGGACCGGGGGCGATGTGGCGCGAGTGAATCATCTTGCGGTGACGCCCAATCCGTGCGTGCGTTCCCGGTGGTTGCGGGTAACTCCCTGTGTGATAACCCATTCGAATATCTACAGCGAACGTCAATTATCAACGGCAATAGCGGATCGTCTGCGTGAAGCGCGCTCGGATGACGGATGAGCGAACCTAGCCGCGCGGTTCGAAAGCGCCGCCGTCCCACCGAGTCAGTGGAGCCTGGTTCAGTTCCTGCATGCGCTGCGCGAACTCCTGAGACAGATACTGCTGGCGGGCCGTCGCTACCTGCGCGGCAGCGTCGGCGGTTTCGACGATCAGCTTGGCGAGTGCGTCCGCACCCAGCTTGTGCGCTGCGGGCCCGAGCCACAGTCCGGTGAGGGCGCCCATGCCGTCGACCTCGGCGCTGACGTTCCCGTCACGGCTGGTGACCCGCGCCGAAATCGATTGGCAGTGCTCATCCATCGCCTGTACCAGGTCACGCTGCTTGCGGATGCGACCGATGAGGGAGTCGGCGAGCCCGGTCATACCGACCTGCCCCAGGTGGACGGGAGTTCGCCCTCCTCGCCCAGCACCGCGTCTTCGGCACGGGCCAATTCCTCTGCGGTCGCCAACTGCAAGGGTTCGATGACCGATGCGCTGTAACCCTTTTCGGCCAGGTCACGCCTGTGTTCGACCTGGGCGCGGGCCGCGGACAAACGGCACAGCGCCATGATCTCGTCGGCCAGTTGTGCGGGTGGCTTCTTCAGCTCGACGGGGTCGAGGCGAAGCGACACCGGCAGACCCCGTTCGGTGGTGTGCACCGAAATCGTTCCGCCAGGTGACTGCACCGGCTGTGCCATTCTGCTCAACTTAGTACACTCGCGGGCGAATCGCGGCTGAGGCTGCAGTGAGGAGATGTGTCACCTCCGATGAATGGATCCACCGATGCGCAGCGGGTTTTCGATGCCGGAGTGCTGTCGCTCGGCATTCCCATCGACGGATTGGAGACCGAGCGCGACCTGCCCTATGCGGCGCTCGCGTTCCGTCGGGCCACGGAATATGACCCGGACATGTGCGACGCGTGGCTGGGTCGCGCCGCCGCCGGTGACACCAGCCCCGAGGTCGTCTACCACCTGTACCGAACCAGCACACTCACGTTGTTCCGCGAGCAGCGCAGACTCGGCCTGCCGCAACGGGCTTTGAGTGGACGCTTCCAGACCGGCCTGTACCTCGACTACCCGTTGAGTACCAAGACCGAGATGTGGCTCGCCTACGCGGCCAGCATGATCGGCGCCAGAGATTTCGACGAGGCCGAACAGGTGCTCGACAAGCTGGACCAGGCCACGACGGCATCCGACGGTGACACCAGTGAGATCCGCGCGTATATCCGTGGCGTACTGCACTTCACGACGCAGCGCTGGCCCGATGTGCTGAGCGCGTTGAGCAGGTCGGGATCGTTCACCGACAACTACATCGGCGCCGGCGCCGATCTGATGGTCGGATCGGCGTGTGCGCAGATGGGGCTGTTCGGAGAGGGCATCCGCCGCCTCGACCAGGCCGTCGAGGGGCCGGTTCCGGGAGCGCGGCGGGCCGCGGAGTTCTGCAAGGGGCTGACCCTCCGGGAGATGGGCGAAGAGCAGGACGCCCGGGTGATCTTCGAACGGATCTACAGCGAGGACCCGGGATTCGAGGCGAACGCCGCGGCGTTGGCCGATCCGAAGTACCGGTTGGTGGTCACCTCGAAGGAGATCGTCGACTCGCGCACCGACCGCTGGGATCCGGCCAGCGTGCCGTCGGCAGAGGACCTCCTGGCTGACGATCTGTCGGAACGCGGCAACGAATACCTACAGGCGGCGCAGCAGGAACTCGATCGGCAGATCGGCTTGTCAGAGGTCAAACTTCAAGTCGCCAAATTGAAGTCGGCGGCGATGCTGGCAAAGGTCCGCGGGGACAAGGGGCTCAGTTCGGCCGCGCGCAGTCTGCACCTGGCGTTCACCGGCCCGCCCGGAACCGGCAAGACCACGATCGCCCGGGTGGTGGCACAGACCTACTGCGGGCTGGGGTTGCTGCGCACGCCCAACATCGTGGAGGCCAAACGCCACGATTTCGTCGGCCAGCATCTCGGCAGCACCGCGATCAAAACCACCGCGTTGATCGACTCGGCCATGGACGGCGTGCTGTTCATCGACGAGGCCTACACGTTGATCCAGACGGGACTGTCCGGCGGCGACGCCTTCGGCCGTGAGGCGGTCGACACCCTGCTGGCCCGCATGGAGAACGACCGCGACCGCCTGGTGGTCATCATCGCCGGCTACGACGGTGAGATCGATCGATTCCTGGCCTCCAACGACGGCCTCGCGTCGCGATTCACCAAACGAATCCGGTTCAGCTCCTACGGTCCGCACGAACTCGGGGACATCGGTAAGCTCGTCGCCCGCACCAGGGACTCCGAATTGTCGGACGCCGCTTACGAAGAACTCGTCACCGCGTGTGTCGAGCTGTGTCAGAGTGAGGCACTCGACCAGTCGGGGCAGTTGCGTCCCGGCATCGATCTGGCCGGCAACGGCCGCTTCGTCCGTAACGTCATCGAGGCGGCCGAAGAGGAACGCGAATACCGGCTCAGTGAAGTTCACGGCACCAATCTGTCGGAACTCGACGAAGCGCAGTTGATGCGGATCGAGCCGGTGGACATGCGGGCCGCGCTCAAACAGGTACTCGGAATGACGGCATCGAGTTGACCGGAGGGAAGTAGCCATGACCGACAGCGACGACGAGCGGTTGAGCGTTGGCCCTCCGGAGCCGACGCCGTTCACGTCCATCAAGCCGCGGACCGCAGATGGTCAGCGTCCGTCGGTGGTGCCCAGCAACGGCGAACTGGGACTGATCCGTGCCGCGCCCACGCCGAAGTCGGGCTGGCGCAAGGCCGTCTACCGGGCCACTGGCATGAATCCCGGTGTCTCCGAGCAGGAGTCAGCCCACAAGACCCTCATGGACCGGGTCAACCAACCGGTGGTCGGCGGCCCGTTCAACATCGCCCTGCTGTCCCAGAAGGGCGGAGTGGGCAAAACCACCACCACCGTTGGTCTGGGGGCGACACTTGCCGCCACCCGCGGTGACCGGGTGATCGCGGTGGACGCCAACCCCGACTTCGGCACGCTCGCCCAGCGTGGACCCAACGAATGCGGTTCCACGGTGCGCGACGTGCTCATTGATGACGGCATCTCGCGGTACTCCGACATCCGCCGCCACACCTCCCAGAGCACCAGCCGCTTGGAGATCTTGGCCTCCGAGCGGGACCCAGCCACCTCAGAGGCGTTCTCGGAGCACGACTATCGCGGCGTTCTGAGTGTGTTGCAGCGCTTCTACAACATCATCCTGACCGACTGTGGCACCGGTCTGGTGCACTCGGCGATGGCGGGAGTGCTTGATGTGGCGGATGCGATCGTGATCGTCGCATCGCCGGCCATCGACTCGGCACGCAGCGCCCTGGCCACGTTGGATTGGCTTGAGCGCAACGGCTATTCGCACCTGGTGCCGAAGGCGGTCGTGGTGGTCAGCGCCTCGCGCCCCGGTGCCCTGGGGCTGGACATGGGGCAACTGTCCAACCATTTCCTGCCCAGGGTGCGGGCTCTGCACGTGATTCCGTTCGACGATCACCTCGCCGAAGGGGCCGAGGTGGATCTCGGTTTCCTCAGCCGGCCCACCCGGCAGGCCTTCCTGGAGCTGGCTTCCACCGTCGCCGACCTCTTCTCGGTGGCGCCGCAGGTCAAGCGGCGCGCCTGACGGGGATCACCGGCCGTTTCTGGCGATCACGATCTGCGGCAGGTTCAGCCCGCCGCGCAGCGTGAGCTCGATCGACGGGTCGGCGTGGCGAGCCAGGCTGCGCAATGCCGAGGGGCTGTAGCTGCGCAGCGAGCTGATGACCCCGTCGTGCACGAACGGCAGCACTGCGGCCATCGGCAGCATCGTCGCCAGGCGTAACAGGTGCAGCGGGGCGGGCGGCCGCGGCAGATCGATGATCAGCAACGTTTCGGCAACCCGGGTGCCCTCGGCGAACACCCGCGCGGCCTGCGACGGGCGCAGGTGGTGAAACAACAAGGCGAACAGGACCAGGTCGTAACTGTCATCGGCGGCATCGATCTCGGTGGCGTCCATCTGACGGACCTCGGCGCGGGGATGGCTGCCGAGGTCGCTCGCGGCGATCCGGGCCACCGAATCCGGATCGAGGTCGGTGACGGTGACCTGCGCGGACGGGTGGTCGGCCAGCAGTTGCCGCGACACGCCGCCGTGCCCGGCGCCCAGTTCCAGAATTCGCGGATCGGCTACGTCGGCGACCAGATCGAGCGCGATCGCGGCGAAGCGCTGATGATTCCTGAAGAACCGGCCGGTCCAGTCCAGGGCGCCGATCACCTGGTTCTTGGTCGATTCGTCGACATCGTCGCGGTCGAGATACTCCTGTCGGTCCGTTTCCAGCAGCCGGTCCAGGCACGACGCGCGGAATCCGCCTCTGGGCATCCGGTCGATATCTGAGGAGTCGGGAGCCATGTAGGCCATCATGTACGAATGTCCGCGGACTTCGTAGCTGCAATAGACCAGGGGACCACCAGCACCCGATGCATGATCTTCGATCACGCCGGCGCCGAGGTGGGTCGCCATCAGCTCGAGCACCAGCAGATCCTCCCGAGGGCCGGATGGGTGGAACACAACCCGGTCGAGATCTGGGAGCGCACCTCCGCGGCGATCATGACCGCACTGAACAAGACCAACCTGGTGGCCGCGGACCTTGCGGCGCTCGGCATCACCAATCAGCGGGAGACCACACTGGTCTGGAACCGCCACACCGGCCGGCCCTACCACAACGCCATCGTCTGGCAGGACACCCGTACTGACCGCATCGCCGCCGCGTTGGACCGGGACGGCCGCGGCGACGTCATCCGGCGCAAGGCCGGGCTGCCGCCCGCGACCTACTTCTCGGGCGGCAAGATCCAGTGGATCCTGGACAACGTCGATGGGGTCCGGCGCGATGCGGAGAACGGTGACGCGATCTTCGGCACGCCGGACAGCTGGGTGACCTGGAACCTCACCGGAGGCTATCGAGGCGGCGAGCACGTCACCGACGTCACCAACGCCAGCCGCACCATGCTGATGAACCTGGAAACTCTGGACTGGGACGACGAGTTGTTGTCGTTCTTCTCGATTCCGCGGCAGATGCTGCCCGAGATCAAGCCGTCATCCAATCCGGCCTCGTTCGGGAGCACCCGAGACAACGGGCCGCTGGCAGGGCAGGTACCGGTGACCGGCATCCTCGGCGATCAGCAGGCCGCCATGGTGGGCCAGGTGTGCCTGGAGCCCGGTGAGGCCAAGAACACTTACGGCACAGGGAATTTCCTGCTGCTCAACACGGGTGAGAAGATCGTTCGTTCGGACAACGGGCTGCTCACCACGGTGTGTTACCAGTTCGGTGACTCGAAACCCGTTTACGCCCTTGAAGGTTCGATCGCCGTGACCGGTTCGGCGGTGCAGTGGCTGCGCGACCAGCTGGGCATCATCAGCGGTGCGGCACAGAGCGAGGCGCTCGCCCGGCAGGTCGCCGACAACGGCGGCGTCTACTTCGTGCCGGCGTTCTCCGGGCTGTTCGCACCCTATTGGCGCTCGGACGCCCGGGGCGTCATCGTCGGACTGTCCCGCTTCAACACCAATGCTCACCTGGCGCGGGCCACCCTGGAGGCGATCTGCTACCAGAGCCGCGATGTGGTTGAGGCCATGGAAGCGGATTCCGGTGTGCACCTTGAGGTTCTGAAGGTCGACGGCGGTATCACCGCCAATGCGCTGTGCATGCAGATCCAGGCCGATGTGCTGGGCGTCGACGTGGTCAAGCCCGTGGTGGCCGAGACCACTGCGCTGGGCGCGGCGTATGCAGCCGGGCTCGCAGTGGGATTCTGGGCGAGCCCCGACGATCTGCGGGACAACTGGCAGGAAGGCCAGCGTTGGAGCTCACAGTGGGATGACGAGCAGCGTCACGGGGGTTACGCCGGTTGGCGCAAAGCTGTTTCGCGCACGCTGGACTGGGTCGACATCGACTGACCGGCTACCGTCGGCACTTGGTGACGATCGCCTTGAACTCGTCGGAATACTGCACGCCGAGAACCGCGTGGTCGGCACTCGCCTTGTTGCGGACGGCGTCGGTGATCTGTCCGGCCAACTCGGCCATCTTGTGGGCGTGCGGCCCGACCTCGCCGTCGGTCACCTGATCGGCGGCCTCGCGGATGAGTTTCGACCAATTCTCGTAGTCGCCCACTGCCGGACTTGGCTTGCCGGGGGGCGGGGGTGTGAGCGCGCCCAAGCTCGCGTTCGTGTAGTCCACCAAGAGCTGGGCCTGCCGGCAACCCTTGTTCCCGGTGTAGGTCAGTGCGGTCGCGCCCACGATCACCAGGACCGCGCACGTGGCGGCGGCCGTCGCGATCGCGATGTTGCGGGGCTCGGCGTCGGGGACGCGTCGCCGCCACATCACATGGGCGACGATGACGGCGACCACGCCGACCACCGCCATGATGATGGCTTCCCGCAGGTCCCCGGAATCGACACCGGCTGCCGAGCCGACGGCCCCCATCGTCGCGGCGGCGGCGAGCAGGACCAGAAGCCACTGCCAGATACCGCGCCGGCGCTCGTAGGCGTCGACGTCACGGAATTGGAGTCCGATGACCGCGCCGGCCGCAGTCAGGACTGCGACGACGGCCGGCGCGATGATCGTGAAGAGGCTGCTCACAACCGCAGCCTACGGGCCGCTACTCCTCGCCGAGGACCTGGTAGACCTCGCGGCGGGCGTTGTTGACGATGTCGAGGATGCGTTGTTGCTGGTCCTCGGTGGCGGTGAAGTTCGATTGCCCGACGGCGGCCATCAGCTGGCCGAGGGCGCCGCGCAGGTTCATCGCAGCGGGGTCGGCATCTTCGGTGATCTGGTCCCAGGGCGCGGTCTCGATCGCGGCCGCCGCCTGGCGACCTTCCTCGGTCAGCTCGAAAGTCTTTTTGCTGCCCTCGGTTTCGGCCGGGGTGATCAGGCCTTCGTCGACCAGCAGTTGCAGGGTGGGGTACACCGAGCCCGGACTGGGCTTCCACAGGTTGTGGCTGCGGGCGGCGATCTCCTGCGTCATCTCGTAGCCATGCATGGGTCGTTCGGCCAGCAGGGTCAGGATGGCGGCGCGGACATCGCCGCGTCGTCCCCGTCGTCCGCCGCGCCCGCCCCGGCCCCGTGGGCCGCCGAAGTTGCCGAATCCGAAGCCGAGACCTCCGCGCGGGTCGAAGCCGAATTCGAAGCCACGTCCGTGGCCGAAGCCCGGGCCACCGAGACCGGTCTGGCAGGTGGCGTCGGCGGCTTGCTCGCGGGCCGCGTGCGACTGGGCGCGCATCTGCTCGCGCATGTCCCGGCGTGCGGCGCGGGCCTGCTGAAACATGAGGCGGGCCTCTTCACGGCCAAAGGGTACGAAACCGAAGCCGCCGTTTGGTGCATTGAATGGGTTGGTCATTGGTAAATCCTTCGTTGTCATGGAGGAGCGCTGTTGGCGCTTCCGATGCGTCAACGATATATCGGAACCTATCGGTTGTCGATAGTCTTTTTGAGCCAATGTGCCCACTCGGCCTGCATGGCGTTGAAACGCAGGCCGTATTCCAGGGCTGCATGCCCGTACCGGCCCTCGTCGGTATCGGCCCAGGCGATGGATGTCTCTAGTTCCTTGAGTCGCACCACCTCGGATTCGGAGTGGGCCGCCAGGGCGGTGAGATGCTCGAGTGCCTGGGTGCGGGGCAATTCACCGAGCAGAAACACCCGTAGCAGCCCGGCGCTGCGCTCGGGTGGGTCGCCGGCGGGATTGGTGATCCACTGCTCCAGTTCGGCGCGACCGGCAGGGGTGATGCGGTACTCCTTGCGGCCGCGCGGCCCGATCGCCGAGACCTCGATCAGGCCGGCCACGGCCAGCTTGTTGAGCTCGCCGTAGAGCTGGCTCTGGGTGGCCGGCCAGACGTTCGCCATCGATTTCTCGAACCGTCTGAGCAGGTCGTACCCGCTGCCGGGGTGCTGTGCCAACAAGCCAAGTGCCGCCATGCGCAGACTCATGCCGGCAGTCTACCGTCCACTATTGACATGTCAGTAATGGAATGTCACCGTTGAGTGCATGACTTCAGCCCTGCCCATCGGCGAAACCGACTTCTTCCGGCGCGGCAACTACGCACCCGTCGCCGACGAACTCACCGAATACGACCTGCCGGTCGACGGCGCCATCCCAGCCGAACTCGACGGCTGGTACCTGCGCAACGGCCCGAACCCACGCCAGGCGACCGAGCACTGGTTCACCGGCGACGGGATGATCCACGGGGTCCGCATCGAGGGCGGCGCAGCCAAGTGGTACCGCAACCGCTGGATCCGCACCGACAGTTTCGTCAAGGACTTCCCGCTGTACAACGCCGACGGCACGCGCAACCTGCGCTCCGCCGTCGCCAACACTCACGTCGTGAACCACGCAGGCAAGACACTGGCGCTGGTGGAATCCTCGCTGCCCTACGAGATCACCAACGACCTGGAAACCTTGGGCGCCTACGACTTCGGCGGGAAACTGGTCGACTCGATGACCGCGCACCCCAAGATCTGCCCGACGACCGGCGAGCTGCACTTCTTCGGATACGGCAGCATCTTCGAGCCCTATGTCACCTATCACCGCGCGGACGCCAATGGTGAACTGACCGTCAACCGCCCGGTGGATGTCAAGGCGCACACCATGATGCACGACTTCGCGATGACCGCAGGCCATGTCATCTTCATGGACCTGCCCGTCGTGTTCGACCTCGACATCGCGGTCAAGGGCGAAGGTGACATGCCCTACCGCTGGAGCGATGACTACGGCGCCCGATTCGGTGTGCTGCGCCGGGACGATCCCGACGCGCCGATCCGGTGGTTCGACATCGATTCGTGCTACGTGTTCCACGTTGCAAATGCGCACGATGACGGTAATTCTATTGTGCTGCAGGCAGTTCGCTACCCCGAACTGTGGCGCGGCAACGGCGGGTTCGACGTCGAGGGCGTGTTGTGGGAGTGGCGGATCGACCTGGCGGCCGGGACCGTCCGTGAGCGTCAGCTCGACGATCTCGGGGTGGAGTTCCCCCGCATCGATGATCGGTTGGCGGGTCTGCCCGCCCGGTACTCGGTGTCGGTCGCGGGTAACGCCTGGATCCGCTACGACCTGTCCACCGGCGCCGGGGCGCGCCACGAACTCGGATCCGGTGGACCGGGGGAAGCCGTGTTCGTCCCCGGCGCGGGTCCCGCCGACGAGAGCAACGGTTGGTACCTGGGCTACGTCTACAACCCGGAGCGGGACGGCAGCGATCTCGTGATCCTGGATGCGTCCGAATTCACCGGAGGCCCCGTCGCGACCATCAAACTGCCGCAGCGGGTTCCCTACGGCTTCCACGGGAACTGGGTCAGCGCCTAATGTGTGCGGATGGCCGGGTTCGGGTTCGACACGCTGGCACTGGTCGCGGTCATCGGCCTGACAGGACCGGCACTGGCCGCCGTCCCGCGGTTACGCATCCCGGTGGTCATCGGTGAGCTGATCGTCGGGATCGTCCTGGGCAGAAGTGGATTCGGCGTCGTCGATCACACCGATCCCACCTTCACCCTGCTGGCCGACATCGGTTTCGCGTTGGTGATGTTCGTCGTGGGCACCCACGTGCCGGTGCGCGACACCACGCTGCGCACCGCGCTTCCCAAGGCACTGGTTCGGGCGGTGTTGGTGGGGGCGGTGGCCGCCGTGCTCGGAGTGGTGATCGCGCACCTGTTCGCGACGGGCCACGCCGCGCTCTACGCCGTGGTGATGGCGTCCTCGTCGGCGGCACTCGCGCTGCCGGTGATCGACGGCCTGCGCCTACAGGGGCCGAACGTGCTGTCGGTAACCGCGCAGATCGCCATTGCCGATGCGGCATCGATCGTGTTGCTGCCCTTGGTGATCGACATCCAGCGGGCGCCGCGAGCGGCTCTCGGTGCGCTGGCCATTGCCGGCTGCGCGGCGGTGTTGTTCGTCGGGTTACGTGCCGCGAATGCCCGGGGGCTACGCAAACGCCTGCACCGCTACTCCGAGGATCACAAGTTCGCGCTTGAGCTGCGCCTGAGCCTGGTGATGCTGTTCGGACTGTCAGCGCTGGCCGTCGCCACCCACGTCTCGATCATGCTGGCCGGGTTCGCCCTCGGCCTGGTGGTGTCGGCTATCGGTGAGCCGCGGCGGCTGGCCAGGCAGTTGTTCGGTATCACCGACGGGTTCTTCGGCCCATTGTTCTTCATCTGGCTCGGAGCCTCGCTGCAAGTCCGCGAACTCGCCGACAAGCCCGAATTCATCGTGCTCGGAGTGACTTTGGGGATCGGTGCGGTGCTCGCCCACAGTGCAGGACGGTTGCTGGGCCAGCCTGTGACGCTGGCCGTGTTCTCCGCCGCTCAGCTCGGCGTGCCGGTTGCCGCCGCGACGCTGGGCACCGAGCAGCACCTGATGGCGCCAGGTGAGCCCGCCGCGCTGATGCTCGGCGCGCTGGTCACCATCGCGACCACCTCAGTCACCGGGGTGCTCGCGGCGCGGGTCAACCAGCCTGCACCCGATGTTCATTCGGGCTGACCCCGTAGGACCGTTTGAACGCGCTGCTCAACGCGAACGGCGTGGAGTAGCCGACCTGCCGGGCGACGGCAGCGATCGTGGCCTCGCTGCCGCGCAGCAGGTCGGCCGCCAGCGCCAGGCGCCAACCGGTGAGGAACGCGATCGGCGGTTCACCGACCTGATCGGTGAACCGGCGCGCAAAGACCGCGCGCGAACACCCCACTGCCGTAGCGAGATTGGAGACCGTCCAGGGGTGGGCCGGATTGTTGTAGATCAGCTTGAGGGCAGGCCCGATGACCGGGTCCCGTTCGGCCTGCCACCATGGTGGTGCCTTGTCGTCCCGGTCGAACCAGGTACGCAGGACCGCGATCAGCAGGAGGTCGAGCAACCGATCCAGATAGGCCTCCTGCCCGGACCCGTCGCGGCCGGCCTCGACCGACAGCAGATCGATCAGCGGCGTGTCCCACTCTTCGGCGTGCAGCACCAGCACAGCAGGCAGCGCGTCGAGCAGGCGGGTACTGACCTCGCTGCGACCCTCGTAGGCACAGACGATCGACTCCGCGCCCCCGTCGGCGCTGTTGCCCCAGCTGCGCAGCCCGAGCGACATCTCGAAATGCAGATCCTCGCCCGACAGCGTGGTGCACTGCTGTCCGGGGTTGATGATGACGCTCGGCGGCGTAGCCGGATCGTCGGCGAAGACGTAGTTCTCGGTGCCGCGGGTCACCGCCACGTCGCCCGGCCCGAGCCGGAAGATGCCGCTGTGCTCGCCGACGATGACGGCCTCGCCGCGCGTCTGGCAGATCAGGGCCAGCGGCGCTTCGTCGCGGATGGCGAGTGACCAGGGCGGCTCCATGCGGAGCCGCAACACGAATGCGCCCCGCGCGCGCACGCCGTCGAGCAGTCCGACCAGGGCGTCCACCTCGGTAGGGTAACGCTCATCCCGGCTTGCGCGCTTCGATCAGATGCCGGGATGAGTGCGCGACGAAGGATCCGTCGGTCGCGATCTGCCGGTGCAGTGCGGCGAGTTCGTCGCGATAGGCCGCGACGGTGAAGCCGGGCACGATCCAGATGACCTTGCGCAGGAAGTACACGACCGCGCCGACGTCGAAGAACTCCATCCGCAGCCGCTCGGCACGCAGGCCGACGATGTCGAGGCCGGCCCTCTGCGCCGCGGCACACTCGATGTCGGGATCTCGGGCCAGCCGGGCCTGTGGCTGCGGGCCGAGGAAGAACTCGGTGAGCTCGAAAACGCTTGCCGGTCCGACATGTTGAGCGAAGTAGGTGCCGCCGGGACACAGCACGCGCGCGATTTCGTCCCACCACACGGAGGCCGGGTGCCGGCTGAGAACCAGTTCGAACGCCGCGTCGGCGAACGGCAACGGCGGCTCATCGGGATCGGCGACCACGACAACCCCACGGGGTCCCAGCAGCCGGGTCGCCCGGTCGAGGTTGGGCGGCCAGGACTCGGTGGCTGCCATGGTCGGCGGGAACACCGTCGCTCCGGCGAGCACTTCGCCACCGCCGGTCTGGATGTCGAGCGCTGACGATGCCGCGGCCAGCCGTTCGCTCATCAGTCGTTGAAACCCCCAAGACGGTCGGGCTTCGGTGGCCCGTCCGTCCAGCCATGAGAAGTCCCAGCCGTCCACCGATGCCGCGTCGGCCTCGGTGATCAGCTCGTCGAATTCGCGGGTCATGGTCTCCATCGTCGCAGTGCCGACCGGCGAGACGATCACGTATGGAATCGGGAGTCTCGACCATGGAACGTCTCGGGTCGGCGCCGTTGACTGAAGCCATGACCATCAGCCCCGTCGCCGTCCTCACCGCAGCCGCCGCCCTAGGCAGTGCCGCGAGCGGTGGAATCTTCTACGCCTTCTCGACATTCGTGATGCGTGGCCTCGACCGGACCGGTCCCGTCGCCGCGATCACCGCGATGCGCGGGATGAACTCAGCGGCCAACACCAACGCGCCGTTCCTGCTGTTCCTGCTCGGCTCTGCGCTGCTCTCGGTGGCCCTCGGCGTGGTCGCACTGACGCAGATCGGCCGGCCGGGCAGTTGGTTCCTGCTGGCCGGCGCGATCTTCGGAGTCCTCGGGTTCCTCGTCACGATGCTGTTCAACGTGCCGCTCAACAACCACATCGATCAGGTCGATCTCACCGATGCAGCGGCCGAATGGCAGGCCTACCTGACCACCTGGACCGCGTGGAACCACGTGCGCGCCGCCTCCGGGTTCATCAGCGCGGTCCTGCTGGTGATCGGGCTGCGTTACCGCTGAGGCCCGGTGTGCGGCCGAGTGGCCAGTTGACACACGCGTTTTCGCGGATCATGTGTCATAACTGGCCACTGGGCGTCAAATCAGCTGAGCCGGCTTGCGGAACGCGTAGGCGACGATCCCGGCCGCGGCCAGCGCGAGTATCGCCGCGATGACCGCTGTCGGTGCGATCCCGGAATCAAACGCGGTGCGGGCCGAGTCGAGCAGTTGCGCCGCCGTGTTCGCCGGCAGGTCGGCGGCCACGGAGGTGGCGCCGCCGATGCTCTCCCCGGCGTCGGCCGCCTGTGTCGGGCTCAAGCCGGCCGGCAGGGCAATGTTGTTGCGGTAGAACGCCGTGAAGATCGTGCCGAGTGTGGCGGTGCCGATCACTGCGCCCAGCTCGTAGGCGGTCTCCGAGACAGCCGACGCCGCACCGGCTTTGGCGGCCGGTACCGAGGCGACGATGGTGTCGTTCGACACCGTCTGGGAGACGCCGACGCCGAGCTCGAGCACGATGAACGACACGATCACCGCGACCACCGACAGGTCGTGGCGGAACAGCAGGATCATGATGAACCCGGCCGCGACCAGCACCAGCCCGGCGACCATCAGGGTCTGCGGCGCAAAGCGTTTCGCCAGCTTGACCACGCTGATCCCGGCGACCATCGACACCACCGCGCCCGGCAGGGTCACCAGGCCGGCCGCCAGCGGAGACAGGCCGAGCACCAGCTGCAGGTGCTGCGAGATGAAGAAGATGAAGCCGATCAAGCCCACGATGGACAGGAAGTTCGCCAGGATCGACGAGCTGAACGGTGCGTAGGAGAACAGCCCGATGTCGAGCATCGGGGTGGCGCTGCGCTTCTGTCGAAGGACGAACAGCACGCCCGAGGCGATGCCCACCACGAAGGCCAGCCCGACCAGGACCGACAGCCCGTCGTGGGCAGCGGTCTTGATCGCCCACACGATGGGCAACATGGCGGTGAAGGACAGCGCCACGCTGGTCAGATCCAGCGGGCCCGGATTCGGGTCACGGGATTCCGGTATCAGCTTGGGACCCAGGACGAGCAGCGGCAGCAGGATCGGGACGGCCACCAAAAAGACCGACCCCCAATGGAAATGCTGCAACAGCGCGCCGCCGACGATCGGCCCGAGGGTCGATCCCGCGGTGAAGCACGAGGCCCAGATCGCGATGGCCAGCCGGCGCGCGGAGGCCTCGGTGAAGATGTTGCGGATCAACGACAGCGTCGAGGGCATCAGCATGGCACCGAACACGCCCAGCACGGCGCGGGCCAGCACCAGGTACTGCGCGCTCGGTGCGAAGGCGGCCGCGACCGACACCACCGCGAAACCGGTGGCGCCGATGAGCAGCATTCGACGCCGGCCCAACCGGTCGCCGAGGCTGCCCATGGCGACCAGAAGTGCGGCCAGCACCAGCGAGTAGACGTCGACGATCCAGAGCTGGGTGGATGCGGCGGGCCGGAAATCCTCGGCGATCGCCGGGAGGGCGAACGCCAGCACGGTGTTGTCGACCGCGATCAGGATGACCGGAAGGGCCAGCACGGCGAGTGCGAGCCAGGCGCGTTTGGGCGTCGGTGTCATCGACGGCGAGCCGTCGCGAGGGTCTGACGGCGAGCCGTCGCGAGGGTTTGACGGCGAGCCGTCGAGGCGGGTGGACATGGGGCTTGGCTCCAAGGACTCAAGAAGAGGGGCTCAGCCGCGCGGGAGATCAATGGTGCCCGCGGTCAGGCTGGTCATGATGGCGTCGACGATTTGGTGGCGGGGTGTGCCGTCCTGCTTGGCGGCTTCGTAGCCGGCGTCAAGCAGGGCCCAGAACACTCGCCGGGCCCATCCTGGGGGATATTCGGGCCTGTCGACAGCGGCGCGGTTGAGCACCTCGACGATCGCCTCGTCCCCGGTGTCGAGGTAGGCGGCCAGCTCGGGATCGGCCAGGATCGTCGGCTCGCTGTACACGAAGATCACGATGGGGCCCAGGTCGAGTTGACTTTCCACCACGCGGCGCAGCGCCGCATCTGCCGGACCGTGGGTGGGATCCGCGCGGTCGATTTCGGCGTTGCTGAGCTCGTGGACGTGGCGGGCGAGGGCCCGCAGGAGATCGGTGCGTTCCGGGTAGTACCGGTGCACGGTGCTGCGGCCGACGTCGGCGGCAGCGGCGATATCGGTCAGTGAGGCCGACGGATTGTCGGCCAGGACCGTCATGGCGGCATCGAGAATCGCCTTGCGGGTGCGCTCCCGCGGTCCGCTGTGCGACGACGCCGAACTGGTCATGCATCAAAATGTAGCATGACCGGGCCAAAATGGGACAGTGATGTCCCACACTTCAGCTGGGCAACGTGAACCCGCTGGTCGGAGGCGGTGGAGGGTAGTTCGGATACGGCGGGGGATAACGCGCTGGGAACGCCGGAGCCGGGGCCTGCGGCATGAGCCTGGCCAACGCGCGACGGTGCCGTTCGGCCAGCACCGCGGCCAGCACGTACTCGACCGGCGCGCCCGGCGGCGGCGGGGGTGAGATGCGGGAGGTCACCTCGCCGAAGATCCTCCCGCCCATCTCCTGGCGTATCCGCGGGTCGAGTTGGGCCGAGCGCGACACGAACTGCCTGGCGAGCTCGGCCTGCTCTGGGCCCAGCCCGGACAGTTCCAGCGAGCCGGCCCACCAGGCCAACGCCGGCGGCATGACCGGTGGCGGGTTCAACTTGGGCCCGCGCTCACTGATCACCACGGTCCCGGCGAAGATGTCACCGAGGCGCTTGCCCTTCGCCGACACCAGGCTGCAGATCACCGCAGGCCCGCCGGTGAGCATCCAGATCTCGATGAAGCCCGCCAGCCCGCGGAACAAGGCCTGCCGGAAGCGTTCCGGGCCGCCGTCCTCGGCCACCACCCGGAGACCCAACGCCATCTTGCCCAGCGACCGGCCGCGGGTCGCGGTCTCCATCACCACCGGATAACCCACCAGGGTCAGCACCGTGAAGATGATCAGAATGGCCGCCGTCAGTGCATCGTCGAGCTGGCTCAACGTGATCGACCACAACACCAGACCGGCCACATAGCCGACGGCGATCACCAGAATGTCGATCAACGCGGCCAGCGTGCGCACCGGCAACTGGGCGATCGCCACGTCGAGGACGACGGCGTCCCCGGTCACCACCGGCGCGGGCTGCCAAACCATACCGACACACGCTACCGACTACGCTTTGCCACGTGGATGTCGATGCGTTCGTCGTGGCCCATCGCCCCACCTGGGACCGGTTGGAGCAGTTGGTAAAACGACGCCGACGGTTGACCGGTGCGGAGGTGGACGAGCTCGTCGACCTCTATCAGCGGGTCTCGACGCACCTGTCGATGGTGCGTTCGGCCTCGCAGGATTCCGTTCTGGTCGGCCGGTTGTCTGGGCTGGTGGCCCGGGCACGCGCCGCGGTGACAGGTGCGCACGCTCCGCTCTGGCGCGAGTTCGTCCGGTTCTGGACCGTGTCCTTCCCCGTGGTGGCCTACCGGGCCTGGCGCTGGTGGCTGGGATCGGCGGTGGCGTTCTTCA
Source organism: Mycobacterium shunyiense (assembly GCF_058270075.1). NCBI lineage: Bacteria > Bacillati > Actinomycetota > Actinomycetes > Mycobacteriales > Mycobacteriaceae > Mycobacterium > Mycobacterium shunyiense. Next base: position 218,870 of record NZ_JBZDPU010000023.1, on the reverse strand, counting down.
TCGTGACCGTCGCCCTGGCGCTGTGGGTGTCGGGCAACCCGGATGTGCACGCAGCCATCGGAACCCCCAGCGAGATCGACGAATTGGTGAACCACGACTTCGCGTCGTATTACAGCGAGCATCCCGCCGCGTCATTTGCCCTGCAGGTGTGGGTGAACAACTCCTGGGTGGCGGCGCAGTGCATCGCCTTCGCGATCCTGCTCGGCCTGCCCATCCCGTATGTGCTGTTCCAGAACGCGGCGAACCTCGGTGTGATCGCCGGACTGATGTTCAGCGCAGACAAGGGAGATCTCTTCCTCGGCCTGATCACCCCGCACGGACTGCTCGAGTTGACCGCGGTATTCCTGGCCGCCGCGGTGGGGATGCGGCTGGGTTGGACGGTGATCGCTCCCGGCGACCGACCCCGCGCACAGGTGCTGGCCGAACAGGGGCGGGCTGTTGTTGCGGCCGCGATCGGGCTGGCCGTCGTGCTCTTGATATCCGGTCTGATCGAGGCATTGGTGACACCGTCGCCGTTGCCCACCTGGATGCGGATCGGCATCGGTCTGGCCGCCGAACTCGCCTTTCTCGGCTACGTGTTCCATTTCGGCCGCAAGGCCGCCCGGGCGGGCGAGAGTGGAGACCTCGAGGACGCGCCCGACGTGCTGCCCACGGGCTGAACTTTTCCGGCGAGCAGACGCGCAGGGGGCTAGAGCTTGCCCGCAGCCTTCATCGCCAGATAGTGGTCGGCCAGGGCCGGCGCCAGGTCCTCGGGCCGGGCATCGACCACGTCGACCCCGTGGCCGCGCAGCCGCGACGCGATGGCCCGGCGGTCGTTTCGGGCCCGTTCGGCGGCCGCCGCGTCATAGACCTGCGCGGCGTCGGACCGACCCGCCGCCAACTGGTCCACCCGCGGATCGGAAACCGCAGCCAGCAGGACCTGATGTCGCGACGACAGTAGCGGCAGCACCGTCATCAACCCCTCGTCGAGCGCCGAGGCGTTGAGATCCGTCAGCAGCACCACCAGGGCCCGGCCCCGTACCCGCCGCGACACCGCCGAAACCATCGCCGTCGCATCGGATTCCACCAGCGCGGGCTGCAGGGGCGCCATCGCCGCGACCAGCGCGGCCAATAGTTCGGTGCGCGAGGCGCCCCACACCCCGGCACGTGTCACCCGGTCGATGGCCAGGAAGTCGACGTGATCTCCGGCGCGGGCAGCCAGCGCCGCCAGCAGCAGTGCGGCGTCCATCGACCAGTCCAGTCGCGGCCACCCGCCCGGATCCAGCGCGGTCGGGTCCACCCCGACCCGGCCCGCCGAGGTACGGCCGGTGTCGAGCACGATCACCACGCGCCGGTCGCGCTCCGGACGCCAGGTACGCACCACGACGTCGGCGCGCCGGGCAGTGGCGCGCCAGTCGATCGAGCGGACGTCGTCGCCGACCACATACTCACGCAGCGAGTCGAATTCGGTGCCCTGACCGCGGATCAGCACGGGGATCGCACCGTCCAACTGCCGCAGCCTGGCCAGCCGGGACGGAAGATGCTTGCGCGACAGGAACGGCGGCAGGACCCGTACCTGTCCGGGTAGCCGTTGCGAGCGTTGGCGTCCGGCGAGTCCCAGTGGCCCGATCGACCGCACCGTGACCAGCTCGCAGCGCTGGTCGCCGCGGCGCACTGGGTGCAATCGAGTGGCCAGGGAAATCGTTTGTCCCGCAACGATATTCACCTGGTGGGCGCGCGGTTGTGCCGACGCGCTGGGCGGCCAGGCATCGCGGACGGCGCCGCGGACCGTCCGCCGTCCGGTGTTGTGCACGGTGAGCCCGGCCTCGACGCTCTGGCCCAGCCGTGCGGTGGACTCGCCGCTGCGGGTGACCTGCAGGCTGCCGATGCGACCGGCCAGTGCGACATCTGCGACCACCGCTGCCGCCAGCAACGCCGCCAGTGTAGCGAAAGCCGTTGCCGGCCAAGGGGCCAACGCGATCGGCAGCACGCATACCAGTGCCACCAGACCGGCGCGGCCGGTGAGAACCATCAGCGCGGCACCGGGACGGCGGCCAGGATGCCGTCCAGTACGCCGTCAGAGGTGGCGCCTTCCAACTCGGCCTCGGGACGCAGCGCCACCCGGTGGCGAAGCGTCGAACGGGCCATCGCCTTGACGTCGTCGGGAGTCACGTAGTTCCGGCCGGACAGCCAGGCCCAGGATCGCGACGTGGCCAGCAGCGCGGTCGCGCCGCGCGGTGACACACCGAGCTGCAGGGACGGGGAATGCCGGGTGGCCCCGACGATGTCGACGATGTAACCGAGCACCTCGTCGCCGGCCAGGACCCGACGCACCGCGTCGCGCCCGGCGGCAAGCTCGGCCGCGCCGGCCACCGGCTGGACGGCTGACAGGTCACGCGGGTCGAAGCCCTGCGCATGCCGGCTCAGGATCGCGATCTCCTGATCCCGCGGCGGCAGCGGCACGGTGAGCTTGAGCAGGAAGCGGTCCAACTGAGCCTCGGGCAGCTGATACGTGCCCTCGTACTCGATCGGGTTCTGGGTGGCTGCCACGATGAACGGGTCGGGCAGCGGCCGAGGCATGCCGTCGACGCTGACCTGACGCTCCTCCATGGCTTCCAGAAGGGCCGCCTGGGTTTTCGGTGGCGTCCGGTTGATCTCATCGGCCAGCAGCAGGTTGGTGAACACGGGGCCGGCGCGGAACTCGAACTCGGCGGTGCGCGCGTCGTACACCAGCGAGCCGGTGACGTCGCCGGGCATCAGGTCCGGCGTGAACTGCACGCGCTTGAACTCCAACTGCAGGGCCGCCGCCAGGGTGCGCACCAGCAGGGTCTTGGCCACCCCCGGCACGCCTTCGAGCAGCACGTGCCCGCGACACAGCAGCGCTACCACCAGCCCGCTGATCACCGCATCCTGTCCGACCACCACCTTGGCGATCTCGTTGCGCAGGGCCAGCAGGGCGTCACGGGCCGAATCGGAGCCGGCATTCTCTGGATGGGGCTGAGTCACGACTGCGCGACCTGCCTTTCGATGTCGTCGAGTTGGTGTGCGAGGTGGACGAGTTCGGCGTCGGTCGCAGGCGGTGGGCCGAACAGGATGTGTCCGACCGAGTTCGAGGCGGTGCCGCACCGCGCGGCGACAGCGGCGGCCACCGCCTGTGGTGCCGCCGACGAGTTCAGGCCGAGCCTGGGCAACATCCGGCCCAGTGCGGCCGCGCGCAAGGCGTCGGCGGCCCGGTCGCGAGCCCGGCGGGAGCGGTACAACCGGCCACGCCCCTCGACGGTCTCCGACGCGCGGACCACCACGGGCAGGATTTCGGCGACCAGCGGACCGAGGCGCCGTCCCTGCGCCACCGCGAGCAGGGCCACCACCAGGCACAGCTGCAGGACGATCCACCGGATCTGCGGCGGCATCAGATCCGACAGCGTGCCGTCACCGGTCGACTCGGCCTCGAAATGCTGTGGTGCATACCAGATCACCCGCGGTGCGGCACCGGCCAGATTCATCGCCAGTGCCGCGTTGCCCTGCTTGAGCAGGCGCGCGTTGGTCATGAAGGAGTCGGCGCCGACGACCGTGACGGTGCGCGTCCCGTCGTGGTAGCGGACCAGCGCGCCGTCGTAGCACGACGTCAGCGGCGAACTGTTGGCGGCGACGTAGGTGTCGGTGGTGCCCAGCTGGACGGCACCGGCCCGGTTCGCCTCGGGCAGTTCACAATCCGGCTCGCGGCCGCCGAACTCCGTCGGTTTGCCGAGCCGGACCTGAGGTGCCAGCTTCTCCCGAACGAGTCCGGACGGCGCGACCAACAGGAGGTCGCCGGGGGTATCGGCGAGCCGGTCGACGGTCTTGTCGCCGGACAGATACATCGTCTGAGCCACCACCAGCAGGGTGCCGGGCCGGGCGGCCTGCTGCACCTGGTCGGCATCGGTCGCGGTGATCACCTCGACACCGTGGTCCCGCAGCAGACTGACCAACGCGTGCGTTCCCTCCGGCGACGTCGACTCGGGGTCCAACGCCCCACCCGGGCGCGGTGCGGTCAGATACACCGTCACGACGGAAACCGCGACGATCACGGCGAACCCCAGCAGAACCCAGCGTGCCGTGCGGAAACGGTGTCGGATCGAATCGGCGCTCACGGCACCCCGGCCTCGTCGAGTGCCGCGATCTCCCGGTAGGACGCCTCGGTACCCGGTTGCTCGCCGTAGGTGACGTCGTTGAACGTGTTTGCCGCGCTGAACAGTCCGGCCGAAAGGCCCGGTAGTGCCGCCGCGGCGTCGCGGGCGAGTTCGGTCGCGGTACGGCCCGGGACCGCGTCGAGCACCCCGGTCTCCTCAAGGTGGCGGGCCAGCGCGCGGACCCGGTGACGAATCGCGGCCGACCAATCTCCCTGTGCGGCATATTGTTCAGCGATCGAACGGTGCTGTGCGGCGCTGAGCTCCTGACTGCCGAACAGGGCGTGGTCAGCGCGACGCGCAGTACGCATGGTGCGCCGTGCGATCCGCACCGCTACCACGATGGCCACCACGAGCAGGATGGCCAGCACCGAGATGGTGAACCAGCCACCGGGGATCGTCGAGCCCGCCGCGGTGATCCGGTACAGCAGATCGTTGATCCAGTCGCCGATCTGTTCAGTCGGTGAAGCCCTGGGATAGATCGGTTTGGTCAGCTCGTTCTGCGCGGCGTCGTGCGCAGCGTCACGGTCGATGTCGATGCCCGTCACCTCAGACGTACCGCGGCAGCCATAGTTGGTCGGTAGTTTCCACCGGTGCACCCGCGCCTGTCTGCAGCATCAGGTCGAAAGCCTCGGCGCGGAACCGCCGGTCGGCGTAGAGCAGCACCACCACGCCCGCGCTGAACGGTGCGGTGACGATCTGCCCGATCGCTCCACCGACGGCGGTCAGGATCAGTGCAGGCACCGTGGGGCCCTCGGCGACCATCGTCATGATCTGCCCCGCCACGTTGAACGGCGCACCCACCCCCCAGGCCATCACCGCGGCCACGATGGTGGCCAGCACCCAGATGCCGAACACACGCCAGAAGTCCTTGTTCACCAACGTGAATGACCGCTTGACCGCATCGACGATGCCAAGCTGCTCCAGCACGATCGCCGCGGGGGCGAACAGCAGAACCGTCGACACGTAGAGCACACCGAGCAACGTGAGCAGCACGAGTGGCATACCGACGGCGAACGCGGCCAACCCGCCGCCCAGTGCACCGGCTCCGACGATCACGACCGCGACGATCCCGACGACCACCACCAGGGCAAGGGCCTGCAACACGGTCAACCCGATCAGCGCCGGCAGCCGTCCGCGCAGCCGTCGCCAGGCCTCGCCGATGGTGATGGTGCCGCCGAACACCGAGCGGCCGATCACCACCGTGAGCATGCCGCTGAGCAGAAGCGAGGCCAGAGTCGTGACGACGATGCCGACGAACGCCCCGGTCGCGAACACCGCGATGGTCCCGGATGACGGGGTCTCGCCCTGCAGTGTGGGGTCGAATTCGCCGAGGGCGGACAGCGGCCCGATCTGCAGTGCGAGCGTGACGATCTGCGACGCGAGAACGACCACGGTGGCCAGACCCAGCGTCGCCTTCGGATTGGTGCGGACGTAGGCGAGGGAGCCGTTGAAAATGTCGGTCAGGCTCAACGGGCGAAGCGGGATGGCACTCCCCGCATATGGCCGACCGCTCGTCATCCTCTCACCGTAGTTCCCGTCAGCAACTACGGTGGACCCATGCCGACCGAGATCATCGTGCGTGGGTCTTTTTCCGCGTTTCGGCCGCCGGAACGTGCGACGGTCCATGCCACGCTCGGTTACGAGGGGCCGGCCATCGAACCGGTATACGAGCGCGTGGTCCGCGACCTCGACACGGTGAAATCCTCGATCACCCCGCTGCACAAGCCCGAGGCCGGCCCGGTCACCTGGTGGTCCACCGGCCAGGTCCGCACCTGGGCCAACCGACCCTGGAACAACGAGGGCAAGCAGCTGCCGCTCGTGCACCACGCAAGTGTCGACATCCAGGTCAAGTTCAGCGATTTCACCGCGTTGTCGCGATGGGTCGGCGGTCATGTCACCGAAACCGGCGGCTTTTCGTTGTCGCGGATCGAATGGGCGCTGACCACCGAGCATCGCGACGAGCTGGTCGCCCAGGTCCACACCCAGGCGGTGCAGGACGCCGTCACCCGGGCCCAGCGCTACTCCGATGCCCTGGCACTCGGGCCGGTGCGGCCGGTGGCGATCGGCGACGCCGGGATGGTGTGCCGGCCGCCCGACGATTCGTCGTCCCCGCCGATGATGCGCGCCATGGCAGTGCGCGGCGGCGCGGCGCCCGAAATCGAGTTCGCACCCGCCGATATCGAGGTCTCGGTCGCGGTCGACGCGAAATTCGTGGCGAGCGACGACTGATCGCAGCTAGGTTGGCGCTATGGCCGAGCTCAAGGACAAGCTGCGTGCGGATCTGACCGCCGCGATGAAGTCGCAGGACAAACTGCGCACCGCCACCCTGCGAATGGTGCTGGCCGCCATCCAGAGCGAAGAAGTCTCCGGTAAGCAGGCAAGGGAACTGTCCGACACCGAGGTGATTGCGGTGCTGGCCCGCGAATCGAAGAAGCGTGGCGAGGCGGCCGAGGTCTACACCCAGAACGGGCGCGGCGAATTGGCGGCCAACGAGCACGCCGAGGCCAGGATCATCGACGAGTATCTGCCCACCCCGTTGACCGATGCCGAGTTGGCCGACGTCGCCGACACCGCCATCGCGCAGGTCGCCGAGCAGATCGGGGAACGGCCCGGCATGCGTCAGATGGGCCAGGTGATGAAGGCCGCCACCGCCATTGCCGCGGGCAAGGCCGACGGGGCGCGGTTGTCGGCGGCGGTCAAGGCCCGGCTGTAGCGCTCGCGATGCGTTGAAACCCACGGCGACGGGTATCTCAAGCTCATGCCAACCGGTAAGGGGATCTACGACGAAGAGCACCGCGAGAACAGCGGTGAAGCGACCGACAAGCGTGATCGGGCCAAGAAAGTTCCGGAAGACACCCCGGATGTCGACACCACCGAGAGCACCAGTCAGGAGCCGCCCGACTGAACGCTATTCGGCATCGCGCCCGACGCGGCTGCCGTGGTAGGCGCTGCGCCGGATATCTGCCAGCCACGTGGGCACCAGTCGGACCCCGTCGGCCTCGTGCAGTGCGGGATCGAAGGACACGTCACGACCGTGCGGCAGCTTCTCGCGCAGTGACAGCCGGGCGACGGGCTCGAATTCGCCGGTGGCGGGGGACTGCTCGATGTCGAACTCGACCCCACCGCGTTCCAATTGCTGGTTCACGCTGCCGAGCGAAAGCCCGGCGCCATCGAAGTCGGTGGTCAGGCGGGCTCGCAGCCACCACAGCGCGCCCTCGAATCGCAGCGGCATCACACTCGAGAACGTGATCCCGGCCCAGGAATTGGCCGGCCACAAGACAAATCGATTGCCGGCCAGTGTGGAGGCCAACAGCACATCCCACGGTGTCCCCGACAGCTGCGGTGGCATCCGCCACGCCAGGCCGGCGATGTCCGGCACCGAATCCGGTGTCCCGATCCCTTTCGACAACCTCCCGACCACATCGCACGAGTAGAGCGGCAGGCCTCGGCCGGCGGGTGCGGTGCGCTCCAGATGACCTCGCGCCAGCACACCGTTCGGGTGGAACAGCCGTCGGTGCCGCATCGCGGCACCGAGCTCGACCGGCCAGGACGCAACATCGGAGATCTTCATGCCACCGGTTGCCCGCCGTGCGGCGGTGACAAACGTCGCAGCTAGACCGGAATCCGCCAGAGCGCTTCCTGGCTGACGCTGGCGATCAGTGTGCCGGCGGCGTCGTACAGCGAGCCGCGGGCCAGACCACGGGAATCGTTGTGGTTCGCCGACTGCAACTCATATCGGTGCCAGCCGCGGGGCAGGAACGGGCGATGGAACCAGATCGAGTGGTCCAGGCTGGCGGCGAAGCCGAGATCGGACCGCAGCGGGACCGTCGGCGGGAGCGCTGAGGGGACCGGACCGAGATCCGACATGAAGGTCAGGGTGCAGGCCCGGATCAGCGGATCGTCCTCGATCTCGACCTGGCTGCGGATCCAGAACGGCGACACCGCGAACTCTGAGGTGTCGCTGGGCATGGTGCGTAGGTCGAACTTGTCGCCGAAGTCCATGACGTCGTGCTTTGGGGCGGCCGCGTCGAACTCCAGGGCGGGCACGGCGTCGGGAGACCAATCCAGACCGGGCTCGGGTTGATGGAACGACGCCAGCATCTCCAGGATCACCTTGCCGTCCTGGCTGGCCGTGACGTGCCGGGTCGCGAACGCGCGTCCGTCGCGGGTGCGGTCGACGTGGAACTCGACGTCGGCGTCGTAGCGACCGCCGCGGACGAAGTAGGTGTGCAGCGATTGCGGAAGCTGGCCGCCATCGACCGTGGCCCCCGCCACGCTCAACGATTGGGCGGCGATCAGCCCGCCGAACAGCCGCTCGGTCGCCCCTCTGCGCGGTTCCCGAATGCAGAAGTCATCACCATCGCGATCGAACTGCAACAGTTCGGCGATCCAGCTCAGCGCGGCCATCGGCCGACGCTATCAACTGCTTGGTTGGGACCTTGGTCACACTCGGGCGAAATAGCGCTGGCCGTCAGAGGCCATGCGCCCGAACGCCGCTTTGACCACCGGCGCCAACCCCTTGAACGGGATCGCGAACAACGGCTTCGGCTCGATCGCCACGATCCAGGTGAACTGCGTCTCTCCGTCGCCCGCGGGCTCTACCAGGTAGTCCTCGGCGAACCGGCGCAGCGACGGAATGTTGGCGTGGTCGACGGTGAACGAGTACCGCCGGCCCTCCTCCCACCGGAAGAACGTCTCGTGCACCCGAGCGACCCCGGGTGCCAGCGTGACCTCGCGGGAGGTGCCGACGCCGAACGGCCGCGGCGACAGCCACTCGACCTTGTTGACCGACGGTCCCCAGGCGGCCAGGGACTCATCGGAGACCAGCGACTCCCACACCTTTTCTGGCGGCGCGGCGAACCGCTTCTGATAGGTGAAGATGTGCGGCGCCGTGCTGAAGAAGGCGGCGTCGGCGGGTTCCAGCCTGAACCGGGGCATGGTGCCAGCATGCCGTAGAACGGCACTCCGGGATACTTGGAGCCAAGCGCACGGCGGAGGGGAGATCTATGACGGCGGCGCTCGCTGGCCGCTACGAGCTACGTGGCGTGCTCGGCCGAGGCGGCATGGCCGAGGTGCGCGATGGCTGGGACACCCGGCTGTCGCGTCCGGTCGCGATCAAACTGCTCTACCCGGCCCTGGCCTCCGACGAAGCGACACGTCGGCGGTTCGAGGACGAAGCGCGCGCCGCCGCCGCGCTCAACCACCCCAACATCGTCGCGGTCCACGACAGCGGTGACGACCACGGGACGCCGTTCATCGTGATGGAAAGGCTGCCCGGGCCGACCCTGGCCGAGGAGATCGCGGCCGGACCGCTGTCCGCCGACCGGGTGCGTTGGGTGCTGACCGACCTGCTGGGTGCGCTGACCGCTGCCCACGGCGCGGGCATCCTGCACCGCGACATCAAACCTGGCAACGTCCTGATCACCAGTTCGGGGACCGCCAAGCTTGCCGACTTCGGTATCGCCAAGACCGCCGGAACCGCCCACACCCACGTCGGGACCGTGTTCGGCACGCCGGATTACCTGAGCGCACAACGGATTACGGGCCACCCGGCGACGGTGTCGGATGATCTGTACGCCGTCGGTGTCCTCGGCTACGAGGCGCTGACCGGACGGCGGCCCTTCACTCGGGACCACCCGATCGCCACCATGCGCGCAGTCGTCGACGAAGCTCCGATGCCGATCGGCATGCTGCGCCCCGACGTCGACCCCGCTCTGGTCCACGTGCTGGAGCGCGCGATGGCGCGGGACCCGGCCTATCGCTTCGCCGACGCCGCCGAGATGCGGGCGGCATTGCACGCCGCGCCGACGGCTCCTCCTGCGACCCTGATGCTGCCTTCCCCGCTGCCGGCCCGCCGGTCGCGCGTTCGGATGGTGCTCGCCGGACTGGCCGTGGCGGCGGCCGGCGCCCTCGGGGCCATTCTGTTGATCGCCGATCCGCCGCCGCAGCGCGCGCCGGCCGTGACGCCGGTGACCACCACTGTCGAGCCGACCGTGCCTGCCGCGACGAGCATCCCGACCTTCCGGCCGACGCTCCCGCCTGACGAGGGCGATTGGGGCAACTGGAACGGCCACGGTCAAGACCAGGGCGATGGCAATGGCAATGGGAACGGCAACGGGAACCGCAAGGGCCACGGCAAGAAAGGCCATCCGCATGAGTGACGGCGCCTGACCCGCCTGGCGATCCGTCCGGGGACCGGCCCGAGACTGGGAATAGATGCCGGGGTCGCAACGTTTTCCATTGCATAGAAACTCTATGTTTTCAATGGATTGGTTCGATATGAATAAATTCGGCATCAAACTCTCCACCGCGGTTGGTGGATGCGCGGTTGTTGCACTGAGTGCGTTGGGGGTCGTCGGAGGCCTGCAGAGTCATCCCGTCTCTCTTCTCGGGTCCGAGCCGGCTTCTCCGATGCAGACCGGGGTAACCATCACGCCGTCCAACCCGGCGCAGGCACCCGAGGTCCCCATGGCCACTCCGGGAATCAAGGGACCGGCTCCGCTGCCGCCGGAAGAACAGGGACTACCGGGATAGGCAAGCTTTCGACCGGAAAGACAAAGGCCCAGACCGGATCTCTCTGGTCTGGGCCTTGATCACACGAGTCGGGGTGGCGGGATTCGAACCCACGACCTCTTCGTCCCGAACGAAGCGCGCTACCAAGCTGCGCCACACCCCGTGTGAAGCTCCGACAGCGTATCGCACCGGGTACCTCGGACGCCAAACGGCCACCTCTGCGCCGGTTTCTGCCGCTGGGCGGTGCGCCGGCGCAGATCACAACCTTGGTGTGGAAACCGACCACGGGAAATGACGAAGATCGGCGACGGGAAGCAATGAGGGTGTCGGTGGTGTTCTACCCACTGACGACATCCGAACCGACTGGAGTACTCATGACCGTCCTGGGCGCCACCATTTACCTGGGGTTCTTCGCGCTGGCAGCGTTTTGGCTGTTCCTGACGGCCGAGACGGATCAGGACCAGCTGCCCGAGCGCTCGAACTCCGACAGCACCTCCGCCGAATCCGACAGGTCCAGGCCCTGGGCGCTGAGCCAGTCGGCATCGAAGTAGGTATCCGCGTAGCGGTCACCGCTGTCGGCCAGCAGGGTCACCACCGACCCGCTGCGGCCGTGCGCGATCATCTCCGCCAGCAGCTGGAACGCCCCCCACAGGTTGGTTCCGGTCGACGGGCCGACGCGGCGGCCAAGGACCCGGCTGGCGTGATGCGCCGCGGCCACCGACCCGCAGTCGGGGACGGTGATCATCCGATCCACCACACCCGGCAGGAACGACGGCTCGACTCGCGGCCTGCCGATGCCCTCGATGCGTGACGATGCGCCCGTGACGACGTCGTCGCGGCCCTGCGCGTAGCCGGGGAAGAACGCGGAGTTCTCCGGGTCGACGACACACAACTGCGTGGCATGCCTGCGGTAGCGGATGTAGCGGCCGATGGTCGCACTGGTGCCACCGGTGCCGGCCCCCACCACGATCCACTCCGGAACCGGATGCGGTTCCAGACGCATCTGCTCGTAGATCGACTCGGCGATGTTGTTGTTGCCGCGCCAGTCGGTGGCCCGTTCGGCGTTGGTGAACTGGTCCAGGTAGTGCCCGCCGGTCTCCTCGGCCAACCGCTGCGCCTCGGCATACACCTGCGATGACTCCGCGACGAAATGGCAACGGCCGCCTTGGGCTTCGATGAGCGCGATCTTGGAGCCACTGGTCGAGGCGGGCATCACCGCGATGAACGGCAACCCCAGCAGTGCGGCGAAGTAGGCCTCCGACACCGCTGTCGACCCCGAGGACGCCTCGATGATCGTGGTGCCCTCACCGATCCAGCCGTTGCACAACCCGTAGAGGAACAGGGACCGGGCCAGCCGGTGCTTGAGGCTGCCGGTGATGTGGGTGGACTCGTCCTTGAGATACAACTGCGCGTCGACACCACTGCTCCAGGTCGCCGGCAGCGGATAACGCAACAGATGGGTGTCGGCGCTGCGCTTGGAATCGGCCTCGATCAGCCGCACCGCATTGTCGACCCACCGGCGTGGCCGGGGACGCGACGCGGTGCAGCCCGGTTGGCTCACCGGGCCGAGACGGCCGGGCTGGATTGCCCGGCCCTGATCCCGACGTGGCCGCCGCCGGTCGGCGCTGCGACGAGCGTCAGCAGGGTGGCCTCGGGGCGGCAGCAGAACCGCGCCGGCGCGAACGGCGACGTGCCGATACCCGCGGACACGTGCAGCTGCATGTGGGAACCCCACTTCGAGGCGCCCTTGGCTCGCGACCGGTCCAGTTCGCAGTTGGTCACGATGGCCCCGTAGAACGGTAGGCACAGCTGCCCGCCGTGGGTGTGCCCGGCCAGCACCAGTTGATAGCCGTCGGCGGCGAAGCGGTCCAACACCCGCGGTTCGGGGGAGTGCGTGAGCCCCAAAGTCAGATTCGCCGCGCCGTTGGCTCGGCCGGCGATGGTGTCGTAGCGGTCGCGCTTGAGGTGCGGATCGTCGACGCCGGCCACCGCGATGTGCTGCCCGGCCACCTCGACGTCCCGACGGATGTGGGTCATGTCGAGCCAGCCACGTTCGGTGAACGCTGCCCGCAGGTCCTGCCACGGCAGCGGCTCACCGTGCGTCCGATGATCCGGGTTGGTGAGGTAGTTCAGCGGATTCTTCAGACGCGGCGCGAAATAGTCGTTGCTGCCGAACACGAACAGGCCGGGCGCCGACAGCAGATCGCTCAGTGACTGCACGACGGCGGGCACGGCCTTCGGATGGGCCAGGTTGTCGCCCGTGTTGACCACCAGATCGGGCTCGAGGCGTGCCAGATCACGCAGCCAGGCCTGCTTACGGCGCTGGTTGGGACGCATGTGCAGATCGGACAGGTGAAGCACCCGAAGGGGTGACGAGCCAGGGGCCAGTACCGGCATGGTCGCTTCCCGCAGCACGAACGCATTGCGCTCGATGAGGGTTGCATAGCCGATCCCGGCAACCAGCGAACCGGCGGTGACGGCAGCTGCCTTCTTCACTGACATGCAGGCAAGCCTACTGCGAACCGATGGTCACGGGGGCGGTGGAGGGCCGAGCACCGGGACGGTGATCGGAGGCAACCCCGGGATCTCGACGACCGTCTGGCCGATCTCGGGCGGCGGGCCGCCCGGCAGCGGGAACGGGAACTCGGGCGGCGGTGGGGCCGGCGGGATCCCGTTACTGACCTGGATCGTGATGATCGAGCCCGGAATCGTCTGGCCGCTGGGCGCGGTACCGACGACGGTGCCGGCGCGCGAGCTGCTGTTGACCGAGGCGGAGCCATCGGCCACCTGGAATCCGGATTCCTTGAGCCGCTGGCGCGCGGCCGTCTCATCCAGTCCGGTCACGGTCGGGACCACCGAGCCGGGGCCGCCGTCGACGTAACGCGGATCTGTCGGCGGCAGGGCGACCGGGCCGAAGTTGTTGGCGATCGGCTTCAGCGCCGTGAACCAGGTACGGGCCGGTTCGTTACCGCCGAACAGGTTGCCGTCGCCGCACTGGCGCAGCGGGAACGAGCACAGCTCGCCGGGGCTGGTGGAATCGTCGTAGATGTAGTTGGCCGCGGCGTACTGATTGGTGAAGCCCAGGAAGCCCGACGACCGGTGCGCCTCGGTGGTGCCGGTCTTGCCCGACATCGGCAGGTCCCAGCCGACCGAACCGGCAGACCCGGAGGCGGTGCCGCCGGCCTGGTCGTCCTTGCTCATCGCGTTGGCCAGGGTGTTGGCCAGCCCCTCGGGCACCGCCTGATCGCAGGTCTCGGTCGTCACCGACACCTCCTGGCCGTGGCGATCGAGCACCTGGCCGATCGGATTGGGCGGGCACCAGGTGCCGCCGGAGGCCAGCGTGGCCGCGACATTCGACAATTCGAGTGCGTTGACCTCGATGGGCCCCAGGGTGAACGAGCCGATGTTCTGGCGCTTGACGAAGTCGGCCAGGCTTTCGTTGCTGTCGGGGTCGTAGTCGCGGGCGGTGCCGGGCAGCGCGTAGGACCGCAGCCCCAGCTTGACGGCCATGTCGACCGACCGTTGCACGCCGATCTGCGAGATCAGCTTGGCGAACGCGGTGTTCGGGGAGGTGGCCAGCGCATCGGTGACGCTCATCGAACCTCGGTAGCCGCCGGCGTTCTTCACGCACCAGGTTTCCTTCGGGCAACCCGGGGTGTCACTGCTGCCCAGCCCCTTGGCCTGGAAGAAACCGGGCACCGCCAGTTGGGTGTTGATGCCCATCCCCATGTCCATGGCCGCGGCCGTGGTGAAGATCTTGAAGATCGATCCGGCGCCGTCGCCGACGAGCGAGAACGGCTGCGGCTGCATGGTCTCGCCGGCATCGGTGTTCAGGCCGTAGGTGCGGTTGCTGCCCATCGCCAGCACCGGGTGGGATTCCTTGCCCGGCTTGATCACGCTCATCACGCTGGCGATGCCGGGTGCGTCCGGGCGGGCGATGCTGTCGATCGCCGACTTCACCGAGCCCTGCACATCGGGGTCCAGCGTGGTCTTGATCAGGTAACCGCCCTTGGCCACCTGCTCCTTGGACAGTCCGGCGCGGGCCAGGTACTCCAGCGCGTAATCGCAGAAGAACGCCCGGTCACCGGCTGCGATGCAGCCACGGGGCAGTTCATTGGGCTGCGGCAGGATGCCCAACGGCTGTTGCTTGGCGGCCCGCAGCGCGTCGGCCTCCTGCGGGATGTTGTCGATCATGGTGTCCAGCACCAGGTTCCGTCGGGCCAGGGCGCCGTCGGGGTTGGTGTACGGGTTCAGCGCACTGGTGGACTGCACCATGCCGGCCAACAGCGCGGCCTGCTGCCAGTTCAGCTCGGAGGCGTTGACGCCGAAATAGGTCTGTGCAGCGTCCTGAACACCGAACGCGCCGTTGCCGAACGAGACCAGGTTCAGATAGCGGGTCAGGATCTCGGGCTTGGTGAAGGTCTTGTCCAGCGTGAGGGCCATCCGGATCTCACGCAGTTTGCGGGCCGGTGTGGTCTCGATCGCGGCGCGGCGCTCGGCATCGGTCTGGGCGATGACGAGCAGCTGGTAGTTCTTCACGTACTGCTGCTCGATGGTCGAACCGCCGCGGGTGTCGGAGTCGCCGCGCATGTATCCGGTGAGGCCGGTCAGCGTGCCCTGCCAGTCCACGCCGTTGTGTTCGGCGAACCGCTTGTCCTCGATGGAGACCAGGGCAAGCTTCATGGTGTTGGCGATCTGATCGCTCGGCACCTCGAAGCGTCGCTGTGAATACAGCCACGCGATGGTGTTGCCCTTGGCGTCGACCATGGTCGAGACCTGCGGAACCTCGCCGTCGACCAGGGCGGCCGAGCCGTTGGCCACCACGTCGGAAGCCCGGTTCGACATCAGGCCGAATCCACCCACCAACGGGAACATGAAGGTGGCCGCCAGCACACTCGCGAGCAGGACGCACCAGGCGAGTTTGATGATGGTGACCGCTTGGGGTGGCTGCGCGGGCGGTCGTGTCGGCGGCTCCGGCATGGGTACAGAGTAGCCAGGTCGCCGAGCGGCGCTGCCTGTGAGCGGGCCCCGCGGACATATCGCGCTTGCCTGCAGAAACACCTCGGTGCGCACCGAACCGGGTCAGACGGCACGGCCGTCCCAAAAAAGTGGGCGACAAACTGTTGCGTAAATACCCTCTGACCACCTAGCTTGGACACACAGTGCGATCCAGGTAACACGGGCTGTCGCAATGTGGCGTAGATCGCAATAGCGTTCTACACCGGAAGGTTCAACGCCCGTCATCTGGGGAGATGACAGGAACGAAGGGATCGCTGGTGTCAGGTACAAGAACTGTCGCAGACAAGATGAACGCTTCCGCCCCCGCCACGAATCTGGTCCATCGAGGCGAAGGTGAAGCCCGGATCGCCTGGGTCTCACAGGCGCGATGCCGTCAAGCCGATCCGGACGAGCTGTTCGTCCGCGGTGCCGCGCAACGCAAAGCCGCGGTGATCTGCCGCCACTGCCCGGTGATCCTCGAATGTGGTGCCGATGCACTCGACAACCGTGTGGAGTTCGGCGTCTGGGGCGGGATGACCGAACGTCAGCGTCGTGCCCTGCTCAAGCAGCATCCCGAAGTCATTTCCTGGGCCGAGTTCTTCGCAGCCCAGCGCAAGCACCACCGCAGCGCGGTCTAGCGCCGGTGTCTTCTCGCGGGCTGACCTGGCCCGCGCGCGCCAAAGTCCAGCCGACGGTAGTGTATTCGGTTGTGGCACATGGTAATCAGCGGCAGTGAGTGAGCCTGCCAGCGTTCTTCCGTTGTCGGCGATGGTTTCTGGCGCCGCCGGCATGTTGATGCCGCTACCGACCGCCGAACCCGCCGACGATCCGTTGTTGAATGACGTCGTCCTGCATGAGCCCGGCACCCCGGCGGACTACACCGGCACCATCGTGTTGGTCAGCACCCGCGTAGAGGATCGCTTCGCACTCGGGTCGTTGCTCGACGAGGTGGGAACCGCTGCGGCCATTGTGCTTCCACCCGACGCGGCAACCGACGTATCGATGTTGCCCGTCCACTCCACGAGGTTGTTCCGGCGTTCGCCCTGGGTGGGCTGGAGCGAACTGTTCCGGGTCCTGATCCGGCTGCTCGGTGCGGGCCGCATCGTCAACCCGGCCCCGCAGGTGGACAACCTGCAGGCCCTGGCCCGCTGGATCAGCAGCCAGACCGGCGCCCCGGTGACCATCGAGGATCTGGATTCCCGCGTGCTGGCCTATGCCGTCGTGGGGCCGGATGTCGACCCGATTCGGAACCAGACGATCCTGGGCGGTGCGGTACCCGCCTGGCGGGTCGAACGGCTCATGTCCACCGGATTCCTGCCCGCGGTCTGGCGATCCGATGACGTGGTCGTGCGCAACGCCGAGGATGACGACCCGGCCCGCATGGTGGTGTCGATGAAATCCGGCACCGAAACGCTGGGCACCATCTGGGCGGCGCTGGACGACGCTACCGACCGCGAAGAACTGCGCCAGCTGCTGTTGCAGGTACGCCAGACCGCCGCGGCGATGATGTTGCGGGAAGTTCACCGCGACCAATACGAACGTCGCCTCCAGGAATCGGCCCTGGTCGACCTGCTCTCGCGTGGGGTGGACCCTGGAGTCCCGGCGGCCTTGCTCGGGCTGCAGCCAGACAGCAGACACGCTGTCCTGGCGCTGGGCGCCGACACGTCTGCGTCGCGCGCCCTGATGTTCCATGTCCAGGCGCTCCGCGCCGGCGCCCGCACGGCACGGGTCGGGGACGAACTGCTCATCGTGCTTCCGGTGCTGGACGACGAATCCGCCGAGACGGATCTGGCCGACAGCCTGTCCAGGCACCTGGCCCGGGTTTCGCCTGCCCACGCGGGCGCGGTCGCCGTCGGCCCCGTCGTCGAGGCCATCGCCTACCTGCGCGACTCTGCCATCGTCGCGCGTCAGGTTCTCGACGCTGCCGCGCTCAGAGCCGCACACCCGCCGCAGGTCAGGCAGCCGGTTCTCACGGCTGCCGACGTGCCCGACGCACTGGCCCTGGTGCGGGCGGCCGACCTGCTCGATCCGATGGCCGACGTGATGACAGAACCCCTGTCAGCCCTGCGCCGGCACGACACCGACCACGGCACGGCATTCATCGACACCGTCGCCGCGGTGCTCGACCATCCCGGCAATCTGACCGGAGCCGCCCGCGAATTGGGCATCCACGCCAACTCACTGCGCTACCGGCTGGACCGGATCCGCGTGGTCTCCGATATCGACCTGCAGTCACCGGCGGCCAGGCTCCGCGCGGCCCTGGGCCTGCTGGTGTGGGAACGCCGCGCGGGCCGCTCTCCCGTCGAGATCGACAAGAAACCGGGATCTGGTTAGTGCATTTCGGAGACACCGCCACCCGCGTCGCGGCACTTCCTCTGAATCCGACGAAGATCCGCGCGAAATTCCTCAGCTCGTATGGCTCTCACCACCAACCGCCGCATTCATAGGGTTTATCTGTGATTGATGCACCCCCGCGAACCAGGGATACCCTGCCGACTCCGGACACCCTGCTGCGCCGCCGCGAACAGGTCGTCGGCGATGTTGCCCGGCAGGCGTTCATCGACGACCTGCACCCGCTGTGCGGAGTCGTCGACCTGGACACGCTCGATGAGCTGATGCGGTCGTTGAGCCAGGCTTATCCGGCATCCATGCCGGCACTGCACACCATCGCGGCCAAGGCGATCACGCTGCGTCCGGTGCTCACCCGGTTCGCCCAGGCGGGATTCGGCTGCGAGGTGGCGAGCCCGGGCGAACTCCAACTCGCGCTGGCCGCAGGCTTTCCCGCCGAACACATCGTGTTCGACTCCCCGGCGAAGACCGCGACCGAGATCGAGCAGGCACTGGCGCTCGGGATCTCGTTCAACATCGACAACTTCGAAGAACTGGCGCGGGTGGACCAGTCCGTCGTCCGGGTGGGTGGGCACCGATCGGTCATCGGCATGCGACTGAATCCGCAGACCGGGGCCGGGGCCATCGGCGCCATGAGCACCGCGACGTCGACGTCCAAATTCGGAATCGGTCTGGCCGACCATCGCGAAACTGTCATCGCCGCCTTCGCGGCCCGGCCCTGGCTGACGCAGCTACACGTGCACAGCGGTTCGCAGGGCCTGAGTCTGGAACACGCTGCCGAGGGGGTCCGGCTGATCACCGATCTCGCAGCCGACATCACGGCGCGTACCGGGCATCAGCAGGTTCGCCGCATCGACATCGGTGGCGGGTTGCCGGTCAACTTCAGCTCGGACGACATCGTCCCGACCTTCGCCGATCACCGCGCCGTCCTGGAGCGCATGGTGCCGGAACTCTTCGATGGCACATACGGTTTGGTCACCGAGTTCGGCCGGGCGTTGACGGCCAAGGCGGGCACCATCGTGGCCAGGGTCGAGTACACGAAGGTCACCGGGGGCAGGCAGATCGCCATCACCCATGCCGGTGTGCAGGTGGCGACCCGCACGATTTTCGGGCCGGGGGAATGGCCGTTGCGGATCGAGGTGTACGACGCGCAGGGCCGGCGCCGCGCCGAGCAGTCTCAGCTGCAGGACATCGCAGGTCCGGCGTGCTTCACCGGCGACATGCTGGCCGTCGGCCGAGAACTACCCCTCGTCCACCAAGGGGACCTGGTGGCCGTACCGGACACCGGCGGCTACTACTTCTCAACCCACTTCTCCTACAACGCATTACCGCGGCCCGCGGTCTACGCGGTGGAGACCGACCCGGACGGCGGCCGACGCTGGTCGCTGGTCCGGCGCGCCCAGACGATCGAACAGATCGTGACCGAGGCCGGCGAACCCTCGCTCGTGCCCCTGCCCATCCGCCCCTGCGACTGATTGCGACCGCCACATGCTCGAATCGGAACCCCAGTTGTCCTCCGTCGATGAACCCCGCTCCGGACTGGCCAGATCGCTGAAAACGCGGCACATGACCATGATCGCGATCGGCGGGGCCATCGGTGCGGGGCTGTTCGTCGGTAGCGGCGCAGTCATCAAGACCGCCGGGCCCGCCGCGATCCTGTCCTATGTTCTGGCCGGCGCTCTGGTGCTGTGCACCCTGCGCATGCTGGGCGAGATGGTGGTCGCAAAGCCGAGGACGGGTGCCTTCGCCGACTACGCCAGGATGGGGATCGGCCCGTGGGCCGGCTTCACCCTCGGCTGGTTGTACTGGTACTACTACGTGATCATCATCGCGGTGGAAGCCGTTGCGGGGGCCAAGATCCTGTCAGTCTGGGTCGGCTTGCCACTGTGGATCATGGCCATGCTGCTGATGGCGGTGATGACCGTGACCAACCTGATCTCGGTGCGTTGGTTCGGCGAATTCGAGTTCTGGTTCTCCGGTATCAAGGTCGCCGCCATCGTGTCCTTCATCGTGCTGGGCCTGCTGTGGGTATCGGGAGTGTGGCCGGGCGACACCAGTGGGCTGAGCAATCTGGTGTCCCACGGCGGGTTCGCGCCCAACGGCGTCGGGGCGATCCTGGGCGCTGTCGTGGTGGTGATCTTTGCGTTCGGCGGAGCCGAGATCGTCACCATCGCCGCCGCCGAGAGCGCCGAGCCGGCCAAGTCGGTGGCCAGGGCCACCACCGGGGTCATCTGGCGGATCATCCTGTTCTACGTCGGGTCGATCTTCCTGGTCGTGTGCATCCTGCCGTGGAACGACGCGTCCGTGCTGTCCAGCCCGTACGTGGCCGCCCTGGACAAACTGCAGATTCCCGGCGCCGGCGTGATCATGAACTTCGTCATCCTCACCGCGGTGCTCTCGGTGCTGAACTCGTCGATCTACACGTCCTCGCGCATGCTGCGGGTGCTCGCGTCGCACGGTGACGCACCAGAGTGGTTGGTGCGCACCAACTCCCGCGGTGTTCCGACCAGGGCCGTGCTGGCCAGCACGGTCATCGGCTGGATCTCCGTGGTGCTCGCCTACATCGCCCCCGACTCGCTGTTCCTGTTCCTCGTGAACTCGTGCGGCGTCGTCGCCATCTTCATGTACGTGATGATCGGTCTCTCCGAGCTGCGGGTGCGCCGGGCCATCGAACGTGACGACCCGTCCAAGCTGACGCTGAAGATGTGGTTCTTCCCGTATCTGACCATCGTGGTGATCGCGTGTTTCGTACTGGTCCTGGTTGCCATGCTGTTCGACGTCGATCAGCGCGTCCAACTGTTGGCCAGCGTCCTGAGTCTCGTTGTGGTCGTGGTGGCCTACGTCCTGCGCAAGCGGTTCGGGCGGGTACCCGTCGACGCCGACGTCGCCGAAGTGGCATGAGCGCGTTCTTCTCCCGAGCCTCGTCCTGGCTGGCCGACGCCGCGACCTGGTCGGCCCGCATCACCGACCTGAGCACCGGCCGGACCCTGTGGGAGCACACGCCGGACCGCGTGCTCAAGACGGCCAGTGTGGGGAAGGTCTTCCTACTGGCCGAGGTGGCGCGCCGGTTCGACGACGTGACCCTGGACCCCGGCGAAGTCCTCGCCGCCACCGCTGAGGACCAGGTGGCAGACTCCGGCATCCTCTATCTGTTACGGCAGCAGGACCAACGGATCGATGACCTGTGCCTGCTGATCGGTGCGGTCAGCGACAACATGGCCACCAACATTCTGCTTCGCCGGCTCGGTCTCGACGAGGTGCAACGCGCAACCCGCGACCTCGGGTTCACCGAGAGCGGGTTACGAGACCGGGTGCGGCTGAACAGATCCCAGGACGATCCGCTCACCCTTTCCACGGGGAATGCCGCGGAACTCTGCGAGTTCGTGGCGCGCCTGCAGATGGGTGACATCCACAGCCCGGCGGTGTCCGAGCGGTTGCGGCGCTGGCTCGGCGTCAACACCGATCTGTCCATGGTGGCGCGGGCATTCGGCCTGGACCCGCTGGCACACACCGAGCCCGACGCCGGGTTCGAGCTCTGGAACAAGACCGGGACCATCTCCGACGCGCGGATCGACATCGGATGTGTCGGGAACCCGGACAGCGGATGCCGGGTGGGCTACGCGGTCCTGGCCAATTGGGCCTTGGGTGAAAACCATCGCGATCCGGTGTTGGAAGCGATGGGACTGCTGGGGACCGAGATCCGCCGCTACCTGGAAGGCGCCGATCAGGCGGCGCCGGCCGCCTCCCCGGTGATCTGATCGGCGATCGCGCGCAGCGCGTCGAGATCCGAGACATCGAACGGCAGTGACGGCACCCCGACGATCGCGACATGCGGGTTGGCGCCGGTGAACCGGGACAGCAGCCGGATCTCACGCTTGGCGGTGTGGGCCCGGTCGGCGTGGATCCGCAGCACGGCCTCGGCCAGCGGGTCCGAACCCTCGGCCGCCAACGCGTCGGCGGCTTCCTCTGCCTTGTCGGCATGCAGATCGCACAGCGTGGGGTGGGTGCGGTTGAGGATCAGCCCGGCCAGCGGCATGTGTTCGTTCGACAGCCGGTCGACGAAGAACGAGGCCTCGCGCAGTGCGTCGGGCTCGGCCGCCGACACCACCACAAACTGAGTGCCGCGGCGCTTGAGCAATTCATAGGTCCGGTCGGCCTTCTCGCGGAACCCGCCGAAGGTGGCGTCCAGTGACTGCACGAAACCTGCTGCATCGGAGAGCATTTGCGATCCGAGCACCGTGGACAGGGCCTTCATCGCCAGCCCGACGGCGCCGGTGACCAACCGGCCGATCCCGCGTCCCGGCGCCAGCAGCATCCGCCACAGCCGACTGTCCATGAAGCTGCCCAACCGCTTCGGGGCATCGAGGAAGTCCAGGGCGTTGCGCGACGGCGGGGTGTCCACCACCACCAGATCCCACTTGTCCTCGGCCAGCAGCTGGCCGAGCTTCTCCATGGCCATGTACTCCTGCGTGCCGGCCAGCGAGGTCGCCACGGTTTGGTAGAACTGGTTCTCCAGAATGGAATCGGCACGGTCCGGCCCGGAGTACTGCACCACCATCTCGTCGAACGTGCGGCGCATGTCCAGCATCATCGCGTGCAGCTCCCCGGTGACCTCCGGGGCCAGTGGAACCCGCTGCGGGGTGTTCCCGAGATCCTTGATGCCCAGCGCCTGGGCCAGTCGCTTGGCCGGGTCGATGGTCAGCACCACGACGGTGCGGCCGTACTCGGCGGCCCGCAGTGCCATCGCAGCCGCGGTGGTGGTCTTGCCGACTCCGCCTGCGCCGCAACACACTACGACGCGGTTGGCGGTGTCGGACAGGATGGCGTGCATGTCAAGGGCGGGCGGTTTCGTACTCACTAGCGGACCCCCTGCTGTTCCAGTGCTTCGGCGAGTTCATACAGGCTGCCCAGGTCGACACCATCGGCCAGCGACGGCAGCTCGAGGCGGGGGACGTCGATGGCATCGAGCAGTTCGGCACTCTCGGCGCGTGCCGCGATCCGGGTGGCGTGCTGGATGGACTCGGTCAGCAGGCCCGCGAAATCGTTGTCCGCCAACGTGATTCCAGCCTTATCCAGGCCCGCGCGGACGGCGTCGGCGTCGATGTCACCCTCGGCGGCCTTGGCCAGATCCTCGGTGGGCAGGTAGGCCGGGATGTTGCGGTTGACGATCACGCTGCCGATCGGCAGGCCCATCTCGGTGAGTTCGTCGATGGCTTCCAGCGTTTCCTGGATGGGCAGTGCTTCCAGCAGCGTCACCAGGTGGATCGCGGTCTGCTCGGAGTGCAGCAGCTTGACCACACCGTCGGCCTGCGAGTGCACGGGCCCACCCTTGGCGAGGTCGGAGACCGCCTTGGTGACGTCCAGGAACCGCGGGATGCGGCCGGTGGGAGGGGAATCGACCACCACGGCGTCGTAAACGCCGCGCTTGCCCTTGGCGTCCTTGGGGGTGCGCGTCACGATTTCTTTGATCTTGCCGGTGAGCAGCACGTCACGCAGACCGGGAGCGATCGTGGTCGCGAATTCGATGGCACCGATGCGGCGCATGGCCCGGCCGGCCAGGCCGAGGTTGTAGAACATGTCGAGGTACTCCAGGAACGCGGCCTCGATGTCGATCGCGAGCGCGTTGACCTGTCCGCCGCCATCGGCCGTGGCCACCTTGACTTCCTCGTACGGCAGCGGCGGCACGTCGAACAACTGCGCGATGCCCTGGCGCTCCTCGACCTCCACCAGCAGCACCTTGCGGCCGCCGGCCGCCAGGGCCAGCGCCAGTGCGGCTGCGACGGTGGACTTGCCGGTACCGCCCTTGCCGGAAACGAAATGCAGCCGGGCCTTTGTGAGCCTTGACGGCCAGCCGACGTGTTTGGCGCCGCTCTCTGTGGTTGCCACCAGTGCATGCTAACCAAGCCTGGGTGTCCGACCGATAAGCTCGGGCCATGAGCGAAGGAACTAGGTGGGCGGCGTGAGCGAAGCGACCAAATGGGAATACGCCACGGTGCCGTTGTTGACCCACGCCACGAAACAGATTCTCGATCAGTGGGGACAGGACGGCTGGGAGCTGGTCTCCGTGCTGCCCGGCCCGACGGGCGAGCAGCATGTCGCCTACCTGAAGCGGCCGAAGTGACCAACTCCCAGCGACTGGCCGAGCTCGGCATCGAACTGCCGGACGTCGTCGCCCCGCTGGCCGCGTACGTCCCCGCGGTCCGGACCGGCAACCTCGTCTACACCGCCGGTCAGCTGCCGATCCAGGCCGGCGAGCTGCTGGTCACCGGCAAGGTCGGCGCGGAGATCAGCCCCGAGCAGGGCAACGAGCTGGCCCGGGTCTGCGGCCTCAACGCGCTGGCCGCCGTGCACGCGCTGGTGGGCATCGACTCCGTCGTCCGGATCATCAAGGTGACGGGGTTCGTCGCATCCGCAGCCGGATTCAGCGGACAGCCGGGCGTCGTCAACGGTGCCTCCGAACTGTTCGGCGAGATCTTCGGTGAGGCGGGCGCGCATGCGCGTTCGGCCGTCGGCGTGTCGGAACTGCCGCGCAACGCGCCGGTCGAAGTCGAGATCATCGTCGAAACCGCGTGACCGCGGCGGAGCACCCGGCCTACGGGCTGTTACGGCCGGTGACCGAATCGGCCTCGGTGCTGCTGTGCGACAACCCGGGGCTGATGACCCTGGAGGGCACCAACACGTGGGTGCTGCGCGGCCCGGGCAGTGACGAGATCGTCATCGTCGACCCCGGACCCGACGATGCGGCGCACATCGCCCGCATCGCCGAACTGGGCACCGTCGCGTTGGTGTTGATCAGTCACAAGCACGAGGACCACACCGGCGGCATCGACAAGCTTGTGGACCTGACCGGCGCCACGGTCCGTTCGGTCGGCAGTGGCTTCCTGCGAGGCCTCGGCGGTCCGCTGACCGATGGTGAGGTGATCGACGCGGCCGGGCTGCGGATCAAGGTGATGGCCACCCCCGGCCACACCGTCGACTCATTGTCGTTCGTGCTCGACGACGACAACGGGCAAGGGGCGGTACTGACCGCCGACACCGTGCTGGGCCGCGGCACCACCGTCATCGACACCGAGGACGGCAGCCTGCGTGACTACCTGGAATCCCTGCGACGGCTGCAGGGCCTGGGCGCCCGGACGGTGCTGCCCGGCCACGGACCCGATCTGCCGAATCTGCACGAGGTGACCGCGATGTACCTGGCGCACCGCGACGAGCGGTTGGACCAGGTCCGGGCGGCACTACGGGAACTCGGCGAGGACGCCTCGGTCCGCCAGGTCGTCGAGCACGTCTACACCGACGTCGACCAGAAACTGTGGGACGCCGCCGAGAAGAGCGTGCAGGCCCAGCTGGACTATCTGCGGGCCTGAGCCCGGAAACGCCGAAACGGCATTCCGGCAGCTGGTTACTCGAACAAATGCTGCTGGAATGCCGTTTCGCGGAAAAGGAAAGCTAGCGGGCTCGCCGGGCCAGTCGCTCGCTGTCGCTGATCAGCACGCTCTTGCCCTCCAGGCGGATCCAGCCGCGGTGGGCGAAATCTGCCAGCGCCTTGTTGACCGTCTCGCGGGACGCGCCGACGAGCTGGGCGATCTCTTCCTGCGTGAGGTCGTGCGTGACGCGCAGCGCCCCACCCTCCTGGGTTCCGAACCGCTGAGCCAGCTGCAGCAGCTGCTTGGCCACGCGGCCGGGCACGTCCGTGAAGATCAGGTCGGCGAGGTTGTTGTTGGTGCGGCGCAGACGACGCGCGAGCACCCGCAGCAGCTGCTCGGCGATCTCGGGACGGTCGGCGATCCACGCACGCAGCGCGTCGCGGTCCATCGACACCGCGCGCACCTCGGTGATGGTGGTGGCGCTCGAGGTACGAGGCCCCGGGTCGAAGATCGACAGCTCACCGAACATGTCCGACGGGCCCATGATGGTCAGCAGGTTCTCGCGGCCGTCCGGTGAACGGCGGCCGATCTTCACCTTGCCGGAAATGATGATGTACAGGCGGTCGCCGGGTTCGCCCTCGGCGAAGACGGTATGCCCGCGCGGAAAGTCGACGGGCTGCAACTGCTTCGTCAGCGCCGAAACGGCGGTCGGTTCGACGCCCTGGAAGATTCCGGCCCTGGCCAGGATCTCGTCCACGTTGCCCCTTAAGCTATTGGGTGTGTTGTCCTCTTACTGATATTTCCTGCTCAGTCTAGAGGTACGCGGTTTCGCGACTAGCCCACGCTACACACGATTGACATGTCGAGACGCAGGAAACCCGGTATTTATGGCCTGCGGTTCGTAGTACCGCGTCGGCAAACGTTCACTCTCGACGTCGATGAGGACCGGTTTCACCCGGGGCGCGGGCGCCGCAGACGCGGGCTTTCGTTCCAACCCTGATTCCAGCCGCTCGAGCCCGAACGCCGCCAGCATGAGCAAGCCCGGGATGAGCGCCACCAGCAACCACGACACAAGGCAGTAGTTAACACGGCGTAGGTCTCAGTGGGGTCACGAATCATCACCGGTCCGCGCAGGAAGATGTCCGGCGAGGTCAGTACGCTGATTGACGTGACTGAGGCTGCCGCCCCGACAGGGAAAACGCGCCGGTCCAAGAAGTGGGACAGCGAAACCCACCTGGGCCTGGTTCGTCGGGCTCGACGGATGAACCGTGAACTGGCGCGGGCATTTCCGCATGTCTACTGCGAGCTGGACTTCACCAATCCGCTGGAGCTGGCCGTGGCGACCATCCTGTCGGCGCAGAGCACCGACAAGCGGGTGAACCTGACCACGCCGGCGTTGTTCCTCAAATACCGCACGGCCCTGGACTATGCCCAGGCCGATCGCACCGAGATGGAGGAGCTGATCCGGCCGACCGGCTTCTACCGGAACAAGACCACCTCGCTGATCCGGCTCGGCCAGGAGTTGGTGGCCCGGTTCGACGGCGAGGTACCCGACAACATCGAGGACCTCGTGACGCTGCCCGGGGTGGGGCGCAAGACCGCCAACGTCATCCTGGGTAACGCCTTCGACATCCCCGGGATCACCGTCGACACCCACTTCGGCCGGCTGGTGCGGCGGTGGCGCTGGACCGAGGAAGAGGATCCGGTCAAGGTCGAGTTCGCGATCGGTGAGCTCATCGAACGCAAGGAATGGACCCTGCTGAGCCACCGGGTGATCTTCCATGGCCGCCGGGTCTGCCATGCCCGCAAGCCGGCGTGTGGGGTGTGTGTGCTGGCCAAGGACTGCCCGTCGTTCGGGCTCGGGCCCACCGATCCGCCCACCGCTGCTGCACTGGTCAAAGGTCCCGAGACCGAGCATCTGCTGGCGCTGGCCGGGCTGTGACCGCACCATGAGCAGATCGGCCCGCTGGACCGTGGTGGTCCTCGTGCTGCTGGTGGCGCTGGGTACCGCGTTCTGGATGGAACTGCGCGACGAGCCCGCACCGCAGGCCAAAACGGGGCAACAGTCCACCTCCCGCGATCATCGCGATGCCGACACCCCAGCGGCCCTCGCCGGTCCCCGGGCTCGTGCGCAGTTGCCGCCGTGCCCCGGGCCAGGGCAGGGGCCGGGACCGGAAGCGCTACGTGGGACCACTCTCGAGTGCGTCGGCGACGGGAAGCCCGTGGACGTGGCGCAGGCGCTGGCCGGCCGGACCGTGGTGCTCAACCTCTGGGCGTACTGGTGCGGCCCGTGCGCCGACGAGCTTCCGGCGATGGCCGAATACCAGCGCCGGGTCGGCGACGACGTACTGGTCGTGACCGTGCACCAGGACGAGAACGAGACGGCGGCGCTGGTGCGTCTGGCCGAGCTCGGAGTGCGTCTTCCGACCCTGCAGGACGGCAGACGGCTGGTCGCGGCTGCGTTCAAGGTGCCCAACGTCATGCCTGCGACGGTCGTGCTGCGTGCGGACGGTAGCGTGGCCGGGACCCTACCCCGATCGTTCGTCAGTGCCGACGAGATCGCGGCGGCGGTCGACGAAAAGATCCGCTCTAGCCGATAGGAGCACCCGGGGTGAGATCGACGCGCGACGGGCTGTTCCCGGATGCCGCCCCGCCCTGGCTCAAACCGCTGGTCGACAACCTCGACCGGGTACCGGACGCCTATCGCCGACGGGTTCCCCCGGAAGTGCTGGCGGGCATCGTCGAGGCCAACAATCAGGCCGCCCAGGCCGGCGCCCGGCGCGATGCCGCAGTCCTGGTCCTCTTCTCCGGCCCACCCGAGGGCGCGCCCCCTCACCTTCCCGAGGACGCCGACCTGCTGGTGACGGTCCGCGCCTCGACCCTGCGCCACCACGCAGGCCAGGCTGCGTTTCCCGGCGGCGCCACCGATCCCGGTGACCAAGGCCCGGTGGGTACGGCGTTTCGCGAGGCCTGGGAAGAGACCGGTATCGACACCGACCGGTTGTACCCGCTGGCGACGCTGGAGAGGATGTTCATCCCGCCGTCCGGGTTCCACGTGGTCCCGGTGCTGGCCTACTCGCCCGACCCGGGGCCCGTCGCTGTTGTCAACGAATCCGAGACCGCCGTCGTCGCAAGGGTTCCGGTGCGCGCCTTCACCAACCCCGAGAACCGCCTCATGGTGTACCGGGAGGCCAACACCAGCCGATTCGCCGGCCCGGCGTTCCTCCTCAACGAGATGCTGGTGTGGGGCTTCACCGGCCAGGTCATCTCGGCGATCCTCGACGTCGCAGGCTGGGCCAAACCGTGGAACACCGACGACGTGCGCGGACTCGACGACGCAATGGCCCTCGTCGGGCATGACAACGGTTACGGTGAAGCCCAATGTTGAAGTGGATATAGATGACACCTTCGGTCTGGCTCGATTTCGCCATCCTCGGCATCGGGTTCGTCGCAGCCATATCTGGCTGGCGTTCCGGCGCGCTCGGCTCCCTGCTGTCCTTCATCGGCGTGGTGCTCGGTGCGGTGGCAGGCGTGCTGTTGGCGCCGCACGTGATTCCGCATGTCAGTGGTGACCGCACCAAGCTGTTCGCCACGCTCTTCCTGATCCTCGCGCTCGTGGTGATCGGTGAGATCGCCGGCGTGGTGCTGGGGCGTGCGGTGCGCGGCACCATCCGAAACCCGGTGTTCCGGGTGTTGGACTCGGCGGTCGGGGTGAGCCTGATGCTGGTCGCCGTTCTGGTGGCGTCGTGGCTGCTGGGCAGTCTGCTCACCTCTTCGGACCAGCCGAATCTTGCTGCGGCCGTGAAGAATTCACGGGTACTGACCGAGGTCGACAAGGTGGCGCCGGACTGGCTGCGGTCAGTGCCGAACCGGCTGTCGGCGCTGCTGGACACCTCCGGGCTGCCCGATGTGCTCGAACCGTTCGGGCGGACCCCGATCGTCAACGTCGACGCCCCGGACGCAGCACTGGCGACCGATCCCGTGGTGACGACCTCCCAGCCCAGCGTGGTCAAGATCCGCGGTGTCGCTCCGAGTTGCCAGAAAGTGCTTGAGGGCAGCGGTTTCGTGGTTGCCCCCAACCGGGTCATGTCCAACGCCCATGTGGTCGCCGGTGCGGACAGCGTGACCATCGAGGCGGACGGAAAGACCTACGACGCCGGGGTGGTGTCCTACGACCCCAACGCCGACATCTCCATCCTCGACGTCCCGAACCTGCCGATCACGCCGCTGCAGTTCGCCGAACAACCGGCCCCGAAGGGCACCGACGCTGTGGTGATGGGTTACCCGGGTGGCGGCGACTTCCTGGCCACACCGGCTCGCGTGCGCGAGATCATCGAGCTCAACGGGCCCGACATCTACCGCACCACCACCGTCACCCGCGAGGTCTACACGGTCAGGGGCACGGTGCGGCAAGGAAATTCAGGTGGGCCGATGATCAACCGGTCCGGCAAGGTGCTGGGCGTGGTGTTCGGTGCGGCCGTAGACGACGCCGATACCGGATTCGTGCTGACCGCCAAGGAAGTCGAGCATCAGCTGGCCAAGATCGGCAACACTCAGCGCGTCGCGACCGGAACCTGCATCAATTCCTGATCAGTTGGTGCGCAGCTGGGTCAGGAACCGGCTCAGCTGCGCGTTGACGGACTCCGGCTGTTCCTCGTGGCCGAAATGCCCTGCATCCGTGATGGATACATAACGGCCGTGCGGCGCATATTGCTGGGTTCGGTGCACCGGGTCGGCCAGGACATACGGGTCGGCGTCACCGCGCATGTGCAACACCGGCACGCCGATCGGACGTTTCATCGAGCGCATGAACCGCCGGCCCTCACCGCGCAGTTGGCTGCGCACCGCCCACCGCTGATACTCCAGTGCACAGTGCGCGGCCCCCGGAATCTGGATGGCCTGACGTAGATGGCCCATGGTCTGGGAGAAGTCTTGGCTGGTCTGCCATTTGGTGCCGGCCCGGCTGCGGACCAGGCGCTCCAGCTCCGCACCGTCGTGACGGGTCAGTGTGTGCTCGGGCCAGGCCGGCAACTGGTAGCTCAGCATCGACGGCAACAGCGCGCGGCCCTGGTCGCGCCGGGTCAATGTGGACGTCCGCAACGCCAGCGGGTGCGGTGAGCTGACGAGTGCGATCGCGTTGACCACACGCGGATGTAAGACCGCCGTCGCCCAGCAGACCAGACCGCCATCGGCATGGCCGACCAGCGTCGCGGTCTTGTGCCCCAACGCGCGCACCAGCCCGGCGGTATCTCCGGCCAGGGTCCAGCCGTCGTAGCCGCGCGGTGGTTTGTCACTGTCGCCGTAGCCACGCAGATCGACTGCCACCACCCGCGCGCCGGTCAGCGCAGTGAGTTGATGACGCCAGGACCACCAGAACGAGCCGAACCCGTGCAGGAAGATGACCAGCGGTCGGTCGGTCTCGCCCTCCACGACACGGTCGGGCTGCGAGCTCTCGCCCTCCACCACATGGAAGCGAATCCCATTGGCGTGCACCTGCAGGTGCCGCCACGGCCCCTCGATCCTGGCGATCGACGGAGCAGGTGGAGGCATTACCAGCCTGACGGGTCGGTGGCCGGCTTGGCCGGGACAGCGGGCAGTGCGCCCTTGTCATGGCCGGGCGTGAGAGCCTCGCGGGTCTCCTTGACCGACTCGATCGTCTGCTGCGGACCTCTGATCCGTCGCACCTTCAGGAAGCCGAACAGCGCAAGCGCCCCCGTGGTCAGCACCATCAGGCCGAACACGATCAGGAAGGCCACCCAGCGCCACAGCCAGGTGTCGAGCAACTCGGCCAGGAAGAAGAAGAAAAAGAAGGTCGAGTAGAACAGCACCACCAGCGCGGCGATGAAGAACACGCTGCCGGTCAGGCCCTTCTTCACGTCCCGGGTGATCTCGGCCTTGGCCAACTCCACCTCGGCGCGCAGCAGGGTGGAGACCTGCGCGGTGGCGTCCTTGACGAGGTCACCGATCGAGGGATCCGGCTTGGGGGCATGCGGGTCGACGAGCGGAATCGAGGTCACCGTCGTCGGAACGCCGTCCCTGCGGTCGCCTGTGCTCATGGCGTTCATGTTGCCATGCGACGAAGCCGTTAACGATCCCGGCCGACATCCGCGTCTTAGTAGACTGATCCCATTCTTGAGTTGCGCGGGTCGGGCGCGTCGATCGGAGGACACTTGACGAGCAGACACCGCGTGCAGTTGCTGATTGGCGCACCGCTCATCGCCGCTGTTGCGATGTTGGCCTCGGCCCCGGCTCATGCCGCTCCGCCGGTCGTACTGGGTGGCGGCTCAGGGATCGTCGTCAACGGAGACGCGTTCTGCACGCTGACCACGATCGGGCACGACAACGCAGGCCGGCTCATCGGCTTCACCTCGGCGCACTGTGGCGGGCCGGGTGCAGTGGTGTCGGCTGAGGGGGTGGACAGCGCCGGAGTGGTGGGCAAAATGGTCGCCGGTAACGACCTGCTCGATTACGCGGTGATCGAATTCGATCCCGCGAAAGTCACCCCGACCAGCAACGTCAACGGTTTCCAGATCGATGGGCTCGGACCGGATCCGGCGTTCGGCCAGATCGCCTGCAAACTGGGCCGCACCACCGGGTATTCGTGCGGTGTGACCTGGGGGCCCGGGCAGGACCCAGGCACCATCGTCAACCAGGTGTGCGGTCAGCCGGGCGACTCGGGGGCGCCCGTCACCGTCGACAACAAGCTCGTCGGCATGATTCACGGCGCCTACAGCGAGGAATTGCCGACCTGCGTGGTCAAGTTCGTGCCGCTGCACACGCCGGCGGTGACGATGTCGTTCAACACGCAGTTGGCCGACATCACCGCCAAGAACCGACCGGGGACGGGTTTCGTCCCGATTCCTTGATCCCGAGTGGCCAGTTGCGGCACGCCACCTTCGGAAAGGCGTGCCATAACTGGCCTTTCGACGAGCTGTGCCCTACTTGCCGGCGCGGATCGCCTCGAACACGCTGGGGTCGACCAGCGTCGAAGTGTCACCGAGTTCGCGGCCTTCGGCCACGTCGCGCAGCAGCCGGCGCATGATCTTGCCGCTGCGGGTCTTGGGCAGCTCGGGCACCACGTGGATTTCCCGGGGCTTGGCGATCGGCGAGATCTCGGTGGCCACCTGGGCGCGCAGTTCCTCGATCATGGTGTCGGCCCCGCCGTGTGCGGAGGCCTTGAGGATCACGAACGCGCAGATGGCCTGACCGGTCGTGTCGTCGGATGCGCCGACCACGGCGGCCTCGGCCACCCCGGAATGCCCGACCAGTGCCGACTCCACCTCGGCGGTCGAGATGCGGTGTCCGGAGATGTTCATGACGTCGTCGATGCGGCCCAGCACCCAGATGTTGCCGTCCGCGTCGTAGCGGGCGCCGTCACCGGCGAAGTACCAGCCCTGCTCGGCGAAGCGCGACCAGTAGGTGTCCTTGAATCGCTGCGGGTCGCCCCAGATGCCGCGCAGCATTGACGGCCACGGCTGGTCCAGCACCAGGTAGCCGGTGACATGTTCGGCTTCGTCGGCGCCGGGGACCAGCTCGTTGCCGGCGTCGTCGACGATCTTGGCCGAGATGCCGGGCAGCGGGGTCATGGCCGAGCCGGGCTTGGCCGCGGTGACACCGGGCAGCGGGGAGATCATGATCGCCCCGGTCTCGGTCTGCCACCAGGTGTCGACGATCGGGGTCTTGCCCGCGCCGATGACTTCCCGGTACCAGCGCCAGGCCTCGGGGTTGATCGGCTCGCCCACCGAACCCAGCAGCCGCAGGCTGGTCAGGTTGTGCTCGGCGGGGATCTGGCGGCCCAGCTTCATGAAGGTGCGGATCAGCGTGGGCGCGGTGTAATAGATTGTGACGCCGTACTTTTCGATGATCTCGAAGTGGCGGTGCTCGGTCGGCGAGGTCGGAGTGCCCTCGTAGACCACTTGGGTCGCGCCGTTGGCCAACGGGCCGTAGACGATATAGGTGTGCCCGGTCACCCAGCCGATGTCGGCGGTGCACCAGTACACGTCGGTCTCGGGCTTGAGGTCGAACACGTTGTAGTGGGTGTACGCCGACTGCGTGAGGTAGCCGCCGGAGGTGTGCACGATGCCCTTGGGCTTGCCGGTGGTGCCCGAGGTGTACAGCAGGAACAGCGGCTGCTCGGAGTCGAACGCCTCCGGAGTGTGCTCGGTCGAGGCCGCCTCGACGGTCTCGTGCCACCACAGGTCGCGGCCCTCGGTCCAGTTCACGTCGATGCCGGTGCGGCGGACCACCAGGACGTGCTCGACCGACGGTTGATCCGAGACGGCTTCGTCCACGGCGTCCTTGAGCGAGGCGGCTTTGCCGCGCCGGTACTGGCCGTCGGTGGTGATGACGAGCTTGGCCTCGGCGTCTTCGACGCGGGCCTTGAGTGCCGATGCCGAGAACCCGGCGAACACGACGCTGTGCATGGCGCCCAGGCGCGCGCACGCCAGCATCGCGACGATTGCCTCGGGCACCATCGGCATGTAGATGGCGACCCGGTCGCCTGCGGTCAGGCCGAGTGCGGTCAGCGCATTGGCGGCCTTGCTGACCTCGTCCTTGAGTTGGGCGTAGGTGATGTCGCGGGCGTCGCCGACGGGCTCGCCTTCCCAGTGGATCGCGACCCGGTCGCCGTTGCCTGCCTCGACGTGACGGTCGACGCAGTTGTAGGCCACGTTGAGCTTGCCGCCGACGAACCACTTCGCGAACGGAGCCTCCGACCAGTCCAGCACCTCGCTGAACGGCGTCTGCCAGCTCAGCCGGTCGGCCTGCGCGGCCCAGAAGGCCAGCCGGTCGTTCTCGGCCTCGGCGTACAACTCGCCCGTCGCGTTGGCATTGGCCGCGAAATCGGCAGGCGGCGGATAGGCTGACGGAACTTCGGTCGACGTCGTTGGCGCGTTTGACATGCATGTGAGCCTAGTCACCAAACGTTGCACCGGCGTTGGGACGTCACAAGACGCCGGGCGGGCGGTGGTCGTCATGCGCCCAACGGTCGGCGAGATGGAGTTCAGCGGTCGGCTAGCGTTTCGCGTATGACCGATCCACTCGCACCGCTGATCGACCTGCCCGGTGTTTCTGCGGCCAGCGACGAGGCGCGTGAGGCCCTGGGCCGGGCGCATCGACACAAGTTCAATCTGCGCGGCTGGCCGCAGACGGCAGCCGAGGCCGCCCTGCGTGCAGCGCGGGCCTCCGCGGTGCTCGACGGCGGGGCGCTCCAGCTGTCCGCCGACGGCGAACCCGATCCGGTGACCGCGGGCGCCATCCGCGTCGCCGAAGCGCTGGAAGGTGGCGCCACCTCGCTGGTCGGGGTGTGGCAGCGGGCCCCGATGCAGGCCCTGGCCCGGCTGCACTCCTTGGCCGCGGCCGACCTCACCGACGATGAGCACCTGGGCCGGCCACGCACCGACCCCGATGTAGGTCGCCGCCTTGAGCTGCTGACGGAGATCGTGTCCGGCGGCTCCAAGGTTCCTGCCCCGGTGCTGGCCGCGGTGGCCCACGGCGAACTGCTCAGCTTGGCTCCATTTGGCAGCGCCGACGGGGTCGTGGCCCGCGCGGTGTCGCGCCTGGTGACCATCGCCAGCGGACTCGATCCGCACGGGCTCGGCGTTCCCGAGGTGCACTGGATGCGGAAGACGGGGGAGTACCGGGCTGCTGCACGGGGATTCGCCTCGGGGACCGCCGACGGGCTGACCGCGTGGCTGCTGCTCAGTAGCGAGGCGCTGAAGGGCGGTGCGCGCGAAGCGCTGCAGATTGCCCAGTCGGCGGCCGGCTGAGCCGGCCGCTCAGGGTGCTTCCAGCAAACGAAAGCGGGCGACGGTCCGAAACGATGTTTCGGCTCGTCGCCCGCTAGCACGGATACCGGTTACCAAGCGTGCCAACGTGGGTTGCGTGGGTGGCCTCGGCGTCCTTGCGATGCGCCTCGGCTGCAGCCCTACCCAAAGGGCCGTCGTAGCCGTCCGCTCTTCGCAATCACGCAGGCCCGCAACACTTTTGCCTATTCCGCGGCATGTGCTCCGCGTGGGTGCCGGGACCCGTGCTGGGGAGCCCGGTTCGGGAGATTTAGCCTTCTCTTCCGGCTAAGCCTTGGCCTCATCCAAGCTTCCGTGGTTCCTTTGTACTACGTGACCACGGTCACAGCAAGGGTGAAAGCCACCCGAGTTCTGATCGTTACGCCGTCGTCTCAGCTACTACGTTCGGTAGCTCAGGAAGTGAAGCGGCGCAACAATGAATAGGTCAATGCGCCTGCCGCCAGGGCGCTGATTCCGACGGCCGCAGTGGTGGCGACGGCGGCCGTCGACGGCGCCGGCAGCCGGTCCCGCAGCGACACCGGCTTGGTGAACGTCAGCACCGGCCAGCCGCGCGAAGCGGCCTCCTTGCGCAGTCCCCGGTCGGGGTTGACGGCGGTGGGGTGGCCCACGGATTCCAGCATCGGGATGTCGGTGATCGAGTCCGAGTAGGCGTAGCAGTGATCGAGGACATAGCCCTCGCGTGCGGCCAGGGCGCGGATCGCCTCGACCTTCCCCTCGCCGAAGCAGTAGAACGCGATCTCGCCGGTGTAGCGCCCCTCTTCCACCACCATCCGCGTGGCCATCGCGTGGGTGGCGCCCAGTGCCCTTGCGATCGGCGCGACGATCTCCTCACCCGATGCCGACACCACGACGACGTCACGGCCGCACAGCTTGTGGTCGGCGATCAGCTCGGCGGCCTCGGCGAAGACCAGGGGGTCGACGATGTCGTGCAACGTCTCACCGACGATCGACTTGACCTGCTCGACATCCCAACCGGTGCACATGTTGGTGATGTAGCTGCGCATCCGGTCCATCTGGTCGTGGTCGGCACCCGACATCAGGAACAGAAACTGGGCGTATGTCGACTTGAGAACGGTGCGCCGGTTCAGCAGGCCTTGATTGAAGAAAGGTTTGCTGAAAGCGAGTGTGCTGGACTTGGCGATGACGGTCTTGTCGAGGTCGAAGAAGGCCGCCGTACGTACCGGCCGACCGTTGTGCGGCCCGGATTGCTGTGCGATCAATTCCCCGGCAGCCCGATCGGATGCGGTCACAAGCGTCAGCATAGAGGCACCTGGGGCAGGTATTACGGACGGGAACACAAAATGGCAGTTCAAGACACATTCTTTCGGACGGCGATTCCGGGATCGCCTCGGTAGCCCGCAGCGGTGTCTCTTGCATGTTTTGGCAGTTCCGTGTGTATAGTGAGCATTACTCGGCTTATGCCGAGGGTGTATCAGCCCGACCCCCCGGGGCTGATACACGACGACCTCCGCCTCCTCCCCCCCTGGCGGGGGTCGTCCCTTTTCTGGGGGAAGAATCCTTACCGGCCCTGTCCCGGTGGTTGCGGAACCGTATTTTCAGCGTGTCGCCCGGCGTGTTCTCCGCCCGGGATTGATCCACAGCGCGTAGTTCATCCACAATCCGCGAATTGGTGATGGTGCCGGCCCTGTCGTTGCCCGCAGGGTGGGCACATGGCCATTCCGAGCATCACGATCATCCCGTCCGGCACCGTGCTGGCGCTGATCGGCGATCCGCAGTTGCGTGAGGACGTGTCGCGGGTGGCGGCTGCCGCCGGTGTCGGCCTCGTCGTCGTCGACGACCCCTCCGGGCGCAAGGCGTGGGCGGCGGCCGCCGCCGTGCTGCTCGACGCCGCGGCCGCTCTGAGGTGCGCCACGCGCGGGTTACCGCGCCGCCCCCGGGTGATCCTCGTCGGTCACGTGGAACCGCAGCCGGATGACTGGCAGGCGGCGGTCTCCGTCGGCGCGCAGCATGTGATGACACTGCCCGCCCAGGACGCCGACCTCGTGGCGGTTCTGTCCGAAGCGGACTGTCGCGACGCCGGCGGCCGCGGCCCGGCGGTGGCGGTGGTCAGCGCTCGAGGCGGTGCCGGGGCATCGGTGTTCGCGGTGGCGTTGGCCCAATCGGCGCCGGCTGCGCTGCTGATCGAAGCCGATCCGTGGAGCG
Organism: Mycobacterium shunyiense; assembly: GCF_058270075.1. Taxonomy (NCBI): domain Bacteria; kingdom Bacillati; phylum Actinomycetota; class Actinomycetes; order Mycobacteriales; family Mycobacteriaceae; genus Mycobacterium; species Mycobacterium shunyiense. Next base: position 181,532 of record NZ_JBZDPU010000023.1, on the reverse strand, counting down.
GGGGGATCGACCTGGTGGCGGGCAGTGAGGATCTGGCCGGCCTCCGCTGGCCGGACCTGGCCCTGCAGGGTGGCCGGCTGGGATATCCGGCGCTTCGCGACGCGCTGCCGCGGCGGGACGAGGTCAGCGTGCTCTCCAGCGGGCGCTCGGGCGCCGATATCGAGGCCGGGCCGGTGGCGGCTGTCATCGAGGCGGGTTGCCGCGGCGGCGTCACGGTGGTCTGTGACGTGCCCCGGCGCGCCACCGAAGCCGCCGAAACCGCCTTGAATGCAGCCGATCTGGTGGTCCTGGTGGCACCGGCCGACGTGCGGTCGTGTACTGCCGCGACCGCTGCGCGCCCGTGGGTGCTGGCCTGTAACCCCAACGCCGGCGTGGTGGTGCGGGGACCGTCACCGGGCGGGCTGCGGGCGACCGAGGTGGCCCGCATCGTCGACCTGCCGCTGCTGGCGGCGATGCGACCGCAAGCCGGCATCGCCGAGGTGCTGGAGCGCGGCGGACTGAGGGTGCGGCCACGTTCACCGCTGGGTTCAGCCGCGCGTCGGGTGTTGTCGGTCCTGGCCGGGCACCCTGTGCAGGAGTCGGCGTGAGCGCCTCGCTGATCGACCGGGTACGCGAACGGCTGGTGGCCGAAGCCTCTCCGCTCAACCCCGGCGTGGTGGCCGCGGCGATCCGGGCGGAGTCCGGCGGTCTGCTCGGGGACACCGAGGTACTCAGCAATCTGCGGCTGCTGGAGACCGAACTGACCGGTGCCGGCGTTCTGGAACCGTTGCTGTGCGCGCCGACCACCACCGATGTGCTCGTCACCGCCCCCGACGCGGTGTGGGTGGACGACGGCAACGGATTACACCGCAGCACAGTCTGTTTCCCCGACGAGAGCGCGGTCCGGCGGCTGGCGCAGCGGTTGGCGCTGCTGGCCGGTCGCCGCCTCGATGAGGCGCAGCCCTGGGTGGACGGCCAGCTCAACGGCATCGGTCCGTTCACCGTGCGCCTGCACGCGGTGCTGCCCCCGGTCTCGGCTGCGGGAACCTGCCTGTCGCTGCGGGTGTTACGCCCGGCCACCCAGAATCTCGACAGCCTCACCGAATCCGGGGCGATCCCGCAGCAGGCCGCGGACCTGCTGCGCGCGATCATCCGGGCCCGGCTGGCGTTCCTCATCTCCGGGGGCACCGGTTGCGGTAAGACAACGCTGTTGGCCGCCGCGCTCGGTACCGTCCCCGCTCACGAACGCATCGTCTGTGTCGAGGACGCCGCCGAACTCGCCCCGCCGCACCCACATCTGGTCAGGCTGGTGGCTCGGGGCGCCAACGTCGAAGGCGTTGGTGAGGTCACCGTGCGCGACCTGGTCAGGCAGGCGTTGCGGATGCGCCCGGACCGGATCGTCGTCGGTGAGGTTCGCGGGGCCGAAGTGGTGGACCTCCTGGCCGCACTCAACACCGGACATGACGGTGGAGCAGGCACCGTGCATGCCAACAACCCCGCGGAAGTGCCGGCCCGGTTGGAGGCGCTCGGTGCGCTCGGCGGCCTGGACCGTGCCGCGCTGGTCAGCCAGCTGGCGGCAGCCGTGCAGGTGTTGCTTCACGTCGGGCGCGACGGCGCCGGGCGGCGCAGGCTCTCCGAGATCGCGGTGCTGCGCCGCGCGGCCAGGGGTGAGCTCGAGGTCGTGACGGCGTGGGACGCCGACACGGGATTGGGCTGCGGTGCAGAGATTCTCGATACTTTGGTGGACCGGCGGGTATCGCCGTGACGGGGAGTGCACTGGCCTTGGCTGCCGCACTTCTGCTGTGGCCGGTCATGCCCCGGCGCGCTGCGGCGCTGCGGCGGGTGGAGGCTGCTCGCCGGCGTGTTCGGGTGGTGCCCGTCGTGGTGGTCCTGGGAGTTGTTCTGGCCTGGCTGGTTTCGCTGCCGGTCGCGGTGGCCACGGCACTGGTGTCGGGGACGGTCGTCGTACGCCGGCGGCGTCGCCGTGCGCGGCGGCGGCAGCTGGAGGAATCGGCGTCACTGCAGGCCGCCTTGGACGTATTGGTGGGTGAACTGCGTACCGGTGTCCATCCGGTGAGCGCCTTTGGCACTGCGGCCGGCGAGGTGTCCGGGGCGGTACGCGAGGGCATGGGCGCTGTCGCCGCCCGGGCCCGTCTTGGCGCCGATGTCGCGGCCGGTCTGGAAGATGTCGCGTCAACTTCGCAGTTGCCGATGTACTGGCAACGGCTTGCGGTCTGCTGGCGACTGGCTCATGCATACGGCCTGTCGATCGCCACCCTGATGCGCACCGCGCAGCGCGACATCGTCGAGCGCGAACGGTTTTCCTCTCACGTCGAAGCGGCGATGGCCGGCCCACGGGCGACGGCAGCGGTGCTGGCCGGGTTGCCGGTGGCGGGCATTGCACTGGGGCAGTTGATCGGAGCGCAGCCCTTGGTGTTCCTGTGCGGTCCAGGGGTAGGTGGTTGGCTGCTGGTGATCGGCGTACTGCTGGCCTGCGCCGGACTGATGTGGTCGGACCGGATCACCGAAAGGGCACTGGGATGAGTTGGCCAGCAGTGCTTCTCGCTCTGGCACTGCTGGTCGGTGCGGATCCGGCGCGGGTGCGGTCCCGTGCTGCGCCCGCACCGGGGCCGCAGACGGGCCCACGGCGGGTGCACACCGACGATCCGCTCGCTGCGGCCTCGACGTTCGACCTGTTCTCCGCATGTCTGGCCGCCGGGATGGCGGTGTCGACCGCGGCCGCAGCCGCCACCGCGTCGGCGCCACCGTCACTGGCACCGATGTTGCGGCGCGCGGCTGAGCTGCTGGCGCTCGGAGCGGATCCGGCCACGGCCTGGTCCGGTGGCAATGACACAGTGCCGCAAGACAAGAACGCAGACGCCCTGTTGCGGCTGGCCCGCCGCTCGGCGGCATCGGGCAGTGCTCTGGCCGACGGGGTGGCCGAGTTGGCCGCCCAGGCTCGACACGATGCCACTGCCGCGGCCGACGCGGTGGCAGAACGGGCATCGGTACTGGTCGCCGGACCGTTGGGGCTGTGTTACCTGCCGGCGTTCGTGTGCCTCGGAGTGGTTCCTGTGGTCGCCGGCCTGGCCGGTGACGTGCTGGGTTCAGGTTTGTTGTGAGTACACATCGCAGAGGGAGGAAATATCATGGCGGGAAACATGATTCAGCGGGCGAATGCCAGGGCGGCACTGCTGATGCTCGACGAATCAGGGATGAGCACCGTCGAATACGCGATCGGCACGATCGCCGCTGCGGCGTTCGGGGCGATCCTGTACACCGTGGTCACGGGCGATTCGATCGTGAGCGCGCTGACCAACATCATCAGTCGGGCGCTGAACACCAACGTCTAGATGACCGGCTGGATGACCGGGGTGCGGTCACGGTCGAGGCGGCTATTGCCATCGCAGCTCTGGTGGCTGTCCTGGTGTTGTGTGTCGGTGGCCTTGGCGCGATGGGCATGCAGATCCGGTGCATCGACGCAGCGCGCGAAGCCGCCCGCCTGGCGGCCCGGGGTGAGGGCGATACGGCCACGGCGGCCGCTCGGCGTATCGCCCCGTCCGGCGCGGTGGTGCATCTCGCCCGCGACGGCGGTCTGGTGGTCGCCCGGGTCAGCGCCGCGACGGCACTGCCGGGGTTCACGGTGTCCGCCGAGGCGGCCGCGGTGCCCGAACCGGGAATCGGGTGAGCGCGGTTCGGCCACGGTGTTGGCCGCGGCGATGATCGCGATGGTGATCGCGTTCGCGGCCGGTGGTGCCTACCTCGGTGCTGCCGTCACGGCCCGGCACCGGGCCCAGGCCGCAGCGGATCTGGCGGCCTTGGGCGCCGCCGGAGCCGTGGTGTCCGGACCGGACGCGGCGTGCGCGCAGGCCACCCAGATCGCGGTGCGGCTGCGTTCGGACCTGGGCGCCTGCCGGATCGACGGCCTCGACGTGGTGCTCGAGGTATCGGTCCCGGTGCGCCTCGGCCGGTGGGGCGTCGGTCCGGCCCGCGCAGCCGCTCGCGCCGGACCGGTGGACACCGCCGATTAGTCGAGCCGGTCGAGATCCGCCGCGGCGACCTCGTCGTCGGTCGGTAGCCGCAGCGCGATCAGACCGGCGAAGGTGTCGTCGTCGAGTTCGATCCGGTTGATCGTCATGTGCACCGGCTGCCAGCCGCCGTCTTCAGCGCGCATCCGCAGCACCGCGGTGGTGACACCGTCGGTGAAATCCGAGGTCATCCGGGCCATGTGCCGGGCGTCGGCCGGGTGGATGCGGGCGGGCCCGCCGTCGCGGTGACGCCAGTCGAAGAACGGTGCGGGCTCGTCGAGCCACTTCAACAACTTCCAGTCGTCGAGGCCGACCAGGGCCCGGTGCACACCGGGGCAGGCCAGTCCGTTGAGGATGCGCTGCGCCAGGTTGTCGACGGGTGTCACCGGGGAGTCGCGCTCGCTGCGCCAGTTCATCGCCCGGCAGACCATCCGGTCGGCGCCGTCGTCGCGCGGCTCCAGGGTCACCCGGGCCACGAATCCCACCGTGATGGTCTCCCCGCGATGGTCGGTGACATCCCAGGTGGTGCACAAGGTGTTGCCGACCACGGGCTTGACGGTCATGGCCAGCACCTTGGCCTCGCTGCCGTTGAGGTCCCGGGCCGGTAGATCGTCTGCGAACGTCCGGTCGTGGGTGGCTTCGGTTTCGGGGTTCATTCCGCTGTTACGCAGCGATTCAGGGGTATCGGTGGCCACGCCTGCGGTCAGGTCCCAGACCAGCGGGCCGGGAACCGGCCGCTGGGGCGGGTCGACGTCGATCGGCCCGATCCAGACGTGGACGCCGTGGATCTGCCCGTCGGACATCCGCACCACTTCGGTGCGGATTACGCGGTCATTCTTGGGTGTGATGGTGCTGAGGCCCTGGCCGGCCTGGACGGTTTCCCTGATGGCGCTCTGAATTGCCATCAGGTGCGGATTTCGTCGTAGAAACACACTGATCGGGACAAGGTTCTTCGTCTGCAGACCTCGCGCGACCACGGCAGGCTCGCTACCCAGTGTCTCCACGAGCAGCCAGTCGTGGGTCATGCGCGGCATTTTACCGGGGTGTGGGTAGCTGTATTACGCGTGCGACGACGACGTGATCCGCAGGAGAAAACTGCGGATTACGGTCGCAGATACCCGAAGCCGGGTCTGTCGGGTTGCAAACATGAGTGAGTTCACGTAATTTGCCACTGCGCCCGGCCTCCGGGATTGGGAACGGATCGCGTTGTCCGACCGTTCGTCGCACCGTCTGTGTGTTCGGCGTGGCCGAATGCAGCCACGCAGTAGTAGATCCGCGTAGTCGGCCGTCGAGGGGTCGGTCGTCAACGCGGTCGGGGGTCCGCTGAGGACGTACTCAGCGCGCCGAGCACCAGGCGGAGCACTTGTATCGCGCCCGATTTGTCCAGCGGGTCGTTCCCGTTGCCGCATTTCGGTGACTGCACGCACGAGGGGCACCCCTGCGGGCACTCACAAGCCTCGATCGCGTCGGCAGTCGCGCCCCACCACGTACTCAGATTGCGGAATCCGCGGTCGGCGAAACCCGCCCCGCCGGGATAGCCGTCGTAGACGAAGATCGACGGCAAACCGTCGACCGGTCCGACGGCCGTCGAGACTCCGCCGATGTCGCCGCGGTCGCAGCTGGCCACCAGGGGCAGCAGACCGATCGCTGCGTGCTCGGCGGCATGCAGACTTCCCGGCATGGCCAGCAGATCGATGCCGTTGTCCTGTAACGCTTCCGGGGTGATGGTGCACATCACGGCCATGGTGTCCAGGGTGCTCGGCGCCATGTCCAGTTCCACGAAATCGATGACCTCGCCATCGATCCGCCGGCGCAGGTAACCCACCACGGTGTTGGTCACCGACACCGGAACCAGGCCCACGGTGACCGGGCCGAACGTCCTGCGCTCGCCGGGACCGGTGACGGCGATGTCGGTGAGTTCCCTGGCGAACGTGCTGTAGCCCGGATCGGCGGCATGCACGAACGCCACCCCGTCCTCGAAGGACAACGAGTCGACCAGAAAGGTCTCGCCCTGGTGCAGATACACGGCGCCGGGATGCAACGACGACGCCGCCTGCCCGGCGCCGGTGCTGCCCAGCATCCTGCCGGTGTCGACCTCCAGGATCGCGATCTGACCGCCGCTGGAGCCGCGGATGTCCACGGCCGGGTGCGGATCCACACCGGGTGCGGGGAAATAGCCGCTGGGCCGCTTCCGGAGCAGTCCGTCGTCGACCAGGGTTTCGGCCACCGCCTCGGCGTTCCACAACCTGACCTCGGCCGCGGTGAGCGGCAGCTCGGCTGCGGCGCAGAGCAACTGCGGGCCCAGCACGTGTGGATTCGTCGGGTCGATGACCACCCGCTCGATCGGCTTGTCCAGCAGTGCCGCGGGATGGTGCACCAGGTAGGTGTCCAGGGGATCGTCGCGGGCGATCAACACGATCAGCGCGCCCTGTCCGCGCCGGCCGGACCGCCCGGCCTGCTGCCAGAACGAGGTGACGGTGCCGGGAAACCCCGCCATCACCACAGCATCGAGTCCGGCGATGTCGATACCGAGCTCGAGTGCGTTGGTGGTGGCCAGCCCACGCAGCCGGCCGTCGGTCAGGGCGTGCTCCAGTTCGCGGCGGTCCTCGGCGAGAAAACCGGCCCGGTAGGACGCCACCTGATCGGCCAGCTCCGGTGCGGTGTCTTCCAACCGGGCCCGGGTTCCCAGCGCGGTGAGTTCGGCACCGCGCCGGGACCGGACGAAGGTCAACGTGCGTGCGCCCTCGGACATCAGGTCGGCCATGACCCGGGCGGCCTCGGCGCCGGCCGAACGCCGGACCGGCGCGCCGTTCTCGCCGGTGAGATCGTCGAGCAGGGCCGGTTCCCACAACGCGATCGTGCGGGCGCCCTGCGGTGAGCCGTCCTCGGTCACCTCGGCCACCGTCTGCCCGATCAACTCCGCGGCCGTCTCGGCCGGTGACGCCGTGGTGGCACTCGCGAAAATCACCGTCGGTACCGAGCCGTCGGCGGAATATCGCTCGCACAATCGCAACAGGCGCCTCAGTACCATCGCCACGTTGGAACCGAAAATGCCACGGTAGTAATGACATTCGTCGACTACGACGTACTTGAGGTGACGCAGGAACACCGCCCATCGGGCATGGTTGCGCAGCAGCGACAGATGGATCATGTCCGGATTGGAGAAAATCCATCTCGACCGTTCCCGGGCGAACCGACGGACCTCGGTGGCGCTGTCACCGTCATACGGCGCCGGCGCCACGTCCCGCAGAGCGGCGACGGTCTCTGTCAGGTTCTGTGCGGTACGCAGCTGGTCGTGTCCGAGCGCCTTCGTCGGGGACAGGTACAGCACCCGGGTCTGCCGGTCCTCGGCCAACGCCGAGAGGATCGGTAATTGGTAGGCCAGGGACTTACCCGATGCGGTTCCCGTGGACACCACCACATGTCGGCCGGCGCGGGCCAATTCGGCGGCGGCGAGCTGATGCGACCACGGTGCGGTCACGCCGCGGTCCTGCAAAGCCTGAATGACCTCCGGATGGGCCCATTGCGGCCATCGATCTGGTTTGCCGGGCCGCGCCGGTATATCCGCAACATGGCGTAGCGGATCTTCCCCGGAAGGGGTGCCGTCGACAGTGCAAGCCAGCAGCTCACGGCCGAAATCCGCCCCCTGATCCAGCACTGTCCGTCCTCCTACGATCTACCCCGCCGACAACGGCCCGGATTTGTAAACGAATTGTTCACCACGCGCCGCACGACAAGACTGTCGCAGCCGACCCGAACATGGTTGACTGATCACGGTCGCAGCTTCTGTGTTTGTACTCGCACTCGCAGGATCGTCGTTGCGATCGCGGTTCCTGCGAGGGTTGTAGGTCGGGTCAGTTCCGGGCGACTCCACGAAGGATGGCGGTCGGAACGGGCCCGGTGCACCGGAAGTCGGTGGACCGCACCCGGTTGAAAGAGAAGGAAAGAACAAAAGATGCCACAGGGAACTGTGAAGTGGTTCAACGCGGAAAAGGGCTTCGGCTTCATCGCTCCGGAGGACGGCTCTGCCGACGTGTTTGTCCACTACACGGAAATCCAGGGCAGCGGATTCCGCACCCTGGAGGAGAACCAGAAGGTTGAGTTCGAGGTTGGCCAGAGCCCCAAGGGGCCGCAGGCCACGGGTGTTCGGGCCATCTGAGCCAAACAAACCCAAAGAGACACCCCCGTGTGAGTCCAAAATCGGACACCGCGGGGGTGTTCTCGTTTTTGCGGCCTGCGCTGGCCTAGTGTCGGTTTGTGAGCCAGCTGTCCTTCTTCTCGGCTGAGTCGGTGCCGCCTGCGGTGGCCGACCTGACCGGGGTGCTTGCCGGGCCGGGACAGATCGTTCTGGCGAGCAGCGGCGGTCGGCAGGCGGCCCGGATCTCGGTGGTCGTCGCCGAGCTGTGGCGGGCCAAGGGCCTGGCCGAGATGATCACCGAGGTTGGGCTGGTGCCGGAGATCTCCCGGACCGACGAGAACAACCCGCTGGTGCGTACGGCGCTGGATCCGCAGTTGATGCTGATCGCCGGGGAATGGACTAGGGGCGCGGTCAAGACAGTGCCGCCCCGATGGCTGCCCGGTGCCCGCGAGTTGCGGGCCTGGACGCTGGCGGCGGGCACACCCGAGGCCGACGACCGTTACCTGCTGGGGCTGGACCCGCATGCGCCCGATACCCATGCTCCGCTGGCCGCGGCCATGATGCGGGTAGGAATCGCCCCGACTCTGATCGGGACCAGAGGCTCCCATCCGGCCCTGCGGATCAGTGGGCGTCGACGCCTGTCACGCCTGGTGGAGAATGTCGGGGAACCGCCCGGGGAGGCCTCCGCGTTGGCGCAATGGCCACGTATTTAATGGTGCACATGCGGAGAGCCGGTTTGCGTAGGCTCGCGCGTAATGCGAAATTGTCAGTTGCCGGGCGTGGCGCGGCAACTATAGAAGTGGAGCGTAAGCACGTTGGCTGGCGATAGCGGCAGCGGTAGCAAGGGGAATGTCCGGCGACTCGTGATTGTCGAGTCGCCGACCAAGGCGCGCAAGATCGCCGGCTACCTGGGCTCCAATTACGTGGTCGAATCCTCCCGCGGGCACATCCGTGACCTGCCGCGCAATGCCGCTGACGTGCCCGCCAAGTACAAATCCGAGCCGTGGGCGCGCCTCGGGGTCAACGTCGACGACAACTTCGAACCGCTCTACATCGTCAGCCCCGAGAAGAAGAGCACTGTCACCGAGCTCAAAGACCTGCTCAAGGGTGTCGACGAGCTCTACCTCGCAACGGACGGTGACCGCGAGGGTGAGGCGATCGCCTGGCACCTCCTGGAGACGCTGAAGCCCAAGGTGCCGGTCCGGCGGATGGTGTTCCACGAGATCACCGAACCCGCGATCCGGGCCGCCGCGGAAAACCCCCGTGACCTGGACATCGCGCTGGTCGACGCGCAGGAAACCCGCCGCATCCTCGACCGGCTCTACGGCTACGAAGTGTCGCCCGTGCTGTGGAAGAAGGTCGCGCCGAAGCTGTCGGCGGGCCGGGTGCAGTCGGTGGCCACCCGCATCATCGTGCAGCGTGAGCGGGAGCGCATGGCGTTCCGCAGCGCCGGGTACTGGGACGTCAGCGCCGAGTTGGACGCGTCGGTCTCCGACCCGGAGGCCACCCCGCCCAAGTTCACCGCCAAGCTCAACACCGTCGACGGCCGCCGCGTCGCCGCCGGCCGTGATTTCGACTCGCTGGGCCAGTTGAAGAAGCCCGACGAGGTGCTCGTGCTCGACGAAGCGAGCGCCGGGGCCCTGGCCGCCGGTCTGCGCGGCGCCCAGTTGGCCGTCAGCTCCGTCGAGCAGAAGCCGTACACGCGCAAGCCCTACGCGCCGTTCATGACCTCCACGTTGCAGCAGGAGGCCGCCCGCAAGCTGCGGTTCTCCTCGGAGCGGACCATGAGCATCGCGCAGCGGTTGTACGAGAACGGCTACATCACCTACATGCGTACCGACTCGACCACGTTGTCGGAGTCGGCCATCAACGCCGCACGCAATCAGGCGCGGCAGCTCTACGGTGACGAGTACGTGCATCCGTCGCCGCGGCAGTACACCCGCAAGGTCAAGAACGCCCAGGAGGCGCACGAGGCGATCCGCCCAGCCGGTGACGTGTTCCAGACCCCGGGGCAGCTGCACGCGCAGCTGGACACCGACGAGTTCCGGCTCTACGAGCTGATCTGGCAGCGCACCGTGGCCTCCCAGATGGCCGATGCGCGCGGTACGACGCTGTCGCTGCGAATCGCGGGCACTGCCGCCGGCGGTGAGCAGGTTGTCTTCAACGCGTCCGGCCGCACCATCACGTTCGCGGGCTTCCTGAAGGCCTACGTCGAGAGCCTCGACGAGCAGGCCGGCGGTGAGGCCGACGACGCCGAGAGCCGGCTGCCGAACCTGACCCAGGGCCAGCGCGTCGACGCCGCCGATCTGACCGCCGACGGGCACACCACCAGCCCGCCGGCCCGCTACACCGAGGCGTCGCTGATCAAGGCCCTCGAAGAACTCGGTATCGGCCGCCCGTCGACGTACAGCTCGATCATCAAGACCATCCAGGACCGCGGCTACGTGGTCAAAAAGGGCAGTGCGCTGGTCCCGTCGTGGGTCGCCTTTGCCGTCATCGGACTGTTGGAGCAACACTTCGGCCGCCTGGTGGATTACGACTTCACCGCGGCCATGGAAGACGAGCTCGACGAGATCGCCAACGGCCAGGAACAACGCACCAACTGGCTGTCGAACTTCTACTTCGGCGGTGAGCACGGCGTCGAGGGATCCATCGCCCGCGCCGGTGGCCTCAAGCACCTCGTCGGCGGCAACCTCGAAGGCATCGACGCGCGAGAAGTCAACTCCATCAAGCTCTTCGACGACGACGAAGGTCGCGCCGTGGTGGTCCGGGTCGGTCGCAACGGCCCGTACCTGGAGCGGATGATCGCCGACCCGGACAATCCAGGGGAGCTCAAGCCGCAGCGCGCCAACCTCAAGGATGAGCTGACGCCCGACGAGCTGACCCTCGAGTTGGCCGAGAAGGCTTTCGCCACACCGCAAGAGGGCCGCGTGCTGGGTATCGACCCGGTGTCCGGGCACGAGATCGTCGCCAAGGACGGACGATTCGGTCCCTACGTCACCGAGATCCTCCCGGAACCCCCCGAGGATCCGGATGCCGGCACGACGGCCAAGAAGGGCAAGAAGCCGACCGGACCCAAGCCGCGCACCGGATCTCTCTTGCGCACAATGGATCTGGAGACCGTGACGCTGGACGACGCGCTCAAGCTGCTGTCGTTGCCCCGGGTGGTCGGTGTCGACCCGTCGAACAACGAGGAGATCACCGCGCAGAACGGCCGCTACGGTCCGTATCTCAAGCGCGGCACCGACTCTCGTTCGCTGGCCACCGAGGAACAGATGTTCACCATCACCCTCGACGAGGCCCTCAAGATCTACGCCGAGCCGAAACGCCGTGGGCGCCAGGCCGCTGCGGCCCCGCCGCTGCGTGAGCTGGGCACCGACCCGGCCTCGGGTAAGCCGATGGTGATCAAGGACGGGCGGTTCGGTCCGTACGTCACCGACGGTGAGACCAATGCCAGCCTGCGCAAGGGCGACGACGTCGCCTCGATCACCGACGAGCGCGCCTCGGAACTGCTGGCCGATCGTCGGGCCCGTGGTCCGGTGAAGAAGGCCGCGAAGAAGGCTCCGGCGAAGAAGGCTGCCGCCAAGAAAACCGCTGCCAAGAAGGCCCCGGCGAAGAAGGCCGCAGCCAAGAAGGCCTGACCTGCTCGAGCCCCGTGTTGTGCGCCGAGCGGCCAGTTATGTCACGTGCTTCGCGAAAAGGCGTGCAATAACTGGCCATTCGGCGGTGAGGCGCGTCTAGGTCGAGCTCCGCACATCGTCGTCGGTGACATCGCGTTCGGCTTCGCGCTCCAGATCCCGTGGCAGGACCAGGTTCATCGGGCGGGCCAGCTGAGTGGGCACGGTGCGTCCGCGCAGTTCGACGATCTCGCCGACGTCCCAGCTCAGTGCCTCGGCGTCCAGGGCGCCGCTGACCGCGATCGCCGAGGCCAGCACATGGCCCTCTTCCAGCTTGGCGAGCTCGGTGAGGCGGGCGGCCTCGTTCACCGGATCGCCGATCACGGTGTACTCGAACCGGGCCTGAGCACCGATATGGCCGGCGATCGCGCGGCCGGCCGACACCCCGATACCGAACTCGGTGTCGGTGCCCAGCACGCTGAGCAGCTCGTCGTGCAGTTCACGGGAAGCCGCGAGCGCACCGCCGGAGGCGTCGGGATGCTCGATCGGGGCACCGAAGATGGCCAGGGCCGCGTCACCCTGGAACTTGTTGACGAATCCGCCGTGCCGGTTGACCGTGTCGACGATGACCCGGAAGAACTCGTTGAGCAGGTTCACCACGTCGCCGGCCGGGATCGTCGACGCCAGATGCGTCGAACCCACCAGGTCCACGAACAGCACCGCCACATCGCGTTCCTGGCCGCCGAGCTCGGTGCCGCGCTCCAGGGCGCGTCGGGCGACGTCCTCACCCACATAGCGGCCGAACAGGTCACGTAGTCGTTGCCGCTCGGCCAGCTCGCGCACCATGTCGTTGAACCCGGCCTGCAGCAGGCCCAGCTCGCTGGCGTCGTAGATCTGCATGTGCGCGTTGTAGTTACCGCGCTGCACCTCGCCCAACGCCCAGCGCAGCTGGCGCAGCGGGTCGGCGATCGACATCGCCACCAGCACGGTGCCGGACAGCCCGATCACCAGCGCGGCCACGGCCAACAGCAACAGCGGGGTGATCAGCCGGTCCGCCGATGCGGTCAGGATCGAGAACTTGCTGGCCACCAGCGCCAGGACGATGGCAAGGACCGGCACGCCCGTCGACAGCACCCAGGTCAACACCTGGCGCAGGATCACCCCTGGAGCGCGGAAGTTCTCCGGAACCCCGCCGCGCAGCGCGGCCACCGCAACCGGCCGCAGCACCCGCTCGGACTGCAGGTAGCCGATGATCGCCGTGGCCGTCGCGCCGAGTGCGGTGGCGACGAGAACCACGGGGGCCGACTTACTGGCCACCGGCCAGCTGGCCACGATGAACACGATCGAGCCCAGCAGCCAGTTCGTGACGCTGATAAGGGTGCGGTAAAAGGGCATCTTCAGCGCCCGTACGCGGGCCAACTCGGTGATGCCGGGGTCCGACTTCGTCAGCAGGGTGTCGCGGCGCTGCCATCGGATCACCGGGATCAGCAGGCGCAGGGCCAGGTAGGCGCCGACGGTGAACGACACGAACAGATACCCCAGGAAGATCGCCAGGTTGAGCACTGGCAGATCCTGGAGCTGGATGCGGTCCTCGGGAGGCAGACCGAAGCGCAGGAAGCCGAGCACGAACAGCGCGCCGATGATGTCGGCCTGCAGCATGCCCAGCGTGAACACCGGCCACGGGGTACGCGCCACCCATCGGACGAATGCATTGATTCGCCTCATGGGTATTGCCTCCGCGGTCACCCGTTCACCGTATCGGGCCCCAGGGACGTTGAGCGCCTGCTGTGACGTGGTTGTGTCGGCTTGACCACTACTGTTGGGGACGATGAGCGGGGTCTTTTCGCGGCTGGTGGGCCAGCATGCGGTGGAACAGGAGCTGGTGGCGGCCGCGTCGGCGGCCCGAGGTGATTCGCCACACAGTGGCACCACCGTGGGGACCATGACACATGCCTGGCTGATCACCGGCCCGCCCGGATCGGGGCGTTCGGTCGCCGCACTGTGCTTCGCGGCGGCCCTGCAGTGCACGTCAGAGGGGACGCCGGGGTGCGGTGAATGCCGGGCCTGTACGACGACGATGGCCGGGACCCACGCCGATGTGCGCCGCATCGTGCCCGAGGGACTGTCGATTGCGGTCAAGGAGATGCGCGAGATCGTCCAGATCGCCTCGCGTCGGCCCGGGACCGGGCGGTGGCAGGTCGTGGTGATCGAGGATGCCGACCGGCTCACCGAGGGCGCGGCCAACGCGCTGCTCAAGGTGGTGGAGGAGCCACCGGCGTCGACTGTGTTCCTGCTCTGCGCGCCGTCGGTGGACCCCGAGGACATCGCGATCACGCTGCGTTCCCGGTGCCGGCACGTGGCGCTGACCACGCCGTCGGTGGACGCCATCGCCGACGTGCTGATCTCCGGTGACGGGCTGCCCGAGGCGGATGCACGCTGGGCGGCCTCCGTCAGCGGCGGCCATGTGGGGCGGGCCCGGCGGTTGGCGACCGATCCCGAGGCCAGGGACCGCCGGAAACGGGCGCTCGGGCTGGCCCGCGACGCGGCGACGCCGGCGCGGGCGTTCGCGGCGGCCGAGGAGATGGTGGCCGTCGCCGAGTCCGAGGCACTGGCGTTGACCGCGGGGCGCAACGAGACCGAGACCGAGGAGCTCAAGACCGCCCTGGGGGCAGGTGGGACCGGAAAAGGTACCGCCGCCACCACCCGCGGGACTGCCGGTGCGCTCAAAGAGCTGGAGCGACGGCAGAAGTCACGGCAGACCCGAGCCTCCCGCGATGCGCTGGATCGGGCACTGATCGACCTGGCCACCTACTTTCGCGATGCCCTGCTGGTGTCGTCGGGCGCCGGCGGAGTCACGGCGAACCACCCGGACATGGCCGAGAAGGTGGAGGCCATGGCCGCCCACGTGCCACCCGACCGGCTGCTGCGCTGTATTGAGGCGGTGCTGGAATGCCGTGAAGCGCTGGCCGTCAACGTCAAGCCGAAGTTCGCCGTCGACGCCATGGTGGCGACCGTCGGGCAGGCGCTACGTGGGTGAGTTGGGTCCTGGGCAGCGTCTGCCGTAAAGTGGTGCCGCCCGGTTCGCCCGGGTGCGCCACCCTAGCTCAGTCGGTAGAGCAATTCACTCGTAATGAATAGGTCAGGGGTTCGATTCCCCTGGGTGGCTCCACGCGTTTTTTAGTCGGCTCTGGTGGACCGTCCCTTTCTGCTCCGGCAGGCCGACGGCATACTTCACCTGGCTTTTCATCTAGTCGCCGGTCGGCGTTTTCCACACGCGAACGCTGACTATGCTGCGATCTGTTAGGTCGAATTGCTGCGATTTGTTAGATAGATACCCTGCGATTTGTTAGATTCGCTTCGTGGCATATCGACCGAGGTTGGTTGACCAGCTCCTCGACGATCTGTTTCCGTACACCGCCGCCATCGCACTGGAGGGCGCCAAGGGAGTGGGGAAGACGGCCACCGCGGCCCAGCGAGCCACGTCGACCCTGAAACTGGATGAGGATGGCCAGCGATCGGCACTGGCGGCTGACCTCGGACTGATCGATCGGCTGACTCCGCCGATTCTCATCGATGAATGGCAGCTACTCCCGTCGATATGGGACCGAGTCCGCCGTGGCGTCGATCAGTCGCCGGAAGGTGGGAGATTTCTGTTAACGGGATCGGCGCAGTTAGCGGCAGGCACCAGGATCCATTCCGGTGCGGGCCGCATCCTCAGCGTGATCATGCGGCCGATGTCCGTTTCCGAGCGAGGCCTGACCAGCACGGCGGTATCGCTTCGTTCCCTACTGGGCGGCGGCCAGAGGCTGGTTGAAGGGCAGACCGACGTTGCCTTGCCCGATTATGCCGAAGAAATTGTGCGCTCTGGATTCCCGGGGATTCGGGATCTACCTCCGCGGGTCCGGCGTGCGCAGCTCAACGGATACTTGAGCCGAATCGTTGAGCGCGAACTTCCCGAGAACGGGATGGCAGTCCGTCAACCTGCTGCGTTGCGGGCTTGGCTCGCAGCGTACGGGGCGGCAACGTCGACGGATGCGGCTTACAGCGTGATCCTCGATTCCGCTACGCCGGGCGAGTCTGATAAGCCTGCCAGGCAGACCGTCGCCCAATACCGTGAACACCTGCAACGACTGTTCATTCTTGACCCGATCAGTCCATGGATTCCGTCCTTCACCCCGCTCAAGCGGCTGACGAAGACTCCCAAGCATCACCTTGTAGACCCAGCACTTGCGGCAGCGTTGTTCGGCGTCGACGTCGATGCATTGCTCGGTGGGATGACCGCTCCGGGGCCGGCCGGCATGTGGCTCGGAGCGCTGTTCGAATCTCTTGTCGCGCAGTCGATTAGGGTATACGCGGAAGCTGTCGAAGCAACGGTCGGGCACCTTCGCACTCAAAACGGCGACCACGAGATCGATTTGATCGTCGAGGGGCCGGGGATGAGAGTGATCGCGATCGAAGTGAAGCTGGCGCCAACCGTCGACGACAAGGACGTACGCCATCTCAACTGGCTCAAGGGGCAGATCGGTGACCGGTTGGTGGAGCGGATCGTCGTGAACACCGGACAATTCGCGTACCGACGGCCAGATGGCGTGGCGGTGATTCCGTTGGCGCTGCTAGGGCCGTGAGGCGGGGCCTACGCCAGCAGGCCGATGGCCAGAGTCATGCCGATGAACAACGCCAGTTGATACGCGCTGTTGATCACGGTGAGCCGTGCCGGCTTCAACTCGAAAGCGTTGTGCTGCGCCAACGTAGACAGCGACAGCCCGAGCCAGGCCGCAGCTCCGACCGCCAGGGCGAGCCAGAGGGAATCACTGCCGAAGAACCCGAAGGTAATAGAGCAGGCGGCGGTGAGCGCGATCGCCGTCACGAGTAGCGACACCAGTAGAACGACGAAGGGGCGCTTGCCCACTCGCGCCGAGTCCGCCTTGGTCACCCCGGTCAGCTTTCGCCAGGCGCTGCCGACCAGGCCCCAATCGCTGTACCAGACCCACGCGATCGCCATCCCGACCGCGGTGGCCACGACTACCGCCAACCAACTGATGCTCAACGCCATGCGAAATCGCCCCTCCTCGTCCGACATCCCCCCAATGTGATTGATAAAATCAAGTATGGTTGAAAATATCAATCAAACCGGGAAGGTTTCCCGCTCCTACGGGCAGTTCTGCGCTCTCGCTCGGTCGCTGGATGTTGTGGGTGACCGCTGGACGCTGCTGATCGTGCGGGAGTTGCTTCCCGGTGCGATGCGGTACGGCGAGTTGAAGGCCTCGCTCGCAGGGATCGCCACCAACCTCCTGGCGGAGCGGCTTCGCACCATGGAGACGAACGGAATCGTCGAACGACGCCTCGACGACACCGGGGTCGTCTACGGACTCACACCCTGGGGTGCGGCGCTCCGCGAGCCGATGGAGGCGCTCGGAAGGTGGGGCGTTCCGCTGCTGGCGACGGGGCGTGGCGAAGATGAGTTCCGGCCTCGCTGGCTCACGCTCGCTCTGCCTGCCCTGCTTCTCGGCGCCACGGCCACCCCGCCCGTCGAACTCGGGATCGAGACCGACGGCTTTCTGATGACCTTGCGCATCGATGAGACCGGTCCGAGTGCCTTCGTCCCGAAAGATCGGCCCGGTGCGGTCCTCACCGCCTCGCCCGACAGCGTCGTAGGACTTGCGGTCGGAGCGATCACCGTGGACCAGGCCCTCGCCGACGGAGCTTTCCAGGGGGACGTGAAAATGCTGCGTTCGGTGTTCCCGCCGGGCCGATAGGCTCACCGCATGGCACGGATCGTGGTGGGGGCGGCCTTCCTAGCAGTGGTTTCACTGACATCGCCGGTGGCCGGGGCCGATCCGGGGCCGATCCCGGATCTCGGTGGTTACACCGCGGTGGATGTTCACCCCTACAACACGTATTACAACTATCCGACGACGAACGGCGCGCAGTTCGTCACCCCGGGCGGATACCGCTGCCGGATCACCTACACCGGCCGTGCCAATCCACCAATGAAGCAAGCCACCTGCTGGGGTGCGCTGCCCGGTACCACGAGCAACTTCGTCAGCGTTTTCGCGGCCATGCAACTCGATCCGGCAAAATTCTCCACCGGGGATCTGGCCAACATGGAGAAGTACACGGACTACAAAGAGCCGCGTGACCGCACGGTTGACCCCGCTGACTACAAGCTGCTTCCCGCGGGCAGCAAGCTTGTCTACCCCGACACCGGGACGTGCGCCGTCACCGACGTGAGCACGGTGTGCGTGATCGGTGACCACGGCTTCGAGCTGTCGAAGACGGGCAGCCGGGTCTTCTAGCCCTTTGCCAGTGCTTCACGCGCCACGTTGCGGGCGGTATTCGCAGCGGGGAATCCCGCATAACCGCTGGCGTGGTAGATGACTTCGGCGATCTCGTCCTCCGTGAGGCCGTTTCGCAGCCCGATCCTGACGTGCGACTCGAACTCATCGGTGGCCCGCAGGGCGATCAAGATGCCCATGGTGACCAGACTGCGGTCACGCCGGCTCAGGCCCTCGCGACTCCACAACCGGCCGAAGACATTGTCGACGCCGATGCCCATCAGCTCGTCGCCGAAGCTGCCGTCGGGCTCCACAACGTCTGCCGGCAGATGCGGCACCATCTCCTGGAGGACCCGCAGACCCTGTTCGCGTACGTCAGTCATGCCTGCCAGCTTGGCACGCGCTCCGAATCAGTCGTCGACCGATCGCATCACGAGTGTGTTCGATCCGCTGTGGAGATAGGCGGTCGACCGCCAGTCATCGTTGCTGAGTGCGGTATCCAATGCTGGGCCGGTGAGGAAGGGGCCGCCTGGCACATCCTTTTGCAGCTTCTCTGTGAGCTCTGGGGCCTCAGCTGTTGCGGTGGGGACGTACTTCGACCGCAGCGCATCTGCCGTGGCCGGTTCGAGTTCGATGATCGCTTCGATCCAGTAGTCCGATGGCCCGGGAACCGTTGCCCGGCCATCTGGTTGGACACCGAGGGTGCCGCCCATCCAGGTGGCCGAGATGGGGTGGCCGATCGCCGGGAAGCGTTTCGTGAGGGGTTCGAGATCGTGGCGGATCTGGTCGGAAGTTGTGTCGCCGCTAGGAGCGTCACCGGTCGGGTTGCACGCGGAGACAACGAAAGTCAGGCATACGAGGATTGCGGCCACTACTCGTTGTGGCGTCACACTGCAGATCCCTTCTGGGGTCCGATGGAGGTAGCTGGGGATCGCTCGTGTGCGGGCATGCGAGCCTCAGCCACCGGCAGCTTTGATCTCTTCGGGGATGTCGCCGACTGTTTCCGGATAGATGCCGGTCTTGATCCAGGTCCCGTCGGGTTTCCGGTCGACGTGGGCAGTACCGACATCGCTGGAGAGCAACCATAGTTGGTCGCCGGAGGACAGCCAGGTGATGCCGACGCCGTGGCGGCTGCTGTAGGCGTACGAGTCGCGGAACACTTCGGCGCCCGTTGCGTTGTCCCGGATCACTGCCACCCAGGTGTCGACACCGTTCTGATTCGGTCCCATGTCGACCGCCACCGCATATTGCCCGGACGGTGAGTTCTTCGGATGATCGGGCCGCGCGAAGCGGTCGTCATGGCGGGTCGCGCCGCTGCCGAAAAGCCCACAACCAGCGAGCAGGCAGGCGACCAATGCTGAGATGGCTAGTTGGCGGATCACCGTGCCGACCACCTTCTTCGCCGACTGGGCCCCGGTGGCAACCAGACTGTGCAAGGCAGCGGCGCGAAGCAGGTCAGTCTGTCGTGCCGCTCGGTCGGCCAATATCGGTTTGGCCACTGTGGCTTTCGCAAATGCGACCTCGTAGGCATGCGCGCGCTCTGAGGCCGAGTTGATCGAGGCTCGAGTGTCCAGCGGAGCAGCGTTGTCATTGCAGTCTGCTCACAGAACGTCCCCCCAGCAGAATCCCGACAGTCAACCGTCAGTATCTCAGCAGCTGATCTACTTCGGTGCCAGGAATCCCACGGGTCCGGGGGAGATGCAGACCGACAGCGCGGCGGTGTTGGCCTGCACGGAAATGGACTGCCCGGCGCCGGGGAGTCGAACGAACACCCGGTTGAGGCCGGGCCGTACCGGCACCTTCACTTCAGGTCCTTCGGCCAGGGCCATGGTCAGGGAACCGTCGCTGTTGGCCAGGTAGTTGATCTCGGCGGTCCAATCGGCCGGCAGCAGGGGCCCGTCGAGTGGCATGACGACGGGTTCGTCGGGCTGGACCAGGAAGCCGCACTTGGGTGCCGGGCCCTCGACAATGGTGCGTACCCATGTCACTTTCGCGGGCAGCAGCGTTCCGGTCCGGTCGAACATCCGCAGATCGGTTGTCGCTGAGGCGAACTCGGGTCGTGGCGAGGCGAGTGCGAACATGTGGCTGGCCAGGTTCTCCGGAGCGGCGACGCGTTGCAGGATCAGCGGATCGACCTCTTGGTCGAGCAGCGGGGCAGCCGATGAGGTGGACGCCAGCGAAGCGCGCGCATTGTTCAGATAGGCGGGCACGGGGTTGTCTTGCCACACCTTCAAGAAAGTGAAGGTCGAATACAGGCTGCTCGCCACGAAAAGCACAGCGACACTGACACATACGGCTGTGCGCGCCGGTGACGCCGAAAGCACACGAGAGGATTCCCGGTTCGGCGCACAGAATCCCACGGCCGCCAACAGCGCCAGCACCACCACGAGGTCCGGCAGGTAGCGCAGCGTCTGCGCCAACTCCAATGCGGTGAACCGCGACGAGCGCATCAGATAGATCGGGATCTGGCATGCGACGGCGTAACCCAGGGCCACAACCAACACCGGCCAGATGCGGGTCTTGCGCACCAACACCACCGCAAGGGCGACTACGAGCACCACCCAGCCCAGCACCATCACCGAGACGGGCGGGGTGGCCCACGGTGAGGCGGGTGCCCAGCGTTGCCAGGACCACGGCCCGCCCACGATCCCGGGCACGATGCCGTGGGTAAATGAGCGGCTCAGCAGGTCCCACGTCATCCCCACATCGAAGCTCCACCGCTTCTGATCGACGACGACGAGGTAAACCCCGATCCACGCCACGGTCAGGGCCAGGCACCCGACCCACAGCTGAAGACCGCGCCGCCACACGTCGCGCAGGCCGAAGTTCCCCGTGACGTACCCCAAGAGAGCGACGACCGCGAACGCCACGAACGGGATCACCGCGGCCTTCTCGAAGAACAGCAGTCCGCCGAGGAACACCAGAATCCCGGTGACGGCATGGCGGGGATTACCGGTCCGCACGAGCAGCACGGCTTCACCGACCACCCAGGCCAGCGCGGCCTGCATGGGCAGTGTGTTCAGCCCCGCCGCCCACCATGCGAATCCGGGCAACGCCAGCGGCGTGAACAACGCAAAGGTCAGCGGGATGAGCATTACCGGCCGCCAGCCCAGGATCACCCACAGTGCCCGCAGCAATGCCAGCGAGGCCAGCAGCTGCATCACGACCAGGCTCACGGCAGCCAGTACCCAGGAGAACGGCGCGACCCGGGTCACGGCGCCCGACACCAGGAACGCCGCGGGCATGACGTGGCCGTCGTGATCGTCGAAGAGGAAGGACGGCGACAGCAGATTCTGGGTCCCGGCCCGGCCGATCAGGATCAGATCGTCCCAGTAGAAATAGCCCCCGAATGCGAGTATCGCCCGGACCACCAGATGCAGCGCGATCAGCGCAGCGGCGATGCGGGCGACCTTGTTCACTCTTGCCGACTGTACGGACCCAGCGGGGGTACATCTGCCGTCGGTATGGTGAGCCCGTGCGAACACTGGTGACAGGAGCGGCAGGTTTCATCGGATCGACGCTGGTCGACCGACTGCTGGCGGACGGGCACAGCGTCGTCGGGCTCGACGACCTGAGCTCGGGGCGGGCAGAGAACCTGAGCAGTGCCGACAACAGCGACAACTTCGAGTTCGTCAAAGCCGACATCGTCGACGCGGATCTGCTGGGCCTGTTCAAGGACACTCAGCCCGAGGTGATCTTCCACCTGGGCGCCCAGATCTCGGTGAAGCGTTCGGTGGACGATCCCCAGCTGGATTCCACGGTGAATGTGGTGGGCGTGGTGCGGTTGGCCGAGGCGGCCCGGCAGTCCGGGGTGCGCAAGGTGGTGCATACGTCGTCGGGCGGCTCGGTGTACGGCACTCCTCCGTCGTATCCGACGAGCGAGGACACCCCGACGAATCCGGCCTCGCCGTACGCGGCGAGCAAGGTGGCCGGCGAGGTCTACTTCAACATGTTCCGCAATCTGTACAACCTGGACTGCTCACACATCGCCCCGGCCAACGTCTACGGCCCGCGTCAGGACCCGCACGGTGAGGCCGGAGTGGTGGCGATCTTCGCCCAGGCCCTGCTGGCCGGGCGGCCCACCAAGATCTTCGGCGACGGCTCCGACACCCGCGATTACGTGTATGTCGACGACGTGGTCGACGCCTTCGTCAAGGCGTCCGGGGCGGACGGCGGCGGTCAACGGTTCAACGTCGGTACGGGCGTGGAGACCTCGACCCGCGAGATGCACACCGCGATCGCGCTGGCCGTCGGTGCCGCGGACGAACCGGAGATGCACCCGCCGCGGCTCGGTGACCTGCGTCGTTCCCAGCTCGACATCAGCCGGGCCAGGGATGTGCTGGGCTGGCGGCCGCAGGTGGATCTGGCCGCGGGTATCCCCAAGACGGTCGAATACTTCCGGAGTAATTCTCGCTAAAAGATTGTGAGTACTCACTTTCTCGTTTAGCGTTGCGTCATGTCCTACGACGTCATCGTTCGCAACGGCTTGTGGTTCGACGGCACCGGCGCCCCGCCGCAGGTCCGTACGCTGGGGATTCGCGACGGGGTAGTGGGGACGGTGTCCGCCACCCCGCTCGACGAGACCGATTGTCCCGACGTCATCAACGCCGGCGGTAAATGGGTGCTGCCCGGCTTCGTCGACGTGCACACGCACTACGACGCCGAGGTGCTGCTCGATCCGGGTCTGCGGGAATCGGTGCGCCATGGGGTGACCACCGTGCTGCTCGGCATGTGCTCGCTGTCGACGGTGTACGCCGACACCGAGGACGCCGCCGACCTATTCAGTCGCGTCGAGGCGGTTCCGCGTCAGTTCGTGCTGGGTGCGTTGGAGCAGCACAAGACCTGGTCAGGTCCGGCCGAGTATGTGAAGGCCATCGACGAGTTGCCGCTGGGCCCGAATATCGCGTCGCTGCTGGGACATTCGGATCTGCGGGCCTCGGTGCTCGGGCTGGATCGGGCCACCACCCGTGGTGTCACCCCGACCGATGCCGAGCTGGAGACCATGGCGGCCAAGCTCGACGAGGCCCTCGAGGCGGGCATGCTCGGCCTGTCCGGGATGGACGCGGCGATCGACAAGCTCGACGGTGACCGGTTCCGCTCCCGCGCATTGCCGTCGACGTTCGCGACCTGGCGTGAGCGTCGACGCCTGATCAAGGTCCTGCGCAAGCGCGGACGGATGCTGCAGAGCGCGCCGAATGTGGCGAAAGTCCATGAGGCACTGAACTTCTTCCTGGAGAGCAGCGGCCAGTTCGGCCGGCGCCGGGATGTGCGGATGAGCCTGCTGGTGTCCGCCGACGCCAAGTCCTCGCCCGGCGCGGTGCGGGTGCTGGGGCCCGGCGTCCGCCTGCTCAACCGGATCCTGGGCGCCAAGGTGCGGTTCCAGCATCTGCCGGTGCCGTTCGAATTGTATTCGGACGGAATCGATCTGCCGGTGTTCGAGGAATTCGGCGCCGGAACGGCCGCGCTGCATCTCAAAGACCAGTTCGAGCGCAACAAGCTGCTCGCCGACCCCGAATACCGCCGCCGGTTCCGCAAGTCCTTCGACCGGCGTGTGCTCGGACCGACCTTGTGGCACCGCGACTTCCACGACGCCACGATCGTCGAATGCCCCGACCGGTCGCTGATCGGCAAGAGCTTCGGCCAGATCGCCGACGAGCGCGGCATCCACCCGCTCGATGCGTTCCTCGACGTCCTGGTCGACAACGGTGAGCGCAACGTTCGCTGGACGACCATCGTGGCCAACAACCGCCCGAAGTTCCTGGACAAGCTGGCCAAGGAACCGTCGGTGCACATGGGTTTCTCGGATGCCGGTGCGCATCTGCGCAACATGGCGTTCTACAACTACCCGGTGAAGCTGCTCAAGCGGGTACGCGACGCCCACTTGGCGGGCAGGCCGTTCATGACCACCGAGCATGCCGTCCACCGGCTGACCGGCGAGGTGGCCGACTGGTTCGGAGTCCCGGCCGGAACTCTGCGCCAAGGCGACCGGGCCGACTTCGTGGTGATCGACCCGGCCGGCCTCAATGACACGGTCGAGGCGTATCACGAGGAGCCGGTCCCGTTCTACGGCGGGCTGAGCCGCATGGTGAACCGCAGCGACGACGCCGTCATCGCCACCGCCGTCAACGGTGCTGTGGTGTTCCGCAACGGTCAGTTCCGGGACGGCTACGGCGAATCGGTTAAGTCGGGCCGGTATCTGCGGGCCGGTGCCGAGCAACTGGACCGCACGCCCGTATAGAGATGGCCAGAACCCAGCAGCAGCGCCGTGAGGAGACCGTCGCACGGCTACTCGACGCCGCCATCGACACCATCATCGAGGTCGGTTACGCCAAGGCCTCGGCGGCGGTGATCGCCAAGCGGGCCAAGGTTTCCGACGGCGCGCTGTTCCGGCATTTCCCGACGATGAGCGACTTCATGGCGGCCACGGCGCGGGAGGTGGCGCGCCGGCAGGTGGAGTTGGGCAGCAAGCTGGGTGCGGATATCGCCGCCGAGCAGCCGGCGCTGCCGGCGGCGCTGGCGATCCTGCGCGACATCGCCGGCAGTGAAACCAATACCGTGTGGCACGAACTGCTGATGGCGGCGCGCACTGACGAAAAGCTGCGGGGCCCGCTCCAGGCGGTGCTTACCGAGTACATCCACAACATCTACGAAACCGCCAAGCACGGGCCCGGCATGGACCAGATCCCCGAGGATGTCTTCGCCGTACTGCTGACCATCGTGATCAACACGTTCGACGGCGCCGCGATGGTGCGCCGCGTGCTGCCGATGCCGGAACTCGAGGACGCCCGGATCGCCATGTTGGCGGAGTTTGCTCAGTCGCTAACTTCCGGTCAGTTCAGCGGCGTCGCTGCCGTCCCAGAACGGTGAGAGTCCATTCCATGCCTGGGTGTCACTGAAGGACAACAAGATCCGCGCTGCCTCGGTCAATGGATGGTCCTCCCCGACGATGATCGTGCTGTCCTCGACCAGCCGTCGGGCCCGCTGACCGGCCGAAGCGAATTCGTGTCCGGCCCACAGGCACCATGCGAGGTAGTAGCGCCACAGCAACGTCTGGTGTGCATCGTTACCGGCGCCCCGGACGCACTGCGACAACGCCCTTTTCGCCGTCACAACGCATTCGAAGTAGTGTGCTTGCTCGGACTCTTCCTCGTCTGCGGCATCAGCCGCCCTGCTCTCGGCGTCGGGGCAGTGTGGGTCGTCGCTCTGCTCTTGAAGCTCCAGGCTGTAGGCGATATCGCGGGTCGCCTCCAGCAGGTCTTGCCACTCCATGCGTGCTGCGGCCCGCCTGTCCAGAGCCGATAGGGTCAATGGATCCGCATCGCCTCGTCCGCGGGCGAGATCCTCTGCGAGGACCTCCCATTCCGAAATGCGCTCCATCGTGTTGTCAGCTGATTCCGGGATCCACAGCGTTCGGGTATACCGGGCGGTCAACGTGGTGGGATCGTCGTGACCGAGCGCTTTCTCCAGCACCGGGATCAGGTCGTCGAGGTCGGTGAGGGTCTTCGCGGTAACCCCCATCGCCTCACCGTGCCAGCTCACTTGCGCCAGTCGCGCCGCCAACGTTTCGGGGTGGTGCTCACCGAGGAGGCGGACTCGGTGCTGGTGCACTACCAGCGCCTCCATGCTCGCACCGTAGGGATCGCCGAGATCGCGACGAGCCAACGCCGCCCCGTATGCCGCGGCCAGCGTCAGTGGGTGGCGTGCACCGAAAGCGCGAGTGTCGGCACCGCACAGGTGAACCCATCGCAGCAGGCGATCGGCCGGATCTGTTGCGCCGTCGTCGATTGCGGCCAGGGTGTGCCGCGCCCACAACGTATCGCGGTGCTCGGCACCGAGGACGCGCTCCATGGTCGGGAGCAGGTCACGGATGGCTTCGACGGCCCCGGCTTCGCCGAGGTCGTATCGCCAGCTGACCACGAGCCACGCCACAGCGAGCGTGTCCGGATGATCGTTGCCCAGGGTGGTGCGCCGGGCTTCGTGAACCTCGATGGCGCTGCGCAGTGCCCCGCGCAGATCGCCTTCGCTTTGGCGCTCGGCCGCAACAGCCAGCAGTGCATTCAGCGACGCTGGGTCGTCGGTGGTGTCGGATGCCTCGTCACTCATCTTCTGAGGGGGCAGGCACCCGCACGTTCTGCAGCGCTACGGCGCGGGCCAGCCGGGCGTAGCGCAGCTCGAGATCCTTGATGCGCAAATACGTTGACAGCGTGACGAAAACGAACGCGATGATGAGCATGTACTCCATCAGGTCCGTACCGCGGTCCACGCCAAGCCAATTCGCCACCACGGTGGTGTCGTCGGGGCGCAGGATCGCGTAGATGCCGGCTGCCACGAACAACACGAAACCGACCTTCACCCACGCCTTGGACCGTGCGCTGCGCCGTGACCCCAGCAGGTACGCCAACAGCACCAGCACCGCGACGATCAGCAGTGCCTGAATCCAGTTCACCGGGACATCCTCCTGCGTAACAACCCGTCGAAGACGATGTTCACCCCGTTGAGCAGTGGTTGCCCCTTCGACTTCGAGTAGTCGGTGTAGAGGATCTCGACCGGTTCCTCGACTACGCGCCAACGGCTTTCGTAGGCCAGCGAGATGAACTCGCCGGCGTGGCTCATGCCGTTCATCGTGAGGTTGAGTTCGTCGGCGACCAGCTTGTTGAACACCCGCAGTCCGTTGTGCGCGTCGGTGAGCCCGAAGGCGCGGCTCTGTGGGCTCAGGAATGCCGCCGCACGCAGGATGATCCGCTTCAACGGCGGGGTGTGCGTCACCGCATGGGCGTCCGGATTGGCGAACCGGGTGCCCACCACAAGATCGGCGCCGTCGGTGTCGAGCCGGTCGATCATTCGCACCACGTCCTTGACCTGGTGCTGACCATCGGCATCGAACGTGGCGAACACCCGGGCCCCTGGCCGGCTGCGCGCGTATTCGACGCCGGTCTGGATCGCCGCGCCCTGACCGAGGTTCACCGGATGGGGGACGACGTGCGCGCCGGCCCGCACGGCCAGGTCGGCCGTGCCGTCGCGGCTCCCGTCGTCGACACACACCACGTTAGGGAAAACCGAGCGCACGTCCGAGATGACGTCGCCGATGATGCTCGCCTCGTTGAAGGCGGGGATGATGATCCAAATGTCGTGAAAGCGCATGTCGATGGGCACCAAACTACACTCCGGCCTTATGTCGCGGCCGGAGCCGCTCCGTTTCGTGCCAGCGTCGCGCGCGCCAGCGCGCCCAGGTGAACCGCGATGCCCACCAGCGGTCCGCACAGCAGTGCGATGACGGTCCGGGTCTCCAGCCCGACTGGCAGCAGCAGCAGCGCCACGGCCGCGACAGTGGCGATGATCCAGCCCAGTGCGTAGGCCCGGTGCAGGGCGGCTGCGACCGTCGCGGCGCCGGTCAGCGTGAGCATGGCGATGGCGACAGCGGCGGCGGTCAGCCAGGCCAGCAGGGGTCCGCCCGCCCGGTACTCGTCGCCGAATCCCACCCGCAGCAGCCACGGCCCCAGCAGTCCGGCCGCGGTCACACCCACGGCACCCAGCGCGGCCACGGCGGCGGCGGGGGCCAGCAATGCCCGCAGCCGCTTGTCGCGTTGGTCGACGAAGTGCGCGATCAGGTTGCCCTGCATCGCGGTGAGCGGAACCAGCAGCGGTGCGCGTGTCAGCGTCACGGCCAGGATCACCACACCGCCGGCCGCACCCAGGTCACCGGAGGTGGCCTTGAGCAGCACCGGGAATCCCATCACCAGGATCGCGCTGGCGCCGGCCGCAGCGATCGAGTGGGCCGCCCCGCGCAGGAACGTCGCGGGACTGCCCGCGGTGAGCAGGCCGGCGGCCAGGCGCGCCGCCGGTGCCGCGATCAGCATGATCAGCCAGGCCACCGCGCCGGCCACGGTGGCCCACAGGAATCCGGCCAGGCCCCAGCCGAGAACGAACGTGGCGGCCGCGACAGCCACCCGGATTCCCGCGTCGGTGACCATCAGGGCCCCGTACTCGGTCCAGCGGTTCACTCCGGCGAGCATGCCGAGCAGGGTGGCGTGCAGGCAGAATCCGGCCAGTCCGACGCTGAGCAGCACCACACTCAGCGCCCGGGACTCGGCGAATACGTGCGAGCTCCACAGCGGTGAGCTGAGCGCGATCACCATGGCCGCGACGATGCCGACCAGCCCCGCGATCCGCATCGGGTGGGTGCTGGGGCTTCCGGAGAGGTCACGGTGACGTGCAGAGCGGACTTCGCGGGTGGCCTCCTGCAACAGCCCGTTGGCGGCGCCGGTCACCAGGCCGAACGCGCCCCAGAACACACTGAAGATCGAGAAGCCTGCCGGCTCGAGGTCGCGGGCGGCCAGATACAGCACGGCATAGCCGCACAGTGCGCTGATCGCCGTCGCCAGCCCGACGCGGGCGACGCTGCTGCGCGTTATCGGTCCAGTTGCTGGGGCGGCGCCGCCATCGGTCACAGGTCTGGCAGCTCTTTCGAATACAGCCACGCCTGCCACAGCGGCTGCAGCGGCTCGTCGGTGTAGCCGGCGGCCAGCCCGGTGAAATCGTCGGTGAACGCCGTGCTGTGACGGTAGCGGGCTGTCCAATCCCTCAGTAGCGCAAAGAAATTGCGGTCACCGATCAGGGTGCGCAACGCGTGCAGGGTCAGTGCGCCGCGTTTGTAGACCCGGTCGTCGAACATGTCCTCGGGCCCGGGATCGGAAAGCAGCAGATCCTGGGGCTTGTCGCGCAGCCGTTCGTAATAGTGCTCGGCCCACTCCGCGGCGGTATGCCCGCCGCTGTGTTCGGACCACAGCCACTCCGCGTAGCAGGCGAATCCCTCGTGCAGCCAGATGTCGCGCCAGCGTCGCGCCGTCACCGAGTTGCCGAACCACTGGTGGGCCAGTTCGTGGGCGATCAGCCGTTCGGCGCCGCGGTGCCCGTCGCAGTGGTTGGCGCCGAAGATCGAGATGCCCTGGGCCTCCAACGGGATCTCGAGATCGTCCTCGGTGACCACCACGGTGTAGCCGCTGGCCAGCGGATAGGGGCCGAACATCTTGATGAAGAGCTTCATCATCTGCGGCTGGTCTTGGAAGTCGTGCTCGAAATTGCGGCGCAACCGGGCAGGCAGCACTGCGTGCATCGGTACCGGTGTCTTGGTCAGCCGGTGGTTCTCGTACTGGCCGATCTGCAGGGTGATCAGGTAGGTCGATGTGGGTTCGGCCTGCTCGTAGGTCCACACGGTGTGCCCGGCGCGGGCCTTTCGGGAGATCAACTCGCCGTTGGCCAGGGCGTAGTAGGGGCTGTCGGTGCTGATCTGGATCCGGTAGCTGGCCTTCGAACTCGGATGGTCGTCGCACGGGAACCAGGAGGCCGCCCCGTTGGGTTGGCCGGCCACCAGGGCGCCGTTCGACAGTTCCTCGAAACCGACGTCACCCCAGAAGGATTCGATGGGGCGCGGGGTTCCGTTGTAGCGGATGACGACGGTCATCGCGGCGCCGGCCGGCAGTGCCGTGGGCAGCGTGATCGACAGCTTCCCACCCGAACATCGGTACTGGGCGGGGCGGCGGCCGTTCACCGAGACCCGCGACACCGTAAGGGCGTCGGACAGGTCGAGGGTGAAGTTGCGCACCGCGGCCAAGGTCACCGCGGTGATGGTGACGGTCCCGGCCAGCCGGTTGATCGCGACCTTGTATTCCAGGTCGAGTTCGTAGCGCGACACCCGGTACCCGAAGTTGCCGTTGCGCGGCAGATACGGGTCGATCACGGGTTGGGGTACCAACTTCTTTGCGGCTTTCTTCGATCGGGTCACGCGGCCGGGTCTTCTGTCTTCTTCGCAGTCTTGTCCGGGTTTTTGTCGGGGGCCTTGTCGCCCCCGCGTTTCTTACCGAACATGTTCCACGGTGCGATCGGGTTGCCCTGCCAGCGCGTCGACGGTGGTACCTCGTCGCCCCGCATCACCAGCGACCCCGGCCCGACCGTGGCACCGGCGCCCAGGCGGGCCGCGGGCAACGCCACACAGTGCGGTCCCAGCGTCGAACCTTCTTCGAGCACAACGCTGTCCAATCGCATGATGCGATCGTGGAACAGGTGGGTCTGCACCACGCAGCCGCGGTTGACGGTCGACGCCGTCCCCAGCGCCACCAGATCGGCTTCGGGCAGCCAGTAGGTTTCGCACCACACGCCGCGCCCGATCGAGGCGCCCAGTCCGCGCAGCCACAGGTTCATCACCGGGGTGCCGCTGGCGGCCCGGGCGAACCACGGTGCGGCGACGGTTTCGACGAAGGTGTCCGACACCTCGTTGCGCCAGACGAACGACGACCACAAGGGATGCTCGACCGCGCGAATCCGGCCGACCACCAACCACTTTGCGATCACGGCGATGGTCCCGGCCAGCAGGCCGGCGGCGAGCAGGACCAGACCCCCGGTCAGCGCCGTCCACAGGAAACCGAACCGGATCGTCACGGCCTGCATCGCCCCCAGCACCGCGACGCCGATCGCGAAGGTGACGATCACGGGGATCAACCGGCAGGTCTCCACTGCCGAGCGCATGATCTTGAGCCGGGTCGACGGGTGGAACGTGCGGAGCGCGTCGGCGGCGGTGGCGTTGCGGCGCAACCGGACCGGCGGGCTGCCCAGCCACGACGAGCCGGCCTTCGCCTTGTGCGGCGTGGCCGACAGGACGGCCACCAGGCCGTCATTGGGCACCTTGCGGCCCGGCTGCGTGATACCGGAGTTGCCGAGGAAGGCTCGCTTGCCGATCGTCGCCTTTGCGACGTGGATCCAGCCGCCGCCCAGCTCGTAGGACGCCACCATGGTGTCGTCGGCGAGGAACGCGCCGTCCTGCACCTCGGTGAACTTCGGGGTGAACAGGGCGGTCGAGATCTCGGTGTCCTTGCCGACTTTCGCGCCGAGCAGGCGCAGCCACCACGGCGTGAGCAGGCTGGCGTAGATCGGGAAAAGGTAGTTGCGGGCGGCGTCCATCAGGCGTTCGGTGGTCCACAGCTGCCAGCCCACGCGGCTGCGCACGGGATGGTAGCCCTCGGACAGTCGCACCGAGAGGATGCGCACCCCGATCACGGTCAGCGCGGCGTAGGTCAGTAGTGCCACCGCGGCGGCGGCCGGCGTCCATGCCAGTGCGGGCAGCAGCGCGTCGGCCGGTGAGGCGGTGCCGTGTATGCCCCAGACGATCACCGCGAGGCCCGCGGCCAGGGCCAGCAGCGGCAGGCCGGCCAGCAGCAGCGAAGACACCCCGTACACCCCGACCCACAGCGGGGCGCGTCCCGGCCGGTGATCGGGCCACGGGTGGCGGGCCTTGCCCGATTTCACCGCGGGTGAGCCCTTCCAGAACTGCCCGTTCTTGACCTTGCCGGTCACTGCCGAGCCGGGCGCGACATCGGCGTTCTTGCCGATGCTGGCCCCGGGTAACAGCGTGGTGCGGGCGCCGATCGTGGCGTCGTTGCCGATCGTCACGGGCCCGACGTGGAACAGGTCGCCGTCGATCCAGTGCCCGGTGAGGTCCACCTCGGGTTCGACCGAGGCGCGATGACCGATCTTGAGCATGCCGGTGACCGGCGGCGCCGAGTGCATGTCGACGCCCTTGCCGACGGTGTTGCCCAGGGCGCGGGCGTAGTAGACCATCCACGGTGCCCCGGCCAGGTTCTCGGCGCCGCTGGCATCGGCCAGTCGCTCGGCGATCCAGACCCGTAGATGGACCGGGCCGCCGCGGCGGTAGGTGCCGGGCTCAAGCCCGCCGAGCAGCATCCGGGCGAACAGCACCGCGATGCCCATGCGCCCCAGTGGTGTGACGAACAGCAGGAACCCGGCCAGCACCCACCACCAGCTGAGCGGGTGCGCCCACGGCACGATCCCCGAGATGGCGGCGATGTTGTTCAGCAGTGCCAGCCAGACCACCCACTGCATTCCGGTGAGGGTGGCCAACGGCAGCGACAGTGCGACCTGTGCGGCCTGAGTCAGCAGCGGGGTCGGCTTGACCTCGCGGGCTTGGATCGTCGGCGGGGGTTTGAGTTCGTCGAGATAGCCGGCGAGTGAGCCGAGCCGGGGATGGTCGTAGAGGTCGGCGACGGTCACCAGTGGGTAGCGCTGGCGTAGTGCGGCGACCAACTGCGCGGCGGACAGGGAGCCGCCGCCCAGGGCGATGAAGTCGGCCTCCGGTCCTTCGACCGCCGTACCGAGAACGTCGCGCCACAACCCGGCCAGCCAGCCCATGGTGCCGTCGAGTTCGGGGGCGTCCTGATCGGCACCGCCCGGCGGCGGCCACGGCAGTGCATTGCGGTCCACCTTGCCCGACGTGCGGGTCGGGAGTTCGTCGAGCAGCACCAGGCGGGGCACCAGCGCGGCCGGCAGCGACTCGGACAGCGCCACCCGGGCCGCGCCGAGGTCGAAGTCGGGATCGGTACTGGCGATGTAGCCGACGAGCAACGGGGTGCCGCTGGCGGTCTTGCGGACCGCGGCCGCACCGCCGCTCACACCGGGCAGGTGCACCAGCGCGTTGTCGACCTCACCCAGTTCGATGCGGCGGCCGCCGACCTTCACCTGGTCATCGGCCCGGCCCTGGAAGTACAGGCCGTCGTTCTCCAGACGGACCAGGTCGCCACTGCGGTAGGCCCGGTTCCAGCCGAGCGTCGGCATCGGGGCGTACTTTTCGGCGTCCTTCTCCGGATCGAGGTAGCGGGCCAGGCCGACGCCGCCGATCACGAGTTCGCCGACCTCACCGACCGCCACCGGCAAGCTGTCCTTGTCCACCACCGCCAGGTCCCAGCCCGCCAGCGGCAGGCCGATGCTGACCGGTCCCTGGCCGTCGAGTTGCGCGGCGCAGGCCACCACGGTCGCCTCGGTGGGGCCGTAGGTGTTCCACACCTCGCGGCCGTCGACTGCCAAACGGGCGGCCAGCTCAGGTGGGCAGGCCTCGCCACCGAAGATCAACAACCGGACGGCTTCCAGCGCCTCCGCCGGCCACAGCGCCGCCAGCGTCGGCACCGTGGACACCACGGTGATGTCGCGGCTCACCAGCCACGGGCCCAGATCCATGCCGCTGCGCACCAACGACCGCGGGGCGGGCACGAGGCAGGCGCCGTGCCGCCAGGCCAGCCACATCTCCTCGCACGAGGCGTCGAAGGCCACCGACAGCCCGGCCAACACCCGATCGCCAGGGCCAATCGGGTTGTCCTGCAGGAACATTCGCGCTTCGGCATCGACGAATGCGGCGGCGCTGCGGTGGGTGACGGCCACACCTTTCGGGGTACCGGTCGAGCCCGAGGTGAAGATGATCCAGGCGTCGTCGCGCCCGAGTGGCTCGGCGGCGCGCCAGCCGCGCGACGATCCAGGCCCGCGGACCAGGCCGGCCTCGGTGATCACCCCGACCACGTTGGCCTCGCCGAACACCAGCTCGGCCCGTTCGTCGGGGTCGTCGGCGTCCACCGGGACGTAGGCGGCACCGCAGGCCAGCACCGACAGGATTGCCACATACAGCGCATAGCTGCCCGAGGGCATCCGGATTCCGAGCTTGTCGCCGCGGCCGATACCGCGTGCCGCCAACCAGGCCACGCTGTCGGCGACATCGGCGATGAGCTCGGAGTAGGTGAGTTGTACGGAACCGTCATCGAGGGCCGGCGCGTCGGGAAAACGCCTGGCGGTGTCGTTGAGGATGTCGACGAGTGTGCGTGGCTCGGGGGCCAGTGGGGATAGCACGTACTGCGGTGGAATCTCGTGTGCACTGGCGGCAGCTGTCACGAGTACAAACTACTAAGCCCGCGTCGAGACGGCTCGCCGGTCGGTGCGGCGTGCCGGTTCGATTTCGATTCGTGGGGTCCGTCAGGCAGACTGGTCGGCGGAGGGGAGTATTCCTTCGCTGCGATGTCGTCATCACGTCGGTCGTCAAATGATCGATCGGTGTCGCGGGCCGGTGCGGGTAGCCGGTGGAAGAGACCTCCGGCGTTTTGACGACCGGAGGATTCTCGATGCAGGTAACTCAGCTGGAATGGATCATCACCCTGGCGGTGACGATCGCCGTTCTGCTGTTCGATGTCGTCGTGATCGGGCGACGCCCCCACGAACCCACCACGCGGGAGACCGCGACGTACCTGTCGATCTACATCGGCATGGCGGTGGCGTTCGGTGTGTGGGTCTGGTACTTCCACGGCCACCAGTTCGGGCTGGAGTTCTTCGCCGGGTGGCTCACCGAATACAGCCTGTCGGTCGACAACCTGTTCATCTTCTTGATCATCATGGCCAGCTTCAAGGTGCCGAGGATCTACCAGCAGCAGGCCCTGCTGGTCGGCATCATCCTGGCGCTGATCTTCCGCGGCATCTTCATCGCGCTCGGCGCGGTCGCGATCAACGAGTTCTCCTGGGTGTTCTACATCTTCGGCGCGTTCCTGGTGTACACCGCGATCAACCTGGTCCGGGACACCGACCACGACGACGACGGCGACAACGGGGTGGTGCGGTTCGCCCGCAAGCACCTGCGTACCACGGACCAGTGGGACGGCTTGAAGTTGTGGGTGCACGACAATGGCAAGCGGCTGATGACGCCGATGTTCCTCGTGATCGTCGCTCTGGGCACCACCGATCTGCTGTTCGCGCTGGACTCGATCCCGGCGATCTACGGCCTCACCCAGGAGCCCTACCTGGTGTTCACGGCCAACGTGTTCGCCCTGATGGGACTGCGGCAGCTGTACTTCCTGCTCGGTGACCTGCTCAAGCGGCTCGTCTACCTGTCGCAGGGACTGGCGTTCATCCTGGCCTTCATCGGCGTCAAGCTGGTGCTGCACGCGCTGCACGAGAACGAGCTGCCGTTCATCAACGGCGGCGAGCCGGTGCACGTCCCGGAGATCCCGACGCTGGCCAGCCTCGGTGTGATCATCGTGACGCTGGCCATCACCACCGCCGCCAGTCTGTACAAGACTCGGGTGCGTGACGCGCGGTAGTCCCTTGGATTCCGGCTGAACGTAACTCTGTGCAGGTGCGTTATTTGCACTTAGCGTGGCCGGGGTGCGGATATTCGTGGCGGATGCCGAGGCGTGGACCGAACTGACCGACGGTGGGGCGCCGACGGCGCGGATCTCCGCGCCCGACCTGGCGCAGGCGCGCCGGATCCGGTCCGGTCTCAAGTCGGAGGACGAGGACGTCTCGGTGATCCTCGACGTCACGGTCGCGGTGGCCGGAGAGTTCAGCTCCGCCTACCGCTCGGCGCACAGATGGCATGAGCCGGCCGGTCCCGAGGCGCAGGTGCGCTACATCGGGACAGTTGACGGCCTGGCCGGCCTGATCGCGGACATCGAGGCGGCCGAGGTGGCCGACGGGGTCACCCTGATCGCGGCCGGGTCCGATCAGGATCCGCGGGTGCTGGGCGATGACGTGCTGCGCCGGCTGGAGCTGCGCTCGCAGGCGCGAGCCTCCTGATCTCGAGCCCGCAATCGGTCGACTGCCGGGGAATTGACGCGTACGTCTAGGTATTCTCAACAACGTCGTCACTAAAGCAGAGGTCAGCGCGACCGGGTGGCCTCAGTGAGTGAAGGACGTGATCCCATGCGCGCGGAGCAGACCTACCCCTCAGCCACACTCGCCGGTCCCGCTCCAGGGCGGCGATTGTCGCTGTTGCTGGTCGAGGACGACCGGGGCGATGCGTTGTTGGTCGAAGAGCAGATCGCCGACGTGGCCGGCACCGCCGACATCGACCTGGCTTGGGTGCAGTCCATGTCGGCTGCGGAGCGGTCATTGATCGAGTCCCGCCCCGACTGTGTGCTGCTCGACCTGAACCTTCCCGACGCGGACGGCATCGATGCGCTGCACCGGTTGGGCAAGCTTGATCCGGCGATCCCGATCATCGTGCTCACCGGCCTGAACGACGAACACTTCGGCGTCTCGGCGGTCGCTTCGGGAGCGCAGGACTATCTCGTGAAAGGCCGTGTCGACCCGGAGATGCTGCGGCGGGCCGTCGTGTACTCCATCGAGCGCAAACGCGCCGAGTTGACCGCGGTGGACCTGCACGCGAGCCGACTGCGGGAACGGGAGAACGCGCGCCTGGAGCGTGGCCTGTTGCCGTCGCCACTGCTGTTGGAAGAACCGGGTGTCGAGGTCGTCACGCACTCGCTGCCGAGCCGTCGCGACGCCTTGCTGGGTGGTGATTTCTACGACATCGTCCAAACGCCGGACCGGACGGTGCACGTGATGATGGGCGATGTCGCCGGCCATGGACCGGATGAGGCCGCATTGGGGGTGGCGCTGCGCATCGGTTGGCGTGCACTGACATTCGCGGGCCTCCGGGGAAACGAGCGGATGCGTCAACTGGACCGCGTGCTCACCACCGAGCGTCCAGGTCCGGGGATCTTCGCAACGTTGCTCAGCGTGGCGCTCGATCCCGACAGCGGGGAATACGACGTGGTCCGTGCCGGTCACCCCGGCCTGCTCGCGCATGGTCCCGACGCCGTGCAGTGGATCGAACCGGAGGCGGGTTCGGCGCTGGGTCTCGGCGCAAGGGAGTGGCCCGTCAACCGACTGGCACTGCCAGAAGAGCACGGTCTGCTACTGCTCACCGACGGATTGTTCGAGGGACACGCTGGCCCCGGCGGCGCCCGTCTGGGCGAAGAAGGATTGCTCGAGTTGGCCAATTCGCTTGCGGCGCTACCCGGGCGCGACTTCGTCGGTGCACTGGTCGCCGAGGTCGAATCCCGCGCGCGGCCGCACGGCGGTCTCAGCGATGACATCGCGATGATCAGAGTGGAGCGTTCGTCGGTATGAAGCTCACGGTGCAAGGTTGGCAGAACCTGCTGGTGTCGGTGATGTGTGTGATCGTCCTGACCGGTGCGATCGCAGGCATCGCGCTGGTCTCCCGAACCGACGCCGTGTCGCGAGAGCTCATCGACAACATTCAGCCCGCCCGGGTTGCGGCGTATCAACTGCAGGCGGCGCTGCGGGATCAGGAGACGGCTGTGCGTGGATACGCCATTGCCGCGGACCCTCGGTTCCTCGATCCCTACGGCGACGGACAGGGTGCGGAATCGGCTGCGGCAGCGGATATCCGCGGTTACCTGGCCGACCACGACGGCCTGCTGGCCGATCTCGCTTCGATCGAGACTGCGGCGGCGGCCTGGCGGGCCAACTATGCAGAGCCGCTCATCGCCGGCGTCCAGGTGGGTCGGCCCGCGGTTGTCGACCCCCGCACCGCAGATCGCGGCAGGGCTGCATTCGACGGACTGCGC
The DNA here is from genome assembly GCF_058270075.1 of Mycobacterium shunyiense. Classification (NCBI taxonomy): domain Bacteria; kingdom Bacillati; phylum Actinomycetota; class Actinomycetes; order Mycobacteriales; family Mycobacteriaceae; genus Mycobacterium; species Mycobacterium shunyiense. The sequence continues at coordinate 144,302 of NZ_JBZDPU010000023.1, read as the reverse complement.
GAACTTTTCGACGTGCAGAACGCCAACCTCAGTCAGGCCAGGCAGGCCAGCGTCGACGAGCTGGACCACGTCCGGACCTGGCGCAACGGCGTGGTGATAGCGATGATCGCGGCGTTCTTCACCATGGCGGTGTTGTTGACGGTGCTGGTGCGCAGTGCGGTCACGCGACCGCTTGCGGCGCTGGCAGCCTCGTGTCGGCGGATCACCGAGGGCAACTTCGCGCAACGCATCGTCCCGCAGGGCCCCAAGGACATTCGGGCGATCGCCGTCGATGTCGAGGACATGCGGCAGCGGGTCGTCGAAGAACTCGACGCGTCGCAGTCCGCCAAGGATGCCCTCGATCAGCAGGCAGATGAACTGCGCCGGTCCAATGCCGAACTGGAGCAGTTCGCGTACGTGGCATCGCATGATCTCCAGGAGCCGTTGCGCAAGGTTGCCTCGTTCTGTCAGCTGCTGGAGAAGCGCTACGGCGACAAACTGGACGAGCGGGGGGCCGAGTACATCGGCTTCGCCGTCGACGGGGCCAAGCGCATGCAGGTACTGATCAACGATCTGCTGACGTTCTCGCGGGTGGGCCGGCTCAACGCCACTCATGCCGAGGTGAACCTCGACGACGCACTCGACAGCGCGCTGAAGAACCTGGCCACCTCCGTCGGGGAGTCGGGTGCCGAGATCGAGCGACCGGACGAGCCGTTACCGCAGATAGACGGTGATCCCACACTCATGACCATGCTGTGGCAGAACCTGATCGGAAACGCGGTGAAGTTCCGTTGCGAGGGGGTGGTGCCCCGGATCGTCATCGACTGTCGGCCGGGTACCGGTGAACTGGCCGAGAACTGGGTATTCAGTGTTTCGGACAATGGAATCGGCATCGGCGAGGAGTTCGTGGACAAGGTGTTCGTCATATTCCAACGCCTGCACGGACGTGACGCCTTCAGCGGCACCGGTATCGGGCTCGCGTTGTGCAAGAAGATCGTCGAGCACCACGGCGGATCCATCTGGATCGACACGTCGTACTCGCCCGGAACCCGGTTCATGTTCACCCTGCCCGTCACGCCCACGACCGTGCCCGACGTCGTGCCGGAAGCCCAGTTGGAAGGAAGTCCCAAGTGACCTCATCCGTCAACCGAGCCATTGACATCCTGTTGGTCGAAGACGATCCCGGTGACGAGCTCATCACCCGGGAAGCCTTCGAGCACAACAAGATCAAGAACAACCTGCACGTTGCCCGCGACGGCGAGGAAGGCCTGGACTTTCTGTATCGGCGCGGCGCCTTCGAAGGTGCGCCGCGCCCGGATCTGATCCTGCTCGACCTGAACCTGCCGAAGTACGACGGCAGACAGTTGTTGGAGAAGATCAAGTCGGACGTCGAACTCTGCCACATCCCGATCGTGGTGCTGACCACGTCGTCAGCCGAGGAGGACATCCTCCGCAGCTACAAGCTGCACGCCAACGCCTACGTCACCAAGCCCGTCGACCTGGACCAGTTCATGAGTGCGGTCCGTCAGATCGACGAGTTCTTCGTTCAGGTGGTGCGGCTTCCGCAGTTCTGATCGATCTGATCCCACTGCAGGCGGACTTCGGTGCCTTCGTGGTTCGTGTCGATGACGGCTCGATCTGTGAGCGCGCGCATCAACGGGATACCGCGACCGCGGGCCGGGTTCTTGTGGTCTGTCTCGGCGATCCGCCACACGCCCTCATCGGCGACGGTGACGGTGAGTACCGCCTTGTCCCCGTCGTAATCGGCCCGGACGTGCATCAACCCGGGCGCCGAGGCATCGACATACGCGAATTCCGCGGCGTTGGCCAGCGCCTCGTTCACGGCCAGGACCACATCGCTGGCCTTGGTGGGATCGAGCATGAGATGCGTGCTCAGCCAACTGGAGAACTCGCGGCGTATCAGCGCCGCATCTTCCGGTGCGGCCCTGACATCCTTCGTGAACTGAGCTGACTGGCCTGCTTCTGTCATGTCGACCTGCTGGCTACCCCGTTGTGGCCGGTGTTATGTCTTCAATGCGGCCAGTGCCTCGTCGAGCGTCGCATACAGATCGACGACCTCGGCGATTCCGACCAGTTTGAGCGGCCGGCTCGTGGCCGGTCCGTCGGCGACGACGGAGAACCGCGCGGTGTCGCCCAGCTGTTCCCTGGCGGCCACCAGCACGCCCATCCCGGCAGATGCCAGGAATTCCACGGCGCTCATGTCGACAACGATGGCCGAGGGTGAGCTCTTGGCGGCAGAGGTGATCGCCTCTTCGAGTTTGGGTGCGGTGAGCATGTCGACAGTTCCGGCCACTGCCACCACAGTCACCTCACCGACACGGCTCTCCTCCACCGAGCAGCCTGCCGGGTCCGGTTGGCTGGTCATCTGGTCACCCTCCGACGTATCTCTTGCATCCATGGCGACGGCATCCAAGGAGGCGTCGCCAAATACTAACGGTGTAGTCGGACCTTCATGCCAGGGCCTCGTAGAACAGGGTGAGATAGCGCGCGGTACGGGGCGATCCTTCGACGCCCGCACCCATCCTGTTCATCACATAGGCGAACGTGGCGCGGTGATCGGGATTGCAGGTCTCCCACGAACCGCCCCAGCCGCCCCAAAAGCAGATCTTGCCGTCCGGGACATAGGGCACGGTCTGTGTCTGCGGCAGGCCGAAGCCGAGGCCCCAGCGCAGCGGGTGGCCGAGCAGCACCAGGTCGGGGCTCTCGAGTTGCAGCTCGAAGATCGACTCGACCGTCTCGGGCCGGAGCAGCTTGACCCCGTCGACCGTGCCGCCCAGCGAGATCGCCGACAGGATCCGGGCCAGCGACCGGGCGTTGCCGTGTCCGTTACCCGCGCCGATGTCGGCGGCGCGCCAGTCCGCGGTGTTCGCGATCTCCGGTGACGGCGTACCCGCGAACGTCTTGAGCGCGATCTCCGATATCTGGTCGAGCGGAATATCGAGGGGTTCGTCTGCCGCGATGATGTCAGCGACGCGGTGATGGTCTTCGGGACGCGCGCCGATCTGGAAGTCGGCGCCCAACGGTGCCGCGATCTCGTCACGGACGAACTCTTTGAGCGACTTACCGGTCACCCGGCGCAGCACCTCGCCGATCAGGTGGCCGTGGGTCAGCGCGTGGTATCCCGACGCGGTGCCCGGCTCCCACCACGGTGCCTGCGCGGCCAGCGCGGCCGTGGACTTCTCCCAGTCATAGCTGTCCTCGATCGCGAACGGCTGGTCCCAGCCGGCCAAACCTGAGCTGTGGGTCAGGAGGTGTCGAAACTCGATGTCCTGCTTGCCGTTTGCGGCGAATTCCGGCCAGTACTCGGCCACCGGTGTGTCGGCGGTGATCAGCCCGCGGTCGATCATCATGAGCCCGGACAGTGCGGTCACCGTCTTGGTGGACGAGAAGACGTTGACGATGGTGTCGGACTCCCACGTGCGGGTCCGGGCGGCGTCGGCGTACCCGCCCCACATGTCGACGACGAGTTCACCGTCGATGTCGATCGCGATGGCCGCCCCGATCTCCTCTCCACTGGTCAGCCCGTCTGCCAACGCATCGCGGATCGAAGAGAAGCGGGCATCGCAGTGGCCGTGTACGAGGTCGTCCATCGCGACATCATCGCCGGGCCAAGCCCATCACGGGCGCGATTCACCGAACGGGCGTGACCAGCTGCCCTGACTCCAGAAACCGGTCCAGATTGGTGATCTCGGCGGCGTGTTCGGCCAGAAATGCCTGCCGCTGGTCCCCGTCGGGCAGGGCATGGCGGTCCTCGGTCGGTGCAGGCCTGGCAGTGAAATCGCCCCGGTTTACCAGTTGTAGTAGCCGCCCTCGGGACCGAGCATGCGTTCCAGCCGGGCCCGGTTGATGCGGGCCAACTCGTTGCGGACCACCTTGCGTTCGGTGTCGCGGTCGTTGTGCAGCCGGTCGATGATCCCGGCCATGGCCCGGTGCGCGCAGCCGGCGCCCGATGTCGCGGCCGGGGCCGCTCCGTCTTCGACGAACATCACGAAGCCGAACCCGAACCGCTCGGCGTAGTGCTGGACCTCGGCGTTGAGCTGTGCCATCACCGCGGGATCGTCGTCCCACACCGAGCACTGTTCGCACACCGACTTCGGGCTGCGGGGACGCCGCCCGATGTGTGGATAGGCCTGCAGTACCCGGTCGATGGAATCCTCGCCGAGACTGAACAGCAGAGCATCGGCCTGCCGGAACAGTGCGGCATGGTCGGCGAACGGACGCCCACCGGCAAGATCGGTCGCCAGCACCACGCTGTAACAGCACTCGTACACGGCGTGCACTGCACGGCGCGTCGGCAACGCGTTGTACGCCTCAAGTCCCAGGCCCTGATGCATCAACACCTGGTCAAGCATGAGCGGCGCAGAGCACAGGGGGGTTACCCCGTGTTACAGCGAGGCTAAATCAGTGGGCTGCTCAGTGACCTTCGGTCTTGAACCGCTCGACCGAACGCTGCAACTCGGCCTCGGCCTCTTCGCGGCCCACCCAGTCGGCGGTCTTGACGAACTTGCCCGGCTCCAGGTCCTTGTAGTGCACGAAGAAGTGCTTGATCGCGTCGAGTTCGAACTGCGGCACGTCGCCGAGGTCCTGGATGTGGTCCCAGCGCGGGTCTCCGGCAGGCACGCACAGCAACTTGTCGTCGCCGCCGGCCTCGTCGGTCATCTTGAACATCGCCACCGGGCGGGCCTCGACGGTGCAGCCGGGGAACACCGACTCGGGCAGCAGCACCAGCGCATCCAGCGGATCGCCGTCCTCGCCGAGGGTGTCTTCGAAGAACCCGTAGTCGGCGGGGTAGCCGAATGCGGTGTAGAGGTAGCGGTCGAGCTTGACCCGGCCGGTTTCGTGGTCAACCTCGTACTTGTTGCGCGAACCCTTCGGGATCTCGATGACGACGTCGAACTTCACCGTCGCGGCTCCTTCGCATCTGCGGTCAGTCTTGGGTCGTCGGGCGACGACGCGGGTCAACCCTAATCGAGCGATAGTCTGGCCTAAACGGGTGGCTCGTTCCCACCACCGGCAGAGCAGGAGAAATATGCGGCCCACTCGGTGGCGGCAGTCCACCCATGTGGCGGTTGGCGTCGTGGTCTTGATGCTGGTCGCCGGTGTCGTCGCGCTTGCTGCCGTGCTCACCGGGCACCGTTCCAGTGATGCCGCGGCGGCCACACCTGCACCTCCGCCTGCGACTGCGAGCCCGGGGATCGTCCCGGTGGACATGTCGGCGCCGAGCCCGACCGTGAGCGGCCTGGCCGCCGCGCTGGCCCCGGCTCTGGCCAATCCCGATCTCGGTCTGGTGACCGGCCGGATCACCGACGCCGAGACCGGCGCCGAACTGTGGGAGCAGAATTCCGGGGTGCCGATGCAGCCGGCGTCGGTCAACAAGGTGCTGACCACAGCCGCAGCTCTGCTCACTCTGGACCGCAACGCCCGGCTGGCCACGACGGTACTGGCCGTCGACTCGCAACCCGGTCTGGTGGTGCTCAAGGGCGGCGGGGACACCACGCTCTCGGCGGCGCCGGACGACACCGATACCTGGTACAAGGGCGCGGCCCGCATCAGCGACCTCGCCGAGCAGGTGCGCGGCAGCGGGATCACGGTCACCGCGGTGCGGGTGGACACCAGCGACTACAGCGGCCCGACGATGGCACCGGGCTGGGATCCCGCCGACATCGAGGGCGGTGACATCGCACCGATGGAGCCGGTGATGCTCGACGGCGGACGCATCCAGCCGACGACGGTGGAATCCAGGCGTTCGACCACACCGGCACTCGACGCGGGCCGGGCCCTGGCCACCGCCCTGCGGGTGGACCCCGCGACGGTGACGGTGCTGCCCGCAGAGGTCTCGGGTGGCAGGCAGATCGCCGCGGTGCAGTCCGCGCCACTGATCGAGCGCCTGCGCCAGATGATGAACGAGTCCGACAACGTGATGGCCGAGTCGATCGCCCGCGAGGTCGCCGCACAACTGCACCGGCCGCAGAGTTTCGACGGTGGTGTCGACGCGGTGACGAGCCAACTCGAAGGCGTTGGCATCGACATGTCGGCCGCCAAGCTGGTCGATTCCAGCGGCCTGTCGACCGATGACCGGCTGACCGCCCGGATCCTCGACGAGGTGGTCAACCTCGCGGCGGGCAACACCGAACCGGCCATGCGGCCGCTGGTAGATCTGCTGCCCATCGCCGGGGGCAGCGGCACGCTGTCCAACCGCTACCTCGACACCGCTTCCGGCCGTGACGCCGCGGGCTGGCTGCGAGCCAAGACCGGATCGCTGACCGGGACCAACGCGCTGGCCGGCATCGTCACCGACGACAACGGCCGGGTGCTGACGTTCGCGCTGATCTCCAACAACGCCGGGCCCACCGGACGCACCGCGATCGACGAGCTGGCTGCCGTGCTGCGGTCGTGCGGATGTGGCACGTGAGCGACCGGGTCGCCGTGACCGCGGGCCGCGCGGTCGACTGGGACTTCGCCGCGACAGTCGGGGCGAAGCTGGCCCGGCCGGCCCCGGCAGCCACGGACTACACCCGCAACCAGGTGATCGAGCAGCTCTCGGAGAGTTCGAAGGCCGCCGAGCTGCCGGTGCGCGAGGTGACGGGTCTGATCGAGGGCGCGGAGGTGCCCGAGGCCCGGGTGGTGGACCGTCCCGAGTGGATCCGGGCGGCCACCCGTTCGATGCGGGTGATGACCACCGGGATCCAACCGGGCGACGAAACTGACGAGCACAAGCCGGGATTCATCACCGGGCGGGTGACCGGGGCGCAGACCGGTGCGGTGCTGGCATTCATCTCCTCGGGCATCCTGGGCCAGTACGACCCGTTCGGCCCCGAGGGCGGCGAGCTGTTGCTGGTGTATCCGAACGTCATCGCGGTGGAACGTCAATTACGGGTCACCCCAGCCGATTTCCGGTTGTGGGTGTGCCTGCACGAGGTCACCCACCGGGTCCAGTTCCGCGCCAACCCCTGGCTGGCCGACCACATGTCACAGGCCCTGGCGGTGCTGACCCAGGATGCCGGCGAGGACGTCACCGAGATGGTGGGACGGCTCGCGGAGTTTGTCCGGAACCAGCGCAATGGTCAAGCGCCGGACCCGAATTCGACCGGTGTGCTGGGCCTCATGCGTGCCGTGCAGGCCGAGCCTCAGCGCCGGGCACTGGATCAGCTGCTGGTGCTGGGCACGCTGCTGGAGGGGCACGCCGATCACGTGATGGATGCCGTCGGCCCGGCGGTGGTGCCCACGGTCTCGACGATCCGGCGTCGCTTCGACGAACGCAGGCAGCGTAAGCAGCCGCCGCTGCAGCGTCTCGTGCGCGCGCTTTTGGGCTTTGACGCCAAGATCAGCCAGTACACGCGGGGTAAGGCCTTCGTCGACCATGTGGTCACGACGGTCGGGATGGCCCGGTTCAACACGATCTGGTCGAACCCCGACACCCTGCCGCTGCCCGACGAGATCGACGAACCGCAGCGATGGATCGATCGGGTGCTGTAGCCGCACTGCGGCGGGCGGTGGCCGCCGCCGGCGAGCGGATCGACGGCGCGAGCTGGTGTGTGGCACTGTCCGGAGGCTCGGATTCCCTGGCGCTGACCGCGGTGGCCGCGGAGTTGCGGCCCACCACTGCGCTGATCGTCGACCACCGGTTGCAAGCCGGATCCGATGCTGTCGCCGACACCGCCCGCCGACAGGCGCTGAAACTGGGTTGTGTTGGGGCGCAGGTGCTTTCGGTCGACGTCGGCCGTGTCGGCGGCCCGGAGGCCGCTGCCCGTCAGGCACGCTATGCGGCCCTGGAAACCGCGCGGGACAACGCACCGGTACTCCTCGGGCACACCCTCGACGATCAGGCCGAGACGGTGCTGCTCGGGCTCGGCCGCGGATCGGGAGCGCGCTCGATCGCCGGTATGCGCCCGCACGACCCGCCGTGGCACCGGCCGCTGCTGGGGGTGCGGCGGGAACTGACCCGTACGGCGTGCGACGAACTCGGCGTCACCCCGTGGCAGGACCCGCACAATGCCGACCGGCGGTTCACCCGGGTGCGGTTGCGGCACGAGGTGCTGCCGCTGCTGGAGGACGTGCTCGGCGGTGGAGTGGCCGAAGCCCTGGCCCGCACCGCCACGGCGCTGCGGGAAGACACCGAGACGCTCGACGCGCTGGCCGGCGACGCGCTGGCGGCGACACGAACGGAGGCAGGCGGTCTGGACACGGCCCGGTTGTCGGCGTTGCCCGACGCGCTCCGGCGCCGGGTGATCCGGGCCTGGTTGCTGGCCGGTGGCGCGTGTGATCTGACCGACACCCAGATCCGCGCGGTGGACCGACTGGTGGCGGCCTGGCGTGGGCAGGGCGGGGTGGCCGTCGGTTCCGGGCTGCGCAAACAGCGGTTGTTCGCGGCGCGGCGGGCCGGCGTGCTGGTGATGCACACCGAACCCGTCTAGCGATCCGCGTTGGAATGCGGCCCCTTCACGTGGCACGCTGTTGCAGTGGCTGTCGACTCTGCCGAGCTGTATGCGGGAGACATCAAATCGGTGCTGTTGTCCGAGGAGCAGATCCGGACGCGCACCGTCGAACTCGCCGAGATGATCGCCGAGCAGTACCGCGACAATTTGGGCAACGACGACCTGCTGTTGGTCACCGTGCTCAAGGGCGCGGTCATGTTCGTCACCGATCTGGCCCGGACCATCCCGCTGCCGACGCAGCTGGAGTTCATGGCGGTCAGCTCGTACGGATCGTCGACCTCGTCCTCCGGCGTCGTCCGGATCCTCAAGGATCTCGACCGTGACATCAACGACCGCGATGTGCTGATCGTCGAGGACATCATCGACTCAGGTCTGACCCTGTCCTGGTTGCTCCGCAACCTCGCCACCCGTCACCCGCGCTCGCTCCGGGTGTGCACGCTGCTGCGCAAGCCCGAGGCCGTCAAGACCGAACTCGACGTCGCCTACGTGGGCTTCGACATCCCCAACGAGTTCGTCGTCGGCTACGGTCTGGACTTCGCCGAGCGCTACCGCGACCTGCCCTACATCGGCACTCTCGAACCGAAGGTGTACGAAGCGCACTAAGCCGGAGGCTTACAAAAGGCCGGGCTGCAGCGCAGAATTCGGTGCATGGCTGATACCTGCACGGCGCTTCGGATCTGCCCCTTCTGCGAGGCCACCTGTGGCCTCACGCTCACGATCTCCGACGGCCGGGTGACCGGTGCCCGCGGTGACCGCGACGACGTGTTCAGCGCGGGATTCATCTGCCCGAAAGGCGCCAGCTTCGGCGAACTCGACAACGACCCGGACCGATTGACTCACCCGCTGGTCCGCCGTGACGGCGTCCTGACCGAGGCCACCTGGGACGAGGCCTACTCCGTCATCACCGAGCGCCTCGGCGCCGTGATCGCCGAGCACGGCGGCGGCTCGGTCGGGGTATATCTCGGCAATCCGAACGCGCACACCGTCGCCGGCAGCCTGTACGCGCCGCTGATCATCAAGGGCCTCGGCACCCGGCAGGTGTTCAGCGCCAGCACGCTGGATCAGATGCCCAAGCACGTCGCACTCGGTCTGATGTTCGGCAGCCCGGTCGCGTTCACCGTGCCCGATCTCGACCGCACGGACTACCTCGTGATCATCGGCGCGAATCCGATGGTGTCCAACGGCAGCCTGGCCACCGCGGCCGATTTCCCCGGCAAGCTGCGGGCCCTGCGCAAGCGCGGCGGCAAGCTCGTCGTCATCGACCCCGCCCGCACCCAGACGGCCAAACTCGCCGACCGGCATCTCGCCCCGCGGCCCGGCACCGATGCGGCGCTGCTGTTCGCGGTGGTGCACGTGCTGTTCGAGGAGGATCTCGTCGATCTCGGTCGACTCGCCGAGCATGTCACCGGCATCGAGGAGGTCCGCGCGCTGGCGGACGAGTTCTCGCCCGAGGCCGTGGAGACAGCCTGCGGTGTGGGCGCCGAGGAGATCCGGGATCTGGCCCGCGAACTCGCGGCGGCGCCGACCGCGGCCGTCTACGGCCGGATCGGCACGTCGACGGTCGAGTTCGGGACCATCGGCAGCTGGCTCGTCGACGTCATCAACATCCTCACCGGCAACCTCGACCGCCCGGGCGGCGCGATGTTCGCGCTCGGGGCCGCCGCCCCCGCGCCGCGGCCACCGAAACCGGGCCGCGGTTTCCGGACCGGGCGGTGGGCCAGTCGGGTCTCGGGCTATCCCGAGGCGCTCTCCGAACTGCCCGCCGCCGCACTCGCCGAGGAGATCGACACCGCGGGCGAGGGCCAGATCAAGGCGATGATCACCATCGCAGGCAACCCGGTGCTGTCGGCGCCGGACGGCGACCGCCTCGACAAGGCCCTCGACAGCGTCGACTTCATGCTGAGCGTCGACCCCTACCTCAACGAGACCACGCGCCATGCCGACGTGATCCTGCCGCCGCCTCCGCCGTCGCAGAGCGCCCACTTCGACGTCGCGCTGAACAATCTCGCGGTACGCAACAACGTGCGGTACTCATCGCCGGCGCTGCCGCTCGACGGCCGGCCGGACGAGCCCGAGATCTTGTCTCGGCTCGCCCTCATCCTCTACGGCATCGGCGCCGACGGTGATCCCGCCCTCGTCGACGCCCAGGTGATCGCGACGACCCTGGCGAAAGAGGTCGCCAACCCCGATTCGCCCGTGGCGGGGCGCGATGTCGCCGAGCTCACCGCCATGCTGTACGAGGGGCCCGGCTACGAACGGCGCCTGGACATGATGCTGCGGATCGGGCCATACGGCGACGCCTTCGGCGCCAAGCCCGACGGGCTCACCATGGAGCGGTTGAAGGCCAACCCACACGGCATCGACCTGGGGCCGCTGCGACCGCGGATTTCCGAGATCCTCCGAACCCCAAGTGGGCGGATCGAACTCGCGCCCGAACCGATCGTCACCGACGTGGCCCGCCTGCGCGACGCCCTCGCCCGCTCCGCCGGCGGTTTCCTGCTGATCGGCCGACGCCACCTGCGGTCCAACAACAGCTGGATGCACAACCTCCCGGCGCTGTCGGGTGGCTCCAACCGGTGCACGCTGCAGATCCACCCCGACGACGCGGCCGATCTGGGGCTCACCGACATCGCCGTGATCAAGGGCCCTGGCGGTGAGCTGCTGGCCCCGATCGAGGTGGACGACGGCATGCGGCGCGGCGTGGTCTCGCTACCGCACGGCTGGGGCCACGACCGCAGTGGCACCGGGCAGCGGCTCGCGGCCAGTCATCCCGGGGCCAACGTCAATCAGCTCAACGACGGCACCCATCTCGATCCGCTGTCGGGCACTGCGGTGCTCAACGGGATTCCGGTCGACATCGCGCCGGCGGGCTGAGCTCCTTTGCGCCGAAACGGCATTCCAGCAGGCTCCTACTCGCACTTTCGCTGCTGGAATGCCGTTTCGGCGGGAACTAGGTCAGCTCCCAGATCACCGTCACCGAGAAGTTCACCGTCTGCTGACCGGGTTCCAGCGGAACCGCTTCCATCGCCGCGCGCGGCATCGGAGTGGGCGTGGGCGGGGTGGAGCCGCCGGACTGCTCGGATATCGAGATCACCTTGCCGAGGTGCATTCCGGACAACCCGGCGTACTGATCGGCGCGGTTCTTGGCGTCGTCGAATGCCCGGGCGCGGGCGTCGCGCACGAGATCCGAGTCGTCCTCGATCGAGTAGTCGACCGAGTTGATGCGGGTGGCGTCGCCGCCGGTGCCGGCGATCAAAGCCAAGGTCTGCGAAGCCTTGGCGGTGTCGCGGATCTTGACCTTGATCGCATTGCTGGCCTGGTAACCCGAGATCTTGCTGTCGGTGAACTGCGGCTGCACGCTGACCTGAGTGGTGCTGATGTCCTTGCGGTCGATGCCCGATCCGACCAGCGCGTCGATCACGGCCTGCTGGCGTTGGCTGGACTGGTTGAGCGCGCCTGACACGTCCGGGGCGGTGAACTCCATCGCCACGTCGGCCGTCAGGGTGTCCGGAACGCCCTGCACCTGACCGGATCCGACGACGGTCACCTGCCTGGCGCCGTCCGGCGCGCCCCCGGCGGGGCCTGAGGTCGTATCGCACGCGCTGGCGCTGACGGCGATCAATCCCGCCGCGGCAACGCCGAGGACCCGTAATTTCGCATTTCCGGCGATCGGCATGACCAAAACCCTACCGGGACGTCACGGCGTGACCAGGACTTTGCAGTGCCGCTCCGGCGAGGCGAGTTCGTCGAATGCGGTTGCGACGCCGTCGAGGCCGACGGTCCCGGTGATCATCGGTGCGACGTCGATCTCGCCCTCGGCGATGGCGCGCAGCGAGTTCGCGAACTCGGCCGGGTCGTAGCCGAACACGAACTGGATGTTGATCTGTTTGGTGATCGCGTAGAAGGGGTGCACGGTGTCGGGCTGCATGCAGACCCCGGCCACCACCAACCGGACGCCCGCGGGTGCGCGACGCAGCACGTCGTCGATGATTCCGGGGGCGCCGACCGCCTCGAACACCACTGCGGGCCGGCACTGATGAAACGGTGAATCCGAGGCCGGATCCAGCGTGGTGTGGGCGCCCATGGTGGCGGCGAGTTCGCGCCGGCCGGGGGAGAAGTCAGACGCCACAATGGTTTCCACGCCCCGGAGTTTCAAGGCGGCGATGATCGCGATGCCGACGGGGCCGCAGCCGACGACGAGTGCCGCCTCGCCCGGTTCGATGCGTGACGCGTTGACCGCATGCAGGCCGACCGCCATCGGTTCGGTGAGCGCGGCGTGCGCGGCGCTCAGACCGTTGGGCACTGGCAGCAGCAGAGGCGCCGACAGCAGCATCTTCTCGGCATAGCCGCCGACGGTGGTGTTGCTGTACACGATCGGTGAGATCCCGGCAGCAGAGATCAGCACCGGCACCGAGGTCACCAGCGTCCCGCTGGCAGGGGCGTCGGCTCCCGGGCCCGCGTCGAGGATCTCGGCACTGAACTCGTGGCCCATGTAGACATCGCCGGCCAGGTCGATGTCCATGTCGGGCATCCCCTCCAGGTCGGCGCTCGCAGCCAGCATGTCGGCGCCGTGGGTGGCGAAATGCAGGTCGGATCCGCAGATCCCGCAGGCCTTCACCTCGACCAGTACCTGCCCCGGGCCGGGCACCGGATCGGGTACGTCGTCGCGGACGATCATCCGCCCGTCACGTAGGACCGCGGCGCGCATCAGTTCTTCTCCTCGGAAGTGTGTTCGGTGATCGCGTTGACGATCGCCTGCCCGGCGCGGCCCAGCAGTTGATCCCGCATGCCCTTGGCCCAGTCATGCGACGCCCGTGCCGCCGTGAGTTGGCCTTTGAAGTGCGGGATCACCTCGCGGGCGAACAGTTCGTAGGAGTGGAACGTCGCCGCCGGCGGTGCCCAGTCGTGGCCGAGGAGCAAGAGGGTGCCGAACCCGCCGGAACGGTCCAGCAGGTCCTGGATGTAGGCGATCGCGTCGGCCGTGGTGCCGATGCAGCAATTGCCGCCTGCCGCATAGTTTTCCACGAACTCGTATGGGGAGCGCGTTCCCTCGACTTTCTCGGACAGCGGCACGAAACCGGCTGCGCCGAAGTAGTTGGCGAAATCCTGCAGGCCGTATGTGCAGTCCTCGATGGCCTGCTCGCGGGTATCGGCGAGATGGATGATGCCGAGCACCCGCCAGTCGGCCCGGTCTGGCTCGGGCCGACCAGATTTGGCGGCCTGATCGCGCACCGTGTCCCAGGTGGTCTCGATGGCCGCGTAGCCGCCGGGCACCGACATCGACAAGGACAGCAGTGACGTGCCCAAGGCGCCGGCCAGTCGTGGTCCGGACGGGGAAACCATTGCCGCGGTGGAGATCTCGGGATACGGCCAGGTGTAGGGACGGATGTGCAGCGCGGCGTCCCGCAGGGTGAACCAGTCGGTCTTGCGGTCGATCCGCTCGTCGGGCGCGGCGCGGAACAACGCCAGGATCGCCTCCAGGGATTCCTGCATCATCGGCCGCTGATCCACCGGGTCGATGCCCATCATGTAGGCATCCGACGGCAGCGCACCCGGTCCGGTTCCGAACATCACCCGGCCGCGGGTGAGGTGGTCGAGCAACACCCAACGGTCGGCCACCATGAGCGGGTGGTGATACGGCAGTGAGACCACGCCGGTGCCCAGCCGGATGTGCTTGGTCCGCTCGGCCGCGGCGGCGATGAACACCTCGGGGCAGGCGATGAGTTCGTAACCGCCGGAATGATGTTCGCCGAACCAGGCCTCGTCATAGCCGAGCCGGTCCAGCGCCTGGACCCGGTCCATGTCGTATTGCAGTGCGGTGGTGGGGGATTGGCCGACTGGGTGAAACGGCGTGATGAAGACGCCGAAGTTCAGCGGGCTCACTTGAGACCTCCCAGGAAATCGAGCAGTATCTCGTTCACCTCGTCGCTCCGTTCCTGCTGCAGCCAGTGCCCGGCACCGTCGATCAACACCTCGCGATAGTCGCCGGTCACCACGTCCCGCACGCGGTCGCGCGGGGTGAAGCTCAACACCGGATCGGCGGTGCCGGCCAGGAACAGGGTCGGCACGGTGATGGTCGACGCGGGCGTGGTCTCGGTCAGCTCCCAGTTCCGGTCGAAGTTGCGGTACCAGTTCAGCGGGCCAGTGAACCCGGTCTCGGTGAACGCCTGCACGTAGCGCTCGAACTCGTCGGCGCTGATCCAGTCCGGCAGCGGGGGCAGGGGCTGGTCGGCCAGGGTTTCGAGCGGTTCGCCGATACCTTGCATCGCCAGCGAGCGACGCAGGGAGTGCCGCGGGTCGGCACCGAGCTGCTCGTCCGCCACCCCGGGCTCCTGGAAGTGCAGGATGTAGAAGTAGTTGTCGCCGACGATCTTGCGCCAGATCTGCGTCGGCGGAGCCGGAGCCCGCGGGACCGGGGGCACACTCAGTGCGGCCACCGCGGTGACCCGGTCCGGGAAGAACAACGGAAAATTGGTGGCGACGGGCGAGCCCCAGTCATGGCCGATCAGCACTGCCTGCTCGGCGCCGACATCATCCAGCAACCCCGCGATGTCGGCGGTCAGCTCGGTGATGTTGTAGGCGTCGATCTCGTCGGGCCGGGACGAGCCACCGTAACCGCGCTGGTCGGGGGCCAGAACGTGATAGCCGGCCGCCGCCAGCACCGGGATCTGATGGCGCCACGAATAGGCCAGTTCGGGAAATCCGTGGGCCAGCACCACCACCGGATTTCCGCGTTCACCCGCCTCGGTCACCTTCAACGTCACGCCATTGGTATCGACTAACCGCTCGGTCGGTGTGAGCACGATCTCACCCAAGCACAGTGGTCCGCCGTCGGCTAGATACCGTCGGGAACTGCCGGACGTTGGTCTAGCGGTAGCCTTGAATGTCTCAACTGCGCACGTTGGAAGGACCGGGCCGAACTCGGCTGAGTGATCGATGAACCGCAAAAATGTGATCCGTACGCTGACCGTGATCGCGGTCGTGCTGTTGCTGGGCTGGTCGTTTTTCTATTTCAGCGACGACACCCGTGGCTACAAACCCGTCGACACCTCGGTGGCGGTGGCCCAGATCGGTGCCGACAACGTCAAGAACGCCCAGATCGACGATCGCGAGCAACAGCTGCGGCTCGACCTGAAGAGCGGCAAAGAAGAGACCGAGAACAGCGACAAGGTCATCACGAAGTACCCGACCGGCTATGCGGTGAAGCTCGTCGACCAACTCGATGCCAAGAACGTCAAGTTCGGCACCACCGTCAACCAGGGCAGCTTCCTCGGCTCGATGCTGATCTACATGCTGCCGCTGCTGTTGCTGGTCGGCCTGTTCGTGATGTTCTCCCGGATGCAGGGCGGCGGCGGCCGGATGGGCTTCGGCTTCGGCAAGTCGAAGGCCAAGCAACTCGGCAAGGACATGCCCAAGACCACGTTCGCCGACGTCGCCGGTGTCGACGAAGCGGTCGAAGAGCTCTACGAGATCAAAGACTTCCTGCAGAACCCGTCTCGCTATCAGGCGCTGGGCGCCAAGATCCCCAAGGGCGTGCTGCTCTACGGTCCGCCCGGAACCGGTAAGACCCTGCTGGCCCGCGCCGTCGCCGGCGAGGCCGGGGTGCCGTTCTTCACGATCTCCGGATCGGACTTCGTCGAGATGTTCGTCGGCGTCGGCGCCTCCCGCGTCCGCGACATGTTCGAGCAGGCCAAGGCCAACAGCCCGTGCATCATCTTCGTCGACGAGATCGACGCCGTCGGCCGCCAGCGCGGCGCAGGCATGGGCGGCGGCCACGACGAGCGTGAGCAGACGCTGAACCAGTTGCTGGTCGAGATGGACGGCTTCGGCGACCGCCAGGGCGTCATCCTGATCGCGGCCACCAACCGGCCCGACATCCTGGACCCGGCCCTGCTGCGCCCGGGCCGGTTCGACCGCCAGATCCCGGTGTCCAACCCCGACCTGGCCGGCCGTCGCGCGGTGCTCAAGGTGCACTCGGCGGGCAAGCCGATCGCCCCCGACGCCGACCTGGACGGGCTGGCCAAGCGGACCGTCGGCATGTCCGGCGCGGATCTGGCCAACGTGATCAACGAGTCCGCGCTGCTGACCGCCCGCGAGAACGGCACCGTCATCACCAGTGCGGCGCTGGAAGAAGCCGTGGACCGCGTCGTGGGCGGCCCGCGCCGCAAGGGCCGCATCATCAGCGAGCAGGAAAAGAAGATCACGGCCTACCACGAGGGCGGGCACACCCTGGCCGCGTGGGCGATGCCCGACATCGAGCCGATCTACAAGGTCACCATCCTGGCCCGCGGACGCACCGGCGGCCACGCCGTCGCGGTGCCCGAGGACGACAAGGGTCTGATGACCCGCTCGGAGATGATCGCCCGCCTGGTGTTCGCCATGGGTGGTCGCGCCGCCGAGGAACTCGTCTTCCGCGAGCCCACCACGGGTGCGGTGTCGGATATCGAGCAGGCCACCAAGATCGCCCGCGCGATGGTCACCGAGTACGGCATGAGCTCCAAGCTGGGCGCGGTGCGCTACGGCACCGAGCACGGAGACCCGTTCCTGGGCCGCACCATGGGCACCCAGGCTGACTTCGGTCACGAGGTGGCCCGCGACATCGACGACGAGGTGCGCAAGCTCATCGAGGCCGCGCACACCGAGGCGTGGGAGATCCTCACCGAGTACCGCGACGTGCTCGACACGTTGGCCGGCGAACTCCTGGAGAAGGAGACACTGCACCGCGCCGAGCTCGAGGCCATCTTCGGCGACGTGAAGAAGCGCCCCCGGCTGACCATGTTCGACGACTTCGGTGGCCGGGTGCCGTCGGACAAGCCGCCGATCAAGACCCCGGGTGAGATCGCCATCGAGCGCGGCGAGCCGTGGCCACCACCGGTGCCCGAGCCTGCGTTCAAGGCGGCCATCGCCGCCACCCGTGAGGCCGAGCGGGCCAAGGAGACCAACGGCGCCGGGGCCAACGGTGCCCCGCCGAACGGCGCGAACCAGAACGGTTCCACGCAACCCGATTACGGTGCACCAGCCGGCTGGCACGCCCCTGGCTGGCCGCCCCCGCCGTCGCAGCCTGGATACCAGCCGCCGCAGCAACAACAGCAACAGCCGGGCTACTGGTACCCGCCGCCGCATCCGTCGGGATGGCAGCAGCCCCATCCGTACCCGTATCAGCCTTATCCTCATCCCGGCCAGCCTGCTCCCAACGAGGAGGCGGGTCAGGATGGCGGTCATGAGCGGGCCGACCGGTCCAACCCGCCGGCCCACGGCTGATCCGAGAACGGAGGCTTCGATGTCGCAGTCGTTGCGCGAGCATCACAACAACACCGATACGGCGACGCGGGTGTTCGATCAACCGCGCGCCGAGGCGGCTGTACGTGAGCTGCTGATCGCCATCGGTGAGGACCCGGATCGTCAGGGTCTGCTGGATACCCCGGCCCGCGTGGCGCGTGCGTACAAAGAGCTGATGGCCGGGCTTTACACCGACCCGGACGCGGTGCTCAACACCACCTTCGACGAGGAGCACGACGAGCTCGTGCTGGTCAAGCAGATCCCGCTGTACTCCACGTGTGAGCATCACCTGGTGTCGTTCCACGGGGTGGCACACGTCGGGTACATCCCCGGGGTGGACGGCCGGGTGACCGGACTGTCGAAGATCGCGCGTCTGGTCGACCTGTACTCCAAGCGTCCGCAGGTGCAGGAGCGCCTGACCGCTCAGATCGCCGATGCGCTGATGCGCAAGCTCGATCCGCGCGGAGCCATCGTGGTGATCGAGGCCGAGCACCTCTGCATGGCCATGCGCGGGGTGCGCAAGCCGGGCGCGGTCACCACCACGTCGGCGGTACGGGGACAGTTCAAGACCGACAAGGCTTCTCGGGCCGAGGCGCTGGAACTGATCCTTCGGAAGTGAACCCACCCGAGCCGATGGACCTTCGCGGGCAGCGCGTGCAGGTCATGGGGGTGGTGAATGTCACCGACGATTCTTTCTCCGACGGTGGCAGGTTCATCGACCGCGACCGCGCGGTCGAACACGGACTGGCGCTGGCCGCGGCCGGGGCGGCGATCATCGACGTAGGTGGGGAATCGACCCGGCCCGGTGCGGTGCGCATCGACCCTGCGGTGGAGGCGTCCAGGGTGGCCCCCGTGATCGAAGCGCTTGCCTCCCAAGGCATCACGGTCAGCATCGACACCATGCACGCCGATGTGGCGAGGGTGGCGCTGGAACACGGCGCGCACATCGTGAACGACGTGTCCGGCGGCCTGGCCGACCCGAACATGGCGCCACTGCTCGCCGAGGCGAAGGTGCCGTGGATCCTGATGCACTGGCGTTCGGTCGGTGCCGAGCAGCCGCACCGTGCTCCGGCCTACGGAGATGTGGTGGCCGAGGTTCGGGCCGAACTGCTGTCCGCGGTCGACGCCGCGGTCGCGGCGGGCGTTGCCCCGGAGCGGTTGATCATCGACCCTGGGCTGGGATTCGCCAAGACCGCGCAGCACAATTGGGCCCTGTTGCATGCCTTGCCCGAATTCATCGCGACCGGGATCCCCGTCTTGGTCGGTGCGTCACGCAAACGCTTCCTCGGCGCCCTACTGTCCGGACCGGACGGAACCCTGCGGCCACCGGACGGTAGGGAGACCGCCACCGCGGCGATCTCGTTGCTGGCGGCCCAGCACGGAGCCTGGGGTGTTCGGGTGCACGATGTGGTGGCTTCCGTCGACGCGCTCGCCGTACTGGAAGCCTGGGAATCTGGAGGTCAGGTTGGCTGATCGGATTGAGTTGCGCGGCTTACGGGTTCGCGGCAACCACGGTGTGTTCGACCATGAACGCCGCGACGGCCAGGAGTTCGTCGTCGACATCACGGCATGGGTGGACCTGCGCCGGGCGGCGGCCACCGACGATCTCGCCGACACGCTCGATTACGGCGCACTGGCCCAGCTGGCCGCCGACATCGTCGCGGGCCCGCCGCGGAACCTGATCGAGACGGTCTCGGCCGAGATCGCCGACGCCGTCATGGCCGACGAGCGTCTGCACGCGGTCGAGGTTGTCGTGCACAAGCCGAGTGCCCCGATTCCGCTGACCTTCGACGATGTGGCGGTGGTGGCCCGCCGGTCGCGCCGTGGGGCTACCCAATGACATCCACCGTCCTTTCGATCGGGTCGAACATCGGCGACCGGCTGGCCCGATTGCAGTCAGTGGTCGACGGACTGGGGAACGCCGTTCGCGCCGTGTCGCCGGTGTTCGAGACCGACGCCTGGGGCGGAGTCGAACAGAGTCCCTTCCTGAATGCGGTACTGCTCGCCGATGACCCGGGCCTCGATTGCCACGACTGGCTGCGGCGCGGCCAGCGGCTCGAGGACGAGGCCGACCGGGTCCGGGAACAGAAGTGGGGTCCGCGCACCCTCGACGTGGACCTGGTCACCTGCCATGACGGTGACGTGGAGGTGCTGTCCCGCGACGAGGACCTGACGTTGCCGCACCCGCTGGCTCACCTGCGCGCCTTTGTCCTGATCCCGTGGCTGGCGGTGGATCCGGATGCCACGTTGACCGTCGTCGGCCGGTCCCGGCGGGTCGCACACCTGCTCGAGGAGATCGACCCCGCCGAACGCGCCGGGGTCAGGCCCACCGATCTGGCGCTGGACTTTCACACCGAACCGGCGGCCGACTGATGGGTCCGACCCGCAAGCGCGACCTGGCCGGCGCGGTGGCGGTCGTCGCCATCGTCGGTTACGTGCTGGTCGGAGTGCTCTACCGGTGGTTCCCGCCGCTCACGATCTGGACCGGGCTCTCCCTACTGGCGGTCGCTATCGCCGAGGCGGGCTGGGCGTTCTATGTGCGGGCCAGGATCAACGACGGACAGATCGGGGTCGGGGCGGGCCGGTTGCACCCGCTCACCGTCGCCCGGTCCGTTGTCATCGCCAAGGCCTCGGCCTGGGTCGGTGCCATCGTGGCGGGCTGGTGGATCGGGGTGCTGGTGTACCTGTTGCCGCGGCGCGGCGATCTGAGGGTGGCCGGCGAGGACACTCCCGGCGCGGTGGTGGCCGCGGTCAGTGCCGTGGCGCTGATCGTCGCGGCGGTGTGGCTGCAGCATTGCTGCAAGTCCCCGGAGGAACCGCCGGACAACGGCGATACCGCCACCGAGTGAACGATTTCGGCCAGGTAGTTGGCCGAATCGCCGCAGCGGTCCCCGGGCTAGATGACCCCTGACGGGTACAGTCGGCGCATGACCGTTCTGCCCCGCGGCGGCCGGCCACGGCGCGGCGGCCGAAGGCCAGGTTGGCTGCTCTTAACGGTATTGCTGGTGCTCGCCATTCTGGCCAGTTCCGCATTGGTGTTCACCGATCGCGTCGAGTTGCTGAAGCTCGCCGTCATCCTGGCCCTGTGGGCTGCCGTCGTGGCGGCCTTCGTCTCCGTCATCTACCGGCGCCAGAGTGACCTGGACCAGGCCAAGGCCCGTGATCTGAAGTTCGTCTACGACCTGCAGCTGGACCGCGAGATCTCGGCGCGGCGCGAGTACGAGCTGACCGTCGAGACCCAGTTGCGCCGGGAGCTGGCCTCCGAGCTGCGTGCCCAGGCCGCCGACGAAGTGGCCGCACTGCGCTCCGAGCTGGCCGCACTGCGGGCGAACCTCGAGATCCTGTTCGACACCGAGCTGGTGGACCGGCCGGCCATCGAGACCGACAAGAGCGCGGTGCGGACCGCGGGCCGGGTCACCGCCAGTCGCCTGGACATACCGGCGGTCGAGGTCACCGACATTCGCATGTCGCGCACGCAGGAAAGCCCGATCATCGATGTCCCGGCCGAACCGCATCCACCGGAGAGCGACTGGGGGACCTCGGGCGGGGTGCATCGGCTGCCGTCGCGGCCGACGCCTGCCGGTGAACCTGCCCGCCGTCGCCGGCGTCAGCCGGAACCGGCTCGTCAGCAAGAAACCCCGCGTCAGCCGGAACCCCCGCGACAGCCGGAACCCCCGCGACAGGAACCTCAGCCTCAGCCGCGGCCAGAACCGCAACCGGTGTCCCGGCCGGAACCCCGGCCGGAGCCCCAGCCGCGGCCGGAGGCGAAACCTCAGCCGGCCGCCCGCAGGCTGTCTGAGCCACCTTCGACCTGGGCGCCGCCTCCACCTCCGCCGACGATGCCGCCGATGCAGCCGTCACCCACCATCGAAGCGCCGGAACCCGAGCCCCCGAGCACGCCGGAACCGGCTGCCGAACCTGCCGCCACGGGCTGGCAACCGGCACCCGCCGAGGGGCAGTGGATTCCCGCGGGCGCGCCGGGCAGCAACTGGGCTGCGCCGGTGGCACAGAACGGCGCCGCACCTGAGTACGTCGGCCGGCGTCGCGCCCCCGAATCGAGCCCGGTGTCGGCTCCCGCTCCCACGGCCGAACCAGCGCAGGCCCCCGAACCGGCCCCCGAACCCGAACCGGCTCCGGCGCCCGCGATGTCGCCGGGCCAGGCCCCCGAACCGCCTCGGGGCCGTCATTCAGCCGGAGTCGATCCCGGTCGACCCGCGGCGGCTCAGCCGTCGCCGGCCTTGGTCACCGAGTCCTCGCAACCACCCGAGCCGCCGCGTCGGGCGTCGCGGCACCGCAGCGACGACGAGCCTGAGCCGCCGAACGGGCATCATGCCGACGGGCAGTCGGTGAACGACCTGCTGGCACGGTTTCAGGCAGGTCGCCCCGAAGGCGGGCGTCGCAGGCGCCGCGAGGAGTGAGCTAGTCTCGTGACGACCGTCCGGTACCCGCAACGCGGGACTGGAACGTAGAACTATTTCAACCTGTGAGGTCGTCTGCGATGCAGCAGCCCCCTGCGAACGGGTGGTCCCCGCCTGAGGGATTGCGTCCGGCCAGGCTCAGCGTCGGCGTCATTTCCGCTGGTCGGGTGGGCACAGCGCTGGGCTATGCGCTGGAACGCGTCGAACACGTGGTGGTGGCGTGCAGCGCGATATCCGAGGCGTCGCGGCTGCGCGCGCAGCGCCGGCTGCCCGAAACCTCCGTCCTGCCTGTTCCCGAGGTGGCCCAGCGGGCCGAACTGCTGCTGTTGACGGTCCCCGACTCTGAGCTGCCGTCTCTGGTGTCGGGTCTGGCCGCCACCGGTGCGGTACGGCCCGGCACGATCGTGGTGCACACCTCCGGTGCGAACGGGGTCACGGTGCTGGCCCCGTTGACCGAGCAGGGATGCATCCCGCTGGCCATCCATCCGGCGATGACCTTCACCGGCTCGGACGAGGACATCGCACGGCTGCCCGACACCTGCTTCGGGATCACCGCCGCCGATGAGGTGGGCTACGCGATCGGCCAGTCGCTGGTGCTCGAAATCGGTGGTGAGCCGTTCCGGGTGCCCGAGCACGCCAGAACGCAGTACCACGCGGCACTGGCGCATGCCAGCAACCACCTGGTCACGCTGGTGCTCGATGCGGTCGACGCCCTGCGGGCCGCGTTGCGCGGGCAGGAGCTGCTCGGTCAGGAACTCGTCGACGATGCCCCCGGTGGCCTGGCCGAACGTGTGGTGGGCCCGCTGGCCCGGGCCGCGCTGGACAACGCGATGCAACGCGGCCAGGCCGCGTTGACCGGACCCGTGGCACGCGGGGATGCCGCTGCGGTGACCGCACATCTGGAGGCGCTGCGCGCACTGGATCCTCAACTGGCCCAGGCATATCGGGCCGACTCACTGCGTACGGCCCAGCGTGCCCAGGCGCCTGCGGGCGTGCTCGCAGCTCTCCGGGAGACGAGCCCGGAAACAGGTCCCGAAAACCGCCCTGAAACGAGTCACAGATGACCCCCAGCACCACGCCCAAGTTCGTCGCCGGCGAGCTGAACGTCTATTCGGCACCCGCCGACGTCGCAGCCGTCACCCGAGCCCTGCGCACCAGCGGGCGCCGGGTCACCCTCGTGCCCACCATGGGTGCATTACACGAAGGTCACCTGACTTTGATCCGGGCGGCCAAGCGCGTGCCCGGCGCGGTCGTCGTCGTGTCGATCTTCGTCAACCCGCTGCAGTTCGGGCCGGGCGAGGACCTCGACGCCTATCCGCGGACCCTCGATGAGGACCTGGCCGCGCTGCGTGCCGAAGGCGTCGAGATCGCTTTCACCCCAACGGGTTCGGACATGTATCCCAACGGTCCCCGCACCAGTGTGCAGCCCGGGGCGGCCGGCGATGAACTCGAAGGCGCGTCGCGCCAGGGGCACTTCGCCGGTGTGCTGACGGTCGTGCTCAAGCTGCTGCAGATCGTCCGGCCGGACCGGGCCTTCTTCGGCGAAAAGGACTACCAGCAACTGGCATTGATCCGGCAGATGGTCACCGATCTCAACGTCGACGTACAGATCGTCGGGGTGCCCATCGTCCGGGAATCCGACGGACTGGCGATGTCGTCGCGCAACCGGTACCTCGATGCCGACGAGCGGGAACAGGCCGGTGCGTTGTCGGCGGCCCTGCTGGCCGGCAAGTATGCGGCGGCGGGCGGGGCATCGGCGGCGGTCGATGCGGCGCGGGCGGTCCTCGACGAGGTGCCCGCCATCGACGTCGACTACCTGGAGGTGCGTGACCCGATGCTGGGCCCCGCGCCGAGTGAAGGCCAGGCCCGGCTGCTGGTGGCCGCCCGACTGGGCCGAACTCGACTGCTGGACAACATCTCTGTCGACATCGGAGCGTCGGCGGGAATCGACGGACATCCTCGCGTCGGCGACGGCGAGAGTCACGAACTGCCCTGGAGGAACTGATGCAGCGCACCATGCTGAAATCGAAGATTCACCGCGCCACGGTGACGCAGGCCGACCTGCACTACGTCGGCTCGGTGACCATCGACGCCGACCTGATGGAGGCGGCCGACCTGCTCGAAGGCGAGCAGGTGACGATCGTCGACATCGACAACGGTGCCCGCCTGGTCACGTACGCCATCACCGGCGAGCGTGGCACCGGGGTGATCGGGATCAACGGTGCCGCAGCGCATCTCATCCACCCGGGCGATCTGGTCATCCTGATCGCCTACGGCGTGATGGAGGATGCCGAGGCCCGCGCCTATCGGCCGCGGATCGTGTTCGTCGACGCCGACAACAAGCAGGTCGACCTCGGTGAGCACGGCCACGATCCGGCCTACGTTCCCGAGGACGTGTCCGAACTGATGTCGCCGCGCTGATGCTGCTCGCCATCGATGTCCGCAACACCCACACCATCGTCGGGCTGATCTCCGGTTCAGGGGATCACGCGAAAGTGGTGCAGCAGTGGCGGATCCGGACCGAGTCCGAGGTGACTGCCGACGAGTTGGCGCTCACCCTCGACGGCCTGATCGGTGACGACTCCGAGCATCTGACCGGGGCCGCCGGACTGTCGACGGTGCCGTCGGTGCTGCATGAGGTGCGCCTGATGCTCGAGCAGTATTGGCCGACGGTGCCGCACGTGCTGATCGAACCCGGTGTGCGGACGGGTATCCCGCTGTTGGTCGACAACCCCAAGGAAGTCGGCGCGGACCGGATCGTGAACTGCCTTGCCGCCTATCACAAGTACGGCACGGCGGCGATCATCGTCGATTTCGGCTCGTCGATCTGTGTCGACGTGGTGTCGGCCAAGGGAGAGTTCCTGGGTGGGGCGATCGCGCCCGGTGTTCAGGTGTCCTCCGATGCGGCCGCGGCCCGCTCGGCGGCACTGCGGCGGGTCGAGCTGACCCGTCCGCGTTCGGTGATCGGCAAGAACACTGTCGAGTGCATGCAGGCCGGCGCGGTTTTCGGGTTCGCCGGACTGGTCGACGGGCTGGTCCACCGGATCCGCGAGGATGTCGACGGATTCGCCGGCGACGACGTCGCGGTGGTGGCCACCGGCTACACCGCGCCGCTGGTGCTGCCGGACCTGCGCACAGTCGAGCACTACGACCGCCACCTCACACTCGACGGCCTGCGGTTGGTGTTCGAGCGCAACCGCGACAGCCAGCGCGGCCGGCTCAAGCCCGCCAGGTGAGCAGAACCAATTCGCCTTTGTTGTGAGGTTGTGCACACCGGGGCGGCAGTCTGTCCCCGTCAGAGTGCGGATAGCCCCTGCCGGCTCGTCGGCGTGCAATTGTGCGTTCGCGTGTTCATTTAAGCTGGCATTTTGTGAGCCCAGCCGATCGCGACGACGCGTCCCAGTCCCAGGCCGACCTTCCCGAGCAGTTCCGGATTCGTCAGGCCAAGCGGGAACGGCTGCTGGCCGAGGGGCGCGAACCCTATCCGGTGACCGTTCCGCGTACCCACACTCTTGCTGAACTGCGCAGCGCCTATCCGGACCTGACCGCCGACACCCAGACCGGCGTGACGGTCGGTGTCTCGGGCCGGGTGGTGTTCGCGCGCAATTCCGGAAAGTTGTGCTTCGCGACGCTGCAGGAGGGTGACGGTACGCAGCTGCAGGCGATGATCAGCCTGGCCCAGGTGGGCCAGGAGTCACTGGATGCCTGGAAGGCCGATGTGGACCTCGGCGACATCGTGTTCGTTCACGGCGAGGTGATCAGCTCGAAGCGCGGCGAACTCTCGGTGCTGGCCGACTCGTGGCAGATCGCGGCCAAGGCCCTGCGCCCCCTGCCCGTTGCTCATAAAGAGATGAGCGAAGAAGCGCGGGTCCGTCAGCGCTATGTCGATCTGATCGTGCGTCCCGAGGCGCGCAGCATCGCGCGTCAGCGGGTGGCGGTGGTGCGGGCAGTGCGGTCGGCACTGGAACGCCGGGACTTCCTTGAGGTCGAGACGCCCATGCTGCAGACGCTGGCCGGCGGGGCGGCGGCCCGCCCGTTCATTACGCACTCGAATGCGCTCGATGTGGATCTGTACCTGCGTATCGCGCCGGAACTGTTCCTCAAGCGGTGCATCGTCGGCGGATTTGACCGGGTTTTCGAGTTGAATCGGAACTTCCGTAACGAAGGTGTTGATTCCACGCACTCGCCGGAATTCTCGATGTTGGAGACATATCAGGCCTACGGTGACTACAACGATTCCGCAGTAGTCACCCGGGAACTTATTCAAGAAGTTGCCGACGAGGCGATCGGAACCCGTCAAGTGCCATTGCCTGATGGCACTATCTACGATCTGGACGGGCAATGGGACACGTTGGAAATGTATCCTTCGTTGTCCGAGGCTCTGGGTGAGGAGATCACACCGGAGACTTCAGTGGAGTACTTGTGGTCTATTGCCGACCGGCTCGAGGTGGAGATTCCGCGTGACCGCGGCTACGGACACGGGAAATTGGTCGAGGAACTCTGGGAACACACCGTCGGTGAGAAGCTGTGGGCCCCGACGTTCGTCCGCGACTTCCCGGTCGAGACTTCGCCGTTGACCCGCGCCCACCGCAGCATTCCCGGGGTGACCGAGAAATGGGACCTGTACATACGGCGTTTCGAGCTCGCTACCGGATATTCCGAACTCATCGACCCGGTAATCCAGCGGGAACGATTCGAGGCCCAGGCGCGTGCGGCCGCCGCCGGTGATGATGAAGCAATGGTTCTCGACGACGATTTCCTTGCCGCATTGGAGTACGCGATGCCGCCGACCACGGGTACCGGAATGGGTATCGATCGCTTGTTGATGGCGTTGACGGGGTTGTCTATTCGAGAGACGGTTTTGTTCCCGATTGTTCGTCGTCACAGTAACTGAGTCACACAACTGAACTGCCCTGACCGACCCGTTGTTGGAAATGTGCGTGTTTTGTGGCACATTGGGGCGCGGGTGCAGGATACTCAGGCGTAAGTCACCAATGCGTAGGCAGAAGGGTTCGGTGCGGGGTAATGGCTAAGAAAGTGACCGTCACGTTGGTCGACGATTTCGACGGCGAAGCCACCGCCGATGAGACGGTCGAATTCGGGCTCGACGGTGTCACCTACGAGATCGACCTTTCCTCGAAAAACGCGACCAAGCTCCGAAACGATCTGAAGCAGTGGGTGGAGGCCGGCCGCCGGGTCGGCGGGCGTCGGCGTGGACGGGCGGCAGGCCCGGCCCGTGGCCGCGGTGCCATCGATCGCGAGCAGAGCGCCGCCATCCGCGAATGGGCCCGTCGGAACGGCCACAACGTATCGACGCGCGGCCGCATCCCCGCCGATGTCATCGACGCATTCCACGCCGCAACATAGACGACCGCAACGTAACCGATAGTTGCCAGCTCCGGACCGGTGAGAATTCCCGGTCCGGAGTTTTTCGCTAGTGGCGAACCCGAATCAGGCGGTTTGCGGAAACGAATCGTCTACCGGCAGCGTTGCTCATCTGCAGCACTCGATGTGGACAGCTTGTCCTGGGTCCAACCTCCGCACCCGGGACGGCCGCCCATTAGAGTGGACGGTAGGTACTACGTGCGGGCTACGAGAAAACCGATATAACGAAGCCGTACGCGGGTATCGCTACGCGATGGAGAGCAGGTAACCACCGATGTTTGAGAGATTTACCGACCGTGCCCGCAGGGTCGTCGTCCTGGCGCAAGAAGAAGCCCGGATGCTCAACCACAACTACATCGGGACCGAGCACATCCTGTTGGGTCTTATTCACGAGGGCGAGGGCGTAGCCGCCAAGTCGCTGGAGTCGTTGGGCATCTCGCTGGAAGGCGTGCGCAGCCAGGTCGAGGAGATCATCGGCCAGGGGCAGCAGGCACCGTCCGGTCACATCCCCTTCACGCCGCGCGCCAAGAAGGTGCTCGAGCTGTCCCTGCGTGAGGCGCTGCAGCTCGGCCACAACTACATCGGTACCGAGCACATTCTGCTCGGCCTGATCCGTGAGGGCGAGGGCGTCGCCGCGCAGGTGTTGGTCAAGCTCGGCGCCGAGCTGACGCGCGTGCGCCAGCAAGTCATCCAGCTGCTGAGCGGCTACCAGGGCAAGGAAGCCGCCGAGGCCGGTACCGGTGGCCGTGGTGGCGAGTCGGGCAACCCGTCGACCTCTCTGGTCCTCGATCAGTTCGGCCGCAACCTCACCGCCGCCGCGATGGAGGGCAAGCTCGATCCGGTCATCGGCCGTGAGAAGGAAATCGAGCGGGTCATGCAGGTGCTGAGCCGCCGCACCAAGAACAACCCGGTGCTGATCGGCGAGCCCGGCGTCGGCAAGACCGCCGTCGTCGAGGGCCTGGCACAGGCCATCGTGCACGGCGAGGTCCCCGAGACGCTCAAGGACAAGCAGCTCTACACCCTCGACCTGGGGTCGCTGGTGGCCGGCAGCCGCTACCGCGGTGACTTCGAAGAGCGCCTGAAGAAGGTGCTCAAGGAGATCAACACCCGCGGCGACATCATCCTGTTCATCGACGAGCTGCACACGCTCGTCGGTGCGGGTGCCGCCGAGGGCGCGATCGACGCGGCCTCGATCCTGAAGCCGAAGCTGGCCCGTGGCGAGCTGCAGACCATCGGTGCCACCACCCTCGACGAGTACCGCAAGTACATCGAGAAGGACGCCGCCCTGGAGCGCCGGTTCCAGCCGGTCCAGGTGGGTGAGCCGACGGTCGAGCACACCATCGAGATCCTCAAGGGTCTGCGTGACCGCTACGAGGCGCACCACCGCGTCTCGATCACCGACGGTGCGCTGGTGGCCGCGGCCACCCTGGCCGACCGCTACATCAACGACCGGTTCCTGCCGGACAAGGCCATCGACTTGATCGACGAGGCCGGCGCCCGGATGCGTATCCGCCGGATGACCGCTCCGCCAGACCTGCGCGAGTTCGACGAGAAGATCGCCGACGCCCGCCGGGAGAAGGAGTCCGCGATCGACGCGCAGGACTTCGAGAAGGCCGCGAGCCTGCGCGATCGGGAGAAGACCCTGGTCGCTCAGCGCGGTGAGCGTGAGAAGCAGTGGCGCTCAGGCGATCTCGACGTTGTCGCCGAGGTCGATGACGAGCAGATCGCCGAGGTGCTCGGCAACTGGACCGGCATCCCCGTGTTCAAGCTGACCGAGGCCGAGACCACGCGCCTGCTGCGCATGGAGGACGAGCTGCACAAGCGGATCATCGGCCAGGAAGACGCCGTCAAGGCTGTCTCCAAGGCGATCCGCCGTACCCGTGCCGGTCTGAAGGACCCGAAGCGCCCGTCCGGTTCGTTCATCTTCGCCGGCCCGTCCGGTGTCGGTAAGACCGAGCTGTCCAAGGCGCTGGCCAACTTCCTGTTCGGCGACGACGACGCGCTCATCCAGATCGACATGGGTGAGTTCCACGACCGCTTCACCGCGTCGCGGCTGTTCGGTGCCCCTCCGGGCTACGTCGGCTACGAAGAGGGCGGCCAGCTCACCGAGAAGGTGCGCCGTAAGCCGTTCTCGGTCGTGCTGTTCGACGAGATCGAGAAGGCCCACCAGGAGATCTACAACAGCCTGTTGCAGGTTCTGGAAGACGGCCGTCTCACCGACGGTCAGGGCCGCACGGTCGACTTCAAGAACACGGTGCTGATCTTCACCTCCAACCTGGGAACCTCCGACATCAGCAAGGCTGTCGGGCTGGGCTTCTCCCAAGGCGGCGGGGAGAACAACTACGAGCGGATGAAGCAGAAGGTCAACGACGAGCTCAAGAAGCACTTCCGGCCTGAGTTCCTCAACCGCATCGATGACATCATCGTGTTCCACCAGCTGACGCAGGACGAGATCATCCAGATGGTCGACCTGATGATCGGCCGGGTCGGAAACCAGCTCAAGGCCAAGGACATGGCCATGGAGCTGACCGACAAGGCCAAGGCCCTGCTGGCCAAGCGCGGTTTCGATCCGGTGCTCGGTGCCCGCCCGCTGCGGCGCACCATCCAGCGCGAGATCGAGGACCAGCTCTCCGAGAAGATCCTGTTCGACGAGCTCGGCCCCGGCCAGTTGGTGACGGTCGATGTCGAGGGCTGGGACGGCGAAGGTGCCGGGGAGGACGCGAAGTTCACGTTCTCCGGTGCGCCCAAGGCAGCCGGCTCCGACGGCCCGGATCTGGCCAAGGCCGCAGCGACGGCCGAATAGTCGCCTCCGGCGACGAAGCGCAACAAGGTCCAAGACGAAGAATGCCCCCGCCGCAATTGGCGGGGGCATTTTTCATGCCGATTTCATACCTGCCGTAGGGAGAACTCCTGCGCGGTAGTTAGGATGCTGCTGTAATCGACAGGCAAAGGAACTTGGTGAGAATCCAAGACGGCCGCGCCACTGTAAAAGTCAGACCCTGACCTGTCATGACACGGACTGGGACGCGAATTCCCGGAAAGGCACGTAGATGACTTCCACTGACGCACGCAAGGTCCATGCCCGGCCGATCGACCTGTCGGCGACCAAGGCGGTGCTCTGGCTGACCCTGTCGGCGTTCGTCGCCCTGCTGGCCCTCTACTTCGTCGGCATGGATCAGGGTGCGACGTCCGTGTTCGGCAACAACACCTACGTGCACGAGTTCGTGCACGATGCCCGCCACCTGCTCGGTTTCCCCTGCCACTGACGCAGCGGAGATACCGGACAAATGGAAAGACAACTCATCGGGCGCGGCATCCTGGCCGGCGCCCTAGCAGGCGTGCTCGCCTTCCTCTGGGCCAAGCTGCTGATCGAACCGGTCATCGGCCGAGCCATCGACTTCGAGAACGGTGTCGGCGCGGCACATGAGGCCGCCGAACAAGCACACGGTGCGGGCGGGCATTCCCACGGCGGCGAAGGCGCCGAGGTGTTCACCCGCGGCGTGCAGTCGAACATCGGGATGGGTCTTGGTGTTCTGATCTTCAGCGTCGCGATGGGCGCGCTGCTGGCCGTCGTGTTCTGCGTCGTGTATGGCCGGATCAACCTCTCGGCGCGGGCAGTGGCGGCGTTGACCGCCGGCGGCATGCTGGTCTCGCTGTGGATCGTCCCCGCGCTCAAGTACCCGCCCAACCCGCCGGCGGTGAGCCTCGACGAGACGATCAAGCAGCGGACCCTCCTGTACGTGCTGTTGGTCGTGCTCTCGGCGGCGCTGTTCGTGGGCTCGATCCTGCTGACGCGTCGGCTCACGCCGAAGCTGGGGGTGTGGAATGCCAGCCTGGTCGGCGTCGCCGACTACGTGGTGTCGATGGCCGTGGTGTTCCTGATCCTGCCGGGCATCCATGAGACGCCGTCGACGTTCCCCGCCGATGACCTCTACGAGTTCCGGCTGTATTCGCTGGGCACCCAGGTGGTGATCTGGGTGACGATCGGACTGGTGTTCGGTGCCCTGGCAGCGAAGGTGCTGGACGAGAAGAAGCAGTCCGTCAGCGCGTGACTTTCGGTGATTCTCGATGAGTGAGGTCGTCCGGCTGTCGTTGGTGTCGCATGCGATGACCGACGCCATGGCGGCCGGACGATTCCCCAACGACGAACCGCTGAACCAGTTGGGCCATCGGCAGGCCGATGCGACCGTCGACCTCGGTGTCGTCGACGCGGCCTACTGCGCGCCGGAGAAACGGGCCCGGCAGACCGCGGAACTCCTCGGTCTGCCGGCGGCGGTCGAACCCCAGTTGGCCGATCTGGACTTCGGGAGTTGGCGCGGGACCGTTCTGAGCGGTGTCCAGCCTGCGGACCTGGCGGTCTGGCTGACCGACCCGACTCGGGCACCACACGGCGGCGAGTCGGTGGTCGGTCTCGTCCAACGGGTGCACGGCTGGATGGACAGCCTGGCCTCGGCGCGGGGACGGCTGGTGGCCGTCACCCACCCCGCGGTGATCCGCGCGGCCATCCTGGTTGCATTGGATGCACCACCGAAATCGTTCTGGCGCATCGACATCGCGCCGATGAGCCGCACCGTCATGAATTTCCGCGGCCAGGCCTGGACGCTGCGCAACACCGGATGACCGGGCTGCGCAGTAATCCGGTTGCCGGTCAGGTCACTGGGGGTCGAAACTGTCGATGCGCCATTGTCCGTCGACCTTCTTCATGCCCACCCGCACCGCGCTCTGACTGGTGGAGGGGTCCGGGTTGTCCGCGCTGGTGGTGACTTGATTGACGAACACCAAAGCTGCTGCCGTGTCGGGGTTGTCGATGGAGATGACGCCGGACTGCACAACGGTTGCCGTGGTGTTGACGTGCTTCTGCTGCGCGGCGGGGATGACGGACGTTTCCGTGAAGTTCTTGTAGTAGTCGGCGAAGTCGCCGGTGGTGACGGCGAGAGCCGCGGCCACGTCCTGCTCGACGGTGTCGGAGGAGTAGGACAGGATCTTCGTGGTGCTGGTCGCCGCGGCGTCGGTGACGGCCTGTCGTAGATCGGCCTGATCCGCGAGCGCAACCGGTGCCGGGCGACTCTTCACGATCAGCTGAATACCGCCGAACACAGCGAGCGCCGCGATACCAACGGCCAACGCGGCGTTGATGATCCACAGAGCAGTCTGGCGGCCGGTCACGATGCGAACTCGACATTCGAGGCCTTGAAGGCACCGTCGACTTTCTCGACGGTGACGATCAGCCGCCAATTTCGGGGAGCCTGGTCGCCCCCGGAGTCGTTCTTGGGCTGAGCCGTCGCCGCGATGAGAACAACGGCGCCTTCGTCGTGGTAGTCGATGGACTTGAGTGCCACCGACTTGGTGCTCGCAGTCGTCGTCACGCCGGTGGCTTTCAACGTCTGGACGAAAGTGTCACGCGTTTTCGCGAACTGGTCGTGGAACTTTCCGGTCGCGTTGTCCAGGATCCAGCCGACGTCGGCCTCACTTGTCTGCGCACTGATGGACATCATCCGTTCGGTGAACCCCTGGGCGAAGTCGGCATACGGCTTCCACTGCGTCGAGGCAGCAGCCTGAGGTGTGGGACGCGACCATTGCCAGGCGGTGAATCCGCCCGCGCCGGCGAGCAACACGAGAAGCACCAGCATGACCGCCACCGCTGCAGCTGTCCCGCGAGGTGATGCCGCCGGGGCGCCGAACCCTGTTGGGATTCCGGTGGGGACGGCGAAGTGTGTCGGTGCCGCAGCCTGCGACGCGACCGCCGCCGGCATCGTCATCTGATGATGGATCGACTCCGGCGCAGCGAATGCGGCACCGGTGAGTGCCTGCGCAAAATCTGAGCACTTCGGATAGCGGTCGGCGGGGGACTTGGCCAACGCTCGCGCGAAAACGGGGTCCAGTCGGGCCAGCTCCGGCCGGAACTGGGACAAGGGAGGCGGTGCCGCGCTGAGGTGTTTGCCGATCACCACCGCAGGATTGGTGTCGACGAACGGCGGTGCGCCCGCCAAGAGGTGAAACACCGTGGCCGCCAGGGCATATTGGTCGGTCCGGCCGTCGAGCTGCGCGCCCAGCAACTGCTCGGGGGCGGCGTAGGCCACGGTGCCCACCGTGGTGTTGGTTGCGGTCAGTCCGCTGATGTCCCCGGTGCGGCGGGCGATGCCGAAATCGGCGAGCAGGATGCGTTGATCGGCGTGGTCGCTCTCACCGAGCAGAATGTTGGCGGGCTTGACGTCGCGGTGCAACATCCCGTGGCCGTGCGCGTAGTCCAAGGCTGAGGCGACCGCGGTGGCGATCGCCGTCACCTGGACCAGCGGCAGACCCCTGGGATGCGCCCGCGCCAGATTCGCGGCATCCTGGCCGCGAACGTAATCCATCGAGATCCACAGTTGGCCGTCGGCCTCGCCGCGGTCGTGCAGGGCAACGATGTTGGGATGCCACAAGCTCGAAGCCAGTTCGGCTTCTCGGGTGAACCGGTCGCGGTAGCCGGGATCTTGGGAGGCGCTGGCCGGGAGAATCTTCAGGGCCTCGTGGCGCGGCAGGCGCGGGTGCTCGACCAGATAAACCTCGCCCATCCCGCCCGAGCCCAGCGGCTGCACCACTGTGAACCCCGCGAAATTCGACCCCGTCTGCAGCGGCATGCAGCGGATCGTACCGAGCTAGCCCACGGGCGCCATGGCGAATGCCCGCTTGGCAATCTGCAACAACCAGCCCGCTGCCGTCGGGCTACGGAACTTCGGCCAGTTCAGCTGAAAACTGAACACCCACGGCTGCCCGGTGTAGTCGACTGCGTACCAGCTGAACGTCAGATCGCCGGGCAGGTTGCCGCCCTTGGCGCCGATGTACTTCCACTTGTCGGGATCCGGATCGATTCCGGGTAGGGCGGAGAGGATGTCCTTCACCGGCGCGGCTGCACCGTAGGCCGAGGCCTGCAGCGCAGCATGTACCCGGCAGATGTCGGCCGCACTGGCGAACCACTCCAGCCCGTCGTTGGATGCGGGAGTGTGGGTGCGGTACGGATCCGGTTCGTAGGGACGGGCATTGGTCTGCTGGAGCAGCGCGACCCGATCGGCGGGAGAGGCGGTCTTCCACTGGTCGCGGAGATTCGGTTCGCCCCAACCGACCGAGAACACCTCGTGCATGGTCGGGAACGGGGTCATGCTGGCCGGATCGTGGTGTCCCGCGGTCACCAGGGCGCGTTCCACCGCGGCCGGGCCCATCCGGCCGATCAGCAGATCGGTGGCCATGTTGTCGCTGGCCGAGATCATCTGTTGGGCGGCCGTCCGCACCGTGATCTGAGCGCCGGGGGGAAGTTTGTCCAGCCCGGCTGAGCCGAGCTTCTTGCCTTCCTTGGTGATCGTGAGGTGATCGTCCCAACTGAGCGTGCCGGCCTTGACTGCGTCCGAAACCGCAAGCAGTACATACAGTTTGAAGATCGAAGCCAGGGGTAGTGACATGTCGGTGTTGGTGCCGGCGACCTGCTCGCACTTCCCGTTGTTCACTTTGGACACCCGGTAGGAGTAACGCGCGCCGGACTTGGTCAGCTCGGTGTCGATGTCGGACCACTGTTCGATCTTCGGCGGCACCAGGGTGACGTCGAAGCGGTCGACCAGGCCGGCGTCGTTGGTCCGCAGTGCGATGTCCTGGGCCACGTTGTAGGACGTCAGCACATGCAACGTCGCCTGTGTGGCACCGATGTCCACCGAGGTGACCTTGAACGGTCGATCCCACCAGATCGAGTCCATCTTGGTGCCCACCAGATCGACCTTTTCGGGGGCGGCCAGCGTGCGCACGCCGATGGGGCCGATCGGCCAGTCGGAGTTGAGCATGTCCATGGTCTGCTTGGCCCGCAGGCCAGGCGGCGTGATGGTGTCGATGTGCGCGCCGTAGGACACTTCTGCCGCAGGCGCGACGTTGGGCGAACAGCCACAAGCCAGGGCCGCGGCGACCGCCGTGATGGCCGTCAGGCCAACCGTGCGGCGCAGCGTCCGGCCGCGGCTACGCCTGGGCAGCGGGCCCTGCAACGTCCAGCACAACCTCGAACTCCAGCAGTGACGCGCCGGTCGCGACCGGGTTGGCGTGCTCGCCCTTGTGTGCCTCGGCGGCGCGGCCCGTGGCCCATGCCTGGAAGGCTTCCTCGGTCTCCCACTGCGTCACCACGAAGTAGCGGTCTTCGCCCTTGACCGGACGCAGCAGTTGGAAGCCCAGGAATCCGGGCTCGTTGTCGACGGAGTGTGCGCGATTGGCGAAGCGCTTCTCCAGTTCGGGGCCGGCGTTGGGCGGGACCTCGATGGCGTTGATCTTCACGACGGGCATGGTGTTCAGGCTACCGTGGCTGCCCGGCAAGATAACGGGATGGTCACAGATCTACTCACCCACCGAGGAGGGCGCGGCGAGCCCATCGTGCTGGTACACGGCCTGATGGGCCGCGGCAGCACCTGGTCACGCCAATTGCCGTGGTTGACCGGGTTGGGTGAGGTCTACACGTACGACGCTCCGTGGCACCGCGGGCGCGATGTGGTCGATCCTCATCCGATCAGCACCGAGCGTTTCGTCGCGGATCTCGGTGATGCCGTGGCGGTCCTCGGGCGGCCGGTGATGATGGTGGGGCACTCCATGGGCGCGTTGCATTCGTGGTGTCTGGCCGCGGCCCGGCCGGAACTGGTCAAGGCAGTGGTGGTCGAGGACATGGCCCCCGATTTCCGTGGCCGCACCACCGGGCCGTGGGAGCCGTGGGTGCATGCGCTCCCGGTCGAGTTCGCCTCGGCGCAAGAGGTTTACGACGAGTTCGGACCCGTCGCAGGTCAGTACTTTCTCGAGGCTTTCGACCGGACGGCCACCGGCTGGCGGCTGCACGGGTACCCGCAGTGGTGGCTGGACATCGCCGCCCAGTGGGGAACGCGGGACTACTGGCAGCAGTGGCGGGAAGTAAAGGTGCCGACGTTGCTGATGGAGGCGGAGAATTCGGTGGCGCCGCCGGGGCAGATGCGTCAGATGGCCGAAACCGGCCAGGGCGCAAGGTATCTGTACGTTCCCGGCGCGGGTCATCTGATCCATGACGATGCACCCGAGGTGTACCGAGACGCCGTGACCGGCTTCCTAACGACGCTCGCCTAGGGCCCCAGCGCTCGGCCACGACGGCTGGTGCTCGAAGCGGCTGCGGATCGCATCGAGGTCGTGGCCCGCGCGGTAGGTCTCGTAGTCGGGCTGGTTGAGGTCGAACAGATCCAGGCGGAAGCGCAGGACATTGCTGCGCCGTGCCGCCCAGCTCACCGCGGCGGCGACCGCGAAGGGTGAGATCAGGATGATCAGGGCAAGTGCAACAGTCATGGCAGTAATTGTTGTGAGGAATATATACCGCCAACAGTGGCAGCGCTGACACCTTACGATAAAATGCTGCCATGCTGAGAAGCGTCTCCACGCTGGTGCTCGACGGCCTGGCGGTATTCGAGTTCGGGGTCATCTGCGAGGTCTTCGGGATCGATCGGTCCGGCGACGGGGTGCCGAACTTCGACTTCAAGGTGTGCGGGCCCGAGGCGGGCAAGCCGCTACGGACATCCGTCGGCGCCACGCTGACGCCGGAATACGGCCTGGAGGCACTTCAAGGTGCCGACCTGGTTGCGATCCCCGCGATCGGCGGCTCGGATTACCTGCCCGAGGCGCTGGAGGCCGTGCGTGCCGCGGCCGACGCGGGATCGATCATCCTGACCGTGTGCTCGGGTGCTTTCCTGGCCGGCGCCGCGGGCCTGCTGGACGGCAGGCCGTGCACCACGCACTGGATGCACGCCGATGAGCTGGCGCGCAGGTATCCGACCGCGCGGGTGGATCGCAACGTGCTGTTCGTCGACGACGGCAATCTGATCACCAGCGCGGGGACCGCAGCGGGTATCGATGCCTGTCTGCATCTTGTTCGCCGCGAGCTCGGTAGTGAGGTGACCAACAAGATCGCCCGGCGCATGGTCGTGCCGCCGCAGCGCGATGGCGGGCAGCGCCAGTTCATCGATCAGCCGATTCCGGTGAGGTGTTCGGAAAGCTTTGCACCGCACCTGGATTGGATCATGGGTAATCTGGACAAGCCGCATACCGTGACGACGCTGGCCAGACGGTCCGCGATGTCCACCCGCACCTTCGCCCGCAGGTTCGTCGAGGAGACCGGCACCACGCCGATGCAGTGGATCACCGATCAGCGGGTGCTGTACGCGCGGCGGCTGCTCGAAGAGTCCGATCTGGATATCGACAGGATCGCCGGGCAGGCCGGGTTCGGCACCGCGACGTTGCTGCGCCATCACTTCCGTCGGGTGATCGGGGTGACACCGTCCGACTATCGACGCCAATTCTCCTGCAGTGCAGACGAAGACGCCGTCACGGCGTGAGGTATCAGCCGTCGGGCTGGCACGACACGTTGACGTAGACGGTCGTGTGCTGGGACGGGTCGATCCGGTATCCGTTGTCGTCGATGTTGGAGTCGGCCAGTCCGTGCACCCCGGTGACCCGGCAGTTCGACAGGCCCGTGTTGGCGTTGGAGTTCACCTGCACGTGATAGCCCCGGCTCTCCAGATCGCGCACGGTGTCGGAAGCCGAACCCGTGCCCGACGGTGCGGCGGTGGCCGGTGCCGCCAGGCCGAGGGCGAGGCCCATGGCCGTACACGCAAACATCGCTGAGATTTTGCTTGACATAGATCCGTTCTATGTGAAGCGAAGCCCCAATGGTGTGCTGCGGCAGGTATTCATGCTGACCTCATGTATTTCCACCTTCGCCGGCGAGAGCGAAGAGCCCGTCGTCGGTCTGCTCCACCAGACCGTCCACCAGCAATGAGTCCAGTGCGCGGTCTCGTTGGGCGGTGTCGGTGAGCCAGGCCACGTCGAGTTGAGCCCGGGTCACCGGAGAACTGCTGGCGCGCAAGACATCCAGCAGCTTGCCGCGCACCTGGCGGTCGGTTCCGGCGTAACGCTGCACGCGCTTGGTGACTGTTCCGGCCGGGTAACCCGCAGCGCGCCAACGACATCGGCTCAACGGACAGCCGCCGCATTGCGGCGCGCGTGCGGTGCACACCACCGCGCCCAATTCCATCAGGGCGGCCGAGAAGACCGGCGCTGTCTCGTCGGGCGGCAGCAGTGCGGCCACGTCGTCCAGGTCGCGGGCTCGAGCGGGTGCGTCCGCCTGACCGTGGAGCACCCGGGTGACCACCCGGCGCACATTGGTGTCGACCACCGGGACGCCGGCCGAATACGCGAAGCAGGCGACGGCGCGGGCCGTATAGGCGCCGACGCCGGGCAGGGTCAGCAGCGTCTCGACGTCGCTGGGTACCTCGTCGTCGTATTCGCCCGCGATCACCACCGCACACTCGTGCAGACGCTTGGCCCGCCGCGGATAACCCAGCTTGCCCCAGGCGCGCAGCACCTCGGCCGACCCGGCGGCTGCGGTGGCCGACGGCGTGGGCCACCGTTCGATCCAGGCCAGCCAGATGGGCTCTACCCGCGACACCGGCGTCTGCTGCAGCATGAATTCACTGACCAAGATCTGCCAGGCGGTGACACCCGGCCGGCGCCAGGGAAGGTCACGCTGGGCGGATTCATACCAACCTACTAATTCGCCCGGGTCGATGCTCATCGGCGGCTCATGCAGAATGACTGATATGCCCAACTCGAACCCTGTGTCCGCATGGAAAGCACTCAAGGACGGTAACGCCCGCTTCGTCGCCGGCGAACCGCAGCATCCCAGCCAGGACATCGCGCGCCGGGCCAGCCTGGCTCACGGGCAGAAGCCGACTGCCGTCGTGTTCGGCTGTGGTGACAGCCGCGTCGCCGCTGAGCTGCTGTTCGACCAGGGCCTGGGCGACATGTTCGTGGTGCGTACCGCGGGCCACGTGCTGGACAACGCGGTGCTGGGTTCGATCGAATACGCGGTGTCGATCCTGAACGTGCCGCTGATCGTGGTCCTTGGGCACGACAGCTGCGGCGCGGTGAAGGCTGCCATCAACGCCCTCGACGAGGGGCAGGTGCCCGGCGGTTACGTGCGCGACATCGTCGAGCGCGTGACCCCGTCGATCCTGATGGGCCGCCATTCCGGTCTGACCCGCGTCGACGAGTTCGAGGCCTTCCACGTCAAGGAGACGGTCAACCAGCTGCAGATGCGGTCGGCCGCGATCTCCAACGGTCTCGCCGCGGGCACCCAGGCCATTGTCGGCGCGACGTACCACCTGTCCGACGGACACGTGGAACTGCGCAGCCATCTGGGCAACATCGGCGAAGCCTGAGAATTTCGCTGGCGCCCCGACACGCCGGGGCGCCTCGGGCAACTGGGTATGACCTGGGCTTACCGTGAAAGCCGTGTTGGATCTCGAACCTCATGGGCCACTGCCCTCGCAGATTTACTGGCGGCGCCGGGCGCTGGCCATCGGAATCGCGGTAGTCGTCGTGGGGATCATCGCCGCGATCGTCGCGGTGATCGTGACCAGCAGCTCCGGAGCCGAGACCAAGTCTGCCGACGAACCCACTGCCGCCGCTGCTCCGCCCACGCCGCTGCCGGGCGAGAATCCCGAGGTCAAGACCCCGGTGGTGCCTCCGGCTCAGCATGCGCCGCCGCCGACCGTCACACCAACGGCCGCCGTCACGCCGCCACCCTTGCTCAAGGAGGGCGACGACTGCCCGGATTCCACACTGGCGGTCAAGGGCATCACGAGCCAGCCCCAGTACGTCGTGGGCGAGCAGCCGAAGTTCACCATGGTCGTCACCAACATCGGCCTGGTGGCCTGCAAGCGTGACGTCGGTGCCGCGGTGCTGGCCGCCTACGTGTACGCGCTGGACAACAACCGGCTCTGGTCCAACCTGGACTGCGCTCCGTCCAACGAGACGCTGGTGAAGACGTTCAACCCGGGGGAGCAGGTGACCACCGAGGTCACCTGGACGGGTATGGGATCGGCGCCGCAGTGCCCGATGCCGCGTCAGCCGATCGGACCGGGCACCTACAACCTGATGGTGCAGCTGGGCAATCTCAGATCGGCTCCGGTGCCGTTCATCCTGGCCCAACCCAATCCGCAGCTGCCCGGGCCGCCCGCCGAGGGCGTACCGCCGGCTGACCCGGCCGCACCGGGTAACTGACTCAGGCCAGCCGGTCGGCGATCGTCGACTCGGCCAGCAGCGACAGACCCTCGCGGATGTGCCGCGCCCACATCGACCCGATGCCGTCCACCGACTGAAGGTCGTCGGCACTGGCTGCCAGCAGTCCTTGCAGTGAGCCGAACGAGCGGACGAGCAGATCGACGTGGGCGAACTGCAGTCGCGGGATGCCGGCCATCGCGCGGTAGCCGCGCGAGCTCATCGCCGAGTCCTGTGCCTCAGAGGTCGACGGGTACCCGAAAACCCTTGCCAGCGTAGTGAAGTCGAGCAGCTCACTGTCGGTCAGCGCGTCGAGCTCATCGAGGGTCGCGCCCACTTGCGCGGCCGTCGGCGGGTCCGGCAGAGCGTGGTAGTCCCGCACGATCAGCTCGCGTGCGGCCTCGTTGTCGCCGACGAGTTCGTCGAGCTGCAGTTTGAGCTGGCGCCCGTCGGTGCCGAGTTCGACGACGTCGGCGTCGATCTCCAGGCTGATCCGGCGCACCATCTCCAGCCGCTGCACCACGGTCATGACGTCACGCAGTGTCACGAAGTCCTCGATCTCGGCGGTGGACAGCTGCTTGCTGACCTCGTCGAGCCGACCCTTGTAGCGCTCCAGTGTGTTGATGGTCTGGTTGGCCCGCGACAGGATCGTCGCGGAGTCGGGCACCACATGGCGCTCGCCGGCGACATACACCGTCACGATGCTCATCGAATGGCTCACCGAGATCACCGGATATCCGGTCTGGATCGCGGTGCGCTCGGCCGAGCGGTGCCGGGTACCGGATTCGTCGGTGGGGATCGACGGGTCCGGCACCAGCTGCACGTTGGCCCGCACGATGCGGCCCCCGTCGCTAGACAGCACCACCGCGCCGTCCATCTTGGACAACTCGCGCAGGCGGGTAGGTGCGTAGCGCACGTCCAGGGCGAACCCGCCGTCGCAGATGGCCTCCACGCTGTCGTCGTAGCCGAGCACGATCAGCGCGCCCGTCTTGCCGCGCAGGATGCGTTCCAGCCCGTCGCGCAGCGGCGTTCCGGGCGCCAGCCGGCCGAGGGTTTCCCGTAGCGTCGGCCGCGCCAGATGCACGACGGTGCGGCTGGTGCGAGCACCGGAGTTCACGGCCATCAATTCTCCTAGGGTCGGCCGCTATTGTCCGCGATGTTCCTGATTGCTGGCAATTGCGATCTCCCTGAGTGCCCGCAGGGCTGCCCCGATGTGGTCGACGGTGATGACGCGCAGTCCAGCGGGTGCGCTGGTGACCCCGGGCGGGACGACGGCAATCGTGAAACCCAGCCGGGCGGCCTCGGCCAGTCTGCGGTCCATGCCGGTGACCCGGCGCAGATCGCCGACGAGTCCGACCTCGCCGATCACCACCGCATTCATCGGCAGTGCGATGTCGAGATAGGCCGAGGTGATGGCCAATGCCACGGCCAGGTCCGAGGACGGATCGGTCAGCCGCATGCCGCCGACGGTGGACACGTACAGGTCGTGGCCGCCGATCGGCAGCGCGCAGCGGGTCTGGAGCACCGCGCTGATCATCGCGGCGCGGGCGGAGTCGATACCGCTGACCGCGCGCCGCGGCGGGCCCACCGGTTGTACGGCCAGCGCCTGCACCTCACCGATCATCGGGCGCTTGCCGTCCAGGGTGACGGTGACGGCGGTGCCGGGAACTGCCGCCGGGCGTTGGTCGAGGAACAGCCCGGACGGATCGCTGACACACTCGATTCCGTTGTCGTGCATCTGAAAACAGCCGACCTCGTCGGCGGCGCCGAACCGGTTCTTGACCCCACGAACCATGCGCAGGTTCGACGTGTGATCACCTTCGAAATGCAGTACCACGTCGACCAGATGCTCAAGGGAACGCGGGCCTGCGATGGCGCCGTCCTTGGTCACGTGCCCGACCAGGATCATGGCCACCGCCGGGTCTCCGACCGCGGTTTTGGCGTAGCCGGTCAGCGCTGTGGTCACCGCTCGCACCTGGGTCACCCCACCGGTCACGCCGTCGGCTTCGGTGGTGGACATGGTCTGCACCGAATCGACGATCACCAGGCTGGGCTTGACCTCATCGATGTGGCCGAGCGCGATCTGGAGGTCGGATTCGCCTGCGAGATAGACGTTGTCGTGGGTGCAGCCGGTGCGTTCGGCGCGCAGCCGGATCTGGCCCGCGGATTCCTCGCCGGACAGGTAGAGGGCGCGGCGGCCGGTGTGGGCCCAGCGGTTGGCCACCTCGAGGAGGAGTGTGGACTTGCCGACACCGGGTTCCCCGGCCAGCAACGTGACCGAACCGGCCACCAGGCCGCCGCCGAGAACCCGGTCCAGTTCGGTGACTCCGGTCGCGTAATGCCGGGTGATACCGGGGTCGATCGACGTGATCGGAACCGCGGGCGACGTCGGTGCCACCGAACGGCGGACAGAGCTGCCCACCGACGCGAGTGTCGCTACTTCGTCGACCGTTCCCCACGTGCCGCAATTAGCGCAGCGCCCCACCCATTTGGGCGTGGCGTGCTGACATTCCGAGCAGCGGTATTGCGAACGTATTTTCGAAGCGGCCACGCCGTGACAGTAACGGCAACCCCCGACATCAGCGGTTAGGCACGCGCCGA
Organism: Mycobacterium shunyiense; assembly: GCF_058270075.1. NCBI lineage: Bacteria > Bacillati > Actinomycetota > Actinomycetes > Mycobacteriales > Mycobacteriaceae > Mycobacterium > Mycobacterium shunyiense. The sequence goes on along the minus strand of NZ_JBZDPU010000023.1, from coordinate 101,107 downwards.
TCGGGGGCCCGCGGTCAGCGGTGTGTCAGGTCAGTGATGCCCGCCGGCTTCGGCGCCGCCGGCGGCGGCTTCGCTCGGCTCTTCGCCGGCCGTGTTGCGCCGCGGTGCTTCGCCCGCCGAGATCGGCACGGCGACAGTGGTCTCGCCGTTCTCGAACTTGAAGGTGAAGTCGTAGAGCAGACCGTTGGTGACCGGCTTGGTCAGCGTGACCTTGGCGGTGACGGCGTCGGCGGCCTCGGTCTTCTCCAGCGGCTTGGTCTGGCCGTCGGGCTCGCCCACCACCAGGACGCCGCCTGCCGGGATGGTCTGATCCCCGGTCAGTGCCACGTCGCCGACGGGGGACTTGATCGAGACGAGCTTGTTGGCCTGCTCGTTAGATCCGTTGGCTGCGACGAACAGCAGCTCGGCCTCCGAGCCGGCCTCGACGTAGTCCTTCTGCTGCGGCGCGCGCAGGTGCACGTTGCGCAGCGCGATCGCGCCGGACTGTGCGTTGACGCCGTTGACGGCGGGCTCCTGGGTGGCCGTCTGGGAGACCTGGCCGGCGCTGCACCCGGTGAGAACGGCTGCGGTCAGGCCACATGCGGCCAGACCGGCCGAGGCACGCATTGCGAAGCGGTTCACTCAAGCCTCCTGAGCTGGGTCGGCGTACTTCGACTATGCACAGTAGTAGGTGGCATCGGCGGGCGGAATGCGAGGGCTTGGCAGACGCCCCGGAACGGGGTCCGGCCACGGCCGTCCCGGGCGCGCAACGCCTTTGCGCGGGCAGCCGTTTCAGGTGCTCGGCAGGCCAGGTGGTTGCACGCTTTCGTCACCATGTCAACCCCTGTTCTTCACCTGCATGGCCCCTGACCTGCATAGTTGGTGCGCGTGTGATCTGGGCCCGTGTTAGGATGGACTAGCGAAAGGGGCTCGAATCAGATGATTTTTAAGGTCGGAGACACCGTCGTCTATCCACACCACGGTGCTGCGTTGATCGAGGCGATCGAAACCCGGACTATCAAAGGCGAGCAGAAGGAATATCTCGTCCTGAAGGTTTCCCAAGGGGATCTGACCGTTCGAGTACCCGCAGACAACGCTGAGTATGTCGGTGTCCGCGACGTCGTGGGCCAGGAAGGTCTCGACAAGGTTTTCCAGGTGTTGCGGGCTCCGCACACCGAAGAGCCGACCAACTGGTCGCGCCGCTACAAGGCCAATCTCGAGAAGCTGGCCTCCGGTGACGTGAACAAGGTTGCCGAGGTTGTCCGGGATCTGTGGCGTCGCGATCAGGAACGCGGTCTTTCCGCGGGTGAGAAGCGAATGCTGGCCAAGGCCCGGCAGATTCTGGTCGGTGAGCTCGCGCTGGCCGAGAACACGGATGACGCCAAGGCGGAGACCATCCTCGACGAGGTTCTGGCCGCCGCGTCCTGACGCGTGGTGGCAACAACTGTCGCGGTCGTCCCGGCCGCCGGCTCAGGTGAGCGGCTAGGCGCGGGCAGACCCAAAGCGTTCGTCAAACTGGGGGACAGACCCCTGTTGGAGCACGCCCTCGATGGGCTGTTGGCCTCAGGGGTGATCGACAAGGTCGTGGTCGCGGTTCCGCCCGCGCTCACGGATGAGGCCACCTTGGTTTTCGGGGGGCGTGCGCACATCGTGGCCGGGGGAGCCGATCGCACCGAATCGGTGGGACTGGCCTTAGATGCGGTAGCAGCCGCAGGCGAACCGGATTTCGTCCTCGTGCACGACGCCGCCCGGGCGTTGACTCCCCCTTCGCTCGTCGCCCGGATCGTCGCGGCACTGGCCGACGGCCACGCCGCCGTCGTTCCCGGTCTTCCGTTGGCCGACACCATCAAGGCCGTCGACGCCAACGGCACGGTGCTGGGTACGCCCGAGCGGGCCGGTCTGCGGGCCGTGCAGACCCCGCAGGGCTTCCGCGCCGATGTGTTGCGCCGGGCCTATCAACGTGCCGGTGCCGGTGTGGTCACCGATGACGCCTCGCTCGTCGAGCAGATCGGTACACCCGTGCAGATTGTCGAGGGCGATCCGATGGCCTTCAAGATCACGACTCCGCTGGATCTGCTGCTCGCCGAGGCCGTCATGGCGCGTGGGGCATGTTGATCCCCAGAGTCGGGCTGGGAACCGACGTTCACCCGATCGAGCCGGGCCGGCCGTGCTGGCTGCTGTGCCTGGAATTCGAAGGCGCCGACGGCTGCGCCGGCCATTCCGACGGCGACGTCGCCGCGCACGCGTTGTGTGACGCGCTGCTCAGTGCGGCGGGCCTCGGCGACCTCGGAGGGGTCTTCGGAACCGACCGGCCGGAATGGCGCGGAGTCACCGGCGCCGCCATGCTGCGCCACGTGCGCGGGCTGGTGCAGGAAGCGGGCTTCACGGTCGGCAACGCCACGGTGCAGGTCATCGGCAACCGGCCCAAGATCGGGCCGCGCCGTGAGGAGGCCCAGGAGCTGCTCTCCGGTCTGATCGGGGCTCCGGTGTCGGTCTCGGCGACCACGACCGACGGGCTCGGTCTGACCGGTCGGGGTGAAGGTTTGGCCGCGATAGCCAGCGCTTTGGTGGTTCCGGCGGAATAGGCCGGTAAGCTGGCACGTCGTGACCGATCGCGCTCAAGCTGTCGGGTCGGCAACAGAGACCGGCCTGCGGCTGTACGACACCATGGCGGGTGCCGTACGGGATTTCGTACCGCTGCGGCCGGGGCACGCTTCGATCTACCTGTGCGGTGCCACCGTTCAGGGCTTACCGCACATCGGTCATGTCCGTAGCGGAGTTGCGTTCGATGTGCTGCGCCGCTGGCTGACCGCCAATGGATACGACGTTGCGTTCATCCGCAACGTCACCGACATCGACGACAAGATCCTCAACAAGGCGGCCGATGCCGGCCGGCCGTGGTGGGAGTGGGCCGCGACCTACGAGCGGGCGTTCAGCGCCGCGTATGACGCGCTGGGTGTGCTTCCGCCGTCGGCTGAGCCGCGGGCCACCGGCCACATCACCCAGATGGTCGAGCTCATCGACCGGCTGATCGAGAAGGGGCACGCGTACGCCCAGGGCGGCGACGTGTACTTCGACGTCCAGAGCCAGTCCGACTACGGTGCGCTGTCCGGTCACCGGATCGACGATGTGCACCAGGGTGAGGGTGTGGCCACGGGCAAACGCGATCAGCGCGACTTCACGCTGTGGAAGGGCGCCAAGCCGGGCGAGCCGTCGTGGCCGACGCCCTGGGGCCGGGGACGTCCCGGCTGGCACACCGAGTGCGTCGCGATGTGCGAGGCCTACCTGGGCGAGGAATTCGACATCCATGCCGGCGGCATGGACCTGATCTTCCCGCACCACGAGAACGAGATCGCCCAGGCTCGGGCCGCGGGTGACGGCTTCGCCCGGTACTGGCTGCACAACGGCTGGGTCACCATGGGCGGCGAGAAGATGAGCAAGTCGCTGGGCAACGTGCTTTCGATTCCTGCTGTGCTGCAACGGGTTCGGGCTGCCGAGCTGCGCTACTACCTGGGTAGCGCCCATTATCGGTCCATGCTGGAGTTCTCCGAGAACGCGCTGCAGGACGCGGTGAAGGCCTACAGCGGCATCGAGGACTTCCTGCACCGGGTGCGCAACCGGGTCGGCGCGGTGGCCGTCGGCGACTGGACGCCGAAGTTCGCGGCCGCACTGAACGACGACCTCGCGGTGCCGATCGCACTGGCCGAGGTGCATGCCGCGCGGGCCGAGGGCAACCGCGCGCTGGATGCCGGTGATCACGACGGCGCGATGGCGCAGGCCACCTCGATCCGCGCGATGATGGGGATTCTCGGCTGCGATCCGCTCGACGAGCGTTGGGAATCCCGCGACGAGACGTCGGCGGCGCTGGCTGCGGTGGACGAGCTGGTGCAGTGGGCGCTGGCCGGTCGGGCCGAGGCCAGGGCCAATCGGGACTGGGCCGCGGCCGACGCCATCCGGGATCGACTCAAGGCGGCAGGTATCGAGGTCACCGACACTGCCGATGGTCCACAGTGGGCACTGGTGGACGGGAACGGAGCGTAGATGGCCGGGAATTCGCAGCGGCGCGGCGCAGTGCGCAAGCCGGGCACCAAGAAGGGGCCGACCGTCGGGTCCGGCGGCGTGCGTCGCCGCGGGCTCGAAGGCCGTGGCGCCACGCCGCGGGCCGATCAGCGCCCGCACCATCCGGCTGCCAAGAAGGCCGCCAAGGCGGCGCGTCAGGCACAGGGGCGGCACAAGAAGACCGACGACACCGAGTTGGTGCTCGGCCGCAACCCGGTGGTGGAGTGCCTGCGGGCCAAGGTCCCGGCCACCGCGCTGTACGTGGCGTTGGGCACCGAGGCCGACGAGCGTCTCACCGAATCGGTGCAGATCGCCGCGGACCGCGGTATCTCGATCCTCGAGGTGCAGCGCCACGATCTGGACCGGATGAGCTCCAACGGACTGCACCAGGGCCTGGCCCTGCAGGTGCCGCCGTACAACTACGCCCACCCCGACGATCTGCTGAAGGCGGCCCGGGACTCCGGGGAGCCCGCGCTGATGGTGGCACTGGACAACATTTCCGATCCCCGCAACCTGGGCGCCATCGTGCGTTCGGTGGCGGCGTTCGGTGGACAAGGCGTGGTGATCCCGCAGCGGCGGTCGGCTTCGGTGACCGCGGTGGCGTGGCGCACCAGTGCCGGGGCCGCGGCCCGTACTCCGGTGGCGCGGGCGACGAATCTGACTCGCACACTGAAGAGTTACGCCGACGCCGGTCTTCAGGTCGTGGGCCTCGATGCCGGCGGCGACACCACGCTGGACGAACTCGAGGGCACCGGGCCGATGGTCGTGGTGGTCGGCTCGGAGGGCAAGGGTCTGTCCCGGCTGGTCCGCGAGAACTGCGATGCGGTGGTGTCGATCCCGATGGCGGGGCCCACGGAGTCGCTGAACGCGTCGGTGGCGGCCGGTGTGGTGCTGGCCGAGATCGCCCGTCAGCGCCGAAGCCTCTGATTTGACGTTCATTCTGCGGCTACGGCGCAGAAGTGCGAGTGTGGTCAGCCCTGACCGCAGAGTCAACGCCGGACTAACCCCCGAGGACCCGCAGGCTGATCCACAGCGCGCACACACTGGCGATCAGGGTGAGCGGCACCGTGGCCAGCCCGACCCGGCTGAACTCGGTGAACCGAGCCGGCAGTCGTTCGCGATGAACCACATTGCGCCACAACAGGTTTGACAGCGATCCGACGTAGGTCAGGTTGGGGCCGATGTTGACCCCGATCAGCACGGCCAACACGGCGCCCGGACCGGCGCCGGCCACCAGTGGAATCAGTACCAGCACCGCGGGCAGATTGTTGACCAGATTGGCCAGCACGGCCGCCACTGCCGCAAGGCCCAACAGCGCGGGTAACGAGTCGCCGACGGGAAGCACCCCACGCATCCACTCGCCCAGTCCGTTGTGCACGACTGCGTCGACCACGACACCCAGGCACAGCACGAATGCCAGGAACGGCACATTGACGGCGCGCACGATCCCGCCGATGGTGCTGCGACGCTGGGCAAGACTGCGCACGCCGAGCACCACCGCCCCGGCCAGCGCCGCCCAGGCCGGGGACACATCGAAGATCGACGTGACGACGAAGCCCGCCAGCGTCAAACCCAGCACCACGAGCACGAACACCGGAATCTCGGGCGGCGGGGGAGTCACCTCGGCTGCCGGACGGCTCAGTTCGTGGCGGAAAAGCACACGGAGCACGACGAACTCGACGGCGACAGCAGCCAGCCAGGGCAGCGCCATCACCGCACTGAACTCGGTGAAGGACAGTCCAGCCACGGCGAAGGCCAACAGGTTGGTCAGATTCGACACCGGAAACAGCAGCGACGCGGAGTTGGCCAGGTGCGCACTGGCATATGCGTGCGGCCGGGGCGGTATCGCGAGCGTGCGGGCGGTGGCCAGGACCACCGGTGTCAACAGCACCACGGTCGCATCCAGGCTCAGCACCGCCGTCGTCGTCGCCCCGATCAGGAACACCCGGGTCAGCAGCCGCCGGGAATCACCCCGGCTGGCCCGGGCCATCAACGTGCCCGCGGCGTGGAACAGGCCCTCGTCGTCACACAGGTGCGCCAGCACCAGTACGGCTGCGAGGAATCCGACCACGGGCAGCAGGCGATTCGCCTCGGCCAGGGCGTCGGGCCCCGAGATCACCCCGAACGCGATCAGCAGCCCCGCAGCCGGGATCGCCACGACGGCCTCGGGCCATCCTTCCGGCCGTGCCAGCGCGAACGCCAGCACAACCGCCAGGGCGATGAGCGCGAGGATCAACTGAGCCAGGGATCGGAGCGGTCCCACACCGTGGGTAGGTGCAGGCGCACTCCGTCCTGTTCGGCGAGCCGGGTCAGCACCCGCACCGACACATCGAGGTCGTCGCCCGCGTACGGCAGCGCGCGCAGCGGCTCGTGCAGCGGGCGGAAGAAATCGTCCCAGTGGATCAGCACCACCCGCCGCGCCCCGACCGCGCGCACGGTTTCGGCCCAGTAGGTCTCGAAATACTGTTCGGACTGCAGCCCCAGCTGGCCGATCCCGAGGTAGACCACCTCGGCGCGTTGCCCCGCCAGGGCGCCAGGCACCGCCCCCGCGCTGCCGACGATCAGCAGCCGGCGGTCGCTGGGCCGATGGTGCACCAGGGTGGACCAGGCTTCTCCGCACTTGTAGGCCGCGACCTTGACCGGCGGGACGACCGGTTCGGTGATGATGCCGGGGAATCGGTCCGGTGGGCAGTGTTCGGACTCGAAGAGCGTCACGTCATACGAGCCGAGGGTGACGGCTTCGCCCGGCGTGACGGTCACGATCCGATCGGGGTCCAGGCCGCCCCCGACGCCGACCTGGGCGGTGGAGCTGCCGCCCACCAACCTGGCTCCGGTCCGCTCGGCGACGACGGCCGAGTCCATGGCGTGGTCGAAGTGGCTGTGTACCGGCAGCACCGCTTCGAGCCTGTCGACGCCGAGGCGGGCTAGGCTGCCGTCGATGCGGGGCAGTGACGGCGCCAGCTTGCGCAGGACCACGCGCGGCAGTGTGGGCCGCGAGAAGAAGCCGTCGGTCAGTACTGCCGACGTGCCGTCGTCCACGAGGAGCGTGCTGACCCCCGCCCAGGTGACGGTGACCGGGGATTGCGGGGTGGCCGACGGTGCGTCGAAATACCGTGCATAGGGGGCCAGGTGGGGCCTGCCGGGCTTCAGCCGCATGGCCCCACCCTATGGGCTAGACGTGTCCGTAACGCCGCCGGAACTTCTCCACCTGCCCGGCCGAGTCGATGTGCCGGGCCGAGCCGGTCCAGAACGGGTGCGAATCGCTGGTGACGTCGACGACGATCAGCGGGTAGGTCCGGACGCCGCCCGGGGTGGGCCACTCGATCGTGCGTTCACTGGTGGCCGTCGACCGGGTCAGGAACTGGCTGCCGGTGGCGGCGTCCTGGAACACCACGGGGTGGTAGTCGGGGTGGATGTCGGCCTTCATTGGGATTCCCCTTCTGTGTGGACGGATGCTGCGGGTTCGTCGATTCCGGGCTGACAGGGTTCTTCGTGCCAGTCCCCGAACGGGTCGGGGTAATCGGCCCATTCCTCGGGTCGCGCCAACTCGTCGTCGGTGAGCAGCGCACCGTGCAGCGCCTCGATGACGTCGCCGGGCCGCGCGCCGCAGGCCAGGACGGTCAGCGAAATGTGGCGGTCACCGAACTGGTGGTGCCAGTCGATGGCGGCCATCGCCAGGCGTTCCGGGTCGGTGTAGGCCAGCTCGGTGGAATCCATTGCCGCGAGCCATTTTCCGGCGTTGCTGAAGTGCATTCCACCGCCTGCGGATTCGATCCACATGACGTCGGCCGGCCGATTGGCGAGCCAAGCCCGGCCGCGGGTGCGCACCACGCCCTCGAGCAGGAGGTCGACAGCGTCGTGCAGGCGCATCGGGTGAAACGGTCGGCGGGCGGCGAATTCGACGATGATGACCTCGTCGTCGGGTTCCAGCGGTGGTTCACCGGCCAGAAGCGGATCGTGCGGTGTCGGGGTGCGCCCGCGGGGGCTGTTCGGCTCCAGATGAGCCAGGCCGAGCTCCACCTGGTCGGGGCCCACGGTGATGCGGGCGCGGGGCGCGAGCCGGCGGAGCACCGACAGGGTGGTGGCCTCGGGCTCGTCGAGCACCAGCATGTCGGCGAACTCGGCCTGGCCGACGACCACCTGGGCGACGGTGCGTCCGTCGGGCAGTTCCTCGTCGCCGATGGACTGCTGCAGCCACACCGTGGCGTCCAGGCACGCGATCACCGCGCCGATGGTGACGTCGCGAGAGGCGGGTCCGTCGATGTAGCCGGGCCCGACGTGGACCCGGATGGTGTTGATGGCCCAGCACACGGGCTCGGCCTCCAGCCAGGGCATCAACTGCACGACGATGCGCTCCACGTCGCCACGCCGGTGCAGGCGCCGTAACAGGATCAGCAGGTCGTCGCGGACTGTGCAGGACACGCAACCGTGGGCGAGCTCGAGGGCGAGTTCGGATGTGCCGCTGCCGTCGGACACGGTCCGCAGCACCACATGGCCGTCAAAGGTGTGGCGCACGAGCACGGTTCCCGGCCTGCGGCCCAGTTCTTCTGCTACGCCGTCGCTGTCACCTTGACCGGCGATCAGCACCACAGGGGTTCGCACCGTACCTCCCGACACAGTTGTTGTTGAAAACGATTATCATTATCGTGAGGCTACCCCATCCGAAGGAGACCGATGTCTGCCCACTGCCAAGTCACCGGGCGCTCGCCCGGGTTCGGCAACACGGTGTCGCACTCGCACAAGCGCAGTCGCCGCCGCTGGAACCCCAATATCCAGACCAAGACGTACTACCTGCCGACCGAAGGGCGCAGGATCCGACTTCGCGTCAGCGCCAAGGGAATCAAGGTGATCGACCGCGACGGCATCGAGGCCGTGGTGGCCCGGTTGCGTAGCGCAGGGGAGAAGATCTGATGGCCAGCACCGATATTCGGCCGATCGTGAAGCTGAAGTCGACCGCGGGGACCGGGTACACCTACGTCACCCGCAAGAACCGCCGCAACGACCCGGACCGGATCGTGCTGCGCAAGTACGACCCGGTCATCCGCCGCCACGTCGAATTCCGTGAGGAGCGCTGATGGCCAAGCGATCCAAGATCGTCAAGAACGAGCAGCGCCGGAAGCTCGTGGAGCGCTACGCCGAACGGCGGGCCGAGCTCAAAGAGGCCATCCGCAATCCGGAGAGCACGCGTGAGCAGAAGGCCGCGGCGGTGTCGGCGCTGCAACGGTTGCCGCGCGATTCCAGCCCGGTCCGATTGCGCAACCGGGACGCGGTCGACGGGCGACCACGTGGGCATCTGCGCAAGTTCGGCCTGTCGCGGGTCCGGGTGCGCGAACTGGCGCACCGCGGTGAACTGCCCGGCGTACGGAAGTCGAGTTGGTGATGGCGGCGAATTCCCGGAAGCACAACAAGAAGCGACCCCCGGCCACCGATCTCAAGAAGCCGAGGCGCAATCAGCTGAAGGCCCTCGGGGTGACCGAGGTCGACTACAAGGACGTCCACCTGCTGCGCACGTTCATCAGCGAGCGGGGCAAGATCCGGTCCCGGCGCATCACCGGGCTCACCCCGCAGCAACAGCGCCAGGTCGCCACGGCGATCAAGAACGCCAGGGAGATGGCGCTGCTGCCAGTCGTCGGGCCGGCCTGACCTACCATCGACGGCGATAGGGCGACTGCGGATCGTGGAAGCCGGTGTGAATCCGGCGCGGTCCCGCCACTGTGATCGATCGACCAGTTCTTGCTGGTCGTCGAGAGCCAGATACACACCGCAGTCGCCACCTCGCACGCACTGGGGCGGATCTCCCCGGAGAGGATGGGTACGCCCATGGCTGCTCGTTGGCTGACCGCCGGACTGGCATCGGTGCTACTGGTATCGGGGTGCGCCTCGACCGCGGCGCCCGACACCGCAGGCGGCGCCCCACCGGGATTCCCGGTGACCGTGGACAATTGCGGCGTCAGCTCGACCTATGAGCGTCCGCCTACTCGCGCAGTCGCGCTCAACCAGCACGCGATCGAGGTGCTGTTGGCGCTGGGCCTGGAGAATTCCATGGCCGGCACGTCCTATCTCGACGATCGGATCCTGCCCGAGTACCAGGCCGCCTACGACAGTATTCCGGTACTGGCCAAGGAGTACCCGTCCTACGAGTCGTTGCTGGCCACCGAACCCGATTTCGTCTACGGCGGCTGGGACAGCGCGTTCGACGAGAAGGAGGGCCGCGGTCGGCAGCGGCTGACCGATGCCGGGGTCCACACCTACCTCAACATCGAGGATTGCCGGGACGAGCCCGTGACGATGTCGGCCGTGGACGACGAAATCCGGACTATCGGAGACATTTTCGGTGTCCCCGACCGCGCCGAGCAGCAGCTCGAGAAGCTCCACGGCGAGTTGGCGCAGTCCGAGGCGAAACTACGCGGGACCCAGCCGATACGCGTCGCTGTCTATGACAGTGGCGAGGCGACGGTGTTCACCTCGGGCGGCAAAGGCATCGGCAACCTGATGATCGAAGAGGCCGGCGGAGCCAACGTGTTCGCCGATGTGCCCAAGGTTTGGGCTGACGTGTCGTTCGAGCAGTTCGCCGAGCGCGCACCCGAGGTCATCGTGATCTACGACTACGGTGATCGGCCGGTCGAGGACAAGAAGCGATTCCTCACCGAGCATCCTCTGCTGCAGCATGTTCCGGCTGTCGAGCAGCAGAGGTTCGCCGTGCTTCCGCTGTCATCGGTGGTCGTCGGCGTGCGGGTGGGCCGGGCGGTGGAGTCGCTGGCGCGACAGCTGCACCCGGACCGGTTTGCGTGATTCCCTACCGGCTGGTCCTCGCCGGGTTGGCGGGGCTGCTGCTGACGACGATGACCGCCGGGGTCGCCGTCGGTTCGGTCTCGATCCCGCCGGGGCAGGTGTGGGCCATCGTGTTGCACTCCGTGCATCCGGGCCTCGTCGAGCAGAGTTGGCCTGCGGTCCGGGAATCCATCGTGCTCGACGCCCGGCTGCCGCGCGTCGTGCTGGGGGCGGTGGTCGGTGCCGGCCTGGCGGCGTGCGGGATGGCGTTGCAGGCCGTGGTGCGCAACCCGCTTGCCGATCCGATGCTGCTGGGTGTCTCCTCGGGAGCATCGGTCGGCGCCGTCGCAATGCTCGTGTTCGGTGCGGGCGCGCTGCAGGCGCTGACCTTGCCACTGGCGGCCTTCCTCGGGGCCTTCCTCGCACTCGTTGCGGTGTACGCCCTGGCTCGTTCGGGTGGGCGGATGACGACCGTGCGGTTGGTTTTGGCCGGCGTGGCGGTGGCCGAAGTGCTGTCCGCGCTGGCCAGCCTGATGATCGTGACTTCTGACGATCCGCACAAGACACAGTCGGCGGTGCGGTGGATGCTCGGCGGCCTGGGCGGGACCACCTGGCGCATGGTCTGGGTGCCCGCGCTGGCGGTGTTCCTCGGCGTATTGGTGCTCTTGGCCTTCACCCGATCGCTGAACCTGCTCTACACCGGTGAGGAGGCGGCTGCCTCGCTGGGGCTCGATGTCCACCGGTTCCGGGCCGGGATGTTCGTCGTCGTGGCGCTGATGGTCGGCGCCATGGTCGCGGTCAGCGGCACGATCGGATTCGTCGGGCTGATCATGCCGCATGTGGTGCGGCTGCTGGTCGGGGCCGACCACCGCAAGGCGCTGCCGGCTGCCGCATTGCTGGGGGCGGCATTCCTGGTGTCGTGCGACATCGTGGCCAGGACCGTGGCCACCCCGGAGGAACTGCCCGTCGGGATCCTGACCGCACTGGTCGGCGGGCCGTTCTTCCTGTGGCTGATGCGACGAAAGGCCGGGGTGTGACGGTAGAGGTGGTGTTCGACGCGGTGTCGGTGTCGATGCGCGGCAAGCCGGTGGTCACCGATGTCTCGCTGGCGGTGGCCGCAGGTGAGGTGCTGGCCGTGGTCGGACCGAACGGGGCGGGCAAGACGACGTTGCTGCGCACGCTGTACCGGGCTCTGCGGCCGAGTGCCGGACGGGTGCTGGTCGACGGCACCGACGTGTGGAAGCTTCCGGGCAAGCAGGCCGCGCGCCGGGTGGCGGCGGTATTACAGGAAGCCACCGGCGATTTCGAACTCACCGTGTACGACATGGTCGCGATGGGCCGCACACCGTACAAGCGGTCCTTCGCGGCCGACAGCCGTGAGGACCGCGAGATCATCGGCGGGGCGATGGCGGCACTGGACATCGCGGACCTGAGCAGCGCCGATTACGGTCGGCTTTCCGGCGGGCAGAAGCAACGGGTGCTCATCGCTCGCGCGCTGGCCCAGCGCACCGACGTCATCGTGCTCGACGAACCCACGAACCACCTCGATCTGCGTCATCAGCACGAGGCCCTGCGCCTGCTGCGGGACACGGGAGCGACGGTGATCGCCGCACTGCACGACCTGAATCTTGCTGCCGCGTATTGCGATCGGATCTGTGTGCTCGACGGCGGAGAAGTGGTGACGATCGGGACCCCGGTGGAGGTCCTCACCGTGGATTTGCTTGCCGACGTGTACGGGGTCGCCGCCCGCATCACTGTCGACGCAGGCAGGCCTCAGGTCGGCGTTGTGCCCAAGGTGGTGGCGACATCGTGAACATCGGTACCCAACTCGGCGAAATCGCCTCGCTCGGAGGGTTCTTCGCGATCACCGTCGGTGGCGACCCGGCCGGCTGGGTTCCGGTGCAACGCTGCTATGACGACGGCTGCGCGGACCTCGTCGCCAAGACCACGGCCGGATACCGCACGACGGATCTGCGTATCGGTGCCTCCCTGGTTCAGTTCAGCCACGCATCGCGGTTGTGGTCACCGCTGCTGGCCGGTGCGCTGCAGTACGGAGTGCTGCCCGAGCTGACCGATCTGCAGCGTCGTTCCACCAGTACCGAGCTCCGGCTGCCGATGGCCGTGGGCACACCCGTCGACGGCGCACTGCCACAGCAGCTGTACCGGCTGGTGATCACCGAGCACCTGGAGCCGCTGGCCGCCGGGCTCAAGGTCAAGATGGCGTCGGGGCTGCTCTACGGCAATGCCGCTGCCGCTCTGGTGGCGGCCGCACATGAGCTGGCCGGGGCCCGACCGGATTTACGTGACGACGTGCGGGACGTCACCGAATCATTGTTGACCACGGGAGAATTGGTCGGGGCGGGCGACCTGACCGGGCTGACATTCCGCCGCCGCAGCTGCTGCCTCTATTACCGGGTGCCCGGCGGTTCCAACTGCGGGGACTGTGCACTGACGAGACCGCGCGGTCAGGCGTAGGGCCGTGCCGGCGGCTCGGTACGGACCGCGCTCAGGGCAGTCATCGTCGGAATACTGCCTCGGCTCGAATCGCTTTGTCCCGCGGGGATCGTGCCCTCGACTTTGATCCAGGTGTTCTCCGGATACTCGGCCAACTGAGCGGCAGCCGGCCCGGACAGGTGGATGCGGGCCAGCTGAGCGTCTGCGGCACAACAGATGATCACCACTCGGGCCAGATCTGCGCGCTCACCGTCACGCATCGTGAAACCGGAGACGGTCACGGTTCGGCCATCGAGGGTGCCTGCACTGTCTTGAGCCACTCGCGTCAGCACGTCGGGCAGCGAGATTTCCGGTGCCCGGCCGTCGGGAAGGGGAGGGAAAGCGCGCCTCAGCACATCGGTGGAGACTTCGGACACCGACGCGGCCTGCGGGCGGATCGCCGGTGGCACGACGAATGCCAGCAGCGCGATCGGGATCAGCAGCAGCCAGGCCGTACCCCGTCGGTGGGAATGGTCGTGATGCGCGGGTTCCTCGTCGCGACCGTGCCGGATATCGGCCACGATCGATGCCAGGGCCAGCACGATCAGCAGCACGGAGGTGGCGGCCAGGTAGGGAAGCAGCGACGGTTTCACGTACCGGGTGAAGGCGCCGGTGAGTGTGATGATCGCCGTGCTGACGCCGATCAGCAGCAGCAAGGCGTTCTCGGTTTCCCGGCTCACTGCGGTCCCACGATCAGCAGTCCGACACCGGTCGCGACGAGCGTGGCGACCAGGAACGTCACGGGCGTGAAGCGAATCGCGAAGGCCCGGCCGAACATTCCGGCCTGCATCGCGAACAGCTTGATATCGACGGCGGGCCCGACCACCAGGAACACCAGTCGCGGCAGCAGCGGCAGCATGGTCAGGCTGGCCGCGACGAAGGCGTCGGCCTCCGAACACAACGCCAGCACCACGGCGAGCAGGGCCATGGTGATGACGCCCAGGATCATCTGGCCGGCCAGATGCTCGTACACCCAGGTCGGCACGAGTACGTGCAGGGCCGCTGCGGCGGCCGCCCCGACAACCAGGTACGAGCATGCCGACAGGAAATCGTGTCGGGCGGCTTCGGTGAACAGCAGCCACTTCGAGCCGTCGCTGTGGTGAGGTCGCGGCAGTCTGCGGGTGATCCATTCCGGGCGGCCGAACCGGGCCCATGCGACTCCCATGATCAGCGCGGTACACAGCGAGGCCACGCACCTGGCGACAACCATCTGTGGATGACCGGGAAACGCGACGGCGGTTGCCACCAGCACGACTGGATTGATGGCCGGTGCCGCGAGCATGAACGTCAGCGCCGCCGCGCCCACCGCGCCGCCCGTGTCATCTCCGAAAAGTCGGCGTGCCACCGGAACCGACCCGCATTCGCACCCAGGTAGCGCCGCGCCACCGATACCCGCGGCCAGGATTGCCGTGCCGGTGCGTCGCGGAAGCCACCGGGCCAACCGGTCGGGTGTCGCGAAGACCGCGATCAGGCCGCTGATCACCACCCCGAGCGCCAGAAACGGCAACGCCTGGACGAACACGCCGCAGAACACCGTGGCCGCAGTCGCCACGTCGGGGGTGCCGTCGACGAAACTGCGCATGGCGTTGCCTGCCAGGGCCAACGCGATGATCCCGAACACCAGCACCTGCATGGATGTCGGTCGCCAGCGCAAGGCTGCCGATGTCATGGCCACGGCGGACATGATGCCAGCCCCAGGTGGGAACCAGCTGGGCGGGATGCAAATGACTATCATTTTCATCGGGTGGGGCTAGGCTGGGCAGATGGTGTGGCATGGCTTGCTTGCGAAGGCAGCGACAACGGTCGTCACCGGCGCGGTCGGGGTGGCGGCATACGACGGCTTACGTAAGGCCGTGGCCAAGGCGCCGATTCGGGAAGCGGCGGTGACGACGACCGCGTGGGCGTTGCGCGGTGCCCGCAAAGCCGAAGAAGGCGCCGAGTCGGCCCGCCTGAAAGTCGCCGATGTGATGGCGGAGGCGCGCGAACGGATCGGCGAGGAAGTACCGCCTCCCGCCGTCGCCGATGCCGGGCATTCGCACGACCACTGAGTGCCGTGGCCACTCTCGAGGTCGTATCCGACGCCGCAGGCCGGATGCGCGTGCACGCGCCCTGGTTCCGGGGTGACTCGCTTCGCGCCGTCGCGATAGAGGATGCCGTCGATCAGGTGCCAGGTGTGCGGGCCGTTCATGCCTACCCACGGACTGCTTCTGTCGTGGTGTGGTACTCGCCGAAGCGTTGTGACCGCAGCGCGGTCATGACCGCGATGTCGACGGCGGGTGAGGTTGCCCGGCATCTGGTTCCAGTTCGGACACCCCGATCGGCTGACATCCATAACGGCGACATCGTCCGAATGACATTGGGCGCGTTGGCCTTGGCGCTGCTGGGAGTGCGGCGATACATATTTGCCAGGCCGCCGTTGCTCGGGCCGACGAGTCGGATGTTTGCAACCGGAGCGACGATCGTGACGGGTTACCCCTTCTTGCGGGGCGCGTTGCGGACGCTGGCCGGAAACCGCAGTGCGGGCACCGACGTTCTCGTCTCGGCTGCCACCGTGGCCAGTCTGGTGCTGCGGGAAAACGTCGTAGCGCTGACCGTCCTGTGGCTGCTCAACATCGGTGAGTATCTGCAGGATCTCACTCTGCGCCGCACCCGCCGGGCAATCGCCAATCTGCTGCAGGGCACACAGGACACGGTGTGGTTGCGGCTGGCCGACGGCACCGAGGTCGAGGTGCCCATCGACGGGGTGCGGGTCGGTGACGAGGTGGTGGTCCACGAGCAGGTCGCCATCGCCGTCGACGGTGTGGTGAGCGAAGGCGAGGCCATCGTCGACCAGTCGGCGATCACCGGCGAGCACCTGCCGGTGGCGGTGACCACCGGGAGTCAGGTCTACGCGGGTTCGGTGGTGGTCCGCGGGAGGTTGGTCATCACTGCCGAAGCAGTCGGCCGCCACACCACGATCGGGCGCATCATCAGCCGGGTCGAGGAAGCGCAGCAGCACCGGGCGCCCATTCAGACTGTCGGTGAGAACTTTTCGCGACGGTTTGTGCCTGCCTCCTTCGTGTTGTCGGCGCTGACCCTGGTGATCACCAGGGATGTGCGTCGCGCGATGACGATGCTGCTGGTGGCCTGCCCCTGTGCGGTGGGTCTGGCGACACCGACGGCGATCAGCGCCGCGATCGGTAACGGGGCCCGGCGCGGCATTCTCATCAAGGGTGGCTCACATCTCGAGGAGGCCGGCCGGGTCGATGCGATGGTGTTCGACAAGACGGGCACGCTGACCATCGGACGCCCGATTGTCACCAATGTGGTTGCCTTCCATAAAGACTGGGAGCCCGAGCAAGTTCTGGCCTATGCGGCGAGTTCGGAGATCCACGCGCGGCATCCGTTGGCCGACGCCGTGCTGAGGTCTACGAAGGAACGCCACATCGAGATACCCCCGCACCAGGAGTGCGAGGTCCTTGTCGGACTCGGCATGCGGACCAGGGCCGATGGGCGAACGTTGCTGCTCGGCAGTCCGTCGCTGCTGGCTCAGGAGAAGGTCAGGGTGACCAAGCGGGCTTCGGAATGGGTGGGCAAACTTCGCCGGAGTGCCGAGACCCCGCTGCTGCTGGCTGTCGACGGAAAACTCGTCGGCCTGATCGGATTGCGGGACGAGATCCGGCCCGAGGCTGCCGAGGTTCTGCGGGAGCTGAGGGCGACCGGTATCCGCCGTATGGTGATGCTGACCGGCGACCATCCCGACGCCGCGGCGGCCGTCGCCGACGAACTCGGTATCACCGAATGGCGCGCCGAGGTGATGCCCGAAGACAAACTCGCGGTCGTGCGTGAACTCCACGCCGAGGGGCATACCGTGGCGGTGATCGGCGACGGGGTCAATGATGCACCCGCACTCGCCGCGGCCGACATCGGTATCGCGATGGGCCTCGGTGGCACCGATGTGGCGGTCGAGACCGCCGACGTGGCACTGGCCAGTGATGATCTGCGCCGGCTGATCGATGTTCGCGCCCTCGGCGGTCGGGCGGTGGACGTGATCCAGCAGAACTATGCGATGTCGATCGCCGTGAATGCAATCGGGCTACTCATCGGGGCGGGTGGCGCGCTGTCGCCGGTTCTTGCCGCGGTCCTGCACAACGCATCGTCGGTGGCCGTGGTGGCCAACAGTGCCCGGCTGATCCGGTATGAGCTCGGCCAGCAGCCGCGTCAAGGTAGCTCAGTTGCGAGCACTCACCCGGACGAGGCGCCGATCAGCTCGTAGGCGCTCCGGCAAGTTCGTGCGGTCCCAACGCCCCGCCGCGATCCAGTCGCACGCATCCCGCGCGTCGGCTTCGTTGCCGATCGGCCCGACCCAGATCGCAGCCGCGCTGGGAACCCGTTCTGCCGAACAGGGTTGCAGTACGAGCACCGGGCTGAGATCGGCACTTCTGGCGGCGCAGGTGAACGTGCCCAGCAGGCATTGGGTGCTCAGCAACACTCCGTGTGGGCAGCCTCGTACGACGTTCCGCAACATGCGGAACAGTGGCGATTGCGGATCGGACGACGAGCAGCGCATGCAGACGGCGACGGTGAACGGTTCGCAGGTGTAGACCTGCCACGACATGCGGACACCTTTCCATGGCGGCCCGGTCAGGCCCGTGTTGTTGAAAATCATTTTCAACTTGACGATTCCACGCTACAGTGCGGACCACGGCTTGTCGAAAATCATTTTCAATAAGTCGTGGGTGGGTGGCACACTTCCGAAGGGATCGCAATGGGGAATGGCTGTTCCGGCTCTGCGCCGAAACCAGTTGCCACACGGAGGATCTCATTTGCTTTCGACGCCACGTCGCCCTCGCGACGCCATTTCGTCGCCGGCGACATCGCACTGAGTCATCTGGTCGCGCTCCTGTCTGGATTCTTCCCGTCGGGAGAGGAGTTCTTCATCCACTCCGTCCGCAGCTACCGCGACCAGATCGACGACCCGTGGCTCAAAGCCCAGGTCGCCGGTTTCATCGGTCAAGAGATGACGCATGGGTTGCAGCATCGTGCGTTGAACGTGGAACTGATCAGAATGGGCTACTGGGCCACCGGCGGTATTGACCGGCTCGGCGCCAAGCTGGTCAAAAGTTTTGAGCGGCAGCATGACCGGTTGCCGAGCGTCATTGTGAGATTCGCGTTGGCTGCTACGGCCGCTGTCGAGCACCTGACCGCGGTGCTGGGCGCTCAGGTGTTGGATACGCCCTGGATTCAGCGGCAGCTGACCGATCCCGAGGTTCGGGCCATGCTGAATTGGCACGCGATCGAGGAGATGGAGCACAAAGCCGTGGCGTTCGACGTGTACCGGCACGTCGGTGGGACCGAGCGAATGCGCCGGGCAGCCATGGCCACCGTGCTGTTTCTGTTCCTCACCAGAGCCGTCGTGCTGCTCTTGTCCGTGGGCTCCGACAGCTGGGCCTGGCGCCATCCTGCCCGGACCCTCCAAAGCCTTGCCGCGTTACCGCGCTCACCGCTGTTCTCCGGAGTGCTGCCGCAGATTCGGCGGTACTTCACAGCAGGGTTCCATCCCGACGACATCGATGACAGTGAGCTACTCGATCGCTGGCGCGACCGCTACTTCGGCGGCGACGGTGCCCTGCTGGATCATCTGCGGTAGCGCCGGACAATGGCGCGGCGTCGTCAAGGAAGTTCCACTTTGCTTGCGAGCCAACGTCCGTCGATCTTCTTCATGGTCATCCGGATCCTGCTGCGGTCCAGTCGCGGTTGGGGGCTGGCGGAGTTGCTCACCGATTGGTCGACGAAAAGCAGGACCTCGACGGTGTCGGGCGTGGCCGACTTGACGGCCGATTCCAGCACCATGCCGTGTGCCACGGCGTTGTGCTCGGTGAGCAACCTGCGCAGCTGTTCGCTGGACTTCGCGTACTGGTCCTTGAATTCACCGGTCGAGCCGTCAGCTGCCGACCTGAAGTTCTCGTCGAGGCGGGCGCCGTCGATGTTGGTCAGCACGCCGACGAATCGCTGCGCTGCTCCCAGGCCCTCGTGTGCGGCGATGGCGTTGTCCCGCTGCTGCTTCCACTGCCACCCGACGAACGTGGATCCACCGAGGATTGCGATGGCGACCAGGCCGGTGAGTGCCCTGCGCACCGGGCGTGTCGAGCTGCGCGCATCCGGCGCGATGTCTACGTCGGTCTGTTCGGTCATTTGCTCTCCTGTCCCGGTCTAGAGAAGCTCGACCTTGGCGGCGAGCCAACGTCCATCGATGTTCTTCATGGTGAGCTTCATCCGGCTGCGGTCGATTCGGGCATCGGGCAGGGCTGCGTTGGTCACCGTCTGGTCGACCATCAGTAGGACGATGACTTCGTCGGTGGACTTGGACTTGATCGCCGAATCCACCACGGTCCCATGCGCCGTCGCCTTGTTGTCGATGAGAAGCCGTCGCAGCTGAACGCTCGACTGTGTGTACATGTCCTTGAACTCGCCGGTGGCGCCGTCGAGGATGTCGGTGAAGTTCGTGTCGACCCGGTTGCTGTCGATGCTTGTCAGCGTTTCGGCATAGGCCGTCGCCGCCGCCAGTGCCTGGTGGCCCGCCGCGTCGACCTTCCGGTGCTGCCACACCTGGGAGCCCAGCAGTGCCGAGGCCGCTGTGGCGACGACGAGGACGGCCGCGCCTGCGGCGACCGACAGTCGGCCGAGTCGGCTCGTTCCCGGGCCGTCGTCACCGACCGGGGCGATGGTGTCGTCGTCGATCGTTGCCGTCACGGTGTGTTCCTCGTCGAATCTCGGTTCCGGGCAGGCTTTTACCGCACCCGTGTGGCGGACGCCACATTTCGGCAACCCCGGTGAAATCGGCGTTGACAGGGGCTGGCGCCCACCCTACGTTATGTCGATAACGATAACCATTTTCATTAGAGGCCGGCAGTCGAGGCTACGAGGAGGGGTTGGGATGGCCGCTGGAATGCCCATCGGGACGGCCGGTGTCGCCGCGGACACTCGTCAACCGCGACCGAAAGACGGCGAACATCAGCCGGGCTGGTTCGTCAGCCGCCGAGTCGACATCTACTTCGTCTTCGGGCTGGGTGCACTGCTGTCGGCGATCCTGTTCGCAGCGGAGAGTCACAAGGGCGTATTTCTGGTTGGGGCGGTGGCATTTTCGCTCCTGTCAGACCTGCCGCACGTGCTGACCACGACGGTGCGGGTGTGGCTCGATCCCCGGGAGCGATCGCGGTACCGCGTGCACTACCTGCTGAGCTTCGCCGTCGTCGCGACGATCGTCGGAGTGCTCTGGTTCGGTGGCTGGCTGGTGCCGTTGTTGGCAATCTGGGCGTACTGGCAGGTCTTTCACGTCCTCAAGCAGCACTTCGGGATCATGAACATCTACGCATCGAAGAACGGGTACAAGGGACCGCGAAACCGGCTGAAGTACGCGCTGTATGCGACCTGCCTGGCGCCGGTGCTCTACCGGGCGAGCCACGGGCTGCACTTCTCGGAGTACGAGGTGTTCGGCCACAAGTTGCCGTTTTCGAACCTGAGTGTGCCGGTGCCGCCGATTCCCAATGCGCTCATCGTGATCGCTTACGCGGTCGCCGCGGTACTGCTCGCCTTGGCGGTCGCCGAGCAGGTCAGGCTGCGCCGCGACGGGCAGACGACGCTGCCTCCCATGGCGGTGGCCACATTCATCATCGCCGCGCTGTCCTACAACCTGTCCTACCTGCTGGTGTCGGATCTGTTCGCCCTCATCCTGATCGCCACCACCACCCACAGCCTGCAGTACCACCTGATCAACTGGACGCGGAACAACACCCGCTTCGCGGCCTCGCAGGATCCGCGCGAGAAGAAGCTGCTGCTGGCCCGGCTGTCGACGCGTAAGGCACTTCCGCTCTACGTGGCGGGTCTGGCATTGCTGGGCATCCTCGCCGGACAGCTGGACACCGTCATCTTCGCCGTCCCGCTGATGTTCGTGCTGCATCACTTCTACATGGACGGCGCGCTCTGGAAGAGCAAGGGCAATCCGGAACTGGCGTACGACCTGGGAATCGTTCGTGCCAAGTGACCTGAAGACATCGTTGGACGTCCGTGAGGTCACCTCGCCCGCGGACGCCAGACGGTTCGTGGACCTTCCGTGGCACCTCTATCGCGGCGACGCCCGGTGGCGGCCGATGCTGCGCCGGGTCATGCGGACGAAGATGAACGCCACGAAGAACGCGCTGCACCGGGAGGTCGAGCTCGCCAACTTCGTTGCTTACCAGGGCGAAAAGCCGGTCGGTCGTATCTCGGCCAGCATCGACTCCGAGTACGTCAAGCGGTACGGCGACTGTGGGTTCTTCGGGCATTTCGAGAGCACGGCCGATGACGATGTGGCCGGCGCGCTGCTGGAAACCGCGGAGAACTGGGTGCGTCGCCGTGGCATGGACAAGATGATCGGACCCTACAGCTATTCGACGCGGGAGGAGGTGGGGCTGCTCGCCGAGGGCTACGACACCCCGCCAACCCTCATGCAGCCCTACAACCCGCAGCATTATCTGGGACTCGTCGAGTCTGCCGGGTACCAAAAGAAATTCGACAGCGCCTGCTACCGATGGGACACCGGGGCCGGCAGCGCAGTCCAACATCGACTGGTCCGGCGTGCCGACGCGGTGATGGATGCGCAGGGCGCCACCGTGCGGTCCGTTCGGATGGGGGACTTCGACAACGAACTGGAGACTCTCCGGGTCCTGTACAACGATTCCTTCGCTCGCCATCCAGAGAACGTCCCGCTGAGCAAAGCGGTGTTCGCCGGGATGGCCTCCGAGATGCGGCCGTTGATCGACCCCCGTCTCGTCCGGATCGTCGAGGCCGCCGGGACACCGGTCGGTTTCTTGTTGATGCTGCCCGATGTCAACGAGATCGCCGGACAATCCGGCCGACTCACCCCGTCGATGTTGCTGCGCATCGCGGCCAAGCGCGGGGGACGGATCCGCGGCGTCGACACTGCGGTCGTGGTCCTCATCGGTGCGGCGGAAACCCAGTTCGGGGCCGGTATCGGCCGGATCCTGGCGGGCGAGATCGTCCGTGCCAGCACCAGTGGCGGCTATTCGTCCGTGGCGACCACCTGGGTGCACGAGGACAACGTGTGGTCGAATTCCCTGGCCTCGCAGATGAAGACCGAGCCGGACAAACGGCACCGCGTCTACCAGAAGGCGCTGTGATGGCCGGCCGAATCCTGGTCACGGGAGGCGCCGGGTATCTGGGTAGTGCGCTGGTCGCCGAGCTGGTTGGCAATGGTGAGGCGGTCACCGTGATGACCGGACCCGACGACCTTGCGGCCCAACCGGAGGGTTTGGGCCGTGATGTCGAGGTGGTCCGGGCCGATGTCACCGACGAGTCCAGCGTCGACGTAGCCATGCGGGGCATCTCGCAGGTGTACCACCTCGCCGGTATCGCATCGCCGAATTCCCGTCTGGCCCATGCAGTCTGGAACGCCAACGTGCTGGGTACCTATCATGTGGCGCAGAGTGCACTCCGCAACGGAGTCCAGCGCGTCGTACATGTGTCGTCGACCGCGGCCATCGGCTATCCACCCGATGACGTGGTGGCCGATGAGCAGTTCGATGTCCGGGACTCTGTGCTCGACAACGTCTATGCCGCCACCAAACGTACCGGCGAGCGCGTGATGCTCGATTTCGTCGGACGTGGGCTCGACGCCGTGGTGGTCAATCCCGCAGCGGTTTTCGCGCCGGCATCCGGTCCGGCACGATCGTGGCAGGGGCTGTTGATGGCGGCGCGACGCGGTCTGCTGCGCGGAGTGCCGCCGGGCGGGACTGCCGTCTGCTCGGCCCGCGACTTCGTCATCGGAGCCACCGCCGCCATGGTGAAGGGCGCCTCCGGTGAGCGGTACATCCTGTCCAGTGCAAACCTGACCTACCGACGGATCGCGGAGTTGCTGGTCGAAGCCGTTGGGCGAAACCATCGCGTTCGTACCCTGCCCATGGGGCTGCTCCGAGCCGCCGGAGCCGGAAATCGCGTCGTGCGCGACTTGGCCGGCACTGCACGTCACGACGATGCGCTGGTGCCCGAGAACGTCGAGTTGATGGCCCGTCACGTGTACTACACCTCCGGCAAGGCCGAGCGTGAGCTCGGCACTCCGCGAGTGTCCACGTCTGAATTGATCACGGAGTTCACCCGATGACCAGTGATATCCGCCAGACGCCCGTCGGGACGGGTTCCAGGGATGCGCTCGGCATTTCGATGGCAGAGGCTCGGTCGTTGGTGGCCGATCTGGCCGCCCGCCGGCAGTGGATCTACTGGGTTGACCTCTCCGTGTGCGTTCTGGTCGGCTACACCGCATTCTTCATGTGTCCCGCTGACCGACTGGCCTCACCGGTGGCCATCGCTTGCATGGCGATCGCCGCACTGGCGTTCTACCGCGCTGTGTTGTTCGTCCACGAAATCGTCCATGCGCCCGAGGAACTGCGCTGGTTCTCGGTGGCATGGCACATGGTGTGCGGAATTCCCTTGCTGGTACCGCAATTCACCTACGAGTTCCACCAGGATCATCACGGGTCCCGTACTTACGGCACCGCCGAAGATGGTGAGTACGTACCGTATGCGGTCGAGCCGCGTTGGCGGGTGATCGCGCTGCCGTTCACGGCTCTGCTCGGCCCGCTGGTGTTCGTGCTGAGGTTTCTCGTGTTGGCGCCGCTGAGCTGGTTGGTCCCCGGCATCCGCTCCTACGTCCTGAGCCGGGCCTCGGCGCTGATGATCGACGCCGATTTCGTCCGCAAACTGCCCGAGGGCCGGACGCCGCGCTCCTGGCTGGCGCAGGAAGTCGCCTGCTTCACCTACCTCGCCGTGATGCTGGCGCTGCTGGTGGGCGGGATGTACTCACCCAACCGTCTCCTCGAGGCCTACTTGATCGTGGCGGCGGTGCTGTTCGTCAACTGGGTACGGGTGCTGGCGGCACATCGCTACGAGAGCCGCAACGAGCGGATGACGTTTCCCGAACAGATCCTCGATTCCATCGACCATCCGTCGATGCCGATCGTCGGCGAGCTGTGGGCGCCGCTGGGGCTGCGGTTTCATGCCGTGCACCACCTCTTCCCGAAGCTGCCCTATCACCAGCTCGGGAAGGCGCGACGCCGACTGGTCGAGGCGATCCCGCGCGACGGTGGTTTCTGGCAGACCGAGGACCGGTCACTCACCGCATCCCTGAGACGGCTTCTCGCGCATCCACGTACGAAATCGTCACGGCCGGCCGAGGGGGCGTTGTGATGCGGGAGTCGGGTGCGGCGACCTACTCGCGGCGGCTGCCGATCCGGCCGGTCGAAGCGGCCGGATCTCGTCTGCGTGACGCCGACGGCCGCTGGTACGTCGACTGCCTGGCCGCGGCCGGGGCGATGTCGCTTGGCTGGAATCATCCCGTGGTCCGGGAGGCCGTGGCCAAGACCCTCGAATCGGGAGAACCGTGGCAGTCGCTCGACTTTCACACCCCGACCCGGGAGCGATTCGTCGAGGATCTGCTGTCCATCCTGCCGCCCGGACTCGCGCGTGACGGCCGGGTGCACCTGTGCTCGCCGAGCGGAGCCAGCGCGGTGGAGGCAGCGCTGATGCTCTCCGAGATCGCCACGGGCGGACGCGAACACATCGGCGTGCAAGGCGGCTTCCACGGTTGCACCCGGGCTGCGCGGTCGGCCAGCTCGGGCGGCGGATTGCGCAGCCAACCTGTGGTGCTGGCTCCGCGGGCCACCTTCCTGCCGTATCCGCAGGACTACCGGTGCCCGTTCGGCGTCGGTGGGGACGATGGCGTCGAACTCGCGGTGACGGCCGTCGAGAACCTGACCCGGCCCCACTCCGGTGTCACCGCGCCGGCCTCTGTCCTCGCGGAGTTCGTGCTGGGCGAGGGTGGCGTGATCCCCGCGCCATACCGATGGGGTAAGGCGTTGCGGGACACGGCAAGCCGACTGGACGTTCCGCTGATCGCCGACGAGGTGCAGGCGGGGATGTTCCGGACCGGGCCGGCCTGGGCTTTTCAACGCTGCGACATCGAACCGGACATGATGGTGATCTCGAAAGGGCTCGGTTCCGGACTGCCCATCGCGGTGCTGGTGATCCGGGAACGCTATGACGTGTGGGAGTCCGGGGCTTTCACCGGTACGTTCCGCGGCAACGCGATGGCGTTCGCCGCAGCCAGCGCGGTGATCCGGTTCGCTGTCGAGACCCACTTGTCCGGCCGTGTGCAGGCGATGGGCGCTGCCTTCCTCGAAGGGTTGAAATCGGTTGCAGCGCAATCCGAGATCGTAGGCGACGTGCGGGGCGTCGGCCTGATGCTGGCGGCCGAGATCGTCGACCCGATGCTTCCGCGGGAACACGGTGCTGCGGCACCGGACCCGGAACTGGCCCGACAGATACAACTGGCCTGCCTGGAGCACGGCCTGATCGTGGAAACCGGTGGACAGTACGGGAATGTGGTGCGCTTCCTGCCGCCGCTGACCATCGACGAAGCCGACATGTCGGACGCGCTCAATGCATTTGACTCCGCAGTGCGGCTCGTCCAGCGGCAGCGGCCGGCCGACAACATCTTGATGGGGGCCCAGTGACCACCGATCCGAGCCCGTTCGCGGATGACTTTCTCACCCCCGACGGACTGAGCGCGTATCGCGAAGCGCTGACCCTGGCCGCCATCTGGACCGGGACCGAGCTGCGTGATCCAGAGCGGCCGGGGCTGGTGACCGGTTATGCCGAGGTAGGCAGAACTGTCGACGAGTTCAGTCTCGACAATCCGGCGGGAATCGGGCTGTCACGCGCGCTGGGTGAGGCAGCAGGCTTGCTGTCCGGCCGGTCCGCCGTCGTTACCCATCCTGGCTATCTGGCACATCTGCACTGCCCACCGACGCTGTCGTCGCTGGCCGCCGAGATTCTGGTCAGCGCCTTCAACCAGTCGCTGGACTCCTTCGATCAGGCACCCGCGGCCACCGCTGTCGAACAGAAGGTCATCCGTGACCTGTGCGCCACGCTCGGCTACGACGACGGTGCCGACGGCACGTTCACGAGCGGGGGGACCCAGTCCAACCTGCAGGCACTGCTGATGGCCCGAGACGTGTTCACCCGCGACCGGTTCGGATCCGATCTGTCCTCGGGCCTACCGGTCGAGGCGCGCTCCTGGCGCGTGTTGTGCACCCCTCAGACGCACTTTTCGGTGCGGCAGGCACTGCGAATCCTCGGACTGTCGGGAGCTGTCGTCGAGGTACCGACCGACGCGGACGGACGGATGCGCGTCGACGGACTCGTCGACTGCATCGACCGGGCGAATACGGCAGGCACGCCGATCATCGCGCTGGTACTCACAGCCGGCACAACGGACTTCGGTGCGATCGACCCACTGCCGGAGGCGATCGCCGTTGCGCGCGAGCATCGCATCTGGACCCATGTCGACGCCTGCGCGGGTGGTTGCCTGGCGTTCAGCGACACTCATCGTCACCTGCTCCGCGGGATCGAGATGGCCGATTCCGTTGCCGTCGACTTCCACAAGCTGTTGTTCCAGGCCATCAGCTGCAGCGCGCTGTTGGTACGCCGGAGCGACTCCTTCGACATCTTGGCCGATCACGCCGATTACCTGAATCCACTGCAGGATTCGGCTGAAGATGTGGTCAATCTGGTCGGCAAGTCGCTTCAGACGACCCGCCGATTCGACGCGCTGAAGGTGTTCGTGACCTTGCGGGCCCTCGGCAGGCAACGGCTCGGCGAGATGATCGATGCCACCTGCGCGGCAGCGGCTGCGGCCGCAGGCGCGGTGCCGGACCACCCACGGCTGGACCTGGTGGCCCCGGTCGCGACGAACACCGTCGTGGTGCGCTGGCAGCATCCCGACCTGTCCGACGTCGAATGTGACGACGTGAACCAGGAGATCCGGATCGCCCTGGCCGAGTCTGGCCGTGCGGTGATCGGCCGCTCCACCGCGGGTGGCACCCAGGCGCTCAAGCTGACTTTCGTCAACCCCCTCGTCGGTCAACAGACGGCCGCCGACGTGATAGCTGCCATCGCCATGGAGGGCGACCGCATCTTGCGATCCCGCAGAAGGGAATTCACCAACGCATGACTACGAGTCTGCTTCGCGTCGACCGGGTACGTCCGGGCGACGCGAGATTCAACTGGGCGAAGAGCGTGGAATATCGCATCTTCGGGCTGGAGAACGACTACGCGAGCGAGTCGGACATCGAGGCCGGCGAGATGGTGCACTACCGGCCGTGGGAGCGGTCGTCGGAGATCTTCGTGGGGTTCAGCGAGGACGCCGGGAACGAACCGGTCGCAGTGCTGCGGGGGCTGCGGGTGGATGCCGCACTCGGATTGGACAGCTTCAGCACGCTGCGCGACGGTCGCAACATCCTGTACCCGCAGTGGAATTCGTTCTTCGAAGACATCGCACCCGAACGGATCGCCGAGTTGGCCACCCAGGGAGTACGCAAGAAGCACCGAAGGGTCGGCATGATCGAGCAGATCTGGCAGGCGTTCTTCGGCGGACTGGCAGCCGACGGTGTCGACTACGTCACGGTGGCGCTCGTGGTGCCGCTGTTCGAGTGGTACAGCCAGCTGTTGCCGACACGCATCCACCAGATCGGCGAGATCATGCCCGACTACATCGGAGCCGACAGCGTTCCGGCCGTCGTCGACATCAGCGGTTCGTTCGTCGCGGATGCCGCCAGAGACCTTTCCCCGTCAAGCAATTAGAGGAACCGACATGCGATCCATTCACACGCAAGAACACGTCTTCCGCAAGGTCAGCGAGATCGACTGCCCCGTGGATCAGGTGTGGGAGCGCGTCACCACCCAGGAGGGCATCAACGATGAGATGGGCCCCTATCTCAAGATGACGATGCCGCGTCAGTTCAGGGGGCGCTCGATCGCCGACGTCACGCCGG
Organism: Mycobacterium shunyiense; assembly: GCF_058270075.1. Taxonomy (NCBI): domain Bacteria; kingdom Bacillati; phylum Actinomycetota; class Actinomycetes; order Mycobacteriales; family Mycobacteriaceae; genus Mycobacterium; species Mycobacterium shunyiense. The sequence goes on along the minus strand of NZ_JBZDPU010000023.1, from coordinate 72,941 downwards.
GCACCCGTATCGGCAAGAGCTTTCTGCTGCTGTTCGGCATCGTGCCGTTCGGGTTCGACGACATCACGATCGCCAGGATCGATTCGGGCCGGATGTTCCGTGAAGAGTCGATCATGACCGGGATGCGCATCTGGGTGCATCACCGGACCCTCGAGCCCGCGGGGAACAAGACGATCGTCACCGACGAGATCACTCTCGCGCCGCAGGCCCCGATGGGTCTGATCCCGGGTTGGGGCAAGGTGATGAGCCGGGTGCTGTCTGCGTTCTTCGGCCACCGGCATCGCAGGTTGAACCGGACGCTCGCCGGGGCGGGCGCAGCCCGGTGAACAGATTCGTGACGGCTGCCGGTGCCTGTGTGCTCGGGTCCGGCCTGTTGGCCGGGTGTGCCTCGGTGAACGAAGAGGCCGGGCGGCCCGTTGGCCACGCCTACGCCTTGCTGAAGTATCCCGATGCCGCGGGCGAACCGGCCGCCGAACCGCGCCCCGATTCGCCCTTCGGGACCTATCCACTGGAGATTTCGGGTTCGGTGACCTACCTCGACGAGACCACGTCGCTGCCCACCTCCGGGGTGCTGACCATCGGTCCCGGCCCGCGACGCGACGAGTTGCAGGTCGAGCAGTACTACACCGGCGACCGGTTCCCGTACGAGACCGGGATGGTGTCGAAGGCTGCCAACGGAGCCGGCACGCTCGACGCGATCACGATCGTCAACCCGCTCGATTCCCGCGTCTCGCTGCAATGCGCGGTGGACGGTGGAATCGACCTGGGAGACGCCGGTGAACCCCGTGAGCTCACCGGCTCGTGCGGTGGCGGCGCCACGGTTACCGGCAGCGTGCGTTCGGAGGGAACCCGGAAAGCCACCTGGCGTGGCAAGCCTGTCGAACTGGTCCGGACCGTGGTCGATCTCAACGTGACAGGTGTGAGCACCGGGACCATCCATCAGGTCAACGAGACGCCCAAGGGCGGCAGCTTTCCGCTCTACACCGCCCTCGACGTGGACCTCACCGCGCAGGGGATCCACCTGACCGAAGAGCTGGAACGCCACGTCCTTCCCAGAGTCGGAGATTGAACGACCCATGCCTGAAGACAACCAAGACGATTCGTCGCCGGCGTTGCTCGCCGACGACGTCACCAAGTCGTATCCGGGTGCCGCGACCAGTGCGGTCGCCGGGCTCAGTCTGACCGTGCCCCGCGGGGTGGTCTACTGCCTGCTCGGACGGAACGGCGCGGGCAAGACCACGACCATCCGCATGGCCACGACGCTGCTCGCACCGACGAGCGGCCGGCTGGAGGTGCTGGGTATCCCGGTGGCCGACACCGATGCGCTCCGGCCGCTGATCGGCGTGGCACTGCAGGAGGTGGCGCTCGACCTCTGGATGTCGCCGGTCGAGCAGATCCGGATGAGCCTGGCGATGGCCGGCTGGCCGAAAGGCCAACGGCAGCAACGGGAAGATGAGCTGGTCGAGCAATTCGGCCTCGGCAAGTACCTCACCCGCAAGGTCGGCGCCCTGTCGGGTGGTATGCGCCGCCGGGTCGACGTGGCACTGGCAGTGGCACACGACCCGAAGATGCTGTTCCTCGACGAGCCGTCCAGCGGCCTCGACATCGAGGGCAAGCAAGAGGTGTGGAACGCCATCCGATCCCTGCGCTCGCAAGGCCGCACGGTCGTGCTGACCACCCACGACATGGACGAGGCGGTCTCACTGGCCGACGAAGTCGGAATCATCAAGGACGGCACATTGGTCGCATCCGGATCGACCCAGGAATTCACCAGAAGCCACGGATTCGTCGCGGCCATCTCGTCGGAGGCGGCGATACCCGAGGACTCGGTGCGGGCATTGGCCGCCACCGGCTATGCGGTCGAACGCACCACGGACACCGGGCTGACGACCGCACTCGACTCGGCGTCGGCTTCGGCGCTCGGCAAGCTCAGCGCCGCATTGGAACGAATCGGACTGGGCGAGGCCGACATCGAAGTGCGGTCGACCTCGCTGCGCGACGCGTTTCTGGAGGCCACCCGATGAAATCGTTGTCCAACACGCTGCGACTGTTCCGCCGCTATGTCGTGGTGGGCCTGCGGCAGCCGGTCTTCGGGTTCATCTTCCCGATCGTCTTTCCGGTGGTCCTGGTGATCTTCGTGCGCTCGATGTTCCAGCGGGTCGCCGATCTGCCCGGGTTTCCGCTGTCGTCCTACACCGCCTACATCGCGCCCGGCCTCATCATGCTGATCCCGATGCTCGGGGCGGGCTACGGCGCGGGCACCCTGATCGACGAAATTCGGTCCGGTTTCACCGATCGACTCCGTCTCTACGGAGTGTCGACCGGCCAGATCATGGCGGCCAAGTTCGGTTTCGAGATGTTCCGGATCCTGCCCGCGGCGGTCATCGTGATCACCCTGCTGGCCCTGCTCGATGCCCCGCTGCGGGCCGGGATCCTCACCGGCGCACTGCTTGTCGTGCTGATGTTCCTGTGGTCGGCGGCCTACAGCTCGTTGTTCTACCTGGTGGCGCTGCGCACACTCAACCCGCAGGCGCCGGTGGCGATGCTGCCGCTGGCGCTGCCGGTGTTGTTCATCAGCCAGGCCCTCATGCCCTCGGTGTTCCTGTCGGACTGGCTGCGGTTCAGTATCAACCTCAACCCGTTCTCCCACATTGTGGCGGCCGCGTCGACCATCATGTACGGCGAGTTCGATGTCGGCACCGTCGTCACGGGATGCCTTGTCGCCGTTGGCATGTTCGCCCTCCTTCAAATACCCATTCACATGGTGATTCGCCGCAAGATCGGAAAGTAAGGTAGCCAGGCCGTGTCAGAAGTACGCGAATTCCTCATCGAGTTCATCACCGACGAACTCGAACTGCCCGCCGAAGAAGTCAACGATTTCTCCGAGCTCGTCGGAGATCTCGGGTTCGACTCGTTGTCCTTCGCACTCGGGGTTTTCGAGATCAAGAACCGATTCGGTGTCGTGCTCGACAAGGACGATGTGTTCGAGTGCAAGACCGTCGGCGCCCTCGTCGAGCTGGTGGAGAACCGCAGGCTCGCCGGCTCCGGTGCGATGAGCGCGGCGGGCAACCCGCCGGGACAGCCGTGAACTCCGTCCTGTCCAGACTGCAGATCGGGGCCGCGGTCACTTCCCGGGGCCTCACCACGGCACCGGTCGACGCCGACGGACGATCTCGGCTCGACCAGCTGACGACGGCAACCTGGGCGCAGGTGCATCAGACCGGCTGCAACATCGCCGGAGGGCTGCAGCGCGCCGGGGTGCTCCCCGGGGACGCCGTGGCCGTATTGGCCGGCGCGCCAGGCGAGATCGCCCCGCTGGTGCAGGGCATCTGGATGTCCGGTGCTGCCGTGACGATGCTGCATCATCCGACCCACCGCACCGAGATCGCGGAGTGGGCGGCCGACTTGAAGCCGACGCTGTCGGCGATCGGCGCCTCCACCGTGGTGGTCGGCAGCCCGTTCCTTTCGGCCGCCCAGGCGCTGTCCGCCGCCGGGGTGCGTACTGTGTTGCTGCCCGATGTGCTCGACGGACCCCCGGGGCGCATCGAGGACTCGGACGAGGATGCGATCGCCTTCCAGCAGTTGACCTCCGGATCGACCGGCCGTCCCAAGGCCGTCGCCATCAGCTACCGCAACATCGAGGCCAACCTGGTCGGGATGGCCGCAGCTTCAGCCGCCGACGCCGAAGCCGATGTCGTGGTGAGCTGGCTGCCGCTCTTTCACGACATGGGAATGATGGGCTTTCTGATCACACCGATGTGTCTGGGCATCGACACCGTCAAGGTCACCCCGGTCGACTTTCTCGGCGATCCGCTGCTGTGGGCCGAGCTGATCACCAGGTATGGCGGGACCATGACGGCCGCACCCAATTTCGCCTACTCCGTGCTCGCCCGGCGGCTCGGGAAGGCTGCCGACGGTGCTTACGATCTGTCGACGTTGCGGTTTGCGCTCAGTGGCGCCGAGGCAATCGATGTGGCGACCCTCGACCGGTTGACCACCGCTGCGGCCCGCTTCGGCTTGCGCGAGCACGCCATCGTGCCGGCCTATGGGATGGCCGAGGCGACGCTGGGGGTGTCGTTCGTCCGCCCGGGCGACGAGTACCGGGTTTGCGGGCAACGGGTGGCGCTCGGACCGCCGCTGCCGGGCTGTGAGATCCGCGTGGTGGGTGAGGACGGTTCGGTGGTGGAATCGCCTGCGATCGGCGAATTGGAGATCCGCGGCGACAATGTGACCCGCGGATACCGCACCGCCGACGGCATCGAGGCCGCCACCGATTCCCACGGATGGTTCCGCACCGGGGACATCGGTTACGTGACCGATGACGGACAACCGGTGATCTGCGGCCGCAAGAAGGACATTTTGATCATCTCCGGCCGCAACGTCCATCCCGAGGACATCGAACGAAGCGTGGCCGGGGTGCGCGGGGTGCGCTCGGGAGGCGTTGCCGCGGTCCGACTTTCCACCGCGGCGGCCGGTGAGGGCTTCTCGATGGTGGCCGAGTCGGCCCTGCACTCCGACAGCGCCGAGACCGCGCGGATCCGTGGCGAGATCGCCGATCGGATCTATCGGCAACTCGGGATCAGCCCGCGGGAAGTGCACGTCGTCCCGACCGGGTGGCTGCCGAAGACGTCGTCGGGCAAGTTGCGTCGGTTGGAGACCACTGCGCGGCTGGCCAGATGACAGTGCGGGACACCAGTTCCCGTGTTGTCCAGGTGGGTGCGGGGTACCTGCGGCGTCATCCGGTAGCCGCGATGGCCACCGTCGGCGAGCAGGTGGTACTCGGGTTGGTGACGATCCGGTTCTGCGTCACCGACCTGGTGACCGGGCGATTTCAGTGGGCCGAGTTCGTTCGGCAGGCGGCGTTCATGGCCGGCGCAGCCGTCATGCCGACGATCCTGGTGGCGCTGCCGATCGGGGTCACCTTGTCAATCCAGTTCGCGCTGTTGGCAGGTCAGGTCGGCGCGACCTCGCTCGCCGGCGCGGCCAGCGGACTGGCCGTCGTTCGGCAGGCCGCCTCGTTGGTCGCCGCGCTGCTGCTGGCAGCGGCGGTGGGGGCCGCGATGACAGCGGATCTGGGTTGCCGGACCATGCGCGAGGAGACGGCCGCGATGGAGGTGATGGGCGTTTCCGTGGTCCGCAGGCTGGTCGTGCCCCGCTTCGCAGCCGCGATCGTGATCGGCGTCGCGCTGACCGGGGTGGTGTGCTTCGTCGGCTTTCTGTCGAGCTACCTGTTCAACGTCTACGTACAGGGCGGTGCACCAGGCAGTTTCATCGCCACGTTCGCGTCGTTCGCCACCACGGGAGACATGCTGCTCGCGTTGTTCAAGTCGGCGGTGTACGGCGCGATCGTCGCGGTGGTGTCCTGCCAGAAGGGGCTCGCCGCCAGTCAGGGCCCGGCCGGCGTGGCCAACGCCGTCAACGCGGCCGTCGTGGAATCGGTTCTGGTGTTGATGACGGTCAACGTCGCGGTGAGCCAGCTCTACACCATGCTCTTCCCACGGACGGGATTGTGAGATGACCCAGCCCGTGATGACGAGGCCGGTGGCGCGGTTCGGCCACTTCGTCGCGTTCTCCGCCCACGCTCTCAATGGCGCGCCGCTGGCTCTGCGCCGGTATCGGCGCGAGTTTCTCCGGTTGGTCTCCGACGTCACCTGGGGCAACGGTTCCATCGTGGTGGGCGGCGGCACCGCCGGAGTGATCCTCGTCCTCGGCATCACCACCGGGGCCCTGATCGCGGTCGAGGGGTACGACTTTCTGAACCTGCTCGGACTCGGTCCGGCGACCGGGATCATCTCGTCGCTGGTCACGACCAGGGAACTAGCCCCGATCATGGCGGCCCTGGCGTTCGCGGTTCAGGCGGGCTGCAGGTTCACCACACAGATCGGCTCGATGCGGATCTCCGAAGAGATCGACGCGATGAACTCGCTTGCGATCAGGCCGATCCCGTACCTCGTCACCACCCGGCTGCTGGCGTCGGTGGTCGCGATCATTCCGCTGTACGCGGCGTGCCTGGGTATCTGCTACCTGTCGTGCCAGATCATGGTGGGCCTCATCAGCGGCGGATCGCTCGGACCCTACCTGCACTACTTCACCTTGCTGATCAGCGGACCCGACATCGTGTACTCCGTCGTGAAGGCTGTTGTGTTCGTCTGGATCGCGGCAACGGTGCAGTGCTACTACGGCTTCTGTGCCGGCGGCGGCCCAGAGGGGGTCGGTATCGCGGCTGGGCATGCCATGCGGGCGAGCATCACGGTGGTGATCATCGTCAACATGCTGCTGACGATGGCGCTGTGGAGCGTGAATTCCGGTGCAAGGCTGGGTGGTTGACCGTGGCGATCATGGTGGATCTGGACGGAAACCACCTCACCGGCAGGCAGTTGATCCGGCGTGGCACGGCGGCGCTCGTCGTCGTCGGGGTGGTGGCGTCGGTGTTGCTGGTGAAATCGACCGGGCTGTTCGACCGCAACGTGCACGTGGTGGCTGAACTGCGTCACATCGGCGACGGCCTGCCGGCCCGAGCGGATGTGAAGTTCCGCGGCGTCCTCGTGGGGGCAGTGGAAAGCGTCACGCCCGGGACCGGCGAACGGCCCAACCAAGTTTTCATCCGGCTGGATCCGACCTATGCGCAGGGCATTCCGGCCGGCGTGGCGGCGCGGGTGGTGCCGAGCAACGCCTTCGCCGTGTCGTCACTGCAGCTGGTCGAGACGGCGAGCGGCGCGTCGGGACCGATCCACGATGGCGGGCAGATCGCCGAGGACACCGCGCTGCCGACAGTGCTGTTCCAGACCACCATCACCAAACTGCACGACATCCTTGCGGCAGCGGGGCGCGGACGTGAGGACCACACCATCGGTGTTCTCGCCGCTGTGGGGGCGGCCACCAACAACCGCCGTGGCGAACTGCTGACATCGGCTGCCGAACTCAATCGTCTGATCGACGAGCTGAATGCCGTCGTCGCCACAGATGAAGGGCCGTCGACGATTTCGGCGCTGTCCGCCGCGGCTCGCGGTCTGTCGGCAACGGCTCCCGACCTCGTCGAGGCGCTGCACGAGGCGGTCGGGCCGATGCAGACCCTCGTCGAGCAACGCCGTAGTCTCAAAGATTTCCTGGCGGCGGCTGCGCACACCACCGATACCACCGTGAAGTCACTGGACAATCAGACCGACCGGCTGGTCCACATCACCACCGATTTGACGCCGGTGCTCGGTGTTCTGGCGCAGAATGCCCAGCATTTCGTGCCGATCAGTCAGCGGATGACCAGGTTCTCCGACACTTTCTTTGCGGAGGTCTGGGATTCCGAACTCGACACCGCCCGTGGACGGGTGAACCTGTCATTCACGCCGTCCTACACCTATACCCGCGCCGACTGTCCGCGATACGGAGCGTTGGTGGGGCCGAGCTGCCTCACCGCCCCCGAGGTGCCCGTGCGCGCCGATCTCCCCGAAGTCCTGCTGCCGCAGAATTATCGGCCGCCACCGGATCTGGCGCCGCCGCCGGGCACCGCCATCGGGGAGAACGGCAACCTGGTCGCGGTGGGACCACCGCTGTTGGCCCCACAGGCACCGCCGGTGGATCCATTTCCGCCTCTCCCTCCGGGTATCTCTCCGGCACCGCCGGTGCCCGGTAGTGCGGCACCCGCCTCGTTCGGCGGCAACGTCGGCCCGGTCGGCAGCGGTCTCGAGCGCGACCGGTTGGGCGAGATCACCGGCGAGCCCGCCACGGTGGCCACGCAACTCATCCTCGGTCCCCTCGCGCGGGGAACGGTCGTCACGCGAACCCAGACCGCAGCCGAACCCAAGCCGTAGGAGAACATTCGATGTCCAGTTTTGCCTTGAGCGGCGAGTCGGTACGACGCCGTGGGCCGCTGCTGGGGCTGTGCCTGTTCCTGGTGGTGGCCACCGTGTTGACGTGGCTGGTCTATGTCACGCTGCGGCGCGACGTCAGCGGACCGGCCTCGTCCTACTCGGCGGTGTTCACCGACGTCTTCGGATTGCGTGAGGGCGACGACGTGCGCGTGGCCGGTGTCCGGGTCGGCCGCGTACAGGCGATCGAGTTGCAGGGAACCCTGGCGAAGGTGTCGTTCATCGTGCAGGACGGCCACGGGCTCACCACAGGTACCGTCGCATCGGTCAACTACCAGAACATCGTCGGGCAGCGGTATCTCGCGTTGGACCGCGGTCGTGAAGGTCCGGTCATCGGGCTCCCGGGCGGAGCGGTGATCGGGGTCGATCGCACCGAGCCGTCCTTCGACATCGGCACCCTGCTCAACGGCTATGAGCCCCTGTTCGCCGTGCTGGACCCCGACCAGGTGAACAACCTGACCAACGCAGTCGTCGGATCGTTGCAGGGAGACACCGCCGCGATTACGCGGTTGGTCGACCAGACATCGGTTCTCACTGAGACTTTCGTAGGCGAAGACCGGGCCCTGGATCGCGTGATCGCCGGGATGGACGGTGTTGTGGGTAATTTGTCCGGTCAGAACGACCAATTCGAACGCACCATCACTGCGGCGCGGAATGCGGTGGCAGCCTTCGACGACCGCCGCGAACCCCTGGTGTCGTCCCTGGGCGCTACGACGGCGGCGGCCGGCAATCTGTCGCGGATCGCGCAAGACGTGCAACCGACCATCCGGGGCATGCTCAACCGCGAGCCCGGCTACACCCGCCACATGCTCGACATCGAACCGCAGATCGCCTACACGGGGCTCAACACGCCGCTGCTGTTGAAGGGACTGTCACGGGTGTTCGGCGAGGGGGCCTACATGAACGCCTATGCGTGTGACGTCAATGCCTACGGATTCTTCCCGGGGCTCAACGACGTCGTGCCGATCATCGTCGATGCTGCGACACCGGGCGGCACCGCCAAGCACACTCCCAAGTGCAGGAGCATGGCCAATGGCTGACCAGGTGTCCAGGAAGGCCTGGCTCGGATTGCTGGCCGTGCTCACGGTGGGGGGCCTGATCGCGGCGATGCTGCTGGTCAAGGAGGCCGGCATCGGGTATCAGCGCTATACAGCGAAATTCCTTCAGGCGGCGGCGTTGCGCCCCGACGACATCGTGGCGGTCGCGGGCATCCCGGTGGGCACAGTCGCCGCCGTGCGCCTCGCCGGGGACCACGTCGAGGCCGAGATCCGCGTCCGCGACGACGTTCCGGTGGGCCGCGACACCCGCGCTGCGATCAAGGTGACCACGCTGTTCGGGTCTCGTTATCTGGACCTGCGGCCGGGTGGGGACGGGGTGCCCGCGGACCGAACCATCGATCTGGCCCACACCGAGGTTCCCTACGATCTACAAGCCGCCCTTGCTGATTCGACCAGAACCTTCGAGCAAGTCGACGCGGATCGCATCGCTGAGTCCCTCGATGTGCTGAGCCGGCAACTGGACGGATTGCCTTCGGTGGTGCCCCAGGCGATGGACAACGTGCGCGCCCTCTCATCGGTGATCGCGCAACGACGCGACCAGCTGGGCAGTCTTCTGACCAACACCGAACACGTCACCAGCATGCTGCGACGGCAGCAGTCCGAGATCGGCAACTTCGTTCGGCAGGGGCAGGAACTGGTGGGCGACTTCGTGGCGCGGTCGGCAGCATTCCACGCCCTGATGCAGTCTCTTCGGTCCGTGTTGAACTCACTGCACACCATTGCCGTGCACGACCGCGCCGCGGTCGACGATGTGCTGTCGACGATGCAACAGCTGAGTGAGAAATTCGCGCAGCAGGATGCCCTTTTCCGAAACCTGTTGCAGATCGCACCGGTTCCGATCCGCCAGATCGCGAATGCCACCGGCTTCGGCAACGCCATCGAGACCAACGCCCCGGCCGGTGCCCTCATCGATTCCTGGATGTGCGCCATCAGCGGCCGGGCCGAACAGTTCGGGATGATCCCATACCTCAAGGACTGCAAATGATCGGCAGACACAAGCGCCTGGTGCAGGCCGCCGCGACGATCACCGTGTTGGTGATCGCCGCCGCAGTGGGCTGGCACCTGTTCGGCCACCGCAACCGCAGCATCACCGTCACCGCGCAGTTCGACAGCGCGGCCGGCCTCTATGTGGGAAACGTGGTGGCGGTACTGGGAATTCCGGTAGGTGAGGTCACCAGGGTGACGCCGAAGGGCAGCTATGCCGAGGTCGCCTTCACCGTCGACGAGACGGTCGCGATACCGGCGGACGTCGAGGCGGTGACCCTGTCCACCTCGATTCTCACCGACCGCCAGATCGAGCTGTCACCCCCGTACCGCGGGGGAACCACGTTGCGCGATGGCGACACCATCGGCTTGCATCGCACGAAGACCCCGGTGGAATTCGACCGGGTGCTCGGGATGCTCGACAAGCTGGCGACATCGTTGCGGGGCGACGGGGCAGGAGGCGGGCCCGTGGCCGACCTGCAGAACGCGGGTGACGGAGTGATCGCCGGGAACGGTGACCAGATCCGCGGGGCCTTGGACGAACTGTCGCGTGCACTGCGGTTGAGTTCCTACGGCGGAACCCGCACCCGCCAACAGGTGACCACCATCATCACCAACCTCAGTTCCCTGCTTGATGCCGCGGCGGGCAACGACGCGAAGCTACGTGAATTCGGTTCCGTGGTACGCCAACTCAGCGAGATCCTGGCAGCGGAAGACTTCGGTTCGGGCACCACCGGCAAGCAACTCAACGATGTCGTCGAGCAGACCGGACAGATCCTGACGGCAAATCGCGACCTGATCAAGCAGGGAATCGCCAATGGCGACACCAGCATGCAGACACTGAATGACCGCCAGCGCGAACTCGCGGAGTTCTTCGACGTGCTTCCCCTGATGGCCGACAACCTCTACAACGCGATCGACCAGCGCAACGGTGCGATCCGCGCCCACTTCCTGGCCGACCGCATGGTGTTCGACGGCCAGATGGCCAAGGAGGTCTGCAACATGATGGGTCTGCGCCAGCTCGGGTGCAGCACCGGCACCCTGCAGGACTACGGCCCCGATTTCGGGCTGACCAACATGCTCGACGGCCTCGCGGCGATGGGGCAGAAATGATTGTGCTACAGGGATATCTGCGCCGAACGCTGGGGCTGCTGTCGGCCGTGCTACTGACCGCGGGGTGCGCCACGAACGGTCTGGCCGACCTGCCATTGCCCGCCCCGGGTCTCGGATCCGGCGGTTACCGGCTGACCGTGGTGTTCACCAACGCGCTCAATCTGCCCGAGCACGCCAAGGTCAAGCTCGCCGGTGCCGACATCGGTCAGGTCGAGGACATGACCGCCCGCGACTTCACCGCGGTGACCACCTTGCGGATCAGCGACGATGTTCAGCTACCGGTGGGCAGCACAGCAGAACTCCGCTCGGCCACACCGCTGGGCGATGTGTTCGTCTCGATAATTCCGCCCCGTACAGCCACGGCCGGGACGAGTCCGCTGCGAGACGGTGATCGCATCGGCCTCGACTCCACCACGGCCGCGGCGACGGTCGAGTCGGTGCTGAGCTCGGCGGCGGTCCTCGTCAACGGGGGTGCCGTCCACAACCTGACCAACATCGTCAACGGCATGGGCAAGGCCGCCGGGCCTGACGGGCGGGCCTTCGGCGACCTGGTGGCCAAGTCGAACCGACTACTCGGCACAGTGAATGCCCGCTCGGCACAACTCGATTCCGCGATGACCGAGACGACACGACTGGCCGAGCTGCTGCAGACCAAGAATCAAGAAGTCAGCGATCTCCTGCAGGCCGCGGCGCCGGCCACCGAGACACTGGCCGACAACACCGGCCAGGTGACCGACCTCGTCCTCACCCTCGGTGACATCTCGCAGAACCTGGCCAAGTTCCCGTCCATCGCGGGAACGGACACCAGCGGCCGCAGCGTGATCGCCGACGCGGACGCGATCGCGCGCGCATTCAACGACGTCGTCGTGGACCCGCAAACCAGCCTGGCCTCACTGAACCGGCTGTACGCGCCGTTCGTCAAGATGACCGCGGGTACGTCGATGGCGGGCGCGGCCGGGATCGACCGGCTCGTCCTCGGATCCATCCCGGACGCCGGGTTCTCGGGGGATCCCGGATTCCACGGACCCAAACGGGCCGATTGGCACCAGCTCGTCGGATCCCTGAAATTCGTGCTCTGGCGGTTGCAGGAGCGGGTGGTCGGTCGAGGACCTCAACCGTGAGCGGAACCCGGCGTAGTGCCTGGGCGGCTCTGACGGCGCTGGCGCTCACGCTCGTCGTGTCGGTCTATTACCTGATGACCGGCGTGCTGCAGGTACGGCCACTGGGCGCGACATACCAGGTGACGGTTCAACTTTCGGAGTCCGGGGGGCTGTTGCCCAACCAGGATGTGACGATGCGCGGAGTGCGGGTGGGGAAGGTCGAGCACCTCGCGTTCACCCCGGACGGTGTCGAGGCGGTCCTGCGCGTTGCCGACGATGTGCAGATACCGGCATCGAGCTCGGTCCGGGTCTCGGCGCTGTCGGCGGCCGGCGAACAGTACGTCGACTTCGCCGCGACATCCGAGGACGGGCCGTATTTGGCAGACGGCGCGGTGATCTCCCGCGCCCGCACCGCCGTGCCGGTCCCGATGGCCGAGCTGCTGGCCCATGCGGACGGGGTTCTGGCGCAGGTGGATCCGCAGAAGCTGGAGCGGGTCAAGGCCGAGCTGAGCGTGAGCGGCGCCGGGCCGGAGAAACTCTCTGCGATCGTCGACGGCGGCATGTTCCTGCTGTCGACGCTGGATTCGGTGCTGCCCGAAACGGTGGACATCATCCGCAGCAGCCGGGTCGTGCTGTCTTCGGCGGTGGATGTCAACAGCGGGATCGCCGCCACGGCAACCAATCTGCGCCACACGATGGCCGGAGTCGCCGGGATGCAGGACGGCTACCGGGAGCTCCTCGGTGGGTCCCCGGCGACGCTGGGCGCGATCGACGGTCTGTTCACCGACAACTCGGACACCATGGTGCAGTTGCTGGGAAATCTGGCCACGGTGGCGCGGCTGTCCTATGTCCGGGTTCCGGCCCTCGATGCGCTCTTCCCCGACTATCGGGGTTCCGCGCTGGAGGCCTTCATCAGCACGATGCACGAACACGGACTGTGGGTGACCGCCGACATCTATCCGCGTTACGCCTGTGATTACGGAACGCCCCGTCGGCCTCCCTCGGCCGCCGACTATCCGGAGCCGAATCTGTACACGTACTGCCACGATGACGACCCGAGCCTGCTGGTTCGCGGTGCGCGTAATGCTCCGCGGCCTGCCGGCGACGACACGGCGGGTCCTCCGGCGGGGGCGGACCTGGCGACCACGGCCGATCCGACGCCGCCGGGCCGCTACACCATCCCGACGCCCTACGGCGGACCCACGCTGCCCATCGAGCCGCCCCGCTGATCGTCCGGGCGGGTCGGCTTGGTCGGTGACGTAACGGGCCACCACTCGGCGATCACGACGATCAACCGCAGGAGCCGGACGAACCAGGTCATTGCGGCGACTTTGAGCTGGTCGCGGACGCGGGAAAACCGGAGCATATGGAAATGGTAATCATTACCAATAGTCAGCGGAGTGTCAGGCTAGGTGAAGGGCGACAGCTGAATCCCGCCGGCGAGCAGATGTTCGCGTACTGCCGTGGCGATATCTACCGCCCCCGGTGAATCGCCATGTACGCAAACCGATTCCACCGTTACCGGGATGACCGATCCGTCCACGGCGGTGGTCTGCCGGGTGGTGACCATGCCCACCACCCGCTCGGCGATCTCCACGGGATCGCGCAGCACGGCTCCAGGGTCGCGGCGTGACACCAGCGTGCCGTCGGGTTGGTAGGCGCGGTCGGCGAACGCCTCGGCAACGGTGCGCAGACCGAGCTTCCCGGCCTCCTCGAAGAACACCGAGCTCGACAGGCCCAGCACCGGCAGGCCGGCGTCGACGCCGTGCACCGCGGCCGCCACCGCGGCGGCCTGCTCCCGGTGACTGACAATGGTGTTGTACAGCGCGCCATGGGGTTTCACGTAGGCGACGGTGGTCCCTGCCGCACGGGCGATGGCCTGCAGTGCGCCGATCTGGTAGATCACCTCGGCGGTCAGATCCTCGGGTGTGACATCGATGAAGCGTCTGCCGAACCCGGCCAGGTCGCGGTAACTGACCTGGGCTCCGACCCGCACGCCTCTGGCCGCGGCCTGACGGCAGGTGCGCAGCAACAGCGCCGGGTCGCCGGCGTGGAAACCGCAGGCCACATTGGCACTGGTGACGACCCCGAGCATGGCTTCGTCGTCGCCGAGTTCCCACGCGCCGAAGCCCTCGCCCAGATCGGCATTGAGGTCGACGGATTCAGCCACGCAACCAGCCTAGGACGACGGTGCGTCCGGCCAGCCGTTCTCCGACACGAATTCGGGAAGCGGGCGCCCGACGGTCCAGTGCTCGATCTCCAGCACCGGCCGGTCCGGGAACTCGGGCACCGGGCCCAGGCACAGGATCGCGACCGGTTCGGCGTCATCGGGCATGCCCATCAGTTCCGCAAGCGGCAGCGGCTGGAAGATCGACACCCACCCCATGCCGAGACCTTCGGCGCGGGCGGCCAGCCACATGTTCTGGATCGCGCACGACACCGACGCCAGGTCCATCTGAGGCAGCGTGCGGCGGCCGAAGATGTGCCGGTCTCGGTTCTCGCCGAGGGCGACGACGAACAGTTCGGCGCAGTCGAGGATGCCCTCTACTTTCAGTGCCAGGAACTCGTCGCCGCGTGAGCCGAGAGCGTCCGCAGTGTTGACCCGTTCCTCGTCGACCAGTGAGTGGATCTTTCTGCGCAAGGCGTCGTCGGTGATCCGGATGAACCGCCAGGGCTGCATCAGACCCACGCTCGGTGCTGCGTGAGCGGCCTGCAACAACCGGCCGAGGACCTCGGGCGCGACGGCGCTGCCGGGTACGAACTGGCGCATGTCGCGCCGTTCGGTGATGGCCCGGTAGACGGCGCGGCGCTCGTCGGGGCTGAAGGCGTGCTCGGACACGAATCGAGCTTAGGCGTGCGGTGGAGAAGGTCGACGACGTCCTCGTCGCCAACGGGGCGCAGGCCGCTCAGTGCGAGTGGGTGACGCTCCAGGCCGGTAGCGGATCGGGATAGCCGACCCAGGCCTGCTGCCCCTCGGCCAGTTCGGCGTCGGTCAGCAGGGCGCCGTCGAGTAGCCGGCGGACCATGTCCCGGTCGAGCTTGATTCCGATGAACACGATCTCCTGACCCGGCGCGATCTCGGTGCCCGACCAGTACTGCGCCGGTTCGATCGCCAGGTTGGGGCCGGCTTGCGACCAGATGGCGGCGATCGTCGGACGGCTCGCGATCCAGCAGAATCCCTTGCTGCGCAAGACCCTTGTCACCTGACTGAGCGCGTCGCCGAGGCGCTGGGGATGAAACGGCCGATCGGAGCGGAAGGTCATCGAGCTGATGCCGTACTCCTCGGTTTCGGGCGTGTGTCCGTCGGCGATCTCCTCATCCCAGCCCGGCGTCTGGGCGGCCGCCTCGGGATCGAACAGCCCGGTGCCGAGTACTTCGCCGATGTCGACGATGCCGTGGTCGGTCCGGATCAGCTTGGCGGTCGGATTGAGTCTGCGCAGCAGCGTGTGGACGGTGTCGAGGATCGCCGGGCTCACCAGGTCGGTTTTGTTGAGCAGGATGACGTCGGCGAACTCCACCTGATCGGTGAGAAGGTCGGAGATGCTGCGGGCATCGCCCTCGCCGGCGGACAGGTCCCGGTCGGCCAGGCCCTCCCCGCGAACGATCTCGGTCAGGAACGTGGACGCGTCGACCACCGTCACCAGGGTGTCCAGCCGGGCGAGTTCGCCGAGTCGGAAGCCATCCTCGAATTCCCAGCTGAAGGTGGCGGCCACGGGCATGGGTTCGGAGATCCCGGTTGATTCGATGACGAGCTGGTCGAAGCGGTTCTGGCGGGCCAGCGCGCCAACCGCCTCGACCAGGTCTTCGCGCAGCGTGCAGCAGATGCAGCCGTTTGTCAGCTCGACGAGCTTCTCTTCGGTGCGGTCGAGGTGTCCCTGTCCGGCGATGAGGGCGGCATCGATGTTGACCTCGCTCATGTCGTTGACGATCACCGCGACGCGTCTGCCCTCACGGTTGGCCAGGATGTGGTTGAGCAGCGTGGTCTTCCCGGCGCCGAGAAAGCCGGACAGGACGGTGACGGGCAGCAGGTCGGACATCGGACTCCTTAATGAAAACGATTTTCAATAAATCATCATCCGGGCGTGCATCGGCTAATGCAAACGGTTATCGTTATCGCCGTGCTCCCGCCCCTGAATCTCCGCGCCGTGGCCGCCGCGTTGTTGCTGGCCACACCGTTCGCCCTCGCCGCCTGCGGCTCAAAAGAAACCCAGCAACCCGAGGCCGGTGGGAACTGCGTGACCACGCCGGTCAACGTGGTCGTCAGCGTCGACCAGTGGGGCGACATCGTGTCCGCCCTGGGGGGCGACTGCGCGAAGGTGACCACCGTGGTGGCCGGCTCGTCCGTCGATCCCCACGACTTCGAACCCGCGCCCGCGGACGCGGCAAAGTTCCAGGGCGCCCAACTGGTCGTCATCAACGGTGGCCACTACGACGAGTGGGCGACCAAGCTCGCCCAGAGCACGGCACCGGATGCCATCGTGCTGCGCGCCGTCGGTGAGTCCGACGATCCCTCGGCCAACCCGCATGCCTGGTACGACCCGGTCGCGGTGACCGGCGTGGCCGATGCGGTGACCGAGGAACTGAGCCAAATGGCTCCGGACGCAAAGGATTACTTCGCGCAGCGCCGCGCCGAGTTCACGACCTCGATGCAGCCCTACCAACAACTGATCACCGACATCAAGACCAAGGCGCCCGGTAAGCGCTATGCCGCCACCGAAACCGTGTTCGACGACATGGCAGCCGCGGTCGGCCTGGTCAATCAGACGCCCGCGGGCTATCAGGCCGCGTCGTCCAACGACACCGAACCGTCACCGGCCGATCTGGACGCGTTCCTGCGACTGCTCGCCGATCACGGCGCCGATGTGCTGATCTACAACACCCAGACCGAGGGCTCGCTGCCCCAGCAGATCCGGGCAGCCGCCGAGAGCGCCGGAATTCCGGTCGTCGATGTCACCGAAACGGTGGCGCCGGGAACGGATTCGTTCGAGGCTTGGCAGGTGAACCAATTGACCGCGCTCGCCAAGGCGCTCGGAGTGCAGGCCTAGTGCCACCCGATACCGCCGACCCTGATACCGCCAACCCGCCCGCGCTGGTCTTCGACGACGTCAGTGCCGTGCGTGGGGGCCGGCTGATCTGGTCGGAGGGCACCTTCGAGATCCCGACCGGTGGCATCGTGGCGCTGATCGGGTCCAACGGATCGGGCAAGTCCACGATGCTGCAGGTCATCCTGGGCCTGTTGCCGGCCGCCTCGGGTTCGGTGCGGGTGCTCGGCGGCGCGCCGGGTGAACACAACGACCTCATCGGTTACGTCCCTCAGGATTACGCGGCAGGCGCGGGGGAGGCCATCCGGGCCCGTGGTGCGGTGACCCTCGGGCTCACCGGCCGGCGTTGGGGTTTCACCCGCACCTCGGCCGCCGACCGCGCCCGGGTCGACGAGGCCCTGGAGTGGGTCGAGGCCACCGGGTTCGCGACCATGCGCCTGTCCGAGCTGTCGGGCGGGCAGCGGCAGCGCATCGCGCTGGCCAACGCCCTTGTCGGACATCCGAAGATGTTGATCCTCGATGAGCCGTTGGCCGCCCTCGACCTGCGCAACCAACACGAGATCGTGCAGTTGCTGGCCAAGCTCAACCAAGACCTCGGTGTGACGATTCTCGTTGTCGCCCATGACCTCAACCCGCTGCTCAGCGTGCTCGACAGCGCGATATATCTGCTCGACGGGCACGCGCACCACGCCGCCATCGACCAGGTGGTGGACGCCGACCTGCTGACCCACCTCTACGGAACGCAGGTGCAGGTGGCCCACACCCCGCTGGGGCAGATGTACATGAGGAGCGTGTGATGTCGGCGGGTCTGCTGGCGCAGGGCACCTTCGCCCAAAGCACTCTGGCACTGGGCTATCAGCACAACTGGTGGCAGATCCTGACGTCGGCGTTCATGCGCAATGCGCTGATCGGCGGCACCTTGGTGGCGTTGGCCGCCGGGCTGATCGGCTATTTCGTGATCGTGCGCAATACCGCGTTCGCTGCCCATGCGCTGGCGCACATCGGTCTGCCGGGTGCCACCGGTGCGGCGTTGCTCGGACTTCCGGTGGGCCTGGGGTTGGGGGCCTTCTGTGTCGGCGGGGCCCTGGTGATCGGGGCGCTGGGCAAGCGGGCCCATGACCGCGAGGTGGCCACCGGCACGGTGCTGGCCCTGGCCACCGGCTTCGGCCTGTTCTTCAATTCGTTGGCCACCAAGAACTCGTCGACGCTGACCAACGTGTTGTTCGGCAATCTGCTGGCCATCACCCACCAGCAGCTGCTGATGTTCACCGCGCTGTTGGTGGTGCTGGCGGCCGCGGTCGTAATCGTTTTCCGCCCACTGCTGTTCGCGTCGGTCAACGCCCAGGTGGCCGAGGCGAAAGGGGTGCCGGTCCGCGCGTTGTCGGTGCTGTTCATGGTTCTGCTCGGCATCGCGGTGACGATGGCCGTGCTGGCCGTCGGCACGCTGCTGCTGTTCGCACTCGTGGTCACTCCGGCGGCGACGGCAATCATGGTGACGGCCCGACCGGTCCTCGCGATGACCATCTCGACCGTGATCAGCGTGGTCTCGGTATGGGCGGGGCTCGCCGTATCGGCAATCTTCAACATGCCGCCGAGCTTCGTCATCGTCACGATCGCGTGTGGCATCTGGCTGGCGGTGTGGACGGTTGATCGGGTGAGGAATTCGTCTATCGGCTAGCCTCAGAAAGCATGCCAAGGAGTCCCCACCCGCCGCGGCGGGCCACTCTGGCTTCGTTGGCCGCCGAACTGAAGG
The DNA here is from genome assembly GCF_058270075.1 of Mycobacterium shunyiense. NCBI lineage: Bacteria > Bacillati > Actinomycetota > Actinomycetes > Mycobacteriales > Mycobacteriaceae > Mycobacterium > Mycobacterium shunyiense. The sequence goes on along the minus strand of NZ_JBZDPU010000023.1, from coordinate 54,029 downwards.
TTTCGCGCACCACGATCTCCAACGCCTACAACCGTCCCGACCAGTTGTCCGCCGAGCTTCGCGATCGGATCTTCGATGCGGCCAAGCGGCTGGGCTATGCCGGACCGGATCCGGTGGCCCGTTCCCTGCGCACCCGTAAGGCCGGGGCGGTGGGGCTGATCATCACCGAGCCGCTCAACTATTCGTTCAGTGATCCCGCTGCGCTCGATTTCGTTGCGGGGCTTGCCGAATCCTGCGAGGCGGCGGGTCAGGGGCTGCTATTGGTGGCCATCGGGCCGAACCGCAGTTTCGAGGATGGCTCGGCGGCGGTGCTCGCGGCGGGCGTCGACGGATTCGTGGTGTACTCGGCCTCCGACGATGATCCGTATCTGCCGGTGGTGCGTCAGCGGCAGTTGCCGGTCGTGGTGGTGGATCAACCCAAGGACGTTCCCGGGGTGTCGCGGGTCAGCATCGACGACCGCGGCGGGATGCGGCGGCTGACCGAGCATGTGCTGGAGCTGGGCCACCAACACATCGGCCTGCTGACCATGCGGCTGGGCCGGGACTGGCCGCACGAGAGCATGAAACCCGCACTGGCAGATCCGGATCGGGTATTGTCCCCGCATTTCCATGTGCAGCGCGAACGGATTCACGGCGTGTACGACGCGATGACGGCTGCCGGCCTGGCGCCGGACACGCTGACGGTGGTGGAGAGCTACGACCATCTACCGACGTCCGGCGGAGCGGCCGCCGAGGCGGCGCTGGACGCCAATCCCCGCATCACCGCGCTGATGTGTACCGCCGACGTACTGGCCTTGTCTGCCATGGATTATCTGCGTTCCCGTGGCATCTACGTGCCGGGGCAGATGACGGTCACGGGATTCGACGGGGTGCCGGAGGCGTTGCGGCGCGGCCTGTCCACGGTGGTGCAGTCCAGTATGGCCAAGGGCCGGCGGGCCGGTGAGTTGCTGCACAATCCGCCGCGGGACGGGCTGCCGGTGATCGACGTGCTCGAGACCGAGGTGGTGCGGGGCCGGACGTCGGGCCCGCCGGCCTAGTCTGCTTCACCCCATTCCGCCGAAACGGCATTCCGGCAGGTGTCCACTCGCACTTCTTCTGCTGGAATGCCATTTCGGCGTCAGCGGCGCGCGTCGAGCAGGTACTTCAGTGCTGCCCCAACATCTTCGGGCTCGTCGACCCGGTAGGTGGCCAAGGTCTCGCCGGGTCCGACCTTGACGCCGACGTCGCCGTCGCACAACCGGCGGAACGCCTTCTCGTCGGTGACGTCGTCGCCGAAGTAGATCACCGTGGACGCCTTGTGCTCGTCGCGCAGGATGTCGATCGCCTCGCCCTTGTCGGTGGTGATCACGGCGAACTCGAGGACGGCCTTGCCCTCGGTCAACTCGGCATCCCAGGCCTTCGACGCCGCATGAGCCTGCAGCAGCGCGGAGTCGGCGTCGGCGGGTTCGGCGTTACGCACATGGAGTGCGACGCTGGCCGGTTTGAGTTCGACGGTCACCCCGGGCCGGCTGGCCGCAATCGCCTGCAGCTCACCGGCGATCGTGTCGAGGAGGGCGCGATCGATGGGGTGGGTGAATCCGGAGTCGAATTCGGCGCCGTGGCTGCCGACCAGGTGCACCGCCGCGGGCATGCCCGACAGGTCCCGCAGCACCTCGAGGGCCCGTCCGGAGATCAGGGCGGTGGAGATGCCGGGAAGTTCGGAGAGGGCGACAAGTGCCTTGGCGGCGTCACGCAGTGGGCGCGCGTCGGCCGGGTTGTTGACGATCGGGGCCAGGGTGCCGTCGAAATCAGAGGTGATCAGGAGCCGGTCGACGCGGGCCGCGGCCGTCAGAGCTTGGGTCAGGTCAGCGGGAAGGCTCACCCGCTAGATCTTAGGTTTGTCCTCGGCGCCGATCAGCAACCGGACAGCCAGGTCGAGTCGCTTGCTGACGTCGGTGGCCGAGGCACGGCGGGTCAGCCAGGCCAGCAGGTTCGACAGCCACACGTCGGAGATGACCCGGGCGATGTGGTACTGGTCCTCGGTCGGCTCGCCGTCGCTCATCGCGCGGGCGAACATCGAGTCCATCAGCTTGCCGACATGGTCGACCTCGCCCGCGGCCGAGGCGTCGGCGAAGACGAAGGCCCGGGTCATGGCCTCGGTGAGCAGCGGGTTGCGCTGCATCGCGCGGTTCAGCTTGCCGACCATGAAGCTCAGCCGCTGGTAGGGGGTGCCGCCGGCCAGTGCGGCACGGTCGGTCTTGGCGTCGATGCGCTCGAACTCCCGGCCGAGGGCCGACACCAGCAGGTGGACCTTGGACGGGAAGTAGCGGTAGAGCGTGCCGACGGCGACATCGGCCCGTTCGGCCACGGCACGCATCTGGACGGCCTCGTAGCCGCCCTTGGAGGCGATGGCCAGGGTCGCATCCAGGATGCGCTTGCGGCGCTCCCGCTGAGCTTCGGAGCCGAGTTCGGATTCGGCGAGGACTGCCACGTTCATAACCTCACGCGGCCGGGTGTCAGACCCGGACGATTCGCTGCCTGTCTTCTGTGGTGCGCTGGACATGCGGTGTGTGGCCCCCTCTCGTCGCGTGCCCCGTCGAAAACGATACGCACGGCGATCTCCTTCTACACACCTCCGCGCCGTTAAACACACGGACGTGTCCTGCTGTGATGCGGGTCGACTTGACGGTCGAACACTGTCACCATTAGAACACGTTCTAGTGAGAAGCACGGACTTCTCGCGCTAGGGGCTAGGAGGTCCACCATGTCCGGCGCGTCTGCCACCATCACCGACGAGCAGTTTGCCGCCCGTGACCTGGTGCGTAGCTGGGCGGCCGCAGCTGCTACAGCTACCGCCGTCCGCGAGGCTGAACATGATGCCGATGCCTGGCGCAGGCCGTTTCAGGGTCTCGCCGAACTAGGGATCTTCAGCGTGGCGGTCCCCGAGGAACAGGGCGGCGCCGGCGGCACGGTCGAGGATCTGTGCGCGATGGTCGACGAAGCCGCGGCCGCACTGGTGCCCGGGCCGGTGGCCACCACGGCCCTGGCGACCCTGGTCGTCACCGACGAGGCTGTGCTGGAGGCCCTGGTATCGGGTGAGCGCACGGCCGGTGCGGCCCTGGATGCGGACCTGACGCTGTCCGGCGACCTCGAAAACGGAACCGTGTCGGGCACCGCCGAGTTTGTCCTCGGCGCGGACGCCGCCGGGGTGTTGCTGCTGCCCGCCGGCGACCGCGTGGTGCTGGTCGACGCGGGTGCTGCCGGTGTGACCGTCGAACTGCTCACCGCCACCGACTTCTCGCTGCCGCTGGCCCGGGTCGTGCTGGACTCGGCGCCCGCGCAGGTGCTCGATGTCTCGCGGCAGCGGTTCTCCGACATCACCGCGGCTGTCCTGGCCGCCGAAGCCGCCGGGTTGGCGCGGTGGACCCTGCAGACCGCCACCGAGTACGCGAAGGTGCGCGAGCAGTTCGGCAAGCCGATCGGCAGCTTCCAAGCCGTCAAGCACATGTGTGCCGAGATGCTGTTGCGCTCGGAGCAGATCTCGGTTTCTGCCGCCGACGCGGCGCGTGCGGTCTCGGAGGCCGATGACTCCCAGCTGTCGATCGCCGCTGCGGTGGCGGCGGCTGCCGGTATCGACGCGGCCGAGGCCAACGCCAAGGACTGCATCCAGGTGCTCGGCGGTATCGGCATCACCTGGGAGCACGAGGCGCATCTGTATCTGCGTCGCGCATATGGGATTTCGCACGCGCTCGGTGGTCGGCGCCGGTGGATCCGCCGGGTCTCGGCACTGACCCAGCAGGGTGTGCGTCGTGAACTCCGGATCGATCTGGAGTCGGTGGCCGGCCTGCGCCCCGAGATCAGCGCCGCGGTGTCCGAGGTGGCCGCGCTGCCGGTGGAAAAGCGTCAGGTGGCCCTGGCCGAGTCCGGCCTGCTCGCCCCGCACTGGCCACGTCCCTACGGCCGCAACGCATCTCCGGCCGAGCAGCTGCTCATCGACCAGGAACTCGCTGCGGCAGAGGTGGAGCGCCCGGATCTGGTGATCGGCTGGTGGGCGGTGCCGACCATCCTGGAGCACGGCAGCCCCGAGCAGATCGACCAGTTCGTGCCGGCCACGCTGCGCGGCGACCTGGCCTGGTGCCAGCTGTTCTCCGAGCCCGGCGCCGGCTCCGACCTGGCCGCACTGCGTATGAAAGCTGTTCGCGCAGAAGGTCCCAACGGTGAGCCGGGCTGGAAGCTGACCGGTCAGAAGGTGTGGACCTCGGCGGCACAGAAAGCGCACTGGGGCGTGTGCCTGGCACGCACTGACGCCGACGCTCCGAAACACAAGGGCATCACCTACTTCCTGATCGACATGAAGTCGCCGGGCATCGTGATCCGCCCGCTGCGCGAGATCACCGGTGACGAGCTGTTCAACGAGGTCTTCTTCGACGACGTGTTCGTGCCGGACGAGATGGTGGTCGGCACCGTCAACGACGGCTGGCGGCTGGCCCGCACCACCCTGGCCAACGAGCGCGTGGCGATGGCCGGCGGCACGGCACTGGGTAATCCGATGGAAGAGCTGCTGCGCACGCTTGGCGCGCAGCCCGACGTGGATCCGGCCGACCTGGACCGCCTCGGCGGGTTGATCCTGACGGCCCAGGTGGGTTCACTGCTGGACCAGCGGATCGCGCAGTTGGCGGTCAGCGGCCAGGACACCGGCGCGCAGGCCAGCGCCCGCAAGCTGATCGGCGTGCGTTACCGGCAGACACTGGCCGAGTTCCGCCTGGAACTGTCCGACGGCGGCGGTGCGGTGCGTAACCGCGAGGTGCACGACTTCCTCAACACGCGCTGCCTGACCATCGCCGGCGGCACCGAGCAGATCCTGCTGACCGTCGCCGGTGAGCGCTTGCTCGGCCTGCCGCGCTAACCCCGCAGGTACCCCGCCAGCATCGTGACGATGCCGTCCTCGAGCTGTTCGGCGTCGGCGGGTTTGTCGCACGCCAACAGCCGGTGTGTGAGCGACTCGACGGTCGCGACCACCATGCGCGCCGCAAACCCGGTGTCGGCCACCGCAACGTCAGAGTGGCTGTCCAGCAAGGCTTTTGCCGTGCCGACGGCATCCTCTTCGGCGCGGTGCAGCCGGTCCAGCAGAGCCGGTGAGCGAGGAGCTTCCTCGAACAGCACGCGGTGCAGACGGGTGTCGTCGCGGTGGTTGTCGATGGTCGCCCGGACGAACAAGCGCAGGAGGTCTTCGAGTGATTCGGGCAGGCCTGAGGCAGTGCGCTCGCGCAGCAGCGCGGTCCCGGTGTCGACGTGTGCGTCGGTGAGCGCCGACAGGATCGCGTCCTTGTTCGGGAAGTACTGATACAGCGAGCCGATCGACAGATCCGCTGCGTCGGCGATGCGGTTGGTGGTGCCCGCGGCATACCCGTACTCGGCGAAAACGCGAGCCGCCGCCTCGAGGATGGCCTGTCGGGTCTCCACGGCGCGCTGCTGTCTGGGCTGCTTACGGGCCCGAAATCGGTCAGTAGGGGTCATTGTCGCCTCCGCACGAAAAGCGAGTAGTCAGGCGTCGTGCTGCTCTCGAAAATTGGTGACATGCAGCGCATCCATGTTGAGACGATTCTTCCCGCCGACACGGAACGAGTGTGGCAGGCCATGCAGCAGGTCCCGACGTTTCTCTATGTCTGCCGTGGCTTGTTCGGCGTGCCCGCTCTGGCCGGACGCACCGAACCGTTCCGGGCCGGGGACCACGGCACCGGATGGCTGTTCGCCTTCCACGTGATCCCCGCCTACCGGCACACCATCGAGGTTCTCGACGTCGACGACATCACCCGCACCATCCGCACCCACGAGTACGGCGGCATGCTGCGGTCCTGGGATCACACCCTGCACGTCGAACCGGTCACCGATCGGTCGTGCCGGTACAGCGACACCGTCGAGATCGACGCCGGTCGAATGACTTCCGTGGTGGTCGCGGTTGCCCGCGGGATCTACGCCTACCGGCACCGCCGGTGGCGCAGGCTCGTGGACAAACACATGGCTGTAGACGACGCCTGAGCGCCAATCCAGAAGGGGCGCGCGGTCAGAACCCGGTCGTGGCGCAGGCGCTCGGCGTGGTGAGGTTCACCCCGCCCCAGGTCACGTGGATGTCCGAGCAGATGATGAAGTTGTCCGCGGTGTTCGGCTGGCCGGTCTGCCACTTGGTGGGTGTCGACACGCCGTCGATGGTGAAGCGTTCGATCGGTCCGCCACCGAAGTACGTCGCCGAGATCTCGACCTTGTTGACCGACCGGTACAACTTCGACAGCACGTTGTCGTGGTTGGAGCCCTTGATCTCCCGGGGCATCCCGGCCGGGGCGCTGTAGGAGGCTTCCTGCCAGGTGTCTTTGTTGGAACTACGCAGGGTGATGGTCTGACGCGCCCACGCGTCGCCGGGGAACCCGATCGGCCCGTCCGGGGTCAGCAGGTTCGCCGACGTCCGGAAGTTGCATGTGGTGCCGGCGCAGTCCGCGCTGACGTGCATCTCGATCGTGCCCTGGGGGCTCGGGATCGAGCTGACGGCCGAATTGGAGGCGGCCGTGGCCGACCCGGGAAACGCCAGCGCAGCCGCGGTCAGCACTGCTGCCGTGCTCGCTGCGGAAAGCCTGTTGATCGTCATCGTCAAGAAAGGTATCCGCTCGTTACTCGTCGTAGGTGACTTCGACCGAATCCGACACCGGTGTGGCCTGGCAACCCAGGATCAGGCCCTCGTCCAGATCGGATGGTTCGAGTACGTCGTTGATCTTCATCTCGACGTCCCCGGACTTCTTGAGCACGGCGCAGGCACCGCAGTGGCCTTCGCGGCAGGAGAACGGTGCGTCCAATCCCTTGTCCAGCAGGACGTCGAGGAGCGTGGCCGACCGTGGCCAACGGACCTCGTGGGTGGTGCCGTCCAGGGTGACGACCGCGGTGGCCGGCTCTTGGTCGCCCTCTTCTTCCTCGATGACGACCGCGGCGAACGGGTCGGAGTCGAGCGACTTGAACACCTCGATGTGGATGCGCTCGTCGGCGGCGCCGGCCTGCTGCAGCGCCTGCTCGGCTGCTGCCATGAACGGTCCGGGCCCGCAGATAAAGGCCTCGCGCGCCGAATACGGGGCGACGAGTGTGGTGAGTGCGGCCGGGCTGGGCAGGCCCTGCACGGTCTCCAGCCAGTGCACGACGGTGAACCGGTCGGGGTACTTGGCCGCCAGTTCGCGGAGGGTGGCACCGAAGATGACGGAGTTCTCGTCGCGGTTGGCATAGACCAGGACGACGTTGCCGGTGCCCTCGGCGAGTGCCGACTTGCAGATCGCCATCATCGGGGTGATGCCGCTGCCCGCGGCCAGCAGCAGGAAGTCGGTGTCGAGATTCTTGGGTACGAAGGTGCCCGACGGGGCCAGCACGTGCATCTTCATGCCGGCATGTGCGTTGTCGCACAGCCAGTTCGAGGCGTAACCGTCGACGGTTCGCTTGACCGTGACGGTCAGCTGGTCGTCCGTCACCGGCGAGCTGGACAGTGAATAACAGCGGGCCACCGAGCCGGTGCGATCGCTCGGCACCCGCAGGGTCAGGAACTGGCCCGGGGCATAGCGCAGCCGGTCGGCGGGAATCTCTGAGCCCTCGGGCACGGAGAACACGAGAGACCGGGCGTCGGCCGTCTCCTCGATGACTGCACTCACCTGCAGTTCGAGCACATGGCTGCCCAGTGGCTCATCAGTCACGGCTGGACCCTCTCTTCACTCATAACTAGAACATGTTACAAAAACGTACTTGCCCTGGTCCAGCCCACCATTGCCAGGCGCTACTCGACACAAATCGTAACGTGTTCTAATCTCAGTCTAAGCGGTCAGCTCGCGCTTATCGCAGTCCGAATCTTGGGAGGCATTTCCGTGACATCCATTGAACAGCGTGACGTGCAGGCAGTGCTGGCCGGCATCGATGAACTGCTGCCGACGCTGCGTGAGCGCGCTCAGGAGACCGAGGATCTGCGCAAGCTGCCCGACGCGAACGTGAAGGCGCTGGAGGACATCGGTTTCTTCAAGCTGCTGCAGCCCGAGCAGTGGGGCGGCCTGCAGTGCGACCCGACCGTGTTCTACGAGGCGGTCCGGCGTCTGGCCAGCGCGTGCGGTTCCACCGGCTGGGTCGCCGGCATCATCGGTGTGCACAACTGGCACCTGGCGCTGTTCGATCAGCAGGCTCAGGAAGACGTCTGGGGCGAGGACACCTCGGTCCGGATCTCCTCGTCCTACGCCCCGATGGGTGCCGGTGTGGTGACCGAGACCGGTGACGGCTACCTCGTCAACGGTGCTTGGAACTGGTCCTCGGGCTGCGATCACGCCAGCTGGGCCTTCCTCGGCGGCCCGGTCATCAAGGACGGCCGGCCGGTCGATTTCGGCAGCTTCCTGATCCCGCGTACCGACTACCAGATCGACGACGTCTGGAACGTCGTCGGCCTGCGCGGTACCGGCAGCAACACCGTCGTGGTCAAGGACGTGTTCGTGCCCAAGCACCGCTTCCTGTCCTACAAGGCGATGAACGACGGCACCGCCGGCGGCTATGAGACCAACACCGCTCCCGTGTACAAGATGCCGTGGGGCACAATCCATCCCACCACCATCTCGGCACCCATCGTCGGTATGGCCTACGGCGCCTACGACGCCCACGTCGAGCACCAGGGCAAGCGCGTCCGCGCCGCCTTCGCCGGTGAGAAGGCCAAGGACGATCCGTTCGCCAAGATCCGCATCGCCGAGGCCGCCAGCGACATCGACGCCGCCTGGCGTCAGCTGTCGGGCAACGTCGCCGACGAGTACGCCCTGCTGGTCGCCGGCGAGGAGATCCCGTTCGAGCTGCGGGCCCGGGCGCGGCGCGATCAGGTGCGTGCCACCGGCCGCGCGATCGCCTCGATCGACCGGCTCTTCGAGGCCTCGGGTGCCACCGCACTGTCCAATGACGCTCCGGTGCAGCGGTTCTGGCGTGACGCGCACGCCGGCCGGGTGCACGCGGCCAACGATCCCGAGCGCGCCTACCTGATCTTCGGCAACAACGAGTTCGGCCTGCCCCCGGCCGACACGATGGTCTGATACATGACTGCCACCCAAGAGATCACCTTCGAATCCACCTCGCGCTACGCCCAGGTCAGAGATGACATGCGGCTGCACTACCACGAGGCGGGTGACCCGAATGCCCAGACCATCGTGCTGTTGCACGGCGGTGGCCCCGGCGCTTCGAGCTGGTCGAACTTCGGCCGCAACATCGCGGTTCTGGCCGAGCACTACCACGTGCTCGCGGTCGATCAGCCGGGTTACGGGCACTCGGACAAGCACACCGAGCACGAGCAGTACAACCGCTACAGCGCCAAGGCGCTGCTGGGCCTGTTCGACCACCTCGGTCTGCAGGGCCGGATCCCGCTGCTGGGCAACTCGCTCGGCGGCGGCACCGCGGTGCGGTTCGCGCTGGACTACCCGGACCGGGCGGGCAAGCTCATCCTGATGGGCCCCGGCGGCCTGAGCGTCAACCTGTTCGCGCCCGATCCGACCGAGGGCGTCAAGGCCCTGGCGAAGTTCAACTTCGAACCGACGCGCGAGAACCTCGAGGCCTTCATCCGGATCATGGTGTTCGACCAGAAGCTGGTCACCCCGGAACTGGTCGACGAGCGGTTCGCGATCGCCAGCACCCCCGAGTCTCTGGCGGCTACCCGTGCGATGGGTAAGTCGTTCGCGGGTGCGGATTTCGAGCTCGGCATGATGTGGCGCGAGGTGTACAAGTTGCGCCAGCCGGTGCTGCTGATCTGGGGCCGCGAGGACCGGGTCAACCCGCTCGACGGCGCGCTGGTCGCGCTCAAGCAGATCCCGCGGGTACAGCTGCACGTCTTCGGGCAGTGTGGACACTGGGCTCAGGTCGAGAAGTTCGACGAGTTCAACAAACTCACCATCGATTTCCTTGGGGGTTAGCAGATGAGCATCAAGGCACTCGGCTACATGCGCATCGAGGCCACCGACGTGGCCGCGTGGCGCCAGTTCGGCGTGAAAGTGCTCGGCATGGTGGAGGGCGAGGGTTCCATCCCGGACGCGCTCTACCTGCGGATGGATGACTTCGCGGCCCGCTTGGTGATCGTGCCGGGCGACCAGGACCGACTGTTGATCTCGGGCTGGGAGGTCGCCGACGCTCCCGCGCTGCAGAGCCTGCGCGAGAGCCTGTCCAAGGCGGGCGTCGACTTCGTCGAGGGCACCAGGGACGAGATCCGCGAGCGCAGGGTCGAAGGGCTCATCCGGTTCTCCGATCCCGCCGGCAACGTCCTCGAGGCGTTCTACGGTGCGCAGTACCTGGGCCGCCGGTTCGTCAGCCCGTACGGCCACAAGTTCGTGACTGCCGAGCAGGGACTCGGGCACGTGGTGCTGACCTGCAACGACGACGCTGCCGCGCAGGCGTTCTACCAGGATGTGCTGGGCTTCAGGCTACGTGACTCGATGCAGCTGCCGCCGCAGCTCGCGGGCCGCCCAGCCGATGGCGACCCGGTGTGGCTGCGCTTCTACGGCTGCAACCCGCGGCACCACGCGCTGGCCTTCATGCCGATGCCCAACCCGACCGGCATCGTGCACTTGATGGTCGAGGTGGAGAACTCCGACGATGTCGGCCTGTGCCTGGACCGCGCCAACCGTCGCAACGTGAAGATGTCGGCGACGCTGGGCCGGCACATCAACGACAAGATGCTGTCCTTCTACATGAAGACCCCCGGTGGGTTCGACATGGAATTCGGTTGCGAGGGACTGGAAGTCGAGGACGAGAGCTGGATCGCCCGCGAGAGCGTGGGGATCAGTCTCTGGGGCCACGACTTCTCTGTCGGATTCAAGTGATGGCACAGGCTCAGCCGCTCGACCCGCGCACGTTCCGAAATGTGCTCGGCCAGTTCTGTACTGGCGTCACGGTCATCACGACACTTCACGATGACGTGCCGATCGGCTTTGCCTGTCAGTCGTTCGCGGCGCTGTCGCTTGATCCGCCCCTGGTGTTGTTCTGTCCCACCAAGCAGTCGCGGGCGTGGCAGGCCATCGAGGCCAGCGGGAAGTTCTGCGTGAACATGCTGCACGAGAAGCAGCAGCATGTGTCCGCGCAGTTCGGCTCCAAGGCTCCGGACAAGTTCGCCGGGATCGACTGGAGCCCTTCGGAACTCGGTTCACCGGTGATCGAAGGCAGCCTCGCGCACATCGACTGCAATGTGCATTCCGTGCACGACGGCGGCGACCATTTCGTGGTGTTCGGTGCGGTGCACTCGTTGTCGGAAGTGCCCAAGCGCAAGCCGCGGCCGTTGCTGTTCTACCGCGGTGAGTACACCGGGATCGAGCCGGACAAGAACACCCCGGCACAGTGGCGTGACGATCTGGACGCGTTCCTGACGGCCACCACCCCTGACACCTGGCTCTGACTTTTCGTCGCTGACACGACTGGGCCCCCTCCCATCGGGAGGGGGCCCAGTTTGTGTTCCTGCTCCACAGGTTCGTCTGGCAAAGAAACGAACGCATGGGGATTCGCGGACGGTCTGCCCCGATGACCAGGAAGGCTCCCAGTATCGGGAAGCCGATCCCATCAATGCGGTCTGAAGCCGTCAAAATACGCCCCGAACAGGAAATCTGCCGGGCCACCGGCCTCCGACCTGGCGATTGCCAAGTACTTGCCTAGGCAAACGGAATTTAGGGCAGGCATACCTATTGATATTTAGGAAAACCTAAGCTAATTTTTGCTCGTTCCTCAGTCAACTATCAGCTTTCAGGAGTTCTTCGTGCCCCTACCCGCCCTTTCGTCCGGTGATACCCCGGCGGCGAGTCGCAAGGACAAGTTCCTTCTCGCCGGCGTCGCCATGGTCAGCGCCAGCGCCATCGCGGTGACCCCGGTTGCCCAGAACACGACGCTCATCCAGCAGGCTCAGAGCTTCGCCTACGACCTGACGGCGTCGACCATGGACGCGACGGCCTCGCCCGTGGACGTCTACGGGACGCTGTTCAGCAACACATTGGGCAACCTCGAGTCTCTGGGTGCCGCCCTGGCTGCCAATCCGGCGCCGTTGCTGAACCAGGTGCTGGAGAACCAGCTGGGCTACGCGGGCAAGTTCGGTGCGGCGTTCGAGGCCATCCCCACCAACCTGAAGAACTGGTATGAGGGCCCCAACGGGCAGGCGCGGTTGGCGCAGGCGCAGGCCGCACTTGAGGCCGGAGACATCGGCGAGGCGTACCGGTGGTTCAACCACTCCATGCTGTACGCGTTCCAGGGCGCCTTCGGTTCGCTGATCGCTCCCGGGTTCATCCTTTCGGGCATCCCGCGCGGCGGGACCGAGTACCTGACCGGGATCCCGGAGCAGATCGCGCAGAACTTCACGAATCTGATCGGTGCGACCTTCACCTCCAGCGTCGTCGTGAGCGCCCTGTTCCAGGGCGCCTTCGCAACGATCAGCGGCCCGACGTTCGAGCTCGCCCGCGTTGCCGAGGCGATCAGCACCAGCGTCGCCGCGGGCGATATGCAGGGGGCCTTCAACGCCGTCGTGAACACGCCGGGCATCCTCGTCAACGCGGCGCTCAACGGATTCAAGTACTCCGACCCCGACCCGGAGACGGGCACCGGGGGCTACACCGAGTGGCCGGCACTGCTCACCTGGGCCGAGCCCGGCGAGCAGGGTGGCGCCCGGATCGTCGCAGGTCTTCTGCAGAACCTGCTGGTGAACATCCCCAAGAGCCTCGCCGATGCCATCGACAACACCCCGGAAACACCTGCTCCCGCGTCGGCTCCGTCATCGGTGCCCGCGAGCATCTCGGCTCAGCTGGTTTCCGCGTTGGCGCCCAAGGCGGCGTTGACCGTGTCGCCCGTCGAGTCGGTGAAGGAAGCGGCTCCGGCCGTCGAGGCTCCGAAGGCTGAAAGCCCGGTCGAGGCTCCGAAGTCCGAGACCGTGGCTGTTGAGGCTCCGAAGGTCGAAACCCCGGTTGTCGAGGCCGTGAAGGTCGAGACGCCGGTCGCCAGTGCCGTTCCTGCGGCCGATGAGGCTGCCGGAGAGTCCGTCGCCACGCCTGCAACCAGCAAGTCGGCCAATGCCGATGCGAAGGCCACGGGCAAGACCAAGATCACGGACCGGATCAGGGCCAAGATCAGCGAGGCCAAGGAAGCCAAGCAGGCCAAGGCCCAGGAGGCCAAGGAATCGAAGGCCACCGCCAAGGAGAGCACCGCCAAGGAAGCCAAGGCCAAGCCCAAGGCGACCAAGGCCGGGGCTGACAAGTCCAAGGGCTCCAGCGACTCCAAGAAGAGCTCGGGCTCTGACTCGTAATAGGTAGCACGACGCGTAGCTGGGCCCCACCCGTGAGGGTGGGGCCCAGTTGCGTTCGGCGCCGACGTCGAATCCAGCGGTCCCTGACCGGTTGATCAACCCGGCTCTTGACGAACATGGTTGTGCCCTGCCAAGGTTTGATCAATCGATCAAACCGATGGGAAGAGGACACACATGAATGGTCGGGTAGAGGGCAAGGTCGCCCTCGTTACCGGTGCGGCGCGCGGGCAGGGACGCAGCCATGCGCTGCGATTGGCGCAAGAGGGCGCAGACATCATCGCGGTCGACGTCTGCGCCCCGGTCACCGATACCAGTGCGATCCCGGCGTCGACCCCGGACGACCTGGCAGAGACGGCGGATCTGATCAAGGGTCTCGACCGTCGCATCGTCACCGCCGAGCTCGATGTGCGTGACTTCGGCGCGCTCAAAGGGGCCGTCGACAGCGGTGTGGAGCAGCTGGGCCGGCTCGACATCGTGGTGGCGAACGCCGGCATCGGCAACGGTGGCGATGTCCTGCACGAGACCAAAGAATCCGACTGGGACGACATGATCGGCGTCAACCTGTCCGGCGTCTGGAAGACCGTGAAAGCCGCAGTGCCGCACATTCTTTCCGGCGGACGTGGCGGTTCGATCATCTTGACCAGCTCGGTCGGCGGGCTCAAGGCCTATCCGCATACCGGCCACTACATCGCGGCCAAGCACGGTGTGATCGGTCTGATGCGCAGCTTCGCGGTGGAACTGGGGCAGCACTCGATCCGGGTCAACTCGGTGTGCCCGACCAACGTGAACACCCCGATGTTCATGAACGAGGGAACGATGAAGCTGTTCCGTCCCGACCTGGAGAACCCGGGCCCGGACGACATGGCCGTGGTCGCCCAGCTCATGCACGTCCTTCCGGTCGGTTGGGTGGAGCCGGTCGACATCAGCAACGCGGTGTTGTTCCTGGCCTCTGACGAAGCCCGCTACATCACCGGCCTGCCGGTGACAGTCGATGCGGGCAGCATGCTCAAGTAGCTGCTCGATCGCTGCCGAACCGGCGCAGGAATCGCTCGACGAAGGCGCGGAACTCGGCGTGGCCCTCGGTCACGCCGACCGCCTCTTCGTTGCACAGGCTGCGGGCGGACTGCGTGAGCAGCATCGACATCACCACGGGCGGAAAGTCCTCCATGTCCACACCGTGTGCGCGCAGCACGCCGGCCATGGCGGTCGCCTCGATGTCGCGGACCCGCTCGGAGTAGGCCTTGAGTTCGACGCCGATCGCCTTGCGGTGATTGGCCAGGGCCATGAACTCGGTGTTGAGCCCGGTCACCCGTGAGTCGGAGTTGATCAGCCACAGCGCCCGCAGCGGATCGTCGGTGGTGATGGCCTCGCGTAGCCGTACCAGGGCCGCGTCGGCGCCGCTGCGCAGTACCGCGATGTACAGGTCATCGAGGGTGTCGAAATAGTAGTAGACCAACGCCGAACGCACGCCCGCCACGGTTGCGATCCGCCGGGTGGTGGCCGCGGCATACCCCTCGTCTCGGATGACCTGGGCGGTTGCCTCGATGAGGCGCTTGCGGGTGCCCGCGTCCTTCTCTTTGGCGGCGCGTGCGGCAGGCATCAGCACGGCCCCCCAAAGTCATTGCCCGACAACACATATTTCTTGCCGGCTTGGAACCTTGACCGCCGAACGTCGGGGGTGGTAAGCATGAGCCATCCTAACGGTTTGATCGACTGATCAAATTCAGAACTGAGGAAACAGATGCCCGAAGACATGAGTACGGCCCGGGTCCAGGTGGACGCCGGCCTGTGCGAAGGCCATGCACTGTGCATCCAACTTGCCCCTGAGGTGTTCGACCTGTCCGACGACGAGGTGGCCGGCGCTGCCCCGGTGAGCGGGCAGTGGGATCAAGGTACCTGGGACAACGTCAAATCTGCCGTCGACGCCTGCCCGCGCCAGGCGATCAGCCTGCTCAACACCAGCACGAAAGGCCAGTGAGCCATGACCGATCTCGCCTCAGTCGACTATTTCGCCGACCCGGCCGTCGCCCAGGACCCGTACGAGTACTACGAATATCTGCGCAGCAACGGGCCGGTGTTTGCCGAACCGCATCACGGTGTCGTGGCGGTGACCGGCTACCAGGAAGTCATGGCGGCCTTCAAGGACCATGCGTCGTTCTCGGCCGTGAACGCGATCGGCGGGCTGTTCCCGCCGCTGCCCTTCGAGCCCGAGGGCGACGACATCAGCGAGCAGATCGAGGCGCACCGCCATCTGTTCCCGATCCATGAGCACATGGTGGTGATGGACCCGCCGCAGCATGAGCGGGCCCGATCGCTGCTGAGCAAACTGCTCACGCCTCGTCGTCTCAAGGAAAACGAGGACTACATGTGGCAGCTGGTCGATCACCAGCTCGACCAGTTCATCGACAACGGCAAGTGCGAGTTCCTGTCGGAGTACGCCAAGCCCTTCGCCACCTCGGCGATCATCGATCTGTTGGGTGTTCCCGAGGAGGACCGCCCGGAATTCCTTGCCGCACTGGGCGCCGAGCGGCCGGAGGGCAATCGGGTCGGCGCGCTGGACGGTGAGCCGGTGGGTCTCGATCCGCTGCAGTACCTTGACGACAAGTTCGCCGGATACCTCGCCGAGCGCCGGCGCGAGCCGCGTGGCGACGTGCTCTCCGGCATGGCCACCGCCACCTATCCCGACGGCTCGACGCCGGAACTGCTGGAGGTTGTCAAGCCGGCCACCTTCCTGTTCGCCGCCGGGCAGGAGACCGTCACCAAGCTGCTCACCGCCGCCGTGCAGACCCTGGGGGACTACCCGGAGTATCAGCGGACACTGCGCGAGAATCCGGACGGTATCCCGACTTTCATCGAGGAAGCGCTGCGGATGCACGCACCGACGAAGGTAGACTTCCGGCTGGTCCGCAAGACCACCACGCTCGGCGGAGTGCATCTGAAGGCCGGCAGCATCGTGATGCTGTGCCTCGGCGCGGCCAACCGCGATCCTCGCAAGTTCGACGATCCTCACGAATTCCGTCCGGACCGGAAGAACGTCCGCGAACACATCGCCTTCGGCCGCGGCATCCACACCTGCGCAGGGGCACCGCTGGCCCGCGTCGAGGGGCAGATCACCGTGCGCCGCTTGTTGGATCGTATGCGGGACATCAGCATTGACGAATCCGTGCACGGCCCGGCCGGGCAGCGGAATTACAACTACGAGCCGACGTTCTTGCTCCGGGGTCTCACCGAACTGAACATCACGTTCACCCCAGTGAAAGGGTGACCGTCCCGCCGCGGTGATCGGCCTTGTCGAGGATGCTCGACGGCACCCGGAACACCCGGCCGGGTGAGGCCGGCCAGGGCAGGGTCTTCCGGCCGATGACCGTGCCGTCCTGGCGCGCAACCACTTTCGGTATGCGCACCAAGGAGTCGGTCCACAACAGCAGGCGCTGCCGCGCTGGGGCGGGGTCGCCGGGCCGCAGCAAGCCCGGTGCCACCCAGCGCAGCGGGGTCGCAGCCTCGATGCGGATCCCGTCGCCGGGCGTGACCGCGCCGCCCAGGTAGCGACGCACCTGGGCGGCCACATGGCGGCCGTCGAGCGCGGCGATGTCGGCGGTGTCCACCGGGTGCAGCAGGTTGCCGATCGCGAACACCCCTTCCCGGCTGGTCCGCAGCGCGGTGTCGACCACGGGCCCCAGGCTTTTCGGGTCGATGTTGAGCCCCGCGGCGCGGGCCAACTCGTGGTCGGGAATCCAGTCACCGGTGAACACCACGGTGTCGCAGGCCACGATGCGGCGTTGCCCGGTGCGGGTGTTCTCGATCTCGACCCCCACGACAACACCCTTTCCGATGATTCGGACCACCCGGGTGGTCGTGGCGACCTCGACGTCCATCAGCGGGGTGCGGCCCGCGAGGTTGAAGACCGCATACGACTCGGGCGACGGGTATTCGCTTGTCATCAGCGCGGTTTCGCAGCCGGCGTGCTTGAGGGTGAGCACCGCCGAGTAGCTGACCAGTTCGGCTCCGACGATGACGGCGCGCTTGCCCACGCTTCGGTGCTGCAGGTGCACGGTGTTCTGCAACTGTCCGGTGGTGTAGATGCCGCCGGGCCGGTCGCCGGGGATCAGCCGCGCCGGGCGGGCCCGCTCGCGAGCACCGGTTGCCAGGACAATCGCGCGGGCGTCGAGTTGTTCGCGCCCGGCGGGCGAGGTGAGCTCCAGGGACCTCTCGCCGGCCCAGCCGGTGACCATGGTGGCCGTGCGAATCTCGGCCCCGGCCGCCGTGGCCTCACGAACCAGGCGGCGGGCGTATGCCGGCCCGCTGATGAAGGTCTTCATATCGCGGATGCCGTAACCCGGGTGGTCACTGTGGCGGGGAATGCCGCCTGCCTCGGACTCACGTTCCAGCACAACCACATTCAGGCCCGGGCTATTCGCCAGCTCAGCCGCGGCGGTCAGACCCGCCGGTCCTCCGCCGATGATCGCGACGTCGTAGGTGCTCACTGTTTGTTCTCCTGAGATTCCCGCTCGAATACCGACTGCACCTCGGCGCCGCAGAAGAATGCCTGGCAGCGACCGTTCATCACGCGGGTGCGGCGGCGCAGGCCTTCCAGGGCTGCGGGTGGGATGACGGAATGGCAGGCGTCGCGCAGTTCGCCCTCGGTGACGCGTTCGCAGAAGCACACGATCCGGCCATAGGCAGGATCGGCGGCGATCTTCTCAGCCTGCTGATAGGGGCGGGGGAACGCCTCGCCGAGGTTGGGCATCTGTGGCGGATCGGGCAGTTCGTCTGCGGGTACCAGCTCTAGGCCGACCGAGACCAGTTGAGCGCGGGCGTGTTCGGCGATGGCCATGCCCGCAGTGAGGCCGGTGGACCGGATGCCGCCGACCAGCAGGTAATGCTGCGCCGGATCCGCCTCGATCAGGTAGTCGCCGTGGTCGATCGCGGCCCGAAGCCCGGCATAGGTCGCGGTGACCTCTTCGTCGAGGAGCCGGGGCATCAACGCGCGGCCCTTTTCCAGGAGGAACTCGAATCCACTCTCCGAGGTCCCGGTGGCAGTGCGGTCGGTGAGGTCCTCCGAGGTGGGGCCGAGCATGACGTTGCCATAGATGGTGGGGCTGACCAGAACTCCCTTGCCGCGTGAGGTCGGCACCGGCAGCACGATCTTGTCGACGAGCGGTCGCGCCAGCTTGTCGTAGACGATCAGCTCGCCGCGGCGCGGGGTCACGGTGAATCGCGAGAAGCCGAACAGGTTGTCGATGACATCGGCTCCCAGGCCGGCCGCGTTGACCACCCACCGTGTGCGCACAGCGCCGGCGGAGGTGTGCAGAGTGGTGACCCCGTCACCAACCTCGACGCGTTCCACGCGGTGATCGGTCAGCAGGGTGGTGCCCCGGTTGACGGCATCGGTGGCCAGCGCGAGGTTCACCGTCCAGGTGCAGATGATGGATTCGTCGGGCACGGTGAGCCCGCCGAGTGCGCCTGGCCCCAGAGCGGGGACCGCGGCGTAGACGGCCGCGGAATCCACGATCTCGCACCGGTGATACCCGTTGGCTGCGGCTTTCTCCTTCAAACCCGGTAGGGCATCGAGCTGTTCGTCGTCCCAGGCCACCAGGATGGCCCCGGTGTGCTCGACGGGGATACCGGTGCGGCTCGCATACTCGGACAGCAGCTCGTAACCGCGGCTGACCATGGTGGATTCCAGCGTTCCGGGTTTGGCGTCGAACCCAGTGTGCAGGATCGCTGTGTTGGCCTTGCTGGTGCCGTCGCCGACATCGTCGCGGGCTTCGAGCAGGGCAACGGACAGCTGGTGTCCCGACAGCTCACGCGCAATGGCCGAGCCGACGATTCCGGCTCCGATGACCACGACGTCGAATACGTCGGGTCCACTCGGGGTGTTCATGAAATCTCCTGGTGGTACGTGGTCTCGGCGAGTTCGCGCCAGGCCGAGCGGAATTCGGCGGCACGTGCCGCGCTCCAGCGGGGCTCGTAAGTCGCCGACGGGGTCCAGTCGGTGACGACGTCGGCCACCGACTTCTCAGGTGCCAGGCTGAGTCGGGCCAGCGCGGCCGCGCCAAGGGCGGTGGCGTGCGCCGAGGGATAGACGTCGACGGGCACCTGCAGGATGTCGGCGCAGACCTGCATCAGCACAGTGGACTGGGTGAGCCCGCCGTCGGCCCGCAGCCGGGTCAGTGGCGGCGCATCGGCATCGATCGCCGCGACCAGCTCGGCGACCTGTGCGGCGATGCCCTGTAGAACCGCCAGCACGATGTGTCCGCGCCCGGTTGACAGGGTCATCCCCGAGATCGTCGCGGTGGCTTGCGATTTCCACCACGGCGCAGCCAGCCCGGCCAGCGCGGGAACGCACAGCACGCCTCCGTTGTCGGATTCTGCGACGGCGTCCATCTCGGCGGCGCCGCTGATCACACCGAGCGAGGTCAGCCATTTGACGGCCGACGCCGCGGTGTAGACCTGGCCGTCGATGCAGAACGAGTCGACGCCACCGACCCGCCAGGCCACCGACGACGTCAGGCCCGTGGTCGAACGCACCGGGGTGGTCCCGGTGTTCGACAGCAGGAAGGCACCCGTACCGAACGTGCATTTGGCCATGCCGGATTCGAGGCACGCCTCGGCCAGCAGTGCGGCCTGCTGGTCCACCACGATCCCACCGACCGGGGTGTCCGAACCGAAAGCCGATGTGGTGCCGACGATCTCGTCATTCGCTGCGATCCGGGGCAGACGTTCGCCGTCCAGGCCGAACAGCGCCAGCAGATCGGGACTCCAGTCCTGAGCACCGAGGTCCACGGCGGCCGAGCGGCTGGCCGTCGTGGCATCGGTGACGAACTCGCCGGTGAGCTGGTGCAGCAGCCAGGTATCCGAGGTCGTCACGACGCCGGTGGACTCGACATTGCGGCGCAGCCAGGCCATCTTCGGTGCCGAGAAGTACGGGTCGAGCACCAATCCGGTTCGCGTGGCGATCATGTCGGCTTGCCCGGCGAGGTCCGCGCACAGGGATTCGGCGCGCCGGTCCTGCCACACGATGGCCGGGCTGAGCGGGCGGCCGGTATCGGGATCCCAGACCAGCACGGTCTCGCCCTGATTCGCCAGAGACACCGCGTGAACTGGCCGGCCGGCCTGCTCGAGGGCGGCGCGACCGGCGCCGAGCACGGACTGCAGCAGTTCAGCCGGATCCTGCTCGACGCCGCCGCCGTCGAGGTAACGCGGGTGTACCGGCACCTCGGCCAAGCCGACCACACCCTGTTCGGGGTCGACGACGATCGCCTTGGTCCCCGAGGTGCCTTGGTCGATGGCCAGAACGGTCATTTCACGGGTTCCTCGACTGCGCCGGCGACCTCGTCCAATTCGGCGTCGATCGAGGCCAGCTCGGGCATCTTGAGACCTTCCTTGCCGCGGGTGACCAGCAGGTACCCGAGGTAGACCGCACCGATCGCGACCATGGCCAGGACGTACAGCCACGGATCTTTGAACGACGCGTCGCGGAACAACGAGAGCTCGAACACCAGCCACACCACAGCCACCACGAGAACCGGAACCTCCCAGCGTCCCAGGCTGAATCCCGCACTCGCGGGCAGCTTCTTGCGGGTCGCGATGTAGAGCGCGATGGTGATGGCGTAGATGGATGCGGGCAGCAGGGTGGCCGCGGAGAACAATTTGAACAAGGCGTCGGTGCTCGTGGAGAAGATGCCGAGGATCACCGCCGAGGTGGCCGCCATGAACACGGTGGCGTTGGCCGGGGTACGGAACCGCGGTGAAACCTTGTGCAGCAGCTGCCAACCCGGGAAGCGCTGATCACGTGACATCGCCCAGACCAGACGCACGCCGCTCATCAGGATCACCAGGCCGCAGGCGAAGATCGCGATCGCCACCAGCACGAGCAGTGCGGTGCCGACGAAGGAGCCGAGGATGTCGCGGATCACGTCGGCGATCGGGGTGCCCGACTGGGCCAGCGTGGTCGGATCGTTGACGGCGGCGGTGACCACCAGCAGGAACAAGAAGCCCAACACGCCTGAGGCCAGCACCGCCTGCCACATGGCGCGTGGCACAACGATTTCGGGCTTCTTGGTTTCTTCGGCCAGATTGGCGGCGGATTCGAAGCCGACGATGGTGAAGGCGCCGAGCAGGAAACCGA
The DNA here is from genome assembly GCF_058270075.1 of Mycobacterium shunyiense. NCBI lineage: Bacteria > Bacillati > Actinomycetota > Actinomycetes > Mycobacteriales > Mycobacteriaceae > Mycobacterium > Mycobacterium shunyiense. The sequence goes on along the minus strand of NZ_JBZDPU010000023.1, from coordinate 32,613 downwards.
GCATCCACGGGCCCACCGAGGTGGCGGTGCCGAAGCTCCAGTACCCCTCGGCGGGGACGTCGCCGCGGGAGAACAGGTTGCCGACGGAGAGCTTGTGTGCGATCACGCCGACGATGAACAGCAGCACCACCAGCGCCACCATGCCGATCAGTTCCGCGGTCACGGCAAAGTTGTTGACCCGCTCGGTCCATTTGGTCGACAGCCCGACCAACAATGCCTGCAGGAACAGGACGGCGGCGGTGATCTCGAACGACGTTATGGGGGTTCCGGTGAAGTCGAATAGTGCGGGTACCACGGTGGCGGCCACGGTGTAATCGACCGCGACCACCACGATCGCCAGGAACGTGAACGAGATCCAGCCGGTGATCCAGCCGAGAATCGGGTTCGCCAGCCGCGACACCCACTGATAGGCGTAGCCGGTCACCGGGATCCGGGCGGCCAGCGAGCCGAGCAGCAGGGCTACCGCGACCTGGCCGACGATCACAATGGGCCAGGTCCAGATCCCCATGGGGCCGGAGCTGTTGAGCACGCTGCCGTAGGTGGTGAAGATGCCGGTGGCGATCGAGACGAAGGCGAAGGCCACAGCGAACGAGGCGAATTTACCGGTGCCGCGTTCCAGTGTCTCGGTGTAGCCGTACGGCGATGTGGAAGAATTTGTCATTGATCGAGCTTTCTGAGGGAAATCGACTGTTTCGCGAAGGAATTGCTCGGTCCGCGGGCGACGCTGCAACGTCGCCCGCACCCGTTTCAGGCGCTTGCCGGCCGCGCCGGCATGACCACACCTCCCGTCTCTTCGAGTGCCGCGGCCACGGCCGGGTCGGTGTTCTGGTCGGTGATCAGTCCGTTGACGGCGCTGAGATCGCACACGCGGTACGGCGCCACCTGCCCGAGCTTGGACGAGTCGGCCAGGATGTAGCTGCGGGCGCTGTTGGCGATGATCGTGCGGCGCACGTCGATCTCGTCGAGATGGAAATCGGTGAGCCCGGCTACCGCGTCCACCCCACCGGACCCGAGCAGGGCGATGTCGGCGTAGACGTCGGTGAAGAAGGACTTCGTGTGGGCATTCGAGCAGGCCAGGTCGCCGGCCCGGACCCGTCCGCCGGCCAGCAGCAGCTCGATTCCCGAGCGGTCGGCGAGTTCCACCGCGACCGGCAGCGACGGGGTGATCACCGTGCCGGTGAACGCGCGCGGGATCGCCTGGGCGACGGCGACGGCTGTGGTCCCGATGTCGATGATCACCGTCTGACCGTTTTCGAGCAGCCCCGCGGCGACCCGGGCCAGCTGGGCCTTGGCTTGGTGGCGAATCGTCGTGCGCTCGGAATATGAGGGCTCGATGGGGCGGTGGTCGGCGACCGCGGCTGCGCCCCCGTGTACCCGGCGCAGTGCCCCGCGTTCTTCGAGAAATGCCAGGTCGCGGCGGACGGTCTCAGCCGAAACCCCGAGGCGGCGGACCAGCTCGTCGGTGCTGATGGCCTGGGCGGTGCCTACCGCCTCGACGATCGCCTCATGGCGCTCAACCGGCAGCACGGTTGACCGTCGATGTGGATTTCTGACCGAACATGACGGTTATTGTGGGGTGTGGTGTGGCCCACGTCAACCGGAGCCGGGAAATCCGTCCACCGTGTGCCCGTACCCGGCCATGATGTCGCGCAGCTGGGTATCGCCGACGCGCGCGATGAACCTCAGCACCGCGGGCCCGTTGCCGTCGTCGATCGTGGGGTCGGCTCCGGCGGCCATCAGCACCGCCACGATGTCGGCCCGTTTCCCGGTCGTATTGCGCACGGCCCGATAGAGCGGCGTGCAACCGTCTTCGGCGACGGCGTTCACGTCCGCGTTTGCCTCGAGCAGGATCCTCACGATGTCGACGCTGTCGCTCTGGGCGGCGAAGTGCAGCGGCGTCATCCCGACGTTTTCGACGGCGTTGACGTCAGCACCCAACGCGAGCAGTCGCGTGGTGTTCTCGATCCGAAACTGGTTGCCGATCCGGAAGTTCTCGGCCGCGAGCTGCGGGTCTTTGAGGGCGGCCGTGTAGTTGAGACCAACCGGGTCGTTGGTGACGGCGTAGTGCAGTGCCGTGCGGCCCGCACGATCGGTACCGACGGGATCATCGCGGGGCACCACTCTGCGGTCGTTTCGGCGGCCAGGAGTGAACCTGAACTTCACCGAAAAACCGTATCAACGCACGGCGATCCGGATGTTCTTTACTTGCTGAAACTCGTTCAGGCCCTCGATGCCGCCGGTCCGCCCCGAGCCGCTCTGCTTGTAACCGCCGTACGGGCCCTGGGGTGAGATGTCGCTGAACTGGTTGATCCACACCGATCCGGATTCCAGCCGGCGGGCCACCCGATGGGCCCGGTTGAGATCGGTCGTCTGGACGAAGGCGTTCAGGCCATAGGGGGTGTCGTTGGCGATCCGCACGGCCTCGTCCTCCTCGCGGAACCGCATCACCGAGACGACGGGTCCGAAGGTCTCCAGTTGCGCGAGTTCCGAGGAGTTGTCCACATCGCCGAACACCGTCGGTTCGACGTAGTAGCCCTCGCTGTCTATCGGCTTGCCGCCCACCAGCAACTCACCCGCACCGCCGGTTACCGCGGTATCGACGGCCGTCAGGATCCGGTCGGCGGCGGCCTGACTGATCACCGGTCCGAACGTGGTCGCGGGGTCCATCGGGTCGCCGATGTTGGCCGTGCCGATGACGCCGAGGAACTTCTCCAGGAACTCGTCGTAGACCGCGTCGTGGACCAGTATCCGGCTCGCGCATGCGCAGCTCTGTCCTGATTGCATGAGCGGGCCCTGGTGGGCCGACAGCGATGCGGCCAGATCGAGGTCGGCATCGGCGAAGATGAGGTTGGCGGATTTTCCGCCCAGTTCGGTGACCACCGGAGTGAGATTGGTTGCGGCGGCCTGCAATACCTTGCGCGCCGTACCACCGCCACCGGTGAAGGCGATCTTGCCGATGCCGGGATGACGTACCAACGCGTCGCCGCCCTCGGCGTCGGCCGGTACGACGGTCACCAGCCCCTCGGGCAGTCCGGCCTCCAGACAGAGCTCGCCGAAGCGCAGTGCCGCGAACGGGGCGAGCTCGGATGGTTTGAGGACGACGGCATTGCCGGCGGCCAGCGCCGGAGCGACGCACGATCCGGTGACGACCAGAGAGCCGTTCCACGGGGTGATGACACCGACGACGCCATAGGGCTCACGCTCGACGAGGTTGATGTCGAACGATCCGTTGACCGGTGTCGTCACCCCGTGCGGCTTGTCGGCATAGCCCGCGAAATGTCGCAGGAACCGCTCCAGAAGCATTGCGGTGCCTGCGAACGAGATCGGCACCCCATAGTCGGCCACGTTGAGCTTCGCGAGCTCGTCGAGGTGGTCGTGCACCACGTCGGCCAGGTCGATCAGCAGGTCGCGGCGCCGGTCGACGGTCAGTGAGACCCATTCCCGCTGTGCCCTTGCCGCGGCCGCTACCGCTTCGTCTATCTCGGCGGTTCCGGCCAGGTCCACGGTTCCGTTCGGCCGGCCGGTCGCCGGGTAGATGTGCTCGAACTTCATGCCTCGGCGTTCTCTTCCTCAAGAACACGTTGCTGCTGATCTCGGATCACCTGGTTGAGGTTCGATGCCTTGGGCCATCCGTAGTAGGCCGCGAAATGCAGTGCCAGTTCGTCCATTTCCTCGAAGGAGACGTCGCGGCTCTTGAGTGCGGCGTAGACGTGGCTGAGGATCGGCAGCGGCGCATCCTGAAAGGCCACGCAGGCCACCGTCACCAGGCGTCGTTCCTTCATGCCGAGTCCGGGCCGCAGCCACATCTCTCCGAAGACGAAGTTGAGGATGCCTGCGCCGGAGTACGGGTTGTCCCGGGTCGGGGCGAACGGGATGCAGTTGATGTCCCGGAAGGACTGCTCGCCGCAGACCAGCCGTTCCTCCGGATCGCTCGGTGTCGGTAGCGGCAGCAGCGGTTCGGGTGCGGGCGGGGTCAGCCCCCGTTCACGGTGGATCCGGTCCCACTGCTCGTCGACCATGATGTTGAACCGCGAGGCCTTGGGCCACCCGGCGTACACCGCGAAATGCAGGACGGTCTCCCGCATCTCGACGATTGACAGGTCACCGCTGTTGAGCGCGGCGTACACGTGGTCGCGCAACGGCCCTTCGGCGTCGGCTGCCGCGACGCACGGCAGCGTGACGAACCGCCGGTCCCGGCGGCTCAGCGCGGTGCGCGGCCACACCTCGGCGAACACGAAGTCGATGAGATTGGCGGTTGCCGGGCTGCTGTCTGACGGAGCCGCGAAAGTCATCACCTCGGCGAACTCGCGCCTGCCCCGCTCGGCCCGGGTATCGGCGGCGGTCATCGGATCGTCGCCCCGGCGTCGACCTTGAACTCCAGTCCGGTGACGTGCCGGGCTTCGTCGGAGATGAGGAACAGCACCGCATTGCTGATGTCGAGTGCGTCGGTCATCTGGATCGGCAGCGCGTTCTGGAAGATCGGCCCAAGGTCTTGACGGGTCTCGTGGATCAGGGTGTGCAGGGTGTCGGGTCGCAGCCCGGTGGCGACGCCGGTCGGATGCACGGTGTTGACCCGGACATTCACCGCGGCAAGCTCATTGGCCAGCGCGCGGCTCATGCCGACCACCCCGTGTTTGGACGCGGTGTAGGGCGTGTGCAGCGGTGATCCCTTGATCCCGGCCACCGAACTGACGTTGATCAGACTGCCGCCGCGTTCCACCAGATGCGGCAGCGCGGCCGAGCAGGTGTTCCAGGTGCCGATCAGGTTGACGTCCACGACGGTGCGCCATTGTTCGGCGGTGGTGGTGTCCCAGGTGCCCGCGGTCAGGACGCCGGCGTTGGCGACCGAGGCGTCCAGGCCGCCCAGCTTCTCGACGCCGTCGGCGACTGCGGCGCTCAATGCCTCGCCGTCGCGCACGTCGGCCACATAGGTCAATGCCTGACGGCCGAATTCGGCGACGAGGCGGGCGGTTTCGTCCAGGTCAGCGCGCGTTGCCAGTGGATACTCCACCTCTGGCAACGACTCACAGATGTCGACGAGGATCACGTCGGCGCCCTCTTCGGCCAGACGTACTGCGTGGCTTCGGCCCATACCGCGTGCTGCGCCGGTGATCAACACGCGCTTGCCGGTGACGCGCCCCATCAGAGCTTGTTCGTGAAGCCGGCGTCGACGGGGAGGGTGACCCCGGTGACGTATTTGGCAGCGTCGGAAACCAGGTAGCTGATCGTCGCGCTGATGTCCTCGGGCTCCAGCAGTGAGACCGGCATCGGGTTCTGCAGGTGCGGACCGCCATCGGGGTAGTTCTCCAGGAACGCCGTCATGGCCGGGTTGACCGCCATCATGGTGTTCACCGCGGTGGGGTGCACGGTGTTGACCCGGATGCTGTGCGGGGCAAGGGCATTGGACAGGGTACGCATCAGTCCGACGATGCCGTGCTTGGATGCCGCATAGCCCAGGCCGCCGCCCTGCATGCCGCCGAAGCCGCGCAGTCCGGCGGTGGAACTGGTGAACACGATCGACCCGCCGCGTCCGCCTGCGATGAGGTGGGGGATGGCGGCCTTGGCGGTGTGGAACGAGCCGACCAGGTTGACGCCGACCGCATCGGACCACATCTCGAGGTCTTCTTCGATGGTCACCTCACGAAACGCGGTCGGGGCGACGCCGGCATTGGCGAGCACGATGTCCAGTCGGCCGAACTGCTCGACCCCCGCATCGAGTGCGCTCTTGACGGCGTGGAAGTCGCGCACGTCGGCGACCGATCCGAGCATCTTGCCGCCGGCTGCTTCGACCAGGGCGATGGTCTCGTCGAGCTCGTCGCGGCCGGCCATCGGGTACGGGTTGGATGCGATGTCCGCGCAGATGTCCACCCCGATGATGGCTGCGCCCTGCTTGGCAAGCGTCACCGCGTGACTGCGCCCCTGGCCTCGGGCTACCCCGGTGATGAAGGCGACTTTTCCGTCCAGATTCCCCATTGATCCTCGCTTCGCTCGAATGGGTGTAACCGTGTTACAGCGGTACGGTAACGTGGTTACTCTCCGGCGGCAAGGGTGTTCTCGAAGTGGCAGATGAGCGTGATCGGATCCTCGACATCGTCGTGGAGATCCTCGAGTCCGAGGGTTATGAGGCCGTGCAACTGCGGGAGGTGGCGCGCCGGGCCAAGACCTCGCTCGCCACGATCTACAAGCGCTACTCCACCCGCGACGAGCTGATCCTGGCCGCGCTCGATTCCTGGATGGCGGAGAACCGGTATTCGGGAGTGGCCGGTCAGACGCGCGCACCGGGGGAATCGCTGTACGAGGCGCTGATGCGGATGTTCCGCACCATCTTCGAACCCTGGGAGAAGCACCCGGACATGCTCAGGGCGTACTCGCGGGCCCGGGCCGCGCCGGGTGGGGATCGTCTGGTGCGCCGCGGCCTCGACGCGGTGGTGCCTGCGGGCCTGTCCATCCTGTCCGGCGTCGACGAGGAGTTCGTGCACGATCTCGACAACATCCTGACGAGCTTGGTGTTCGGATTGGTGGGCCGCTTCACGGCGGGCGAGATTGCCATCGCCGATATCCTGCCCAGCCTCGACCGGACGGTCTTCTGGCTCACCGCGGGGTACGAGTCCGGGCGTTAGCCGATCTGCGCGCCGATGAACTCCACGATCTCCGCGGCCACCTCGCGGTGCACGGACTCGTTCAGAATGTCGTGGCGGCCGCCGTCAAACTCCTTGAACTGCAAGGGTTCTATCTGCTCGGCGTAGGCCTTGACCGCGCCGGCCGGAGCGATGACATCGGCCGAGCCATGCAGGGCCAGGGTTGGCACCGTGAGGCCGGGCAGTTCCGCGCCGAACCGATCCCAGGCCCGGTCCAGCTCGCGGGTGAGCGCGGCGCCGTCGGCGTCGACGAAGGCCAGCGGGTCGTTCTCCAGGCTGTCGAGGTAGAACGGATCGGACGAGAGCCACTTCGGATCCAGGTCCAATGAGGTGTCCGGGTCGACCATTTCGGGGATCGGCACCAGCGGCGCACCGGAGATGATGCCGGCCCGGTAGCGAGTGGGTTCGCCGAGCAGCCGGAACAGCGTGACCACCGAGCCGAACGAATGTCCTTGCGCCACCAGCGGTATGCCCGGGGTGTCGCGTTCGGCGAGGGCGCTCAGAGCGTCGGCCAGCGCCGAACTGTCCTCGATGGTGCCGAAATCCCCTCGGGTGCCCGGGGTCAGTCCGTGGCCGAACTGATCGACCGCCCACAGGTCGATGCCCGCGGCGTTGAGTGCGAAGCCGTAGCGGTGATAGACCCCGGTGTGCTCACCGAACCCGTGCAGAAAGATGACGGCTGCGCGGGGCTGCGGGGTGGCCCAGTGCCGGTAGTAGGCGCGCCCGCGGTCGTGCTCGATGAATGGCATACCTCTCACTGCAGCAAGGTCGAAGCTCGGCCGCAAGGATTTGGCTCAGCGATCAGTCGAACGGTGGTCGCCAGCGCAGTCCGGGGAAGCGTGCGAACGCGCGGTCGGTGGTGATCCAGGTGGCGCCGTTCTCAATGGCCAGCGCGGCGTGATAGGCGTCGGGAACGGCATTCGCCTTTGCGCCGGTATCGGTGCACAGCGAGCCGAAGATGCTCCAATGGCGAGGCCCGGGGCGCAGCGGCACCGCCGACGGTGCGGATCGGATCGCCCGGCAGGCGTCGAACGCCTGAATGGTGGAACTCGGTTCCTGGAATACCCGGTGATTGGTCAGCAGTCGAATCACGCCGGAGAGCACCAGATCGCTGATGCCAACGGGTTCGTCCGCGGTGAGTGCACCCGAAAGCCATGCGGCGTACTGCTCATGGTCGACGCTGTCCTCGCGGATGGCGTAGATCAGGATGTTCACGTCAGGGAGAAGCATTATCGCCCAGTAGTTCGGCGAGGGCTTCTTTGTCGTCGAGGTCCACTCCCGGACGCAGGCCCCCGCTGCCGTGCGTCGGCAACCGAAACTCTGGTGTGCCGGTCTCGCCGGCTACCCGCGTCAGCATCTCCCGTAGCGCATCCTCCACCACCGAGCCGAGGGAGCGTGACGTGCGCGCCGCGACGATCTTTGCCTCGGCCAGCAGGGCGTCGTCGATGTTGACAGTGGTGCGCACACGCACATCATAACATCAGGGCTGTGCATCATGATGCGTCATGTTGAGTCACCGCCGCTTCAAGCGTTGGCCGAGCGTGTGCGCGGCCAGCAGCAACGACTCTCCGAGCGCGGCCTGGCGTCGGGCATCGAAGCGCATCTCCACTCCGGTGAGGCTCAGTGCCCACATCGGCTGACCCAGTTCGTTGAACACTGCCGCGCCGATACCCCAGCTGCCCTCGACGATCAGGCCCGGGTTGACCGAGTACCCGCTGACCCTGGTCTGTTCGATGCGGGCTCGAAGCTGGGCAGGTGAGTGCACCGCGCCCCAATCTCCGGTCAGGTCAACACGATCGAGATATGCCGCGATCTCCGAATCCGGAAGATGCGCCAGCATGACGATCCCGGCCGAGGCAACCCCGAGTGGGAACCGCTTGCCCGGATGCAGCACATGTGAGCGCAGCGGGAAGCTGCCTTCCTCGGCGGACACGCATACCGATTCGTCGCCCCGGCGGGCGGAGAGGAACGCGCTCTCGCCCGTGTCGCGCGCCAGTGTGCGGAGAATGTCGGTGGCCAGCGGTGCCGCGTCGTAGCGGGTGGCGGCCACCGATCCCAGCAGGTAGATCTCCGGCCCCAGGAACCACACACCGGTGTCGGACGCGCGGTCGACGAGGCCTTCGCCGGCCAGCGCGGTGAGCATGCGGTGCGCGGTCGCGCGAGGCGTGTCCGTCGTGCGGGCAAGCGCGGTCGTGGTGAGTCCGTCCGACCGGGCGTCGGCGAGAGCACGCAGGATCGCCGCGGCCCGCGTGATCACCGGAGTACCAGGTCCACCGTCGGTCACAGCCACACTCTAGCGTCCACCCAGTGGACGCCGGTGGCGCATCGTGTCACCTGAGCGGACACAACCCGCCTGGCACACCGCTGGGTCTTGCGTTACCCGGCCCGATGGTGATGTTCTCGCATAGGCAAGTGATCCACTGAACGAACGCGGGAGCATGGAGTATGGCCAGTAAGAAGGTCGCTGACGTCCACGAGGCGGTCGCCGACATCGGCGACGGCGCATCGGTGGCAGTCGGAGGATTCGGGCTTTGCGGGATTCCGGACAGCCTGATTCAGGCCGTGGCCGATTCTGGCGTCGGGAACCTCTCGGTGTTCTCCAACAACTGCGGTGTCGACGGCGTGGGACTCGGCGTCCTGCTCGGCCTGGGGCGTATCCGCCGCGTAACAGCGTCCTACGTCGGGGAGAACAAGGAGTTCGCGCGTCAGTACCTGGCCGGTGAGCTCGAAGTCGAGCTGACGCCCCAGGGCACGCTCGCTGAGCGGTTGCGCGCCGGCGGGGCCGGTATCCCCGCCTTCTACACGCTCGCCGGGGTGGGCACTCTCGTCGCGGACGGTGGGCTGCCGTGGCGCTACGCAGCGGACGGGTCGGTCGCCGTCGCCTCGCCGCCCAAGGAGACCCGGGAATTCGACGGCAGGCGATACGTGATGGAGACCGGCATCCACGCCGATTTCGCACTCGTGCACGCCGCCGTCGGTGACACCCACGGCAACCTGGTTTTCGACAAGACTGCGATGAACTTCAACCCGCTGGTCGCCATGGCCGGCCGGATCACGATCGCCCAGGTCGAAAAACTGGTCGAGCCAGGCGAATTGGATCCTGAGGCGGTCCACCTTCCGGGCGTGTTCGTGCAGCGCATCGTCGAGACGGGACCACAGGAGCAACGTATCGAGAAGCGCACCGTGCGCGAGGAGACAGAGGTGTCCGCATGACGGATTCGGTGATCACCAAAGGTTGGACCCGTGCGCAGATGGCCGCCCGTGCGGCGCGCGAACTGTCCGACGGGCAGTACGTGAACCTCGGAATCGGCCTTCCGACGCTGATCCCCGGTTATCTGGACCCCGATGTCCATGTCACGTTGCACTCGGAGAACGGGATCCTGGGCACCGGCCCCTACCCGACGGCCGATCAGATCGACGCCAACCTCATCAACGCGGGCAAGGAAACGGTCACGGTGCTCCCCGGGGCGGCGTTCTTCGATTCGGCGCTGTCCTTCGGGATGATCCGCGGCGGTCACATCGACGTCGCCGTGCTCGGCGGCATGCAGGTGTCGCGATTCGGGGACCTGGCGAACTGGATGGTCCCGGGGAAGATGGTCAAAGGCATGGGCGGGGCGATGGACCTCGTCCACGGGGCCGGCCGGGTCATCGTCCTGATGGAACATGTCGACAAGTCGGGTCAGCCGAAGATTGTCGAGAGCTGCACCTTGCCATTGACCGGAGAACGCGTGGTCCACCGGATCATCACGGATCTGGCGGTCATCGACGTTTCCGGCGACGGCACGCTGACCCTTGTCGAGGCCGCACCAGACCTCACGTTCGACGAGGTGCAAGCTGCCACGGGCGCGCCGCTGATCCAGGGTTAGCGCAGCGCGGGTTCGGCCCGACCTGCATACTCACACACCATGTGTGCTGCCGATCACAACCCCTTCATAGTCAAAGAGGGTCTCTCGTCGACCACCGGCCTGAAACGTGTCGTCACCGCGTCGATGGCCGGCACGGTCGTCGAGTGGTACGAGTTCTTCCTGTACGGCACTGCCGCGACGCTGGTTTTCAGCAAGGTGTTCTTCGCCCAGTCCGGCAGCGACCTGGATGCGATCCTGGCGGCGTTCGTCACCTACGCGGTCGGGTTCGTGGCGCGGCCGTTGGGTGGCATCGTGTTCGGCCACTTCGGGGACAAGTACGGCCGCAAGAAGTTGCTGCAGTTCTCGCTGCTTCTGGTCGGCGCCGCGACCTTTCTGATGGGTTGTCTGCCGACATACGGGCAGATCGGATATTGGGCGCCCACCCTGCTGGTGGTGCTGCGCTTCCTCCAGGGATTCGCGGTCGGCGGCGAATGGGGTGGGGCGGTGCTGCTGGTGGCCGAGCACAGTCCCGATCGCAGCCGTGGTTTCTGGGCGAGTTGGCCGCAGGCCGGTGTTCCTGTCGGCAACATGCTGGCCACCATCGTGCTGCTGGTGCTGACCAGCACCCTCTCGGACGCGGACTTCCTGTCGTGGGGTTGGCGGGTCGCGTTCTGGCTGTCGGCGGTGGTGGTGCTGATCGGTTACTACATCCGCACGAAGGTCACCGACGCGCCGATCTTCGTTGTGGCACAACAGGAAGCAGAGCAGCGCAAGACATCGTCGTTCAGCGCAGTCGAGGTGCTGCGCCGCTACCCGCGCGGTGTGCTGACCGCGATGGGGCTGCGCTTCGCCGAGAACATCATGTACTACCTGGTCGTCACCTTCTCGATCACGTACCTGAAGGTGCACGCGCACGCCGACACCGGTGCGATCCTGCGCTGGCTGTTGGTCGCCCATGCCGTGCACCTCGTGGCCATCCCGATGGTCGGCGCATTGTCGGACCGCGTCGGCAGGCGCCCGGTGTACCTGATCGGCACCGTCGCCACCGGAACCTGGGGGTTCTTCGCCTTCCCGATGATGGACAGCCAGAACCACCTGGTGATCATGTCGGCCGTCGTCATCGGCCTGCTGTTCCACGCCTTCATGTATGCGCCGCAGCCGGCGATGATGTCCGAGATGTTCCCGACCCGGATGCGTTATTCCGGTGTCTCGCTGGGCTATCAGGTAACCGCGATCGTGGCGGGCTCACTGGCGCCGATCATCGCCGTGCGGTTGTTGAGCGATTTCGGCTCATCGGTGCCGATCGCGATCTATCTGGCCGGCGCCTCGGTCGTCACCCTGGTGGCGGTGTACTTCGCCAGGGAAACCAGGGGTATCGACCTGGCCGACGTGGACCGCGCCGACCTGAATGCCGTCGGCTCTGCGTCCAGGGCGTGAATGTGCGACTGGGCCGCGCCCTCACCGCAGAGTCGAACTAGCCCAACCACGCACCGATGCGGCGCAGGGCCTCTTCGATGTCGCTGGTCGGTCCGGCGAAGGACAGCCGCACATAGGAGCCACCCCGCACGGTGTCGAAGTCGATGCCAGGGGCGATCGCAACGCCGGTGTCGGCCAACAACTTCGAGCACCAGGCCAGTGAGTCGTCGGTGTAATCGCTGACGTCGGCATACACGTAGAAGGCGCCATCGGGCGGGGCCACCCGATCGATACCGATGCTGCGAAGCCCGTCGAGCAGAAGCCTGCGGTTGTCGGCGTAATGCGACAGCAGGCCGTCGGCCTCGGCCAGGGATTCCGGAGCGAACGCGGCCACCGCGGCATGCTGTGCCAGAGCCGGTGGGCAGATGGTGAAGTTGCCGGTGAGGCGGTCGACCGCGCGCTGCAGGCCGGTCGGCACCAGCAGCCAGCCCAGCCGCCAACCGGTCATCGCGAAGTACTTCGAGAAACTGTTGACCACCACGGCATTCCGCGATGTCTGCCAGGCGCAGCTGGTCTCCGGCGCGCCTGGGTAGACCAGACCGTGGTAGACCTCATCGCTGATCAGCCGCACATCTGCGCTGTCGCACCAGCGAGCGATCGCGGCCAATTCCTCGGGCGGAATGACGGTGCCGGTTGGGTTGGCCGGACTGGCGACGATCACGCCGGCCACCGGGGGATCGAGTGCTTCCAACATCGCGACCGTCGGCTGGAACCGGGTCTCCGGCCCGCACGGGATCTCCACCACCTCGCAGCCGAGCGCCGTGAGGATGTTGCGGTAACAGGGGTAGCCCGGGCTGGCGATCGCCACCCGGTCGCCGACGTCGAAGCAAGCCAGGAAGGTCAGCAGAAATCCGCCCGACGACCCGGTGGTGAGAACCACCTCGTCGACACCGACCTCGACGCCGTACCTGAGATACGACGCGGCGATTTGCGCGCGCAGTTCTGGCAGACCGAGCGCGACCGTGTAACCGAGGGAGCCCTGGTTGAGCGCAGCCACGGCGGCATCGCGCACTGCCGTCGGCGCCCCGGCACTGGGCTGTCCGGCGGACAGGTTGACCAGGTCGCCGTGCGTGCGCTGGCGTTCGTCCGCGGCCAGCCACACGTCCATGACGTGAAACGGAGGGATCCCGGCGCGCAGGGAGACGTGGTCGGTCATCGGAGTGAGGTTAACAATGCCGCTCTGATCGCCGAAATGGCATTCCGGCAGAGAAAGTGCGAGTAGCCACCTGCTGGAATGCGGTTTCGGCGAACATCGGACGGGCCTAGAAAACTTGTGTTTCGAGCCGGCGCAGATGCTCCCGCGGCGGACCCAGGAGCTGGGCGCTGCCGTGAGCACGCTTGAAGTACAGCTGGATGTCGCTTTCCCAGGTGATCGCGATACCGCCGTGCAGCTGGATGGCTTCGGCGGTCACTGCGGACAGCGCCTCGCTGGCGAAGTAGCGGGCGAGGGAGGCCGTGGTGGGCGACGGGTCGGCGATGGCGTCGTTGACGACGGCGCGCGCCGAGGACACCTTGACGTACAGGTCGGCCATCCGGTGCTTGAGCGCCTGGAAGCTGCCGATCGCGCGGCCGAACTGCACCCGGTCCTTGGTGTAGGCGACGGTGAGATCCAGGCAGCGCGACGCGGCACCGATCTGTTCGGCGGCCATCAGCAGGGCGGCGGTGTCGGCCAGACCGGGATCGGCACCGAGGACGACGGTGTCGCCCGCGATCACCGCGGACAACCGGCGGGTCAGATCCATGGTGGATTTGGGTGTCGCGGTGAACGTGGTCCAGCGCGTCAGGTTTTCCCCGTCGGTGCCGATGACGACATCGGCTACGTCGCCGTTGATGACGTAGTCGGCGTCGAAGGCCACGGTCCCGATGGACGTGCCCTCGGCAAGACCCTCGAGCGGTTCGTGATCGTCGACCGCCAGTAGCGCGAGCTCCGCCAGCGTGGTGCCCAGCAGCGGGGTCGGCACCAGCGCCTTGCCGAGCTCCTCGAGAACCAGTGCGGCATCGGCGAGTTCGCCTCCGGCGCCGCCGAGTTCCTCAGGAACCACGAGTGCGGCCGCGCCGACCTGCTCGCACAGCAGGCTCCACAGCTTCTCGTCGTAGCCGCGCTCGGATTCCATCGCGGTGCGCACGGCCTCAGGGGAGGCGTGCTTGTCGACCAGCGCGGCGACGGTTTCGCGCAGCAGTTGGCGTTCTTCACTCACGAGAGGACCTCCAGGAGTCGACGACGGTGCAGGGTGGGATCGCCCCAGGCACTCCGCAACGCCTGAACGCGCAGCAGTGACAGGGACAAGTCGTGTTCCTGGGTGAACCCGATGGCGCCGTGGGTCTGCAGCGCCGAGCGGGCGGCCAGCAGGGCGGCGTCGGCGGCGGCCACCTTGGCGGCGCTGATGTCGCGGGCGGTGTCGGGTGACCCCTCTGCCAGCGACAGCGCCGCACCGTAGACGAGCGGGCGGGCCAGCTCGACGGCGATGAGCACGTCGGCCAGCTTGTGCTTGATGGCCTGGTACGAGCCGATGATCCGGCCGAACTGCGCGCGCTGCTTGGCGTATTCGACGGACTGGTCCAGCATGGCCTGGCCGGCGCCCACCAGCTGGGCGGCCGTGGCCAGGACACCGAACTCGTAGGCGCGCGCGGTGTCGGCGGCCTGGGTATCGCCGGATGCGGTGACGTCGAACAGCTTTCGGGCCGGGTCGACGGAATCGTGGCCGGCGCCGGCAGTCGCGTCACCGACCTGACCGTCGGCGGCCAGCAGCGTCAATCCGGCGAAATCGGAGTTGACGGCGCGCGGTGCCTGTGGCGGCATGGCAACCGTGGCGATGAGCTCGCCGGAGGCCAGCGAACCCGAGCGTTCGTCGTTCGCCAGCAGAACCGGTGCAACGGCGATGGACTCGGTCACCGGACCGGGCACTGCCCAGTAGCCCAGCCGCTCCAGGGCGACGACGAGGTCGACCGGATGGGCTTCGATGCCGTCGTACTTCTCGGGCACCAGCAGTGCAGTGACCCCGAGGTCGGTCAGCTGTGCCCACACCTTGCGTCCCGGCCCGGTGTCCCCTTCCCCCCAGGCTCGTACCGCGGCCGGGACATCGGCGGCGCCCAGTGCGGCGTCGATGCTGGCCGCGAAGTCCCGCTGCTGTTCGTCGATCTCGAAGTTCACTTTGGCTTCCCTCCAGATTCGCGCGGTAGGCCAAGCAGTCTTTCCGCAATGATGTTGCGCTGGATCTCGTTGGTGCCGGCGTAGATCGGGCCGCCGAGCGCGAACAGCAGCCCCTCGGTCCAGTGGTCGACCAGCTCGGCGTCGGGTCCCTGCATGTCCAGGGCGGTCTGGTGCAGGGCGACGTCCAGGTCGGACCAGAACACCTTGGTCACCGAGGACTCGGCACCCAGTTCACCGCCGTTGGCCAGCCGGGTCACGGTGCCGAAGGTGTGCAGCCGGTAGGCCTGGGCCTTGATCCAGGCATCGGCAACCCGGTCCGTGAACACCGGGTCAGGATTGGACTTCCATTGCTCGACAAGCCGTTCGGCCGGTGCCATGAAGCGCGCCGGGCTGCGCAGCGACATACCGCGCTCGTTGCTCGATGTGCTCATCGCGGCGCGCCAGCCCTCGTGCACGCCGCCGATCACGTCGTTGTCCGGCACAAACACGTCGTCGAGGAAGATCTCGCCGAAACCGGTGTCCCCGCCCAGCTGGGCGATCGGGCGCACGGTGATGCCCGGCGCCTTGAGGTCGAACATGAAGTAGGTCAGACCCTTGTGGCGCTGGGCCTCCGGGTCGGACCGGAACAGGCCGAAGCCGCGCTCACCGAAGGGTGCGCGTGAGCTCCAGATCTTCTGCCCGTTGAGCTTCCAGCCGCCGTCGACCTTGGTGGCCGTCGAGCGCAACGAGGCCAGGTCGCTTCCTGACTCGGGCTCGGACCAGGCCTGGGCCCAGATCTCCTCGCCGCTGGCCATCTTCGGCAGCACGCGCTGGAGCTGCTCTTCGGTGCCGTGGGCGAACAGCGTCGGCGCCAACATGGCGGTGCCGTTGGCGCTGGCCCGACCGGGCGCTCCGGCGTGGAAGTACTCCTCCTCGAACACCACCCACTGCAGCAGGGTGGCGTCGCGGCCGCCGTACTCCTTGGGCCAGGCGATCACCGACAGTCCGGCGTCGAAAAGCACCTTGTCCCAGCGGCGGTGCTGTTCGAAACCCTCAAGGGTGTCGTACGACTTCGTCGGGAACGAATCCCGATTGGCCGTCAGAAACTCACGGACCTCGGCCCGAAAGGCCTCGGTCTCGTCGTCGAATGTCAGGTCCATTGCACCCCTTCTCGGGTCCCTCTGCTGCGCAGCACCGGTTTGATCACCTTGCCGCCCGGATTTCGCGGCAGCACATCCAGAAACTCAATTGATCGCGGCGCCTTGAAGTTCGCCAGATGCTCACGTGCGTACGCGATCACGGCCGCCTCGTCGAGCGTCACGCCCGGCTTGAGTACCACGAAGGCCTTCCCGACTTCGCCGAGCCGCTCGTCGGGAACACCGATCACCGCCGTCTCGGCGACACCGTCCAACCGGGCCAGCACCTGCTCGATCTCGGCCGGGTAAACGTTGAACCCGCCGCTGATGTACATGTCCTTGAGCCGGTCGGTGATGGTCAGGTTGCCGCGGGCGTCGAGCGTCCCGATGTCGCCGGTGTGCAGCCAGCCCTCGGTGTCGATCGCGGCCGCGGTGGCCTCGGGGTCGTCGAGGTAGCCGAGCATGACGTTGGGTCCGCGCAGCAGTACCTCGCCCGAATCATCGAGGCGCAGTTCGAAATCGGCGATGGGCCGGCCGCAGGTGGTGGCCACGGTGACGGCGTCGTCGTCGGCGCTGCACATGGTGCCGAAGCCGGCCGCCTCGGTCAGGCCGTAGGCGGTCAGCACGATGTCGATGTCGAGCTCTGATTGCATCCGCTCGATCAGCACTACCGGGACGACGGCCGCGCCGGTCACCGAGAAGCGCAGCGAGGACAGGTCGTAGTCCGCGCGGTTGGGCTGGTCCAGCAGGGTCTGGAAGATCGTCGGCGGGCCGGGCAGCACCGTGATGCGCTGTTCGGCAATGGTTTTCAGGACCTGCTCGGGCTTGAACGTGAGCACCGGGTACAGCGTGGCACCCGTCTGCAGACAGGCCAGGATGCCGGCCTTGTAGCCGAAGTTGTGGAAGAAGGGGTTGATGCACAGATAGCGGTCGGTGCTCGTGACCTGGCCGCACTCGGCCCAGGCGGCCGATCCGTCGAGCGACTGACGGTGGGCGCAGCGCACACCCTTGCTGCGTCCGGTGGTGCCGGAGGTGAACAGGATGTCGGACACGTCGTCAGACTGCACCGCAGCCGCACGGGCGTCGACCTTTTCCAGGGCATCCGGTCCGGATCCCCGGGCGACGAACTTGTCCCAGGTTCCGTCCTGTTTTTCGATGGGCACCCGCACGATGTGCCGCAGCGCGGGAAGTGCGTCGCGGTCCAGTTCGGCCGCGCGGTCCGAGCCGAGGAACTCGCCCGAGGCGATCAGCAGCGGGGCCTCGGTGCGGGCCAGGATGTCGGTGGCCTCGCTGGCGGTGTAGCGGGTGTTCAGCGGCACCATCTGCGCACCGGCGTAGTGGGTGGCCAGGCAGGCCACCACCCAGTGCCAGGTGTTGGGAGACCAGATCGCCACCCGGTCGCCGGGTTCGACGCCGAGAGCGATCATCGCCGCAGCGGCTTGGCGTACGTGCGCGCGCAGTTCCGAATAGGTGAGGCTCTTATTGTCGCTGACCAGGGCCTCATGGTCGGAAAACTCCACGGCAACCCGGTCCAGCACCGCTGGAACGGTGCGGCGATCTTGCCCCGCGAGCGGGTGGTGTGCCCTGGCCATCGACTCCCCTAACAAAGCAAGTGCTTGGTAGGTTAGCCTACAGGGGTGATAGAGGTCCAGGAGTTCCGGGCCGAGGTCCGGCAGTGGCTCGCAGACAATCTTGTTGGCGAATTCGCAGCGCTCAAGGGCCTGGGTGGACCGGGGCGTGAACACGAAGCCTTCGAAGAGCGTCGGGCGTGGAATCAGCATCTCGCCGCGGCGGGACTGACCTGCCTCGGCTGGCCGGTGGAGCACGGCGGCCGCGAGTTGTCGGTGGCGCACCGCGTCGCCTTCTATGAGGAGTACGCCCGCGCGAACGCGCCGGACAAGGTCAACCACCTGGGCGAGGAACTGCTCGGGCCGACGCTCATCGAGTACGGCACCCCCGAACAGCAGCAGCGGTTCCTGCCCAAGATCCTCGACGTCACCGAGCTGTGGAGCCAGGGCTACTCCGAGCCCAACGCCGGCAGTGACCTGGCCAATGTGGCGACGACGGCCGAGCTGGTCGGCGACGAATGGGTCATCAACGGCCAGAAGGTATGGACATCACTCGCGCACTGGGCGCAGTGGTGCTTCGTCGTGGCGCGCACGGAGAAGGGCTCCAAGCGGCACGCCGGCCTGTCCTATCTGCTGGTGCCGCTGGATCAGCCCGGCGTCGAGATCCGCCCGATCATCCAGCTGACCGGGGACTCCGAGTTCAACGAGGTGTTCTTCGACGACGCCCGCACCGAGGCCTCGCTGGTCGTCGGTCAGCCCGGTGACGGCTGGCGCGTGGCGATGGGCACGCTGACCTTCGAGCGCGGCGTGTCCACGCTGGGCCAGCAGATCCGCTACGCCCGCGAGCACTCCAACCTCGTCGAGTTGGCCAAGCGCAGCGGCGCGGCCGACGATCCGCTGATCCGCCAGAAGCTGACCGAGTCGTGGACCGGCCTGCAGGCCATGCGGTCTTACGCCCTGGCGACCATGGATGTCGAGCAGCCCGGGCAGGACAATGTGTCGAAGCTGTTGTGGGCCAACTGGCATCGCGAGCTCGGCGAGATCGCCATGGACGTGCAGGGCACGGCCGGGCTGACGTTGCCCGAGGGTGAATTCGACGAGTGGCAGCGGCTGTACCTGTTCTCGCGTTCGGACACCATCTATGGCGGGTCCAACGAGATCCAGCGCAACATCATCGCCGAGCGCGTGCTCGGCCTACCCCGAGAGGCCAAGGGCTGATGGATTTGTCGGTAGCTCCCAAAGAGGTTGAGGGCCACGGCCTGCTGAAGGGCAAGGTCGTCCTGGTGACCGCCGCCGCCGGAACCGGCATCGGCTCGTCCACCGCCCGTCGCGCGCTGCTCGAGGGTGCCGACGTCGTGGTGTCCGACTACCACGAGCGGCGCCTCAACGAGACCCGCGACCAGTTGGCCGAGCTCGGCCTGGGCCGGGTCGAGGCCGTGGTCTGCGACGTGACCTCCACCGAGGCGGTCGACGCGCTGATCGCCCGGTCGGTCGAAAAGATGGGCCGCCTGGACGTTCTGGTGAACAACGCCGGCCTCGGCGGCGAGACCCCGCTGGTCGACATGACCGACGACGAGTGGGACCGGGTCCTGAACGTCACGCTGAACTCGGTGATGCGGGCGACCCGCGCCGCCCTGCTCTACTTCCGTGATGTCGAGCACGGCGGGGTGATCGTGAACAACGCCAGTGTTCTCGGCTGGCGTGCGCAGCACTCGCAGTCGCACTACGCCGCGGCCAAGGCCGGCGTGATGGCGTTGACCCGTTGCAGCGCAATCGAAGCCGTCGAGTACGGGGTGCGAATCAACGCGGTGTCGCCGAGCATCGCGCGGCACAAGTTCCTGGAGAGGTCCGCCGACGCGGCGCTGCTGGACCGGCTGTCCTCGGACGAGGCGTTCGGCCGCGCGGCCGAGCCGTGGGAGATCGCGACCACCATCGCCTACCTGGCCAGCGACTACTCGAGCTACCTGACCGGCGAGGTCATCTCGGTTTCGAGCCAGCGGGCCTAGGTCACACGAGTCACAGGCTCGGGTGGTATGTCTGACATGCCCGCCTACGAGCGACAATTCAGCGACAATCGCCTCACCGGCAACACCCGCCGCGCCTGACGCATTGTCGCTTGTCCCTTTCGGCTGTCCAGCATCATTGGGCACATCGGCCTCAGTGGCCCCGTGCCCGACTATCAGCGACTCTGTCGCTGGTAGTCGGGCAATCTGAAATCTGTTGCCTGCGTGGCTCTTTAGGTGCAAGTGACGCGTGTACTGATCGTGCATGCGGCAGAAGTTTCCGACGGGGCGTATGTGGCGATTGTCGCTCGATTGTCGCTGGCAGGCGGGCACTTCGCCACCTGCCCGGACGCCGACGCCGTTGAGGCTCTGCGACTAGGGTTCGCCCATCCCGCGCTGCGCCAGACCGGTCCGGTCAGCCCAGCCGCGGATGTCGCCCTTGGTGATGGCCAGCGCCAGCAGTTCGGGGAATGCGTCGGGAGTGCAGGCGAACGCCGGGATCTCCATCGCAGCCAGGTCGGCGGCGATCTCCCGGTCGAATGACGGTGCGCCCGAATCAGACAGCGCCAACAACACGACCACTTGGACGCCCGCATCCACGAGCTGTTTGACCCGGGCCAGCATCTCGTCGCGGACGCCACCCTCGTAGAGGTCCGAGATCAGCACGAAGATGCTGTCGGTGGGCCGCGTGATCAAACTCTGGCAGTAGGCGATGGCCCGGTTGATGTCGGTGCCGCCGCCGAGCTGGGTACCGAACAGCACGTCGACGGGATCGTCGAGCAGATCGGTGAGGTCGACGACTTCGGTGTCGAACACCACGAGGGATGTGCGCAATGACCGCATCGACGCGATGACCGCCCCGAAAACTGCTGAATACACGATCGATTCGGCCATCGAACCGGACTGGTCGATGGCCAGCACGATGTCCTTGGTCACCGACCGGCCGGCGCGGCGGAACCCGACTAGCCGTTCGGGGATGATCGTCTTCAGGTCCGGCTGGAAGGTTTTCAGGTTGCGGGCGATGGTGCGATTCCAGTCGATGTCGGAAGCCAGCGGCCGGTTGGTCCGCGCGCTCCGCGACAGCGCCCCGCGCAGTGTGGCCCGGGTACCGTCGGCGATGCGCCGCTCGATGTCCTCGACCACCTTGCGCACCAGTGCCCGGGCCGAGGCCTTCGACTCGTCGGGAATGGCCTCACCCAGCGTGATGAGTGTGGTGGCCAACGACAGATCCGGGACGATGCTGTCCATCATCTCCGGTTCGAGCAGCAGCATGCGCAGATTGAGCCGCTCGATGGCGTCCTGCTGCATCACCTGAACCACCGTGCTGGGGAAGTACTTCCGGATGTCACCCAGCCAGCGCGCCACCTTGGGCGCGGATCCGCCGAGGCCACCCTTGCGGTCGTAGAGCTCCGACAGCGCCTTGTCCATTTCGACGTCACCGGCGTGCAGGCTCGGCAGCGAGTCCGCATCCGACCCCAGCACCAGCCGCCACCGGCGGTCGCGTTCGTCCGGGATGGTGTCGTCAGCCATGGTTGATACCTCTTGCGAAAATGGCGGCCGCCGCGATCACGACAGGGCGGGCGCGGTCGGCATCGATGTCGAATTCGGTATGGGCGGTGGAGCCTGCGGTGGTCACCGCATGCCCGATATTGCGTTTGATGCCGGCGTCGAAGGTGCTGAAGGTGCGACGCACCAGCGGCAGAACATCGGTGAATTCCGTTGCGGTCAAACCGGTCAACCATTCGTCGATCACGGCCAGCAGCTCGGTGTCGTGAACCAGTAGCAGTCCGCTGCCGGACAGGAACCCCTCGATCCAGGCGGACTTCTCGTCGGCCGGGGCGCCGATGCTCAAGGCGCGACGCATGCGTCGGGCTGCTTCGGCGGTGGTGAACACGGCGCCGTCGACACCGATTCGGACGAACCGGCCGACCAGGCTGCCGTGTAGATCGTCGCGATCAGCCAGCCGCGCGATGGTGGTCAGCCATTCGCCGCGTACGTCTGCCTCCAGCAGGTCCACCGTGTCGGTGACTGCGTTGACGTGTGCGAGCATCTCGGCGGCCGCGTCCGGACCGAGCCCGGTCAGCGTCGCGGGAAGGCCGACGTTGACGCGGCGCAGCAGCGACGTGGTGACGGCACCGAGTGCCTCTGCGTCGGTGCGGCGCACATCGCCGTAGCGCAGCGAACGGGCCAGCGCGGGCAAGGCCGCCATGAGTTCGGTGAGGTCCCGGTCGACTGCGGCCTTGTTCTCCAGGATGGCCAGCAGCTGCGGGACAGCCTCGTCGACACCGCCGAGCAGAGCCGCTTCGATCGCCGCGGTGACCTGGCCCAGATGTTTCGCGTTCTCGGCGGTGTCGGCCAGTCGAGCCTTGCAGGCGCGGTAGACGGTGTTTCCCCACACCGACGAAATCACGACCCGCACCGCGAACTCCGGCTGCCACTGCAGCGTCCAGGGTTCTTTGAACGTGCCCTGACCGGTGGCGATCTCGGGCTCGCCCCACGGAATGTCGAGCACGGTAAGCCGGTGCAGCAGATGGGATTTGGCCAGGTCGTTGGGTTTGCGCAGGTCGAGGGTGACCTGTTTGGCACTGGCGTCGGGTTTGAGCCGCAGCGATTTCTGCTGCTTGGTGATGTCGGCGAGCAGCGGCACCATCGGCAGGTGTTCGGGAATGCTGCCTAGCCGTTCGCCGACGACCAGCTCCCGCACGATCAGCCCGAACCGGGTGTCGGAGCCCTCGCACAGTACGGCCTCGGTGGCCTCGTTGACCTCGCTGAGACCGGGATGGGCGCGACCCCGCATGGCGGCCAGCGCGTTGGCCAGCCGCACTCCTTCGATGACGTGGGCCGAGGAGACGAAGATGTCGTGGTCGCGTAATGCCCTGGCTGCCAAGGTGAGCCAGGTTTCCACTGGTCGGTCCCGTTCGAGGAAGGCGTGCTGGTACCAGCCGGGTGACCGGACGCCTGCGCCGTAACCCGAGGCTGCGGCCAGCCGTGAATGCGTCCACGGCACCCACACCGTCGCGGACTTGACCTTGGGCAGCCCGCGCAGCAGTGCCGCGTCGGCGCTCGCGGCAGGCAGTTTTCCGGTCAGCGCCGGTGCGTGCCAGGCTCCGCACACCACGACGACCGTCGCGAATTCCTTCGCGGCCTTGCGGAGCACCTGGCGCATGTGTGCTTCGCGCTGGTGTTCGATCGGGTCATCTTCGTCGGGTTCCAGTTCCCGCACGGTGTGCATGGCCTCGGTGATCGCCTCGAATCCGCTGCCTTCCGTGCGTGATTCGACAACATCATCCCACCAGCGTTCGGGATCGTCGTAGCCCGCGGCGTCGGCGAGCGCCGCGATCGGATCGACCCGGACGTGTGACGTGTTCTCGTACCGTTGGTCGCGCTGGGCCAGCACGGTGGCCGCGGGCAGGTCGCAGAACCGCACCGGCACCTGGTGTCGCGCTGCCCACAACATGGCCTGCCACTCGGGGGAGAAGGAGCCGAACGGCCAGAATGCCGACACCGCGGGATCGTCGACCGCGTAGGCCATGATCGCCACGGGCGGCACCATGTCCGTGTGGTCGACGTCGGTGGTGAGCCGGTCCGCGTCGGCCGGGCCTTCGATCACCACGATGTCCGGCTGGATCCGGTCCAGCTCGGACAGCACGGCACGGGCAGACCCGGGACCGTGGTGCCGAATGCCCAGGACGTGGGTGGTCACGAGTTCAGCACGTCCCGCGATGCCCGGTAGAAGTCGGCCCAGCCGTCGCGCTCGCGCACCACGGCCTCCAGGTACTCCAGCCATACCACCGCATCGTTGACCGGATCCTTCACCACCGCACCGACGATGCCCGCCGCGGTGTCGGCGGGCCGCAGCACGCCGTCGCCGAAGTGCGCTGACATCGCGATGCCCTGGGTCACCACGGAGATCGCCTCGGCGGTGGACAGCGTGCCCGACGGCTGCTTGAGCTTGTTGCGGCCGTCGGCGGTCAATCCGGAGCGCAGTTCGCGGAAAACCGTGACCACCCGACGGATCTCGTCGGCGGATGTCGGTACCTTCGGCAGCTGCAGTGACCCGCTGATGTCGGCCACCCGGCGCGTCACGATCTCCACCTCGTCGTCGAGGCTCGCGGGCAACGGAAGGACCACGGTGTTGAACCGGCGGCGCAGTGCCGAGGACAAGTCGTTGACACCGCGGTCGCGGTCGTTGGCCGTCGCGATCACGTTGAACCCTTGCGTGGCCTGCACCTCGGAGCCGAGTTCGGGGATGGGCAGGGTCTTTTCAGAGAGGACGGTGATCAGGGCATCCTGCACCTCCGACGGGATGCGGGTGAGCTCCTCAAGCCGCGCGATCTTGCCGTCGCGCATCGCGGTCATGATCGGCGAGGGGACCAGCGCCTGCTCCGAGGGCCCTTCGGCGATCAACCGGGCGTAGTTCCAGCCGTATCGCACGGCTTCCTCGACGGTGCCCGCGGTGCCCTGAACCAGCAGCGTCGAATCCCCGGTCACGGCTGCGGCCAGATGCTCCGACACCCACGTCTTGGCCGTGCCCGGCACCCCGAGCAGCAGCAGCGCCCGGTCGGTGGCCAGCGTCGCCACGGCCACCTCGATGATCCGTCGGGGGCCGATGTACTTCGGGGTGATCTCGGTTCCCGCAACGGTTTCCCCGCCCAGCAGGTAGCGGACCACCGCGTGCGGTGACATCGACCAGTTGGGCGGCGCGGGCTTGTCGTCAGCGGCGCGCAGGGCCGTGAGTTCGGCGGCGAACAGTTGCTCGGCATGCGGACGCAGCAGGGTCGCTTCAGTCATGAGAGTTCCTTCGCAAGGTCGGATCGCAGGGTGAGCAGCTCGAAGATCGTGGCGTAGAAATTGTGCAGTTCCTCGTCCCCGGTGAGGTCGGTGAGCCTCGCGAAGCGCGGCAACCAGTCCAGTGGGTACCCGGCGGCGAGATGCGCCGCGGCCTCGCGGCGTTGGCGGGCCGTGCCCCAGCCGGCCCCGGCCAGGGATCCGAACAGGGCTGCGGCAACATCAGGGGCGAACGGTCGCGGCAGGCCCGCCACGATGCGGAGCAGGGGCGCGGACTCAGCGGTGTCGGTGAGCGCGCGGATCATCTCCGCCGAGATCGCCGGGTGTGCGGCGGCGGGGTCGAAGTACGTGGCGTAATCGCCGGGCAGACACTGCTGCAACAGTGGCACTGCCCAGGTGGGATCGTTGCCGCGCAATGCACTGCCGGTCAGCGCGGCCAGTACGGATTGGTGGTCGGCGTCCGAGAGTGCGCGGGCCACCTTCTCCGGTGCCACCGCGCCGAGCACTTCGGCCCAGAAGGCGATCGGGGTACGGGCGACGACGGCTTCCGGCTTGGTGGTGCTCAGCCCGTCGCGGACTGCCGCGGCGTCGGGCCCGGGTAGGTGGTGGACGGCAACTTTCACGCCCAGCAATGTCTTCTTGACCGAGAAGATTTGAGCGGCACGGTCTTTCATGCGATCGAGATAGCGGCTGCGGGACCGGCCGCTCAGCACCGCGATGGCGGCACTGCGCACCGTGACCGCCCGGTCGTCGAGCGCGGCCTCCAGGAACGGCTCGTCGGTCTCATGTTCGGGTGCCGCGAACGCCGCCAACAGGGCCGCCCGGGACTCGGCGTCCTCGCTGGCCCAGTGCTGTGCCACCAGTTCGCGCGCCCGATCGGGGTCGAGCTCGCGCGCGGTCGCCAGCCAGGTCAGGCGCTTGGCGGTGTCACCGTGGGTGTAGTCGGCTTCCTTCGGCCATTCCGCGGACGCGGTGCGCACCACATCGCGAAGCGCGCGGTGGCTGCGGCCGTAGTGTTCCACCGCGTACCACTGACCGCCGCTGCCGATGGCGTCCCAGAGTGCATGCGTCACAACGTCACTCTGCTGCAGCCGTAACAGCCCGGGGATCAGCCGTGGGGGCAGGCGCAGGCCGGCGGCGGCGAGGTCGGCGAGCGCACCATCGAGGATGGGGCGCACGGACAGGGCGCGTTCGATGAGAAAGCCGTGCGTGGCGGTGATCAGCGGCCGGGTTTCCGGTGGGGCTGCGGGCGTCTTCGGTTCGACGTGTTCGGGACGTTGGCCGGCGCGCCGTGCCAGCGCGTAGAGGCCCGCCACCCGCAGTACCGACCCGACCGGATCGGCCGCGTCGTGTACGGCGGCAACGCTGCCGTCCACCGGAGCGTCGAAGATGCCGTCGGGGAAGGGTTTCGAGCCGAAACCCACGGTGGCGGCGGAGATCATCCGCTGATAGTCGCTCACAGCGCGGTCACCGCCGGCCCGGTCAGGCGCGACGGTGGGGCGTCGCTCAGCATCGACAGCGGATCGACACCATCGGTGGTGATCTCGACCAGCAGCGGCCGTGACTGCCCGCCGCTTCCGGCCTGCAGACGTGCCCAGCGGTCGTCGTCGCAGATCGCCGGAAGGGCGTTACCGTCCGCGTCGACCAGATGGCGGCGTTTGGGCCTGCTGTGTTGTACGGCGCGCGCGTTGACGACGGCCGGAAACCGCAGCAGCCACGGATCGACCGCCAGGGCGCGGGCCCGGGCCGCGAGTGCGTCGTCGATAGCGGTGCCGGTCACGTTGAGATGCTCGATGGCGACCGTCGGCACATCGCCGTCGGGGAGCGCGACGCGGAAGCTCGACGGCCCACCGGGATACAGGTGGACGCCGCCGGTGAACTCGCGGCCCGGGGTGAGCCGGTTGTCGAAACTGGCCCCGCTCGGCGCGGTGGACTGCACGTTGACCAACAGCCCGGTGTCCGTGCCGCTCAACCACATCCGTCGGGTGGTGTAGCGCTCTTCTAGGGTTTCTGCGTACCCGAGCACCTGCCAGGTGTCGCTCACCGGATCGGTGGCCAGCACCTCGGCCCGTGCCACCGTGAACCCGATGTGGCGGCGCACCGCTGCGGCGGTCGGGACGGGCAGCGTGTCGATGGTGCGGTAGGCATCGGTCAGCAGCCGCATCAACCCGAGGTCCTCGATGATCTTCCGCGGCCATTCGTCGTGCGTGAGGTGGCCGGGCAGTCTGCGCAGCCAGCCCGCCAGGCCGGGTGCCTTGGCATCGACCATGCGTTTGGCGATCGGCTCGCTCCACCCCGCATACGGATCCACGCTGATCCCGGCAATGCCGTTGCGGACCTGGTCGTCGATCCACCGCCGGAGTTGCTCCAGGCCCTCGGCGACGCTGCGTTCCCGCGCCGCGACGGCCTTCTCGCTGACCTCACGCGGAGCCTTCGGGGGTGCCGGCGAGACGATGGCGTTCGCCGGGGCTTCCGCCGCGGTGTCGACGTTGCCGCCGCACCAGCGCAGCACCAGACCCACCACATGCTTGCAGGGAAACTGCCGCGACGGGCACGAGCACTTGTAAGTCGGGCCCACCAGGTTGACCTGCACGCGGTACGGGGTGCGGCCGCTGCCCTGGAAGTCTCCCCACAACATGGTCTGGGTGGCTCCGGTGTTGGACCAGCCCGCAGCGCCCGCGAGTTTCTGGCCTGCGGCGTAGGCCTTCCCGGCAAACTGGCGCGCATCATCGGTGGACCACACCGTCTGCTGATCCAACCGCCGCCCCTCCAGATGCGTACTGACCCTGAGCCAGCGTAGCCAGCGGGGCGGACAGCGTCTCCACAAGATCTTCACAAACGCTGCCCGTGACCACCACAACCTGCACTTAGAGTCGAATTCGTGAAGCGAATCCTGGTGGTCGACGACGAGCCGACGATCCTGTCCGCGGTGGCCACCCGGCTGCGCGCCGAGGCGTTCGAGGTCGACACGGCGGTCGACGGACCGTCGGCGGTGGCAACCGCAGCGGCGACCCAACCCGATCTCGTGGTGCTCGACGTCATGTTGCCCGGATTCGACGGGCTGGAGGTGTGCCGGCGCATCCAGGCCGAGCGCGTGGTGCCGGTGCTCATGCTGACCGCCCGCAGCGACGAGACCGACATGCTGATCGGTTTGGGCATTGGTGCCGACGACTACCTGACCAAGCCGTTCAGCATGCGCGAACTGGTGGCCAGAGTGAGGGTGCTGTTGCGACGCGTGGAGCGCGCAATTGGTGACCAACCGCTGTCGGTCGGCGACTACCGCATCGACCTGACCGAGCGCCGGGTACATCAGGGCGACCAGGAGATCCACCTGACCCGAACCGAATTCGACCTGCTGGCCTTCCTGGCTGGTCGGCCCCGCGCTGCGGTCCCTCGCGAGACACTGCTGGAACACGTCTGGGGCTGGGCTTCAGAGGTGGAAACCCGGACCGTGGACAGTCACGTCAAGGCATTGCGGCGAAAGCTGGGGTCGGAGCTGATCCGGACCGTGCACGGTGTCGGCTACGCCCTGGAGGTTCCGCGATGAGCGCTTGCGCGAAGAGCCGAGGATTCAGATGAGCGTCATCGCGGAGCTCTGGGACCGGCTACCGAGACCACTGGATCCGTTCGCGTCGTTCAAGGTCAAGACCGGTCTGCTGGTCGGAGGGGCCATCCTGCTGGCCTCGTTCACCTTCTGGATCGGCGCCAGCTGGCAGTTCCGGTACGCATTGCTCGCCGCGCTCGCCACCTCGCTGATCCTGACGCAGTTCCTCGCCCACGGCATGACCTCGCCGCTGCGCCAGATGACGGCGGCGGCGCGCGCCATGGCGCAGGGTGACTACAGCATCCGGGTACGTGCGACCTCGCGTGATGAAATCGGGCAACTGGCAACGGCATTCAACCAGATGGCAGCCGATCTCGGGGCTGCCGACGAGTACCGCAGAGGGCTGATCGGCAACGTTTCCCACGAGCTGCGCACGCCCATCACCGCGTTGCAGGCGGTCTTGGAGAACGTGGTCGACGGCGTCGTCGAACCCGACGCCGAGACCATGCGGATGGCGCTGTCCCAGACCGAGCGCCTCGGCGAGCTGGTGACCAACCTGCTCGACCTCTCGCGGGTCGAAGGCGGGGCAATTCCGTTGCAGATCGGCCGGTTCGACGTCGACGAGTTCCTGCACGAGGCCGTCGAACACGCTTCCATATCGGCTACGGGCGTACCGGTGTCCGTGCGGGTGTCCCCACCGGGCCTGAAGGCCGTGGCAGACCCGGCGCGGCTGCGGCAGGTCGTGGTCAATCTGGTGGACAACGCGATTCGGCACAGCCCGGCCGGTGGGCAGGTGACGGTGCTGGCGACCCGCAGGCTGTCTGGCCTGCGGCTCGAGGTGACCGATCAGGGCCCGGGGATCGCGTCCGCCGAACGGGAGCGGGTCTTCGAGCGGTTCACCCGGGGCGCCACCTCGGACGGCGGAACTGGCCTGGGGCTGGCGATCGCCCGGTGGGCAGTCGAATTGCACGGCGGGGTCATCGAAGTGATGGACACCGAGCCGGGATGTCGGATCAGGGTCAACATCCCTGACTCTGCGATGGGGGAGAGGTCGAGATGACGACAACAGTTTCAGGATTGCCGGTCCTTCCGGGGCCCGCATTGCCACGCCAGGGCGAACCGGGCTGGACGGTGTGGTCCCGTCGGGTGTGGCCCATCGACCCGCTGGCGTCGGCGCCGCGCCGGGTGCTGGTATCCGCGCTGGTTGCCGGGCTGATCGGTACCGCGGTGTGGCGGCTGTCCGTGCTCAGCGTCGGCTACCTGGTGGTCGGACTGCTGGTCTTCGGCCTCGTCTACGGCACCGCGCCGCGCCGCCCGAGTCGGTCCGAGCAGTTCGGCATCGGTTTGACGTTGGCGCTGCTGGCCGTGCCGGCGTTCCTGGCCGCGGGGTGGATGGGCGCGCTGTGTCTGGCGGCGGCCTGGATCATCGGCTGGTGCACGCTGGTCGGCGGCCGGACCTGGTCGGCGGTGTTCACCGGGCCTTTCCTGCCGTGGGTGCTGTTCGGCAGGTTGCGGAGTTGGGTGTACCAGGCGGTGAGGACCGCGCTACCGGCGCGCTCGGGTCTGCCCGGCCCCGGACGCGTCGCGGCGGTGGCCGGAGTCACCGTCGGACTAGTGGTGGTGTTCGGTGCGCTGTTCGCCGCCGCGGACCCCGCCTTCGCGCATCTGGCCGGCAACCTGGTGCCCTCGGTCGTCGGCGTCGATTTCTTCTCGCGGACAGCCGTATTCGGCATCGTGGTGACGTTCGTGCTGGGCGGTGCTTACCTGGTGCGGTTCCCGCCGCGTCTGGATGCGATGGCCCCGGCACCGATGCAGCCGGTGCCGCGGTGGGAGTGGGCGCTGCCGTTGGGGGTGCTCGACACACTGTTCATTGCGTTCGTCGCGGTACAGGCCACCGTGTTGTTCGGTGGGCACACCCATGTGCTGGAGACCGAGGGACTGACCTACGCCGAGTACGCCCGCCAGGGATTCTGGCAGCTGCTGTGGGTGTCTGCGCTGACGCTGCTGGTGCTCAGCGTGGTGATCAGAGTGGCGGGCCGGGCCAGCGCTTCGGACCGCCGCATGTTGCGGATCTTGGTCGGAACCCTGTGTGCGACATCGGTTGTCGTGGTGATATCGGCGATCCACCGGATGTGGCTGTACCAGCAGGCGTACGGCTTCAGCACCGAGAGGCTGCTCGTCATCACCACCGAGGTGTGGCTGGGTGCGGTGTTCGTGCTTGTCGCGGTGGCCGGCATCCGGATGACGGGCAGGTGGCTGCCGCGGGCCGTGCTGGTGGCCGGTGTCCTGGCCCTGCTCGGCCTGGCCACGTTGAACCCGGAACGGTTGATCGCCGACCGCAACATCGACCGCTTCGAGCAGACGGGCGCGCTCGACGCCGAGTATTTGTCCGGGCTGTCCTCTGACATCGATCCGGCACTACACCGCTTGCCTGCATCGGTGCGCGAGTGCGTGACCGCCCGGGTCCACGAGCCCGAGCCCTGGTACACCTTCAACCTGTCGCGCGCCCGGGCCGATCGGCCGACGAGCGAGGACCTTCCCGAGCACTGCTCGGCGTACTGGTCCGATCCGCAGTACCGGTAGCGGGCTGGATACGCCAGGCGAGAGCGAGCCCCGTAGCGCGTAACGCCGGCTGTGTCCTCTGTCCAGTGGGCTCGACAGAGAACACAGCCGGGTTGTCAGCTGTCGCTGCCGGACTTGTTGTTTCCGGATCCGGATCCGGTCTTACCCGTACTCTTGCCGGCCTTCCCTGCAGACTCCTTGCCAGCCTTGCTGACAGGGCCCTTGCCGGCCTTGTCAGTGCCTGACTCGCCGGGAGCTGCCTTGCTGATTCGGTCCTTGAGTCCAGAGACCGACTTCTGGACTCCGTCGCGAATGCCGTTGACACTCTTGTTGACTTGGTCGGTCGCATCCTCCATCGACGTGCGCAACCGCTGACCGGGCCGCAAGGAGGTAGTGGCGGTCTTGCCGGGGGCTGCCTTGTTGCCGGCCGAAAGATCGGTCGCGCCTGTTGAATTGACCTTCGTCGCGGCGGAAGGGGCATCCTCGGCCGTGGTCGCCTCGGTCGTCTCCTGCGCAACGGTGTCGGTTACGGCAGGGGTGGACGCGGATTCGCTGGGTTCGGCCGCTGGCGTGGCTTGGGTCACCGTGGACTGCGTCGCCGAGGCGGGTTCAGTGGGAGCCGGGTCTGCGGCCGGGGATTCGGCCGGTGTTTGTTCGGACTCGAACGGGCGACTGACGCCCGCGGAAGGGTCGACTGGCGTGCCGGCATCAAGCGAAACCATCGTTCCG
Organism: Mycobacterium shunyiense; assembly: GCF_058270075.1. Taxonomy (NCBI): domain Bacteria; kingdom Bacillati; phylum Actinomycetota; class Actinomycetes; order Mycobacteriales; family Mycobacteriaceae; genus Mycobacterium; species Mycobacterium shunyiense. The sequence goes on along the minus strand of NZ_JBZDPU010000023.1, from coordinate 1,194 downwards.
GCCGCGATACTGGGGTCCGCAACCGAGGTGGCAGCGGCGGCAGGGAGTGGCGGCTCGAGGGCTCCCACTATGGACTGCGGAACCTTGATGAGCAGCTGTGTCAGTAGGCCTCCGTTGATAAATTGACCTGTACTGCCGGTTCTGCGGACCTCGACCAGGCCCCCGGTCGAGTTCAGGAAGTGGTCGACGGCATCGGCGGGAGCGTTGATCACCGCCCCGAGCGCTCCCAGCGCATCGCCGGCCTCCATGGCGTCGACGATCTTCTGGGCGGTGATGCCCGCGGAAACTAGTGGGGACCACGCCAGGTTCAGGGCCGGGTTAACGAGTGAAGAGAGCAGCTGTATTGGCGCAGTGATCGCATACGTGATGTCTCTGATGTCCTGCAGGACCATGGGTGGCACCGTGAGGAAGCCCTTCAGCCCCATTAGAGGGGATGAGATTCCCAGCAACGACATCACCGTGTTCTGGACAGTCTGGATGGCTGCCTGAGGCTGTCCCGATGCGGCCAGTTCTAAAGCTGTCTGCATCCCCGCTGGGAAAGTGACGGTTGCCCAATGCTGCATGCCCTCGGCAACTAGCGGGAGATCGCCGAACAGTTCGTGCCCGTATCCGTCAAGCTTGGCCTGAAACAACTCCAGCATCCCAGGAAGTGACCGTTCTGGCTGCGCCTCGATGTAGTCACCGATCTCGGTGAGATTCGTGGAGGTTGCCTCGAAGACCTGCATCCACCGCGTAAATGGGTCGACGAAAGTGGAAGCGGCAAGTTGCACCGAGGCCGACGAGATTGCAGGCACTTGGACATCGGGTAGTGGTGCTGGGACGGGAGCTATCGCGATGACGCTCGCTCCGGTCAGCGCTATGGCTGCAGATGAGAATGGGCGGAGAGCTGTGTGCATAGGAACCCCTTCGTGGGCGCTAGGTTTCGGCGACCGGGCGAAGGTATCTGGGAGTCAGCTGTGAAAACTTTCACATTCTGCGCAACCTTCGGATTCTTGTAGAAACACGTTCTAGTTTGCGTCTTCGCAAACGCTGGGTCTCATAATCCGCATGCTGCGCCGCCATATCGCGCTGGCCTGAGTCGGCTGCCAATCGCGAGTACCGACGGCGTGGCTTGCTGAGTCACCGACCTAATGGGAATCGAGCAGCGAGCCTTCTGAGGGTGATGGCCCGTCCGGGGGACGCTGGTCACTGAGC